>DASYKG010000016.1:0-25179 GCA_035995645.1 Solirubrobacteraceae bacterium
CTGGAGCGCCCGACGATCCTCGGCCACCTCGGCGACCCTGAGCAGGTCCCGGGCCTCGCCGTCGCGCTCCACGTCAAGCCAGCGGCCCGGAACCCGGTTGCGGGCCAGGAAGTCGCGCAGGTCGTGCGTCTCCTTGGAGAAGCGGTGGCCGACGATGCGCACGCCGCCGGACTCCAGCGCGGCGCCCGCGTCCCACGTCGTCAGCAGGTCCTCGAGCACCGGGAACAGCTGCTCCTCGGGCGGGTCCCACGGCTTGAGCAGGTAGTAGTCCAACCCGACCTGGTTGATCGCCGAGATGGCGGCCTCGGTGTCGGCGTAGGCGGTCAGCAGGACGCGCTTGGCGCCGGGCGCGAGCTGGCGCGCCTGCAGCAGGTACTCGGTCCCCGAGAGGCCGGGCATCCGCTGGTCGGCGACGAGCAGCGCGACGGGCTCGCCGCGCCGGCGCAGCTCGGCGAGCAGCTCGAGGCCCTCGGCCCCCGATCCGGCGCGCAGGATCCGGTAGCGCTCTCCGAAGCCCTGGCGCAGATCGCGCGCGACCGCGGCCAGGACGGCGGGCTCGTCGTCGACGGCGACGATCGCCGGGCGGCGTGGGCGTCGGGGAGCGGCCTCGTCCCGGACCGGCGTCTCGACGATCGAGGTCATGACGCGGACGGTAGTGGACGCGGCCGCGACCCCGGCAGGGCGACGGCCGGAAGGCGGTCGTTGCCGGCCTCGGCGGGCGCGCCGGCCAGCGCGCCGCCCGGGCAGTCCTCGCAGCGCACCGCGCGCCGCGGGTTGACGATGCCGATCAGGCCCAGCAGCCCGCCGAGCGACACGAGGGCGGCCGAGAGCCCGAGGCCCAGCCGGAACGCGTGGACCGACGCGTCCTGCACGGCGCGGGCGACGACCGGGCGCTCGGCGGGCGGGACGTGGGCGACGTCGGCGCGCGCGATCGTGCGGCGCTTGGCCTCGACCACGGCCTGGCGCGCCGCGGGGCTGAGCGGCCGGCCGGCGAGCGAGCCGTCGATCGACGAGGAGAACGACGAGGCGACCACGGCGCCGAGCGCCGCCACGGCCAGCAGGCCCGCCACCCGCGCGATCGCGTTGTTGACGCCCGAGGCGATGCCCGCCTCCCTCTCCGAGCCCGCCAGCACCGCCGCCGTCAACGGCGCGACGGTCAGCGACAGCCCCAGCGAGAAGATCAGCAGCGCTGGCAGCACTTCTGAGACGTAGTCGGCCTTCAGCCCCGTGTTCTGGAACAGCAACAGACCAGCTGCCGCGATCAGTGGGCCTGCGCCCATGAAGAAGCGTGGGCCGAAGCGGTCGGCCAGCGCGCCGAACCGGCGCGAGAGAAAGAACATCATGACCGTCGCCGGCAACGTCGCCATGCCGCTCTGCAGCGGCGTGTAGCCGCCGATCTGCTGCAGGAACAGCACGAGGAAGAAGAACACGATCGCCAGCCCCGCATACATCGCGAACGTCTCGATGTTCCCCGCCGAGAAGTTGCGCCGGCGGAACAGCCTCAGCGGCAGCATCGGGTCCTTTGCGCGCGACTCGTACAAGCCGAAGACCGCCAGCAGCACCGCGCCGGCGATCAACGGACCGTAAACGCTCGGGCTCGACCAGCCCAAGCGCGGCTGCTCGATCAGCGCGAACACCGGGCCCCCCAGCCCGAGCGCGCACAGCAGCGCCCCCGGATAGTCGACGCGCCGGCCGTGGCGATCGCGCCGCGCGCTCTGCGGGATCACCGACAGAATCAGCCACACGCACAGCGCCGCCAGCGGCACGTTGATCAAGAAGATCCAGCGCCACGACGCGATCGCCAGCAGCTCGCCGCCCGCCAGCGGCCCGAGCACCCCCGCGATCGCCCCCCAAGCCGTCCACGTGCCGATCGCCCCTCCGCGCTCAGACGCTCCGAACGTGTTCACGATCACCGCCAGCGAGCTCGGCACCAGCAGCGCGCCCGCGACCCCCTGCAGCGCGCGCGCCGCCACGAGGAAGCCGATCGACGGCGAGACGGCACACAGGGCAGAGGCAGCGCCGAAGGCCGCCACGCCAAGCGCGAACACGTTGCGCTCGCCGTACAGGTCGCCGAGCGAGCCGCCCACGAGGATCAGCGAGCCGAGCGTCAGCAGGTAGCCGTTGGCGACCCATTGCTGCGCGGCAAGGCCACCGCCCAGCGCACGCTGGATCGTCGGCAGCGCGACATTCACGACCGTTCCATCGAGCAGAGCTATCCCCGAGCCAAGGATGCAGGCCACCAGCGTCACGCGCTTGACCGTCGCATCGCTGCGGGCTGGCATCGGCCCACGGTAGCCGCTCGTCAGCGAATCTGTCCAGGGCATTTCTGTTCATGCACGAGCGTTCACAAGCTGGCAACCGGCCTCGATCGCCGAGGGGAGTACGGTGGGTGTGATGCAAGACGACACACAGCTCACCGTCAGGCAGACGCCGACCGGCTATTGGGTCGTGCACAGCGGTTCCGAGCAGATCTCAGGCGCCGTCACGCGACAGGCCGCCGAAGCCGAGCGCGAGCTCATGCGCAGGCTGCGCCGGCGCACCGCGCAGATGCGCTCCTCGGCGCCACGCCGTCCGCGCGCCGTCGGGCACCCTTCGCGCTGAGCTGCCGCCGGCCTGGCGCCCGTCCTCGCTTACCAGCTGCCGCCGGCCTGGCACCCGCCCCTGCCTGCCGGCGTGCACGACCGCGTGAGCGCACCGCTTTCGCTTTCGAGCTTGTAAGCCTGACTGCTGCCGACTGCGCGCGATTCGATCGTGAAGCCGGTCGCGCTCGGGCGCACGACTTCGACGGCGATCGCCGTCGTGGTGTCGCGCAGCGTCGGCTCGATCACCTGGAGCTTCGCCAGCGTCGCGCCTTCATAGCTACCGCTGTGTTCCATCGCGTACGTTTTCATCGCCGTCTGCAGCGTGCCGACCTGCGTCTTCGCAGCGGCGGCATCAGCGCTCGTCGTCTCGTTGAGCAACGATGGAATCGCGATCGCGGCGAGCACGCCGATGATCAGCACGACGGCGAGCAGCTCGATCAGCGAGAAGCCGTCGTCCTCGCGTGCGCGCTCTGCCAAGCGCATCGGCGGGCGTGCGATCGGGCGCCGCAGGTCTCGGGATCGGGCGTTCAGCGAAGCAGGCACGGCAGCCTCCATGGCGTCTAGCGGCAGCCGAGCTATCTCGTCGAGACCCTGGCTTTGCGTCCCCGCCTCACGGCGAGTTTGCCTTTTTCAGTGGGTGTAGAGCGGCAAGTGTGGCCGACGCCGGCGGCCGATTCACTAGACCTTCGGCTAGATTTCGGCGCGCGTGGCGCTTGCGTCGCAGGCGTTCGGGCACAACCGCGGATCGACCGGTCGTCTCACCGAACAGGCGAAGTCGCGGAGGCTTCAGCAGGAGCGCCCTCGACAGTCCTCAGATCGGGGCGAGAGGATTTGAACCTCCGACCCCCTGCTCCCAAAGCAGGTGCGCTACCAGGCTGCGCCACGCCCCGTTCTGCTGCCGAGTCTAACGCCAGCTCTCGCGCGTCCTGCACATCCACGCCTGCAGGCGGGCGCGCAGCTGGCTGTCGTCGACGGTGACGGCGAGCACGCCGTGCACGGGCAGCGGGCTCCAGCGGTGCAGCAGTTCGCCATCGCCGGTGCGTCGCGCGCGGATCGCCGCCGTCTCCTCGCCGACGGTCTCGCTCCAGAAGCGCCGCAGCTCGCTGAAGCTCTGATCGGCCGAGCAATGCACGGCAAGCGAGGGCGACTTGTCGGTCAGCCGCCAGATCCAGCGGTGGGCCAGTCGCATCACGGTCGGGTCGGCGTTGGCCAAGGCGACTCTTCGCCGGTCGCGCTTGTAGCCCTCGACGATGTAGATGCAGACGAAATCGCGGAACGTCGGCTGGGCGACGAGTTCGTCATAGCTGCGCAGTCCTTCCTCGTATGCGCTCTCGCCGCTGCTCGAAGACGCGTCGCTGCCGGCATGCGGGCCAGCGTCGGGCTCCCCTCCCGCATCGACGCCCGAGCGAGAAGCGCGCAGCGGCAGGTCGCGGACCCAGTAGTAGACGGTGCTGCGCGGGAGCGCCAGGCGCCTGGCCAGCTGGTCGACGGTGAGCTGGCGCTCGACGCGCAACAGGCGGGCGATGTCACGCAGATGTCGAGAGTGCGTCATACGAACGTATGTTCGCATAAGCGCGTCGACTTTGCAGCGTGGCTTCGCCGGCCAGCGACGACGCTGCTGCTAGCCTCCGCCACCGCCATGGCCGACGTTCAACCGCTGCGCGCACTGCACTACGACACCGCCGTGGCCGGGCCGCTGAAGGACGTGGTCGCGCCCCCCTACGACGTGATCGACGCCTCGCAACGCGCCGAGCTGATCGCGCGCTCGCCTTACAACGTCGTCGGCGTCGATCTCCCGCAGGGCGAGCCCGACGCATACGCAGCGGCGCGCGAGCTGTTCGACAGCTGGCAGCTGCAGGGCGCGCTCGTGCGCGACCCAGAGCCGGCGCTGTGGGCGCACACGCAGGACTACTCCGGCCCGGACGGCGAGCGACGCAGCAGGCGCGGCTTCTTCTGCCGCGTGCGCATCGAGGGCTACGGCCCCGGCCGGGTGCGCCCGCACGAGCGCACGCATCCCGGCCCCAAGGAGGACCGCCTGCGCCTGACGCGTGCCACGCGCGCGAACATCTCGCCAATCTTCTCGCTGTTCTCCGACCCGGCGAACGCCGCGTGGGGAGCGCTCGAGCCGTTCACCACGCAGGCGCCGTGGGGCGAGGTGACCGACGCCGACGAGACCGTTCACCGCCTGTGGCGCGTCGCCGATCCGCAGGCGATCGCCGCGGTGCAGGCGGCGACGCGTGAGGCCGAGCTGCTGATCGCCGACGGCCACCACCGCTACGAGACGATGCAGGCATATGCCGACGAGGTCGGCGGCGAGGGCGAGCACCGCTACATCCTGATGTGCCTGGTGGCGCTGCAGGACCCGGGATTGACGGTCTTCCCCACGCACCGCCTCGTCAACCGCCTCGACGACGAGCGCCGCGCCGCGCTCGCGCAGGCGCTGGAGCGCGACTTCGAGATCTCCGAGGTGCCGATCGAGCAGGCCGCTCCGCCGCCGGGCAGCGGGCCGCTGCAGCTGGGCTACGTCACCGCGCGGGGCGATCGCGCGTATCGCCTGACGCTGAGGGACCAGGCGATCGCCGACGCCGCGCTGGGCGGGCACTCCGAGGCCTACCGCCAGCTCGATACGGGCGTGTTGGAGACGTTGCTGCTGAAGGGCGCGCTCGGGCTCTCAGACGACGACATCTCGCACTTCAACGGACTGTTCTACGCGCGCGACACGGCCGAGGCGATCGCCAAGGTGCGCTGTGGCGAGTACGACGCGGCGTTCCTGATGCGCCCGACACCTGTCTCGCAGGTACGCGACGTGGCGGCCGAGGGCGAGAACATGCCGCCCAAGTCGACCTATTTCTTTCCCAAGCTGCTCACCGGCCTGCTGTTCAACCCGCTTTTCTAGGGCCGCCCGCAGTACCATGTAAATGGCAGTTCTCTAGTTTTGGAAAAGGAGCGAAATGGGTGGATCTAACGGGCTGACAAGGATGAAGGCCACCGCGCGGCGCGACGGGAGCGGCGGCTTCCGGCACACCGTGCAGGTGCGCGATCACGAGGACATCGTCGACGAGCCGCTGGCGGCGGGCGGACACGACGCGGGACCGAACCCGCAGGAGCTGCTGGCCGTGAGCCTGGCGTCGTGTACGGCGATCACGATGGAGATGTACGCGGCGCGCAAGGGCTGGGACATCGGCCATGTCGAGGTGGACGTCGAGTACAGCCCGGCGGAGCGCGGCTGCCCGACGAAGTTCGAGCTGGTCATGCGCCTCCCCGACGACCTCCCCGAGGAGCAGGTCGAACGCCTGCGCGTGATCGCCGCGAAGTGTCCGGTGCACCGTGCGCTGGATGGCGAGGTCATGTTCATGGAGCGCATCGAGCGCGTCCACCTGGCCGCCTGAGCCGGATCGCCACAGTGGCCGCGACCTCGCCGGCGCGAGCGAGCTGATCGCCACGCCCGCGAACAGCCCGGGCGGGCAGACGCCCGCGGCGGTGCTCGTCCCGCTGTTTCAGTCAGTCCATGCGAAGCCTCCGCACGTCGTGCTGACCAGGCGCCGTGCCGACCTGCGCCGCCACGCCGGTGAGATCTCCTTTCCCGGCGGGCGCCAGGACCCCGAGGACGCCGACCTGACCGAGACGGCGCTGCGCGAGGCCGAGGAGGAGATCGGGCTCACACGCGACGCCGTCACGCTGATCGGCGAGCTCCCGGCGATCTCAACGTTCGCGACCAACTACCTGATCCATCCGTTCGTCGGCGTGATCCCCGCCGGCCAGCGCTGGCGCTTGTCGCCGCGAGAGGTCGATGCGGTGCTCGAGCTGCCGCTGGATGAGCTCCACCAGAGCAGGACGCGCACGCGCTTGGAGCGTCGCGGAATCTCCTTCGAGACCGAGGCTTACATCCTCGACGGCCACCTCATCTGGGGCGCGACCTACCGCATCCTCGCCGAGCTCGTGCAGCGCCTGCAGTCGAGCGACGGTCGCCCGACGCTCGCCTAAGCGCCGAAGGCAGGGCGCGTCCGGCGCCACGTGCGCGCCGGACGCCGACCGCGTGCCTAGCGCATCGCGCCGGTCGTCAGCTGGGCTGCGGGACGAGGCGGATGTAGGGGCGCGGTTCCTCCCATCCGTCGGGGTAGGCCTCTTTGGCCTGGTCGTTGGAGACCGAGCCCGCGATGATCACCTTCTCGCCGGGCTTCCAGTTGGCCGGCGTGGCGACCTTGTGGTTGGCTGTCAGCTGCAGCGAGTCGATCACGCGCAGCACCTCGTCGAAGTTGCGCCCGGTGGTCATCGGGTACACGAGGATCAGCCTCAGCGTCTTGTCGGGCGCGATCACGAACACGTTGCGCACGGTCTGGTTGTCGGCCGGCGTGCGCGCGCCGACGTCACCGGACGTGTCGGCCGCCAGCATGCCGTACAGCTTCGCCACGTTGAAGTCGTTGTCGCTGATGATCGGGTAGTTGGGGGCGACGCCCTGCGTCTCCTCGATGTCCTTGGCCCACGCCTCGTGGTTGTCGAGCGCGTCGACGGACAGGCCGATGATCTTCACTCCGCGCGCGTCGAAGTCGGGCTTGATCTTGGCCATGTAGCCGAGCTCGGTCGTGCAGACGGGCGTGAAGTCCTTGGGGTGTGAGAACAGCACCGCCCAGGAGTCGCCGATCCAGTCGTGGAATTTGATGCGCCCCTCGGTCGTGTCGGCCTCGAAGTCGGGGGCTGTGTCGCCAAGTTGCAGTGTCATCGATGAGTTCCTTTCTCGGCAGACAGCCTCAGCTGCTGCGATGCGCCGAGCGCTGGAGAATAAATCCTGATCGGCTTTACGAGGATTACTATCAGCATAGCGAAGCGCCGGGCCCGCCCAGGCGCATCCGCGCCCGCAGAGGCGACCGCCGCGCAGCCCTCGCTCGCCCAGCCGGGCAAGCCTTTGCTCAGGTCTCGGGCGTCCAGCCGGACAGCTGTGACCAGGCGTCCTGCGCGTCGGCCTGGCGTGGGCTGGCGCCGCCCTCTCGCGCCGGCCACAGAGCACCTGCGACCATCGCGCCGGCACCCAGCAGCGACAGCCACGCGCCCTCGCGCAGCGTCAGCGCGAACATGTCGCCCGACGGCGACGGCGGCACGATCATGCGGTAGAGCACGCAGGCGGCGGCGAGCGCGCCAAGCAGCGCCAGCGGCCCGCGGTTGGCCTCGCCGGAGGTCGAGCCGGCGAGCGCGAACAGCGCGATCACGCAGCCCAGGCCGCCGACGATCAGGAGCACGACGTTGAGCGTCTTCAGCGCCTGGTGCGCGCTCAGCGAGATGAATTCGTGGCCGGCCAGGCCGGAGAGATTGGCGTGCAGCGAGGACATGTAGCTCTGCAGCGTGGCGTTGCCCAGCTGCGCGGCGACCTGGTTGCCGACCTGCTGGGCGAAGGCGATGCCATGCGTCGTCAGGCTCACGCCATACCAGGGCAGGAACACCGAGACCGCCAGCAGGACTGCGCCGAGCGCGCTGACGAACAGGCCGTATCGGGGGCGCTCGCCGGCCATCTTGCTCTGATCATCGGCGCGGATCGGCGCGAGCTTGACCGCCGAGAAGCGAGTCCACGGCGGCGCATGCCGCATCGACCCACGCGTCGTCGTCGTCGCGCTCCCTGCGACCGGCTGCGCCCGCTGCGTCCCCGGCCCGAGACGTCTCCGCTTCGAGCACGGCTACGGGGATCGCGTTGAACTGCGTGAGCGAGCGAACGATGCGCTCGCCACCAGCCAACACCTCGCAAGAAACGCCGCCCAGGCCGCCGGAGCCGCCGCCGGCCGGCCACGCGTCATAGAGAAAGCCGCGCACGGTCGTGTCGATCGCCTGCCCGAGGAAGAACTCCAGGCGCGAGGAATGCAGGACCGCGACGTCGTCGGGCTGACCGCTAGCGCCGGCGAGCATCCAGCAGGCGATCGTCACGTTCTCAAGTGCACCGCGCAGCGTGGCGAGGCGATCTGGCGTGCCGATCCAGCACTCGGCGCCGCAGGCCTCGATCGCCGCGCGGCCGTGCTCGCTGCGCGTGGTCACGCGCAATGCGTGGCCGTGCTCGACCATGCGCGCGGCGAAGCGTCGGCCCCGGCAGCCGCCGCCGACGATCAGGATGCGCGCCACGGCGCGGCATCTTACGGGGCGTCGCCTATGATCGCCGCGAACTAGCACGAACTAGCACGAACCAGCACGAACCAGCACGAACGGGCACAAACCGGCACAAACATGCCCGAACCTCCACGAAACTGCATGCCAGATTCCGACATCCCTGCAACCGCCGACCTTGTGACGATGGAGAAGATCGTCGCGCTGTGCAAGCGGCGCGGCTTCGTGTTCCCGTCGTCGGAGATCTACGGCGGGGTTGGCTCGACGTACGACTTCGGCCACTACGGCGTGCTGCTCAAGCAGAACGTCAAGAACGAGTGGTGGCGCGCGATGATCACCGAGCGCGACGACATCGTGGCGATCGACTCGGCGATCCTGCAGCACCCGCGCGTGTGGGAGGCGTCAGGCCACCTGGAGGGCTTCACCGACCCGCTGGTCGACTGCAAGACGTGCGGTAGGCGCTACCGCGCCGATCACCTGCAGGAGCTTCAGTGCGGGCGCAAACCGTCCAAGCACCCGGGGGAAGCCGACGAGTGCGAGCTGACGCAGGCGCGCGACTTCAACCTGATGTTCGAGACGACGGTGGGGCCGGTGAAGGAGTCGGGCTCGGTCGCGTACCTGCGCCCGGAGACCGCGCAGGGCATCTTCATCAACTTCAAGAACGTGCTGCAGTTCTCGCGCAAGAAGCCGCCGTTCGGCATCGCGCAGGTCGGCAAGTCCTTTCGCAATGAGATCACGCCGGGCAACTTCATCTTTCGCACACGTGAGTTTGAGCAGATGGAGATGGAGTTCTTCGTGGCGCCGGACGAAGCGCAGCATTGGTTCGAGCACTGGCTGGCCGAGCGCGAGCTGTGGTACACGACGCTGGGGATCCGCCCGGACCACCTGCGCCTGCGCGCGCACGACGCGGACGAGCTGTCGCACTATTCCTCGGGCACGAGCGACGTCGAATACCTCTTCCCCATCGGTTGGTCAGAGCTCGAGGGCATCGCCAACCGAGGCGATTTCGACTTGACGCGCCACGCGGAGTTCTCGGGCGAGAAGCTCGAGTACTTCGACCAGGCGACGGGCGAGCGCTACGTCCCGCACGTGATCGAGCCGGCGGCGGGCGCCGACCGCGCGACGCTGGCCTTCCTCGTGGACGCGTACGACGAGGAAGTCGTCGCGGGCGAGGGCGAGGGGTCGGGCGAGACGCGCACGGTGCTGCGCCTTCACCCGCGCTTGGCGCCGGTGAAGGCGGCGGTGCTGCCGCTGTTTCGCAAAGAGGGCATGCCGGAGCTCGCCCACGAGGTCCATCGCGCGATCCGTTCGGTCGTGCAGGCCGAGTACGACGACGGCGGCTCGATCGGCAAGCGCTATCGCCGCCAGGATGAGATCGGCACGCCGTTCTGTCTGACGATCGACCATGAGAGCCTGCAGGACCGAACTGTGACGCTGCGCGACCGCGACTCGCTGGCACAAGAGCGCGTTGCGATCGAGGGGATCGCAGAGGAGATAGAGCGGCGCGTGACGGCGCCGTGGCAAACACCAAAGCTGGCCTGAGAGCGAACGCCGGGCCGAGAGGAGAGAGATGGACTTCGAACTTACCGACGAGCAACGCCTGATCAAGGACACGGCTCGCGAGTTCACCGACAAGGAGATCGTCAAGCAGACGCGCGAAAACGCGCGCAACCACCACTTCGACCTGGACCTGGTGAAGAAGATCGCCGCGCAGGGCTACCTCGGGGCGATCGTGCCGACGGAGTACGGCGGCGCGGGCCTTGACTATCTCAGCTACGGCCTGATCGTCGAGGAGATCGGCCGCGGCGACTCGGCGATCCGCACGGTCATCTCGGTGCAGACCTCGCTGGTCTGCTCGGCGATCCTCAAGTGGGGCACCGAGGAGCAGAAGCAGCACTACCTGCCGAAGCTGTGCTCGGGCGAGTGGCTGGGCTGCTTCGGGCTGACCGAGCCGGACACCGGCTCGGATGCTGCCAACCAGAAGACGCGCGCGAAGAAGACGGACGACGGCTGGGTGATCAACGGCGCGAAGATGTGGATCTCGATGGGCAACTACGCAAAGGTCGCGCTGATCTTCGCGCAGACCGACCCGGAGCTGGGCTACAAGGGCCTTGCGTGCTTTCTCGTGGACACCGAGCAGGACGGCTACAAACCGTCGACGATCGAGCACAAGATGGGCCTGCACGCCTCCGACACGGCGTCGATCGCGCTGGAAGACGTGCACGTCACCGACGAGCAGATGCTCGGCGGCATCGGCGAGGGCTTCAAAGTGGCGATGTCGGCGCTTGACTCCGGGCGCTACTCGGTGGCGGCCGGCTGCGTGGGCATCTGCCAGGGCTGCGTGGAGGAGTCGGTCAGCTACGCCAAGGAGCGCGAGCAGTTCGGGCGCCCGATCGCGAGCTTCCAGCTGGTGCAGGCGATGATCGCCGACATGGTGCTGAAGACGGAGGCCTCGCGCATGCTCGTGTGGCGCGCGGGATGGCTGAAGGACCTCGGCCGGCCGAACACGCTGGAGACATCGGTGGCCAAGCTGCACGCGACGGAGGGGTCGCTGGAGTGCGCGAACCTGGCGATCCAGGTGCACGGCGGCGCGGGCTACGTCGACGACCACCCGGTCGAGCGCTACTTCCGCGACGCGCGCGTGACGACCCTGTACGAGGGCACCTCGCAGATCCAGAAACTGATCATCGGCCGCGAGATGACCGGTATCGGCGCGATGGTCCCGGCCTGAGCGGGTCGGGAAGACGAGGACATGTCCGCGCAGCCGACGGCAGACAACGACGATTATGGCGAGGTTCGCGTGCCGGCCGTAATCGGCGTGCTGGGTGCGGGCACGATGGGCGCGGGTATCGCCCAACTCGCCGCGCGGGCTGGAGCGCGCACGCTGCTGCACGACCCGGTCGCGCAGGCACTCGCCGGCGGCGTGCAGAAGATCGAAGACGGCCTGGGCAAAGAAGCCGCGAAAGGCCGCCTGTCCGAGGAGGATGCGCGCGCGGCGGTCGCGCGCGTGCAGCCAGCCGCGCAGCTGGCGCAGCTGGCGCCGTGCGAGCTGGTGATCGAGGCCGCCCCCGAGCGCCTGGAGCTCAAGCACGAGCTGTATCGCAAGCTGTCTGAGATCGTCGACGAGCGGTGCGTGCTGGCGAGCAACACCTCGTCGCTGCTGGTGACGGCGATCGCGCCGGCGGCGAGCCACCCGGAGCGCGTCGTGGGCATGCACTTCTTCAACCCGGCGCCGGTCATGCGCCTGCTGGAGGTCGTCGCCGGCGAGCAGTCCGCCGGGCGCGCGCTGGCGATCGCGCATGCGACGGGGGAGGCGATGGGCAAGACGGTGATCCGCGCGAGCGACGGGCCCGGCTTCCTGGTCAACCGCAGCAATCGCCCGTTCGGGCTGGAGGCGCTGCGGCTGCTGCAGGAGCGAATCGCCGACGTGCCGACGATCGACCGCATCTGCCGCATGCAGGGCGGCTTTCGCATGGGGCCGTTCGAGTTGATGGACCTGGTGGGGGTCGACGTGGGCTTTGAGATCTCCAAGAGCTTCTACGAGCAGAGCTTCGGCGAGCCGCGCTGGCGCCCGTCGCCGATCGCCGCGCGCTACGTCGCCGCGGGGCTGCACGGGCGCAAGTCAAAGCGCGGCTACTACTCCTACGAGGCGGGCAAGCGAGCGGACGGCGCCCCCGGACACCGCCCGCAGGACCCCGATCCGCGCGAGGCGCAGCGGCCGTCGGCGGGCGAAGGCGTGATCGTGATCGCGGGCTCTGGCGTGCTGGCGGAGGAGCTTCGCCACTACGCCGCGCAGGCCGGCTATGAGGTGCGTTCGCCGCACGACCCGACGGGCGGCGTGCTGCCTGCGCTGATCGTCGAGTGCGACCGCCTGGCGCCGGCGCAGCTTGCAGGCGCAGATGCAAGCCCACGTGAAACGCATCGCCGGCCGCCGACGCAGGGCGGCGCGCACCTCGTGCTCTGCCAGGCCGGCTCGCTGTCGGCGCTTGACCCGGGCGGCAGCGCCGTGGGCTTTCACGTGCTCGCGCCGCTGGAGCAGGCGAGCCTGGTCGAGCTGACGCGCAACGACAGCTCCTCGCCGTTGGCGGCGGCGCGCGCCGAGCGCTTCTTCGCCGCGCTTGGCAAGCACGTCGAGTGGGTCGGCGACGCGCCGGGGCTGGTGCTCGGGCGAATCGTCTGCCAGGTGATCAACGAGTGCGCGTTCTCGCTCGGGGAGGGCGTCGGCAGCGCGAAGGACATCGACACGGGCATGGTGCTCGGCTTGAGCTATCCGTTGGGACCGCTGAAGTGGGCGGACGAGCTTGGGCTCGATCACGTGCTGAGAGTGCTGGAGGCGCTATGCGCGGAGTACCGAGAGGAGCGCTACCGCCCGGCTCCTGCCCTGCGTCGCCTGGTAGCGGAGGGACGGCTGGGACGCACGACGGGGGCGGGCTTCTTCGAGTACGACGGCGATCGCTGAGGGGCGGCCTCACGTTTGCCGGGCGGCGGTCGTTCTACCCACGTGAGCGCATCGGGGCCGCCCCCCTTCCAACGCTTCCTCGACGCCGAACGCGACGTCGTGTGGCGCTTTCTCGTCTCGGCGGTCGGCGGCGCGGAGGCCGAGGACTGCTTTCAGGAGACGTTCATCGCGGCGCTGCGCGCCTACCCGCGCCTGCGCCCGGACTCGAACCTGCGCGCGTGGGTGCTGACGATCGCCCAGCGCAAGGCGCTGGACGCCCATCGCGCGCGGGCGCGCCGGGCTCTGCCGGTGGCGGCCGTGGCGCTCGCCGAGCGCGGCGGGTCCTCGCCGAGCGCGCAGGATGAGGCGATGGCAAACGACGCGCCGCTGTGGGAGGCGGTCGGCGAGCTGCCGGCGCGCCAGCGCTCGGCGGTCATGCTGCGCTACGTCGCCGATCTGCCCCATCGCGACATCGCGGTGGCGATCGGCTGCTCGGAGGAGGCGGCGCGGCGTTCGCTGCACGACGGACTGACGAAACTGAGAAAGGCGGTCGAGGCATGAGCAAGCGCACGACAGGCAAGCCGGACGAGGTCGAGCAGGCGCTGCGCCGGGGCCGCGGATACGAGCAGGCCGAAGATCTCGACGCGGACGCCGCGCCGCACGGTGGCGCGGGCAAAGACGACGGCAACGGCCGGCGAGCGCCGCGGGGTGACGCGGCGGCGGCGACCGCGCGACTGACCGGCCGGATCGTCGCGGAAGGTCTCGCGGACGTGAGCTACGCGACGGCCGATTCGCCGTTTGGCCCGCTGCTGGTGGCCGCCACCAAGCACGGCCTGGTGCGCGTGGCGTTTCCCGAGGAGGACGCCGACGCGGCGCTCGAACGCCTGGCGATGAGGATCTCCCCGCGCATCGTCGAGGCGGCCGAGCCGCTGGACGCGATCCGCCGCGAGCTCGACGAGTACTTCGACGGCCGGCGCCGGCACTTCGCGCTGCCGCTGGACTGGACGCTCGTCGGCCCGTTCGGGCGACGCGTGCTGCGGGTCACCTCGCAGATCCCCTACGGCGGCGTGCTCAGCTACGCGGAAGTCGCCGCCGAGGCCGGCAGCCCGCGCGGCTCGCGCGCCGCCGGCAACGCGCTCGGCGCCAACCCGATCCCGATCGTCGTGCCTTGCCATCGCGTGCTGCGCAGCGGCGGCGCGCTCGGCGGCTACGGCGGCGGCCTGGAGCGCAAGCGGTTCCTGCTCGAGCTCGAGGAAGGGCGCTAGGCGGTCCCGGTGATCTGCTCGACCGACGCCGGCTCGACCGCGGGCGAGGCCCACTGCGCCTCGGCGAGGTCGCCCTCGGGCATGCCCTCGGGGGTGGGCACCTCGGGCGTGTCGCGCAGGTACCACTCGGCGTCGAGCGCCGCCTCACATCCGGAGCCGGCGGCGGTGATCGCCTGGCGGTAGGTGTGGTCGACGAGATCGCCCGCGGCGAACACGCCGGGCCGGTTGGTGCGCGTGGACTTCCCCTCGGTCTTCACATAGCCGTTCTCGTCGACGTCGACCTGCCCGGCGACCAGGCGCGATTGGGGCTCGTGGCCGATCGCGATGAAGGCTCCTGAGACGACCAGGTCGCGCAGCTCGTCGGTCTCGGTGTTCTTCAGCTCGGCGTGGCCGAGCGCGCCGTTCTCGCCCGGCACGAACTCGTTGACCGTGTACGGCGTGAGCAGCTCGATGTTCTCCTGCGCTCGCGCGCGCTCGAGCATGATCTTCGACGCGCGGAAGTCCGCGCGACGGTGCACGACGGTCACCTTGGAAGCGAACTTGGAGAGGAAGATGGCCTCCTCCATCGCCGAGTCGCCGCCGCCGACGATCAGCGTGGAGGCGCCGCCGAAGAAGGCGGCGTCACACGTCGCGCAGTAGCTGACGCCGCGGCCGGACAGCTCCTCCTCTCCCGGCACGGCGAGCTTCTTGTGCTCGGCGCCCATCGACAGGACGATCGTGCGCGCGCGGTACTCGGTGTCCGCGACCCACACTCGATGCACGCCGCCGGGCTCTGAGGCTAGCTCGACGCGCTCGACGTCCTCGGTCACCAGCCGCGCGCCGAAGCGCTCGGCCTGCTCGCGGAACTTCTGCATGATCTCCGGGCCCATGATGCCTTCGGGAAAGCCCGGGTAGTTCTCCACATCGGTGGTCTGCTGCAACAGGCCGCCCCAGGCGAAGCCCTCGAACACCAGCGGGCTGAGGTTCGCGCGCGCTGTGTACAGCGCGGCCGTGTAGCCGGCCGGGCCGCTGCCGATGACGATCACGTTCTCAACGTCGCTCATCTCATCTCCAATCGGTACTTCACTAAGTAAAGTATAGCGCCGGGGCTGGGCGTTGTCAGCTTGCTCCGACCGCTCCGGCGGCGCCGACGGACCCTGTGCGCGCGCCCGCCGCAGGCTGCTCATCCTGCTCGTCGCGCCAGCGCGCCACCGTGCGGCGCAGCTGGAAGTAGGCGATCGCTCCCGGCAGCGTCGGCAGCCAGAAGGAGATCCCACGATAGGACAGGACGGCGAGCACGGACAGGTTGAAGTCGACGCCGAAGGCCGCGAACACGCCGATCATGCCGCCTTCCACGCCGCCGAGGCCACCGGGCAGCGGCAGCAGGTTGCCGAGCGTGCCGACGAAGTAGGCCATCCAGATCACGGTGAACGGCGGCGGGGAGCCGAACGCATGGAACATCGCCCACAGCACGCTGATGTCAAAGCCCCACCACGCGACCGCGCCGAGCACGCCGGGCTCGCGCCGGCGGATCAGCCCGATCGCCGTGCGCACGCCGGTTGCAGCCAGGGCCGGCACGGTCACGGCGCGGGCCAGCCAACGCGCCAGGCGTCCGGAGCCCGAGGCGCGCCGCTGCAGCCGGCGCTCGACGTCGCCCGGCAGCGCCGCGACGGCGCCGGCTGTCGCGAGCAGCAGCGCCGCGATGATCGCCGGCAGGAAGGTGATCGCGAACGAGCCGCCGCCGGGGAACAGTCCGGTGCCGAGGCCGATCCCGTCGATCAGCAGCGAGCCCGCGTAGACGATGTACAGCAGCACCGTGAACGCGACCATCCTGCACGCCACGAGCCGCGGCTCCATCCCCGAGCGGCGAAGCGCCCACGCGGTGAGCGCGATGCCCCCCGCTCCGGCGGCGGCGAAAAGCCGCGTCGCCGCCAGGCCGGCCATCGTTATCTCATAGCTCTCCGGCCAGCCGATGCGGCCGTGCCCGCGCACGAAGATCGTGCGAAACAGCGCGACGTAGCCGGCGAAGGAAAGCATCTCGAAGACCACGCCGAGCGCGATCCACCAGGCGTTGCCGCGCTCGATGCGGTGCACGGTCGTGCCGACGCCCGAGAGTTTCGGCAGGACGAAGTAGAAGAACGCGATGATCGTCAGCACGAACAGCCCGAAGGCGATCGCCCGCCGGCGCGTGACGACCACGCGCGGCATGTCGTCGTCGTGCGACGCCGCCCTGCGCTGGGCCTGTGCCGCCTGCTCGGGCTCGGGCTCGCCGATCCGCTCGCTCACGCCCCCCCTCTTCCCCCCTCGTGCGCGATCGCCTCCAAGTCTCCCACCGCGCGGGCCAGGCGGCCGGCCAGCGGCGCGGCTCGCGGCGCCAACCTGCGCACCGCGCCCGTCAGCGCCGCTCCCGCGAGCAGGTCGACGACGTAGTGCTCGCCGAGATACACCAGCGCGAATCCGAGCGCGACCGTGTAGCTGGCGCCGAGCGCACCCGCGAGCGGTCCCACCTCTGCGAGCAGAAGCGCAGCCATCAGGGATGTCGCGAAGTGAAGCGAGGGCATCGCGGCGAGTGGGTTGCCTCCAAGGACACTGTAGAGCGGGCCCCAGCCGTCTCGCCAGAAGTGCTCGCCGTACTCGACCATCATCCGCCGCACCGCCTGGCCCTCCTCGGCGCGGCGCTCGTCGGCGCCCGGCGCACGCTCGGCCGCATACCAAGGCGGAGCCGTGGGGATCAGCCAGTAGAAGCTCGCGCCGACGTCGAACACCGCATAGGTCATCGCGGCGGCGCGCGCGAAGCGGCTGGGGTGACGCAGCAGCATGTACGAGACGGTCCCGTGCGGCACGACGAACCACGCCCAGTGGGTCCACACGAGCACGCGATCGAGCGTGCGCCACTCCGCGCCTTCTGGGCCGATCCGCGCGAGCGTGCGCTGCAGGCGCAGCGTCGGCAGCTCACCGAGCCCGAGCGCGCGGTCGGCGACGATCGGGTAGCGAAAGTGCGTGCGCTGCTGCTGCGCATGAGGGTCGTCGTGCGGGGACTTGTACGCGGCGACATACGCCCACATCTGCAAGCCACACACGGCGAAGTCGCGCGTGCGCGATCGGCGCATCGCCACGGACAGCCCGAGCGGCGCGGCGAAGGCGATTGCCTGCAGGACGACCGGCGGCGCCTTGGAGCGCTTGCGCGCGAGCGGCGCGGCGAGCCCCGCCACGACAACCCCCCAGGCGGTTGCTCTGAGAGCTGTCGAGCGCCGCACGCGGCCGAGTATATGAACGGCCTCGGCCCGCACACGAGCGCGTCGGCCCGGCGGCCGGGCCGGCAAACGGCTCTAGGAGACGGCCCTCCAGGCCTGCGCGTGAGCGCGCGCCGCCTCGACGAGACCGCCGACCACGGGGCTCATCGCGTCGGCCTCCGGGTGCCACTGCACGCCGAGCACGAACCCCCTCTGTGGCAGCTCGACGGCCTCGACGACGCCGTCGAACGGGGAGGTCGCGCTGACGTGCAGCCCCTCGCCGACACGATCGACGCCCTGGTGGTGGTGTGACTTGGTGCCATGCCGCGCGCTGCCGATAACACGCATCGCAAGCGTTCCGTCAACCACGTCGACGTCGTGGTCGGAGCCGTCGAAGGAGCCGATCACGCGGCGGTGCTCCTGATGGCCGAGGTGTTCGGGCAGGTGCTGGGTGAGCGTTCCGCCGAGGGCCACGTTGATCAGCTGCATGCCGCGGCAGATCCCGAGGACGGGAAGGTCGCGCTCGATCGCCGCGCGCGTGAGCGCGATCTCGAAGGCGTCGCGCTCGGGGACCGAGTCCTGGGTCTCGGCGTGCGCCGGCTGGCCATAGCTCGCGGGGTCGATGTCGGCGCCGCCGGCGAGCAGCAGTCCGTCGATCAGCTCGAGCGCCTGCGCGGGCTCCTGCACGAGCTGCGGGTCGGGCGCCAGCAGGACGGCGAGGCCCCCGGCGCGCTGCACGGCGTCGACGTAGCTGCGCGAGAGCAGCACGGCCGGCTGCTCCCACACGCTCCAGCGAGCGGGCTCGAGCGCCGCGCACATGCCGATCACCGGTCGATCCATGCGTACACCATAGGATCAGCGCACCCCGGCGCGCACGGCGCCGGCGGCCCGGCACGAGTCGCGCGACCGAAGGAGGCCCCATGAACGAGCCGAGCACGCAACGCCAGACGGTCGACGTGCATCGCAGCGACGGTGCCGCAACGGTGCAGCTGAACCGCCCCGAGGCGCTCAACGCATGGAACGCGCAACTCGGCGCGGACCTGCTGGCGGCGCTGCGCGAGGTGGCGGAGGATGACGCGGTTCGCTCGGTCACGATCACCGGCGCCGGCCGCGCGTTCTCCTCGGGAGCGGACCTGAAGGACATCAGCGGCGGGGACACCGCGCCGGATGGGCGCCCGGACGTCTACAAGACGTTGACCGAGCGCTACCACCCGATCATGCACGCGGTCCGCGAGATGCCAAAGCCGGTGATCGCCAGCGTCAACGGCCCGGCCGTGGGCATCGGCTGCTCGCTGGCGCTGTGCTGCGACCTGATCCTCGCGGCGCAGAGCGCCTACTTCCTGCTCGCGTTCGTGAACATCGGGCTCGTGCCCGACGGCGGGTCGTCGCTTCTGCTGCCCTCGCGCGTCGGCCTGGCGCGCGCGAGCGAGCTGTCGATGCTCGGTGAGCGCCTGGGCGCCGACCGGGCGCTGGAGTGGGGGCTGATCAACCGCGTCGTGCCGGACGCGCAGCTCGGCGAGGAGACGGTCGCGCTCGCAGCGCGCCTGGCGGCGGGGCCGACGCGCTCCTACGCGGGCACCAAGCGCCAGCTGAACAACTGGCTGTTCACGCGCATGGCCGAGCAGCTGGAGCTCGAGGCCCAGATCCAGCAGGAGATGGCCTCCAGCGACGATTTTCTGGAGGGGGCGATGGCCTTCGTGGAGAAGCGGCCGGCCCGCTTCAGCGGGAGCTAGGCCTCGCTCGGGGCGCTAGTGGCATACGCCATCAAGACCATCACGTCCACGCCTGAATAGAATCTCCGCCGCCTTGGGCCATCTCGCTTCCACGCTGGCGTTCTTCACCCCGCAGTCGGGCGGCTCGCCCGACGCGAACCAGATCGACAGCCTCTTCAAGATCACGCTGGTGATCGCGCTGGTGATCTTCGTGCTCGTCGAGGGGGCGCTGGTGTACGCGATGCTCAAGTTCCGCAAGCGCAAGGGCGCCGTGCCCGCGCAGATTCGCGGCAACACGCGTCTGGAGGTCGGCTGGACGGTCGCCGCCGCGGTGATCCTGCTGGCGCTGGCGATCGTCACCTTCGCCAAGCTGTCCTCGATCCAGAATCCGCCCAACTCGGGCCCCGAAGGCGACAAGCTCGCCGCCAACGGCGGCGGCGGCGGCGGCCTGCTCTACGCCAGCGCGACGCGCAAGCTGCCGCCGGACGGCAAATCGCTGAACATCAAGGTGATCGGCCGCCAGTTCATCTGGCAGTACGTCTATCCCGGCGCCAGCGAACCCGACGGTCTCGGCGCGCCCTACTCATACGAGCAGCTGGTCGTGCCGACGAACACGACCGTCACGCTGGACGTCGTGGCGGCGGACGTCGTGCACGAATGGTGGGTGCCGCAGCTGGGGCCCAAGGTTCAGGCGGTTCCGGGCTACCACAACTACACCTGGTTCAAGGCCCTCAAGCCAGGCATCTTTCGAGGGCAGTGCTCGTTCATCTGCGGTCGCGGCCACGCGCGCATGATCGCCACCGTCAAGGCCGTCCCGCCGGCTCAGTTCGACCAGTGGCTCGCCTACCAGAAGAAGCAGCTCTCCGAAGCCAACCAGCTGGCCAAGGTCGAGCGCGCGAAACTCAACTCCCAGACCGGCGCCGGACAGGTCGAAAACCCCTAAGCAGAGGAACCAGCACAGCAATGGCCACACAGCTCGCAGCAGTCCCCCAGGTAACCGCGCACGCCGTGCAACGTGAGGCACGCGGCTGGACGAGCTGGATCACGACGACCGATCACAAGCGCATCGGGATCATGTACATGGTCACGACGTTCGTGTTCTTCTGCCTCGGCGGCGTCGAGGCCCTGATCATGCGCCTGCAACTGGGCGCCCCGGACAACACGCTGGTGTCGCCGACGGTCTACAACCAGCTGTTCACGATGCACGGGACGACGATGATCTTCCTGTTCGTCGTGCCGATGATGGCCGGCCTGGCCAACTACTTCGTGCCGCTGATGATCGGTGCGCGCGACATGGCCTTCCCGCGCCTGAACGCGCTGTCCTACTGGCTGCTGCTCGCCGGCGGCATCGTCTTCTACGCGTCGCTCTTCTGGAACCCGCCGGAAGCGGGCTGGACAAGCTACCCCCCGCTGTCGAGCTCCGCGTTCACGCCGAGCGGCGGCCAGGACGCGTGGATCTACCTGATCCACCTCACGGGAATCTCCTCGATCCTCGGCGCGATCAACTTCTACGCGACGATCGCCAACATGCGCGCGCGCGGGATGAGCTGGGGGCGCCTGCCGCTGTTCATCTGGGCGATCCTCACCTACTCGGTCCTGATCATCTTCGCGATGCCGGTGATCGCCGCCGCGGTGACGATGCTGCTGACCGACCGGCACTTCGGCACGCACTTCTTCGACCCCTCCAGCAACGGCTCGCCGATCCTCTGGCAGAACCTCTTCTGGTTCTTCGGCCATCCCGAGGTCTACATCATGATCCTGCCGGGCTTCGGCATCGTCTCGGAGATCATGCCGGTGTTCGCGCGAAAGCCGATCTTCGGCTACAAGGCGATCGCGGCGGCGACCGTGGCGATCGCCTTCCTCGGCTTTCTCACGTGGGCGCACCACATGTTCACGACGCCGATACCCGAGGCCGTGCTCGTCTTCGTGATGCTCAGCTCGTTCTTGATCGCCGTCCCGACCGGCGTGAAGATCCTCAACTGGATCGCCACGCTGTGGCGGGGGACGGTCGAATTCAAGACGCCGCTGCTGTTCTGCGCAGGCTTCATCGCGCTCTTTCTGATCGGCGGCATCTCGGGCGTCTTCCTGGCGATCTTCCCGATCGACTGGCAGGTCAAGGAAACGTACTTCCTCGTCGCGCACCTGCACTTCGTGCTCGTCGGCGGCTCGGTGATGACGATCTTCGCGGCGATCTACTACTGGTTTCCGAAGATCACCGGGCGGATGCTCAGCGAGGGCCTGGGCAAGCTGAGCTTCTGGCTGATGTTCGTCGGCATCCTCGCGACGTTCCTGATCCAGCACGTGATCGGCCTGGACGGGATGCCGCGACGCGTCTACGAGTACGACAACGTCGGCAATCTCGCGCTGTACAACCAGATCTCCACGGTCGGCTCGTTCATCCTCGGCCTGGGAGTGCTCGTGACGATCATCAACGTCGCGCGCAGCGTGAAGATCGGCGTGATCGCCGGACCCGACCCGTGGAAGGCGAACACGCTGGAGTGGTTCACGTCCTCTCCTCCGCCGGACAACAACTTCGACACGGTCCCGCAGATCCGCTCGGTCGAACCGATGAAGGACATTCGCCGCGAGGTCGAGCGCCGCACGAGCGGTGCTCCGGCATCGGGCGCGATCGTCCCCGCCGGAGCCACGCAGGTCGGCGTGTAGCGTGGCGGGCGTCGCCCCATCGCTCGACGCGCCGCGGCCGGCTGCCGCGGACTGCGTGCCCGGCCTCGCGCCGCGCACGCGCCAGCTGATCGGCGACTACGTCGAGCTGACGAAGCCGAAGGTCCAGTCGCTGCTGCTGCTGACGACGATCGCGACGATGTACGTGGCCGGTGACCCGTCGCCGCTGCTGGTGTTCCTGACGTGCCTCGGCGGCTACCTCTCGGCCGGGGGCGCGGGC
Organism: Solirubrobacteraceae bacterium; assembly: GCA_035995645.1. GTDB lineage: Bacteria > Actinomycetota > Thermoleophilia > Solirubrobacterales > Solirubrobacteraceae > Palsa-744. The sequence goes on from DASYKG010000016.1 coordinate 22,196, forward strand.
GCGGTCAACCACTGGTTCGACCGCGACATCGACGCGCAGATGGCGCGCACGTCGACGCGGCCGATCCCCTCCGGGCGAGTCGCGCCACACGCCGCGCTGACCTTCGGCTGCGCGCTTGCCGCCCTGTCGCTGCTAGAGCTGTCGCTGGCGGTCAACCCGCTGGCCGCCGCGCTGTCGTTCTCCGGATTTCTCGGCTACGTGTTCGTGTACACCGTCTGGCTGAAGCGGCGCACGCCGCAGAACATCGTGATCGGCGGCGCCGCCGGAGCCGTGCCGCCGCTGGTGGGCTGGGCGGCGGTGACGGGATCGGTGAGCGGCACGGCGGTGATCCTCTTCTTCATCGTCTTCTTCTGGACGCCGCCGCACTTCTGGGCGCTTTCGCTGCTGATGAAGGGCGAGTATGAGAAGGTCGGCGTGCCGATGCTGCCGGTCGTGCGCGGAGAGGCCGAGACGCGGCGCCAGATCCTGCTGTATTCGGTGCTGCTGTACGCCGTCACTCAGCTGCCGTTCTGCGCAGGCGGGTTCGGCACGATCTACCTCGTCGCCTCGCTGACGCTCGGCCTCGGCTTCATCGCCGGCGCCGTGCGCCTGTATCGCCGAGCCGACCGTCGCTCCGCGCTGCAGCTATATCTGTTCTCGCTCGCCTACCTGGCCCTGCTGTTCTGCTCGATGGTGGCCGATGCGCATCTCTGACGCCGGCACCGAGCGCGCAACCTTCGGCCCCGCCCGCGACAGGTATTCTCCAGCGCGATGAACCGCCGCCTGGCACGCAAGAACATCCGCACCGGCTGGATCGTCGCCGCGATCTGCATGTTCATGTTCGGCCTGACGTTTGTGGTCGCCGCCGTGTACGTGTCATGAGCCCGCTCGATCGCGAGGTGCCGCCGGTCGGCGAGGAGATCCATCTGCCTGGACCGACGGTGCTGCCGGTGCTGACGGCCGTCGGCGTGACGCTGCTGCTGATCGGCTTCACGACGTTCATCGCGCTCACGGTGATCGGCGCCGTGCTGACGCTCGCGTGCGTCGTGCGCTGGATCAAAGACACACGCGCAGAAGTCGACGAGCTCCCGCTCGACTGAGCGCCGGCCACGCCGCGTCCGCGTGCTCAGTGGAGCCCGGCGCGCGGTCCCCAAACCGCGCGCCGGCCGATCTGCGATCGGTCCCCACTCACCCCACTGCAGCGCTCGCCGGCACGGGACAGATCGCTCCGTCGTCGGTCCAGCAGCGCACGACGTCGCGAACGGAGAGAATGCCCACCGTCTCTCCCCTCTCGACGACGATCAGATGGCGAAAGCCTCCCTGCACCATCGCCGCAGCCGCCTCCTCCAGCGACCAGTCGGGCGCCGCGTAGACGACGTCGCTGGTCAGGTGAGCCGCCACGAGCTCGGCGTCAGGATCCTCCCCGGCGCCGAGCGAACGCAGGATGTCGCGCTCGGTGATGATCCCCGGCCCCGCGCCGTCGGGGTCCATCACGACGGCCGCGCCGACGATGCGCCGTGACATCAGCTGCGCCACCGCGCGCAGGGTGTGGTCGGGCCCAACCGTCAGGACCGTCGGACTCATGCCTTCGCTCACCTGCATGGCCGCTCCTTTCGCGCTCAGCCTCTGCGGGAACCGCTTGCTCGCGCATTTGCAACGATTGGCTCAATCTAGTACCCGGATACCCGCACGTCAAGCGCCGAGTCGTTCGGGGGAGCAAGTCATTAGGATCACGCCTCGCGATGGAGAGGACGTCCGCACACACCGCTGACAGAGGCGCAACCCTCGAAGGAGCCGGCGCCGCGCATGGGTAAGCAGCGCCAACTGATCCTCACGATCGCCGCGGCCGTCGTCGCGATCGCGATCGGGGTCGTGCTCAGCTACGTGATCCACTGGTTCCCGGTGCAGGCGTCGACACAGGCGCACAACACCGACCGCCTCTATCACGTGCTCGTCGACGCTTCGATCCCGATCTTCGTGCTCGTCGTCACCGTCGTCCTCTACTGCGCCTGGCAGTTCCGCATGAAGCCGGGCGAGGAGCTCAAGGACGGCCCGCCGATCCACGGCAACACGCGCCTGGAGGTGTTCTGGACGGCGATCCCAACGGTGCTCCTGCTCGGCCTCGTCGGCTACTCGTTCGTCGTGCTGCGCAACAACGAGAAAAGACCGGCTAAGGAGATCCAGATCGGCGTGACCGGCCAGCAGTTCGCCTGGACCTACGAGTACCCGCCGTCGGTCACGGGCGGCAAGGCGCTGACGAGCGATGAGCTGTACGTCCCGGAGGGCGAATCGGTCAACTTCAGCCTGCGCACGAAGGACGTGATCCACGCCTTCTGGATCCCCGCCTTCCGCATCCAGGAGGACGTCGTGCCGGGCATCACGACCCACTGGCGCGCGACGCCCGACCGGCTCGGCAGCTATCCCGTCGTATGCAACCTGCTGTGCGGCCTAGGCCACGGGCTGATGCGCTCGACCGTCCATGTCGTCAGCCCGTCGCAGTTCCACGCTTGGATCGCCGGCCAGCAGAGCACGGCGAGGAGCACCTCCACGGTCGGCGGGGCGAGCGGATAATGTGGCCCACGTCGATGAGCTCGTCACGGAGAACAAGCTGATGGCCGCCAAGCTCCGTGCTCCGGGCTTCTACCGCGCGGGCGTGATGATGCTCGCCGCCGTGGTCTTCGCGTTCGGCCTGACGTGGCTGGTGCGCACCTCGACGGGACACACGACCTTCCATCACTTCATCTCGCCCAACGCGATCCTGACGGTCTCGCTGATCACCGCTCCGCTCGCGTTCCTCGTCGGCATCGGCGGCTTCGACTACTGGTTCTACTGGGCCGCCGGGCGCCCGACCCGGCCCGAGGACCACTCCAGCCACGGGGCGCACAGCTGGAAGGACTACTTCCGCGTCAACACCGACCACAAGGTGATCGGGATTCAGTACACGGTCACAGCGCTGTTCTTCCTGCTCGTGGGCGGTGCACTCGCGGAGGTGATGCGGGCAGAGC
>DASYKG010000017.1:0-47997 GCA_035995645.1 Solirubrobacteraceae bacterium
GACGTGCGCGCGAGCTCAGACCCTCGGGCCATGGCCCTGTCGTTCGCGCGCTCGGCGTTTCAGCACGCGTGCGCGATCTGCGGCTGGGACGACAAGCTCGCCGCCAGCGCCGAGGGCGATCCGCCGCCCGTCGTGTAGCGCCAGCTCATCTCCCGGTCGCCTGATGCAGCGCTGCGGCGAGACGTTCCAGCTCGCCGACCTGCCATTGCTGGAAGCTGGCCGTCGCCGGCGAGAGCGTCTCGGTGACGGTCGTCACGGGGATGTGCTGCGCGTCGACGATCGACGTGACCCGCTGCACGTCGGGGGTAACGTTCTGGCTGTTGTAGACCCACACCTTGATTTCGCGATTGCGCGCCTGGCGGTCGACGGTCAGCTTGTCCTGCGCGCTGACGTCCGTGCCCTCGGCGATCGCCTTGGCGAAGCTGTAGGGCGTCAGCAGCTTCAGGCCGAGCGCTTGGCCGAGCGGTGCGAAGATGCTCTCGCTGTAACCGACCGCGACGCCCTTGTACCTGGAGCGGATCTGCCGGCGCAGCAGGTTGTAGCGCGCGAGGCCGTGTGACTGCAAAGCCTGCTTGCGCTGGGCGAAGTAGGCGCTGTCGGCGGGATCGAGCTTGTCGTAGTCGGCGACGATCGCATCGATCACCCTGTAGACGGCGCTCGGCGAATACCACACGTGAGGGTTGTCGCCCTGCTTCAGTCCCAGCAGCTGACCGACGTCCAGCACGACGCGTCCGCTCGACGGGCTCGCCGCGAGGTCCTGCGTCATCCAGTTGTCATAGCCGACGCCGTTGGCGATCGCCATCTTCGCGCCGGCGATCGTGCGCGCGTCCTGCGCGTTCGGTTCGTAGCTGTGCGGATCGGTGCTCGGGTTGACGATGATGCTCTGCACGGTGGCCCTGTCGCCGGCGAGCTGGCCGGCGATGCTGCCCCAGAAGTTCTCCGCCGCCACGACTTGCAAGGTGCCGTGGCCGGCCGCGCTGGAACCTGTCGAGGCGCTTTTTCCGCAGCCCGCGACAACGGCTGTCAGCGCCAGGAGCGCGAGCGCAGACGTGAGCATGCGAGGGAGTGATGCGTTCATGGCGGCCGATCGGCGGGGTGACAGAGCTGAGGCGCCGTCAAGATAACATAGGATTGAGTCTTATTATTATTAAATATAAATATGGATCGCGCACTCTCGAATCGAGGCGGCGTCTGTGCGAGTCGATGAGAATTCGTCCACGCGATGTATCTCTTGGACAAGTGGCCTGATAGCTTGCCCAGCGCAGGCTCTACTACTTCGCACAAAGGGGCCGGGGGAACATGACTCGACGCATCATGTTGAGCTTTATCGCTGCCGCGCTGATCTGCGTGGGTCTGACCTCCACCGCCGGCGCCGCCGCGCACGTGCGTCTGGTGCTCGACCAGTCCGCGGCGTTCTCGCTGCTCGGCCACTCCTGCGGCGGCATCCAAGAGCAGGTGTACGCGACCGGTTTCGCCGCCAACGGCATGCCGGCGGGCGACGTGTACATGCAGACGCGATGCGGCGGCAGCGGCCGCGGCGGCGGCTACAAAACCACCACGTACTCCGCATGGGCGACCGTCACGTGGGACTGGTTCGGCGACACGCGCTCCTTCGCCAGGCTGGAAGGCGCCCCCGGCGAACAGAACACGAGCTTCTCCGCCGAAGACGCGCACGGCGACCGCATCTACAACGTCAGCACGTCGGCCTACCTGCAGACCGGCGAACCGCCCCTGCAGCCGCCGCCCGCCCCCAGCGGCGTGACCGCGAGCGTGTCGATCTACGAATCCGGCGAAACGGAATACCTGCGCATGCAGGTCGGCTGGACGGCGGCCAGCGAAACGGCCGGCCTGATCACCTCCTCGACCGTCACCGCCACGCCCGTCAAACCCGGCCCGCCCGTCCTGACGACGAGCGTGGAAGGCACGTGGGCGAGCGCGTACCTCGGCCCAGTGCAGCCCAACACGGCCTATCGCGTGACCGTCACGAGCACCGATGCGGAAGGCACCAGCGAAGACAGCGCGCCGCTTGAAGTGACCAGCCCCAACCAGGACGGCGAAGGCGGCGGCGGAGGAACGACGGGTGCGGAGGCCTGCGAACAGAACAGCGGCACGATCAAGCTGGCCCCCGGGCTGTCGGAAACCCCGTCCGTCCAGAGCGTCACGGTTAAAGGCCGGCTGAGCGGCTGCGCCGGTCCCGCGCAAGCGAGCGAAGGCACGTACGTCGCGCACCTGACGACGACCGAAGAAGTCACCTGCTCGACGCTGGCGAGCATCTCCAGCGAACCGACGACGACGCCCGTGTCGCTCGTCGTCAAATGGTCGCCGAAGGCGGCCGGCAACTCACACGGAACGCTCGTCCTGCCGCTGACGGAAGTCGGCGGCGTGCTGGAAGGCACGCTGCAGGGCGGTCCGTTCGCAGCGCCGCACAGCATCTTCGCCGCGTCGCTCTCGGAGAGCTTCAGCGGGGGGCCCAGCTGCGGTGTGCCGCCGGCGAAAGGCAAGGCCAAGCCCGTCAAGAGTGCCACGTTCACGACCGCCGCCGTCGAAATCCACCCGTAAGGCGCCGACGCTTCCCAGGCGCCTGCGCCCGCGCGCGCTTGAAGCTAGCCGAGCGTGATCGCGCGCATCGTGTGTTCGTCTGGCAGCTTGTTCAAGATCGCGCGCAGCGTCTCGACCTCTGCCGCCTGCTCGCGCCCGAGGTCGCGGAAGAGCAGCCCGAGCGCGGTGTGCGTGATCTTCATCTGCCGCGACGCGAGCGCGACGGAGAGGATGCCGCGCTCGTCCGCGACGCCCTCCAGCTGCGCCAGCACCTCTCTGGCCAAGCCGCGGATCTGCGGCTCGTGGGCCTCGTCGGAGATCAGCAGATGCAGCGCCTTCGCCGTCGCGGCGACCTCATCCGCGTCCAGCAGCAGATGGTAAGGCGGCTCCAGATCGTTGACTGCCAAGGCGCACCTCTCTCGGGTCGGCTTCGACGGGCCTGAGCTTACCGTGGTGCCGTGCGGCAGCGGTTGAGGCGCTCGCGCGATCGAGGCGGCTGGTCGCGCTTCTAGTATCAGTCGGCCATGCCCAGCCTGTGCGAGAGATACCCGACCGACCGCCGGCAAACGGCGCCCGCCGCGAGGCGAGGCAGGCGATGAGCGACGGACCGGCGATCGAGGTGCGCGGACTGGTCAAGCATTTCGGCGACGTGCATGCGCTCGACGGTGTCGACCTGATCGCTCACCAGGGCCAGGTGCTCGGCCTGCTGGGTCCCAACGGAGCCGGCAAGACGACGCTCGTGCGCGTGCTGGCGACGCTGCTGAAGCCCGACGCCGGCAGCGCGCACGTGCTCGGCCTGGACGTGCAGCGCGACGCCGCCTCGCTGCGCGAGCGGATCGGGCTGGCGGGCCAGTACGCGGCGGTCGACGAAAACCTCACCGGCCTGGAGAACCTGACGATGGTCGGGCGGCTGTACGGGTTCGATCGGGCCACCGCCAAGGCGCGCGGGCGCGAGCTGCTGGCGCGCTTTGACCTCGTGGACGCCGCCGGGCGTCCGACGAAGACCTATTCCGGCGGGATGCGCCGCCGCCTCGATCTCGCCGCGGCGCTCGTCGCCAGGCCGCCCGTGCTGTTCCTGGACGAGCCGACGACGGGCCTTGACCCGCGCAGCCGCCTGGGCCTGTGGGAGGTGATCGAAGGGCTCGTCGCCGAGGGCACGACCGTGCTGCTGACCACGCAGTATCTCGACGAGGCCGATCGGCTCGCGGAGACGATCGCTGTGATCGACCACGGGCGCCTGATCGCCGAGGGCACCTCCGACCAGCTCAAGGATCGTCTCGGCGGCGAGCGTCTGGAGATCCGTCTCGACGACGACGCCGATCCCGAGGTGGCGGTGCGCGCGCTCGCGCCGATGTCCGACGAGGCGCCCACCGTGCAAGCGGGCGTGGTGAAGGTGAGCGTGCGCGGGCGAAAGGGCGCGATCGTGGAGGCGGTCCGCCGGCTCAGCGACGCCGGCGTCGGCGTGGACGACCTCGCACTGAGACGTCCGACGCTCGACGACGTGTTCCTCGCGCTCACCGGCCACGCCGCTGAGCTGCCGGGCGACGAGCAGGCGCAGGAGGCGGCGGCATGAGACGACTGGTCACCGACACGCTGATAATCGCCGAACGCAATCTGATCCGCCTGCCGCGCGCGCCGGAACTGCTGATCGGGTTCACCTTGCAGCCGATCATGTTCGTGCTGCTGTTCCGCTACGTGTTCGGCGGCGCGATCAGGACGCCCGGCTACAGCTATGTCGACTTCCTGCTGCCGGGAATCATCGTGCAGAACACCGCGTTCGGCGGCTTCGCCACGGCGCTCGGCCTCAACGAGGACGTGCGCAAGGGCTTGATCGACCGGTTCCGCTCGCTGCCGATGTCGCGCGCCGCGGTGCTCGGCGGGCGCACGCTGTCCGACGTGGCGACCAACTCGCTGTCGCTGACGATCCTGCTGGTCACCGGCGTGCTGATCGGCTTCACCTTTCAGACGAGCTTTTTCGAAGCGGCCGCGGGCGTCGGTCTGCTGCTGCTGTTCGGCTACGCCTTCTCCTGGTTTCTCGCCTTCATCGGCCTGCTCGTCACCTCGCCGGAATCGGTCAACTCGGTCGGCTTCATCTCCGTCTTCCCGCTGACGTTCATCTCCTCGGCGTTCGTGCCCGTGGCGTCGATGCCCGCCGGGCTGCGTGACTTCGCCGAAGTCAACCCATTCACGATCGTCGTCGATGCGATCCGCCACCTGTGGCTCGGCGCGCCGGCGCACAACAGCGTGTGGGGCGCCGTCGTGTGGTCGCTGGTGATCGTCGCCGTGTTCGCCCCGCTGGCCGTCGCGCGCTACCGGCGGGCCGCCGGATCGTAGGCGACGGGGCCGCCGGCGCGATGCTCCCGTGACCGACTACGGCAAGCCGTTGCGCGAGCAGGATGTCGACCCGGATCCACTTGGCCAGTTCGCGGTGTGGTTCGCCGACGCGCAGGCGGCGAGCGCCGTGCGGATGCCCGAGGCGGTGGCGTTGGCGACGTCGTCGCCCGACGGCGCTCCGTCGTTGCGCATGGTTCTGCTCAAGGGCTTTGATCGGGACGGCTTCGTGTTCTTCTCCAACTACGCCAGCCGCAAGGGACGCGAGCTCGCCGCCAACCCGCGCGGCGCGCTGCTCTTCCACTGGGACGCGCTCGGCAGGCAGGTGAGGATCACCGGTCGCGTGCAGCGGACGAGCGACAGCGAGACGGCTGCCTACGTGCGCGGCCGGCCGCGAAAGAGCCAGCTCAGCGCGCTCGCCTCGCCACAGAGCCAGACGGTTGACAGCCGCGAGGCGCTCGAGCAGCGCGTCGCCGAGCTCGAGCGCCAGTATCCCGACGGAGAGCTGCCGCTGCCGACTCAGTGGGGCGGCTATCGCCTCCTCCCGGAGAGCTTGGAGTTCTGGCAGCAGCGCCACGATCGCCTGCACGACCGGCTGCTCTATCGACCCACCGACGACGGCTGGTCGATCGACCGCCTAGCGCCGTGAGAGCGGGCCTTTTGCGCCATCGGGCTGAGGTTCGCCAGCCTGTTTGCGGGTAGCAAAGAAGCGAGCACAATCGAGCAAGGAGATGAGATGGGCGATCGAACACAACGGGTGCAGGGAAAGCTCGAGGAGGCAAAGGGACGCGTCAAGCGCGACGCCGGCATGGCGTCAGAGCGCCCCGGGACTGAGGCGGGCGGGGCGGCCGACGAACTGAAGGGCAAAGCGAAGAACGCGCTCGGAAAAGCGCGCAGCGCGGTCAAGAAGAACACGCGTTGAAGATCGTCTTCGCGGGTCAGTGGCGAGCCACGTCGCGCTGCTTGTGACCCTGCCGGCAGGGCGCGTGCGCTCAGACGCCTGCGCGTCCGCGAATCACCACGAGCTCCTCCGCGTCGGCGCCGCCAAGCAGTCCGCGCTCGCGCAGCATCGCCGCACGACCGGCGAGGACGGGACCGAGCGGGCCTGGCACGCGGATCACCACCTCGTCCTGCAGCCCGTGCTCGCGCAACAGCCGGCAGGTCTGCTGCACGCCGCAGACGGAGGAGTGAACGAGCAGCAGGGCGCCGCCTGGACGCAGGTGCATGGGAGCCTCGCGGCAGACACGATCGACGATCGCCCGTCCGTCTCGACCGCCGTCCAGGGGCGTCGTCGAGCGGTGGCGCGGAAGCTCGTCGGTCAGCGCGGGAACGTAGGGCGGGTTGCAGGCGATCACGTCGAAACGATCCTCGCCGAGCGCCGCGAACAGGTCTCCGTGGCGAGCCTGCACGGCGCAGTCGTTCAGGCGCGCGTTGATGCGAGCCGCGACTATCGAGCGCCATGAGACGTCCACGCCGACCACGGGCCGCGCGCCCTCGCGTGCCGCCACGATCGCCAGGGCGCCCGAGCCCGTGCACAGGTCGGCGACGGCGCGCCCGCGAAGCCCCTCGCGGCGAAGCGCGTCGGCGAGCAGCCACGTGTCGCTGCGCGGGCGGTGCACCCCGGGTATGCGCAAGATCCGCACGGCAACTGCCTGGTTCCCGCGGTGGCCATGCCTAAACGCTCGCGCGAGATCCGCGAGCCGCCCGACCCCGAGGCGCTGTGCGCGCTCTTCGAACATGCCCGCGCACCCACGTTCGGCGTCGAGGAGGAGCTGATGGTGCTTGACGGCCGGACGCTCGACCTGGCGCCGCGCGCCCGCGAGCTGATCGGCGCGACGAGCGATCAGCCGGCGTTCAAGCTCGAGCTGCCGGCGTCGCAGCTGGAGGTCGTCAGCCCCGCGCGCGACAGCGTGGCGCAGCTCGCCCTGGACCTGTACCTCGGCCGCGCGCGCCTGGCGGCGGCCGTCGCGGGAAGGGCGCAACTGGCCGCCGTCGGCGCACATCCGTTCGCGGCCGCCGAGGGCGAGCTGAACGGTGGAGATCGCTACGAGCGCATCGAGCGGGAGTACGGGTCGGTGATCCGCCGGCAGTTGATCTGCGGGCTGCACGTTCACGTCGGGCTCAGCGGCCCCGAGCGGGTCGTCGCCGTCTACAACGCGCTGCGCTCCCATCTGCCCGAGCTGGCCGCGCTGGCGGCGAACGCGCCGATGCACGGCGGGCGCGACTCGGGGATGGCGTCGGTGCGGCCGGGTATCGCCGGGACGCTGCCCCGCCAGGGGATCCCGCCCGCTTATGAGAGCTTGCACGACTACGCGCGCGACCTCGCGTGGGGAGCGGCCGCCGGCCGGCTGCAGAGGCCCGGCGAATGGTGGTGGGAGCTGCGAATCCACGCCGAGCTGGGGACGCTGGAGGTGCGCGTCGCCGACGCTCAGCGGTGCGCGGCGGACGCGGCCGCGGTCGTCGCGACCGTCTGCGGCCTCGTTCTCTGGTTGGCAGCGCGCCACGACGCCGGCGAGCTGGGCGGCCCGGCGCCGGGATGGCGGATCGCCGAGAACCGCTGGTCGGCGGCTCGTCATGGCGTGCACGGGCAGATGCTTGACCTCGCCTCGGGTGCGCCGACGCCATCCAAGCGGCGGCTGCATTCGCTGCTCGACGAGCTCGAGCCGTTCGCCGCGGCGGTTGGCGGGGGCGAGCACATCGCACGCGCGCACCGGCTCGCCGAGCGAAACGGCGCAGACTGGCAACGCGCGGTTGCGGGCGAGCAGGGCATTGACGGGCTGATGGAGCAGCTCACGGCGGCGTTTCTCCAGCGGCCGTCGTGGCTTCTCGAGGACGTCGCCGACGGCGAGCCGGCGCCGGGGTAGCAAGTCGCGCCAGCCGCGTTTAGCGCCGTGGGATAACGGTCAGTCTGTCGATGAGGATCCGATGCCCGCAGACTCCCTCGACGAGCAGCTCACCAAGTACCTGACCGACGCGCATGCGATCGAGCTGCAGGCGCTTGCGCAGATGCGAGCGGCGCCAGATCTCGCGCGCGACCACCAGCTCGCCGCGGCGTTCGCGGCGCACTGCAGCGAGACGGAGGAGCACGAGCGGATCGTGCGCGAGCGCCTGCAGGCGCGCGACGCCAGTCCGGCGAGGGTCAAGGACCTGCTCGGCGCGCTGACCGGCAAGGGCTTCGTCGCCTTCGCACGAGCGCAGCCGGACACGCCGGGCAAGCTCGTCGCCCACGCCTTCTCCTACGAGCACATGGAGCTCGCCGCGTATGACGTGCTCGAGCGGCTGGCCGAGCGCGTCGGCGACGCCGACACCGCGGCGGCCGCACGCACGATCGCCACGCAGGAGACGGCGATGGCCGGGCGGCTGCGCGGCCGCTTCGACCTGGCGGTCGAGGCCTCGCTGCACGACGTCCCGGACGATGCCCTCGGCGAGCACCTCGACGACTATCTCGCCGACGCCCACGCGATCGAGGCGCAGTCGCTCGTGCTGCTCGCCAAGGCCCCGGACCTTGCCGGCGTGCCCGAGCTGGCGGCCGCCTGCGCCGAGCACAATGCCGAGACGGAAGCGCAGCAGCGCCGCGTCGAGCAGCGTCTGCGGGCGCGCGGCGGCTCGCCTTCGCGGATCAAGGACGCCGCGCTGCGTCTCGGCGGTCTGAACTGGGGCGCCTTCTTCGCGGCGCAGCCCGACACGCCGATCAAGCTCGCCGCCTTCTCCTATGCCTTCGAGCACTTGGAGGTGGCCGCGTACGAGCTGCTGCTGCGGGTCGCGCGGCGCGCCGAGGACGGCGAGACGGTGCAGATCGCCGAGCGGGCGCTGGTCGAGGAGAACGCCGCCGCCGAGCGGCTGCGCACGCTGTTCGAGCCTGCGCTCGACGCGTCGCTTCCGTCCCCCGGCTGAGCCCGCGCTTGCCTCGACCGTCGGCGTTGCGCTGGGCGTGTGTCAGGGAGTCGCCACGGTCGAGTCGCCTACGGGCGCGAACGCCTCGGCGACGGCGCGCGTGTGGCAGGCCTCGATCACGTCCAGCTGACGCTCGGCGCGCTCGGTCAGCAGCTCGAGCTCCGCCGCGGAGATCTGCAGATCCTGCTCGGCGAGCACGTACAGCGCCTTCCACAGCGTCCGCTTGCCAGTGACGCCGAGGCGCATCATCTCCAGCTCCTCGACGCGGCTCAACGGCGAATACCCGCGCAAGCGGCCGTTGAGCTTCAGCCGGCCGACCTTCTCCGCGGCCCACGCGCCGACCAGCTTGGCGCGGTCGATGCCGACGCCCAGGCGACGCATCAGCGCGCTCAGCGTGTCGCGGTCCTCGCGCACCTGCACCGCCAGCTCCTGCAGCGCCGGGCCGAACTCCTCGCGGTCGCGATTCGATCCGGCGAGCCGACCCGCCAGCGCCGCACCGGCCACGGCGCCCGCGAGGTGGTCGTTGAGATAGATCGCCAGCAGTCCGTCATCCATCACCTCTGTCTACCCGCGATCCGGTCCAACGACACAGGTCGTGAGGCTTCCACGCCGCGCAGCTCAGCCGGGCGCGGCCCGGGATTCAGCTCGCGCGGGGCGGGGTAGAACTTAGTCGGCGGCTGGGTGAGAGGCCAACGAGAAGGTGCTGCGATGAACAAGATGATCAACACCGTGAAGGCCCACGTCGAGCGTCGCCGCTCGCCTGTGCGCGCCGACCAGAGCACGGTGCCGATCGCCGATGCGATCGCCGACTACTGGGATCGCGGGATGCTGACGTTCAGCATCCCGGCCCACAACGGCGGACGCGGGCCGCTTCCCGAGTTCGCGCGCTGGACCGGCGCCGAGACCGCCCGCGCGGACCTTCCGATGAGCCATGGCCTGGACACGCGCGACCGCGCGTGGCAGGTGCAGGCCACGGCGCAGAAGCTGTTCGCCGAGGCCAGCGGCGCCAAGCAGACGATGTTCTCCACCAACGGCTCGTCGATGAGCGTGAGGATCGCGATCCTGTCCGTCGTCGGTCCCGGCGAGGAGCTCGTGCTGGCGCGCAACGGCCACAAGTCCTCCTTCGCCGGGCTGGTCCTCTCGGGCGCCAAGCCGGTCTATCTCGATCCCGTCTACGACGACTCGCTGGAAATCGCGCTCGGCCCGACGGCGGGCGACCTGGCGCAGCTCTTGGCCGAGCACCCCAGCGCCCTCGCCGCGCTTGTCTTCACGCCCAGCTATTACGGCACGAGCGCCGACGTTCGCGCCCTGGCGGACGTCTGCCACGACCGCGGCCTGCCGCTCGTCACCGACGACGCCTGGGGGCTGGACTATTCGATTGGAACGCACCCGGCGCTGCCCCGCGGTGCGATCGCCAGAGGCTCGGATCTGGCGATCGGATCGGTGCACAAGAGCCTCACCGGGCTGAGCCAGACCTCCGTGCTGTCGGTCGGCTCCGATCGTGTGGACACCGAGCGGCTGCAATTGTGCTGGGAGCTGGAGGAGAGCACCAGCGCGTCCGCTCTGCTGCTGTCGAGCATTGACGGCGCCCGCGCTCAGTTCGTCCGCGAAGGCACGCAGCTGCTCGATCGAGCCGTGCGCAGCGCGAGACTGCTGCGCGAGCGCCTCGCGGCGGAGGTCCCGGAGCTCAGCGTGGTCGCAAGCGAGCGGTTGGCGACGGTTCGCGGCGTGCACGGGGTCGACCCGACGCACGTGATGATCGATACGTCGTCGGTCGGGCTGACCGGCTACGAGGCCGACGACTGGCTGCGCGACGAGTGCCATATCGATGTCGAGCTGGTCGACCATCGCCGGATCATGCCGCTGGTCACGTTCGCGCATGACGAGGACGACGTCGCGCGCCTCGTCGGCGCGCTTCGGCGGTTGGTCGACGAGCGGGGGCGAGCGCCGCGAGAGGCTCCATTTTCCGAGCTGCCACGGGCCGCCGAGCTGCGCACCGAACAGGCCATGCTGCCCCGAGACGCCTTTTTCTCGCCGACCGAGATGGTCGACCTCGCCAAGGCCGGCGGGAGGATCAGCGCGGAGCTCGTCACGCCCTACCCGCCCGGAATCCCGGTCGTCGCGCCAGGGGAGCGTTACACGGACGCCATCCTGTCCTATCTCAAACAGGTCGCCGACGCCGGGGGATTCCTCGAGGGCGCCGCAGATCAATCGCTGGGGCGCCTGCGCGTCGTCGCTCGCGCTTGAGGCGCCGCGCAGACCCTCTCACGCGGTGTCCGCGGACGCCAGCAGCGAGCTGCGCCGCTCGCGCCAGCAGCCAAGCAGGTGCTCCGCCCACAGGCTCTCCAGCGCGAGCAGCGCGCGCGCACCGAACAGGATGTCCTCGGCGGTATGCGGTTCCGCGCGCGCGAGGCCGCCGGCGAGATCCCAGGCGGCGATGTTCTCGTGCACCGCGTCGGCCTCCACGTGCTCGTCGTAGAAACCCGTCGCGTCGGGGCCGTAGCCCAGGCGCCTCAGTGCGTTTCCGTAGCGTCGGTTGGGAATCGAGGAGGTCATCTCAAAGGCGGCCAGGTGACCGACGAGCGCCCCGCGACGCCTGCGGTGCAGGCCGAATCCCGACATCAGGTTGACGGTCGCCAGCGTGATCGCGGGCAGGCGCTCGACGTACGCGCCGTAGGCGGGGTCGAGGCCGAGGCAGCGCATCGTCTCGGCGAACAGCGCCGAGTGCATGCGCTCGGGCCTGCCCTCGCCGTACTCGTCGAACTGGATCTCCAGCAGCGCGGCCTTGGCCGGTCCGGACAGGCGCGGGATCGCCCAGGAATGCGGGTCGGCCTCCTTCAGCTGGTAGGCCGAGCGGTGGATGACGTGCTCGAGCAGCTGCTCGCGGGTCGCCTGCGTCTCGACGAAGCGCGACAGCGCAGGCCCGTCGTCCTGCGCCACGAGCGTCTGCAGCGTGGCGCCGACGTCGATCGTCTCCTCGACCGAGCAGGCCGGCACGAGGTCGTCGACGGCGCGGCTGAAGCGCTCCTCGAGGGCCGCGCGAAAGCCAAGCAGCGACGGCGCCCACTCCCAGCGCTCGTCGACGCCGTCGATCGCCGTGTAATGAAGCTCATAGGCGATGTACAGGGCAAGTTGCGCGTCGTCGTCCTGCAGCGCGCGCTCGGGGAGCGGCAGGTCGCGAATGTCTATCTCTGCGCCGGGATGCTTCAGCAGAGCGGAGAACAGCCGCTGCGTCCACGGGCCTCTCGCGGCCGGCAGCGCGATCAGCCGAGCGGCGGGGCTAAGCCACGCGTTGACCGCGCTCATCCGTGGGACTCCTCGACGGCGACGTCCAGCAGCGCGTCCGGCTGCTCCGCGCGCCCCGGCGCTCGAAAGCCGGTCAGCCGGTGCGTGCCATCGCAGAAGGGGCGTATGCGCGACTTGCCGCAGCGGCACAGGGCGATCGTTCGTCGCGACAGCTCGATCTCGTTGCCGTCCTGGTCGAGCAGCTCGAAGGACCCGCGCACGAGGTAGGGTCCGTCCCTGTAGGGCGTGATCGTGACGCGGTCGGGTCCATCGGTCGGGCTCATAGGTGCGGCCTCCATGGTTCGGCCTGCATCGGCTCGGCCTTCGCTTGTAACTTTGGCTACCCGCCCGGACGCGACTGAAACGAAAGCGGCTCGGCGACGTCCTCGTCGGCGTCTCGCGCTCGCACGACCGATCCGCTCGCATGCGTGTCGATCCAGCTGCTTCTCGTTCGTCTTATACGCGACCATCCAACAAGGAGGAAGCGATGAAGTACATGCTGCTGATCCACCAAGGCACGACGCCGACGCCGCGCTCGCCGGAGCAGTGGGCGACCCTCTCCGAGGACGAGCAGAACGCGGTGTACGCCGACTACAAGGCGATCAACGAGACGCCCGGCGTGAGTTCGGGCCTGCAGCTGGAGACGCCCGAGATGGCGACGACCGTGCGCGTGCAGGACGGCAAGACGCTGACGACCGACGGGCCGTTCGTCGAGATCAAGGAGGCGATCGGCGGCTACCTCTTCTTCGAGGCCGACGACGTCGACGCCGCGATCGAGCTTGCCTCGCGAGTGCCCGCGGCGCGACTCGGCGGAGCTGTCGAGGTGCGTCCGATCGTGGAGTGGTAGCGATCCTCGAACAGGCCTTTCGCGAGCATTGGGGGCGCGTGCTCGCCGCGCTGATCGGCTTCCTCGGCGACTTCGACCTCGCCGAGGAGGCCACGCAGCAGGCGTTCGCGATCGCCGCCGAGCGCTGGCCGCGCGACGGGGCGCCGGCGAATCCGGCCAACTGGCTCGTGGCGACCGCGCGAAACCGGGCGATCGACCGCATCCGTCGCGATCGCACGCTCGCCGCGAAGACGCGCCTGCTGGAGATTCCCGAAGCGGTGAACGACACGATCGACGACACGACATTCCCCGACGAGCGCCTGGAGCTCGTGTTCACGTGCTGTCACCCGGCGCTCTCCACCGACGCGCAGGTGGCGCTCACGCTGCGCACGCTCGGCGGGCTGAGCACCGCCGAGATCGCTCGCGCCTTCCTCGTCGGCGAGCCGACGATGGCCCAGCGCCTGGTGCGTGCCAAGCGCAAGATCAAGGCCGCAGCGATCCCCTTCCGCGTGCCCGCCGACCACCTGCTGCCCGACCGGCTGGCGGCCGTGCTGGCGGTCGTCTACCTGATCTTCAACGAGGGCTACGCCGGTCGCGGCGAGCTGGCCGCCGAGGCGCTGCGGCTCGGGCGTGCGCTGGGCGAGCTGATGCCCGACGAGCCCGAGGTGCACGGGCTGCTCGCGATGATGCTTCTGCTCGACGCCCGCCGCGAGGCGCGCTTCGCCGACGGCGAGCTTGTGCTGCTCGCCGAGCAGGACAGCGCGCTGTGGGACGCCGCGCAGATCGCCGAGGGGCGCGACGTGCTCGATCGTGCGCTCGCGCTGCATGGGCGCGGGCCGTACGTCGTGCACGCGGCGATCGCCTCGCTGCACGCACACGAGCCGCGCGACTGGTCGCAGATCGCCTCCCTCTACGGCGAGCTGGCGCGGCTCACCGGATCTCCCGTCGTCGAGCTCAGCCGCGCGGTGGCGGTCGCCGAGCAGCACGGCCCGCAGGCGGGACTGGAGATCGTCGACGGCCTCCACCTCGAGGACTACCGCTACCTGCACGCGACGCGCGGCGACCTGCTGCGCCGGCTCGGTCGAAGCGAGGAGGCGCGCGATGCGTACAGCCGCGCGCTTGCGCTGACCGACGAGGACGCCGAGCGGCGCCTGATCGAGCGCAAGCTCGCACAGATCGCCGGTTAGTGCGGCGCTGCGCCGAGCGGCGCCCGATCGAGCGCAAGCCCGCTCTGCTCGCCGGCTAGCGCCACGCCGCGCGGAGCCGGCCAGCCGGCGCCAGCGGCGTCCGCTTCAGCGCCGGTAGATCGTCAGCGAGGGCGACGGCGAAGGCGACGGCTCGTGCCCCTCGTCGAGCTCGCTGGCGGGTTCCGGTGGCAGGCGAAACGACGACGGGCGCCAGCGCTCGGCGTGCGCCGCGTGCCCGTTTCGCAACGCGCGCACGCGACTGCAGAGGACGGTGACGAGGACGTTCACGAGCACGATTGCGCTCACCGCCGCAGCCACCGCCCCGGCGAGCAGCAGCGACAGCACCGTCAGGGCGATCAACGCGACTGCCAACAGCGCCGCCAGCATGCAACGAGGTTCTACGACGACGGCGCGTTCCCTCTCGCGCGAGGGGCGTTAAGCCGCGCGAGCTCGACCGCCGTGCGCCAGCCGCCTGCCCTGCGCGAGGCCCGCTTCGATCACCGCGGCGCGGCGCGTGTGGTCCATCAGGTTCAGGCCCATCGCCGCCGCGCTGCCCTGGTCGGGGTTGACCGTCGTCACGCTCGCTCCGCGGCCTTTGAGCACGAGTGCCTCCGACGCCGCCGCGCCGCGCGACAGCGTCCCCAGCGCGCCCGCCAGCGAGCCAACGGACGGGCGCAGCGAGCCGGTCGGGTTCAGGCACAGAGCGCGACCGCCCTTCGCCACCTCCGCGGCGTCCATGTTCGTCGGGCTCCAAGCCCCACCGTCGACGTACGTGCGCCCGTCAAAGACCACCGGCGCGAACACACCCGGTATCGCGCAAGACGCCTGCACTGCGACCGACACCCGCGGCTGCGGCTGGCCGGGGGCGCCGAACACCACGCGGCGCCCGGTCATCAGCTGCAGCGCGACGATCCGCAGGCGTCCGTCCCAGCTCACGCCGCTCTGCTCGACCAGCCGTCCAAGCTGGGCGAGCGAGCGCCGACCCGCCGGTACCCGTCGCAGCGCCGTGCGCCTCAGCAGCGCTCCGCCGCGAGCCGTGGAAGCAAAGGCCAGCGAGGCCAGTGGCGCCGCCGCCGTGCCGGCGAGCTCCGCCGCGGCGCCGAACGCCTGGCGCAGCGCCGAAGTCCGCCGCAATGAGTCCTCCAGCTGCGCGTCGTCGGCCGGCGACAGGGCGCCCAGGCGCGCGCTCGGCGCCAGGCCCGCGACCAGCGACGCGGCGACGATCGAGCCCGCCGACGTTCCCACGAAGCAGCCGCTCGCGCGCGCGTCGAAGCCGTCGGCTTCGTCCAAGCCGGCGAGCAGCGAGCTCATCCACGCCTCGCCGAGCGTTCCGCCGCCGCCGAGCACGAGTGCGTCAGGGGTCTGCATCGCCGTCCAGCGTAGCCATCGGACACCGGCGCCCCGTGGTCTGCGCTGGCTGCTTGGCAGCCGCCAATCGGGGTAACGCTTTGCCTGTGACGAAGCTGTTGTTCCTTCCGCTGCGCATCGGCGCAGGCCTGCTCGCGGGAATCGCCGGCAAGAGCCTGTTCCGCGGGCTGTGGGGCCTGATCGACGATCGCGAGGCGCCGAAGGCCGAGCACCGCCGCATCCGCGTCCCGATGCTCGCGCTCGCGCTCGTCATCGAAGGGGCGCTGTTCCGGGCGCTCAGAGGCCTTGCCGACCATGGGTCGCGCCGCGCGTTTGCGCGCGTGACCGGCTCGTGGCCGGGCGAGGAGGCACCGGAGGCCGAGTGACTTTCACCTCTCCGGCATGCGTATCGACCTTTCGCGTGGCCACGCCGCGCGCTACCCATAAGCGGCGAAGCCGCTCATAAAAAAACGAAGGAGAACCCATGGCAGAGCTGACAGCCGCCGACGGAAAGCTGGTGCAGTACCTCAACGAGGCCTACGGTCTCGAGCAGCGCCTGGAGACGGCGCTGCAGGCGCACATCGCGATGGCCGCCGACCAGGCCTACAGAAAGCGCTTGAAAGATCATCTGGGCGAGACCAAACGCCACGCGCGCGAGGTCAAAAAACGGATCAGGCAGCTCGGCGGCGAGGCGACGACGATCGATCCGCCCGGCCCCGACGTAGTCACCGGGGCGGCGCAGGCGGTGCTCGGCGGAGCGCAGAAAGCGGTCGCGCTGGCGCAGGGCCCGCTGCACGCGATCAGGGGCACCAGCCAGGAGGAGAAGCAGCTGAAGAACGCCAAGACCGAGTACGCCAGCGAGTCAGAGGAGATCGCCACGTACAGCGCCATCGCCAGCCTCGCCGACGCGCTCGGCGACCGGGACACGCAGAAACTCGCGCGCGAGATCCTGCGCGAGGAGCAGCGCATGCGCGCATATCTGGAGAAACAGATCCCACGCTTCGTCAAGGCTGTCGTGAAAGCCGAGATCCCAGCCTCTCAGCGCGCCAGGTCCGGCGGCTCGCGAAAAACAGCCACGCGCGCGAAAGCCAAAGCAACGACAGGCGCCAGAGCGAAAGCGACCGCGCGCGCAAAAGCTGGAAGAAGCGCGACGCGCAGTAAACGGCCCTCCGCTGCCGCGGGCGCCAGAGCGAAAGCCGGGCGGTCGCGATGACCGACGAGAGCGAGAACGCCGACGTCGACGACGCGACGAGCGGTGAACCGGCGGGGGAGAGCGGCGCCGCGCCGTCGCTGAACGTCGCGGAATGGCACGGCCGGATGCTCGTCGACGTCGACGGCGAGAAGATCGGCAAGCTCGAGGACGTCTACGTCGACGTCGAGACCGACGTGGCGCAGTTCGCCACCGTCAAGGAAGGCTTCATCTCCCGTCATCTGACGTTCGTGCCGCTCGGCGGCGTCACCGTGGGTCCCGACCAGCTGCAGGCCGCGGTGACCAAGCAGCAGGTCCAAAGCGCACCGAACATCGAGCAGCACGGCGACGGGCTCTCACAGGAGGACGAGTCCGCCCTCTACCACCACTACGAGCTCAACTACACGCCGCCGGACACCGAGAGCGGACGCCGCCTTGCCAGGCGCTAGCTCGCGTCTGCAAGCAGCTCGAGCACGGCCGTCTCGACGCGCCGGCGGATGCGCGCGTCGGCGAGATCCGGCTCGCCCGCCGGAAGCTTTCGCAGGGCGTCGCCGATCGTCGCTCCGGCGTGATAGCGGTCGATCACGCGCGGATCGACGTACGACGCACGGCAGACCGCCGGCGTGTTGCCCAGGTACGCGGCGACCGTCTTGATCGCCGCCGCCACCGCGCGGTCGCGCGCTGCCCGCGCCTTTGGCCGCTGCTGAGCAGCGGCCAGCGCGACCGCCGCGAGCACCGTCGCGTTCCACGTGCGGAAGTCCTTCGCCGTGTACTCGCCGCCGCTGGCGCGCTTGATGTAGTCGTTGACGTCCTCCGCGCGAAGCTCTGACCAGAGCGCGCCTTCGCGGTAGGCCAGCAGCTGTGAGCCGCTGCGCCGGCGCTTGAGGTCGGCGACGATCGCCAGCGCGTCGCCGTCGGCGATCGCCTGCACGCGTCGCTGGCCGGACTTCGCAGGGAAGTCGAACACGAGCAGGTCATGCGCGATCGTCACGTGCTCGCGCAGCATCGTCGTCAGCCCGAACGATTCGTTGCGCTCGGCGTAGTCCTCCGAGCCGATGCGAAAGAACCCCAAATCGAGCAGCCGCACCGAGCACGCCAGCACGCGATCGCGCGACAGGCGTTCGTCCGCCGGCGAGCCGGATCGTTCGCCGCCGTTCGTGCTCACGCGCGCGCCCGCGCCGAGACGCAGGTCGCGCGCGACGCGCCGTCGCATCCGCGGCAGCGCGTCGCCGAAGCCGATCATCGAGTCGAACTTCTGGCGGTCGCGATGCGCGCGCCACTGATCGTGGTAGCGATACTGCTTGCGCCCCGCCGCGTCGATGCCCGTCGCCTGCAGGTGCCCGCGCGGGTCCATGCAGATCCACACCTCGCGCCACGCCGGCGGGATCGCCAGCGCGGCGACGCGCTGGAGCACCTCCGGATCGTCGATCAGCTCCCCCGCCGGGTCGCGGTACTCGAAGCCACGCCCGCGCCGGCGCCGTGCGATGCCCGGCGCCGCACAGCTCGATCGTCGCAGGCGCGGCATCGCCCTACTAATAGCGCCTCAGCGCGGGATGCAGCTGATCTTGCCGTCGTCCTCGAGGATCGCCCAGCGCAGGTCCGCCAAAGACGTGATCTGCGACTGGCGCGCCTGCTCCTGGATGTCTTCCAAGGTGATCCGCTCGCGGCGCATGTTGCGCTCGATCAGACGGCCGTCCTGCAAGAGCACGATCGGCTCGCCCTCGGTGACCAGGCGCACGCGGCGCGAGCGAAACGAGACCCAGCCGACCGCCACGGACAGCACGGCGATCGTCGAGATCACGATCAAGGCGCCGGTCACCGACTCGTCGCTCTGCGTGACGCCCTGCTGCACGAGGTCGCCGACGACGACGAGCAGGATCAGGTCGAACGGCTCCAGTTGACTGAGCTCGCGGCGCCCGACCACGCGCGTCACCAGAAAGACGAAGAAGAAGATGACCGCTGCGCGGATTACCAGGTCCATGGCTCAGGGAAAGATCGTCAGCGAGCGGTGCACGCGCGCGAGCAGTTGCGCGCCGTCCTCAAGCGCGACGTCCTCGCGGCGCTTGCCGACGTTCGTCGGGTTGACTTGGAAGTAGATCCAGCAGACGAGCGTTTTTCCAGCCGGCAGCGATCCGTAGGAGAGGACGACCTGTCCGTCGTGCGAGTTCTGGTTGTTCGGTTCCGGCTGGATCGAGTTGACGCTCATCGATTCCCACCAGCCTTCGTCGAAGTCGAGCTGCAGCTGCTTGATTTCCTGGTGGGCGACGACCTTCACCCGCACCTGGAAGATCAGCCCGCCGCGCAGGGCTGTAGGCGCCGTCACGCTCAGGCTCGCCGTGGGGCCCGCGTACGAGGTCGTCGAAGGGTCCTGTCCGAAGACGTTCAACAGCGCCAGCACCGGCAGCGCCGCTACGCACGCGAGCAGCCCGCGGCGTATCCACACCGTGTGCGCCAGCCCGCGCAGGTCGCGGTTGCGCTCCAAGGAGATTCCGTCTGGCACCTGGGTCACCAGAGTGGCTGTTCGCGCTCGATCGACGTGCTCCTGCATGCCGCCGCCGCGCGTGTGGTGCGGTGGCGCTATCAGTGGCAGGCGCCCGAGGGTCGCACGCCGAGCGGCCACAATGGCTGCAGATGGCCTCTCAGCTGAACGAACCACCGAAGGTCGCCCGCGACGAGCTCGACGGCCCCGAGCAGCTCAGCACGCACAAGGTCCGCTCGCGGCTGCTGTTCGTGCTCGCGCTCGTGCTCGTCGTCGCGGCTGGCGTGCTGCTGCTGCCCGGCCTTGGCGAACTGCGCACGCGCCTGGCGCACGCCAGCGCCGGCTGGCTGCTCGCCGGAGTCGGGCTGAAGGTGCTCTCCGGCGTGGGCTACGTCGCCGTGTTTCGCATGGTCTTCTGCCGGCGCATGTCCTGGTGCGTGAGCTACCAGGTGGGCATGGCAGAGCTCGGCGCCAACGCGCTCTTTCCCACCGGCGGCGCCGGTGGTCTGGCGCTCGGAGCGTGGGCGCTCAAACGCGGTGGCATGCCCGGCGAGGAGATCGCGCGCCGAACCGTTGCCTTCTTTCTGATCACGAGCGTGCCCAACGTGCTCGGTGTGATCGTCATCGGGGTTCTGCTGGCGACCGGCGCGGTCGGCGGCGAGGGCAATCTGCTGCTGACCGCGCTGCCCGCCGCGATCGCCGCCGGCGCCGTCGTCCTCGCGTTGCAGGCCGGGCGCATCGCGCGGCGGTGGGGACGCACGCTGGAGCGCCGCGGCGAGCGCCGGCTGTCACGGCGAAAGGCGCTGCTGATGAAAGGCTTGACCGCGCTCGGCGAGGGCGTGCAGGAGGCGGTCACGCTGCTGCGCGAGGGCAACCTCGTGCTGATCCTCGGCCTGATCGCCTACCTCGCCTTCGACGTGATGATTTTGTGGGCGACGTTTCGTGCGCTCGGCCCCGCGCCGCCGATGGCGATCCTGTGGATGGCGTACCTGATCGGCGAGCTCGGCGGGCTGATTCCCGTTCCCGGCGGGATCGGCGGCGTCGACGCCGGCCTCGTGGGAACGCTCGCGCTGTACAACGTCTCGCTCGCGTCCGCAGCGGCCGCCGTGCTCGCGTATCGCGCGATTGCCCTGTGGGTCCCCGCCGTGATCGGCGGCCTGGCGTTCCTCGCGCTGCGCCGCACGCTGCGCGACGAGGCACAGCAGATCGCCGTATGCGCGCCGCAGACCGAGATGGAGGTCATCGGCCTGGGACGCGTCGTGATCGGCGGCGAGCCGTGAGCTGTGAGCGGCGGCAACGCAGCGTGGAATGATGATGTGAGGCTGCGCGCAAGCGACGGGCGGGGCGACGACGAACGAGCAAAGGACCGGACATGGCGACGATCTCCAAGTACGAGAGCGAGCAGATCGAGAAGGCGAACGCGACGGACCTGCAGCCGGTGGTCTTCATACACGGCCTGTGGCTGTTGCCGAGCAGCTGGGACCGCTGGGCGGCGGTGTTCGAGCAGGCCGGATACACGGCGCTGACACCCGGCTGGCCGGATGACCCGCAGACGGTCGAGCAGGCCAACGCCAAACCGGAGGTGTTCGCGCACAAGTCGGTCGGCCAGGTTGCCGACCACTTCGCGGAGGTGATCGAGAAGCTCGCCAAGAAGCCTGCCGTCGTCGGCCACTCCTTCGGCGGCCTGCTAACGCAGATCATCGCCGGCCGGGGACTGTCGGCGGCGAGCGTCGCGATCGACCCGGCGCCGTTTCGCGGCGTGCTGCCGCTGCCGATCTCCGCACTGAAGTCCGCCAAACCGGTGCTCGGCAACCCGGCCAACCGCAACCGCGCGGTGCCGCTGACCTACGAGCAGTTCCGCTTCGGCTTCGCCAACGCGGTCAGCGAGGAAGAGGCCAAGGAGCTGTACACGACGTACGCAGTGCCCGCCTCCGGGCTGCCGCTGTTCCAGGCGGCGACGGCGAACCTCAACCCGTGGACGCAGGCCAAGGTCAACAGCACCAACCCCGAGCGCGGACCGCTGTTGATCATCAACGGCGAGAAGGACAACACGGTTCCGTGGGCGATCGCCAACGCCTCCTACAAGAAGCAGAAGCGCAACGACGGCGTCACGGAGATCTTCGAGATCCCCAACCGCGGACACGCGCTGACGATCGACAGCGGCTGGCGCGAGGTTGCCGACAAGGCGCTCGAGTTCGTCAGGCGCTTCGCGTGAGACACGCGGGAATGCGCGCGGCGCCGTGAGCGCAGGGCCGGCGGACAAGCCGCAGATCGAGCTGGTGCTGGCGGATGTCGACGGCACGCTCGTCACCTCGCAGAAGCGGCTGACCGACCGCACGGTCGCGGCTGTGCGCGCGCTCAAAGACGCCGGTGTGAAGTTCGCCGTGACGAGCGGGCGCCCGCCGCGCGGGATGCAGATGCTCGTCGAGCCGCTGGCGCTGTCGCTCGAGCTGGCGGCGTTCAACGGCGGACTGTTCGCGCGCCCGGACATGACGGTGATCGAGGAACGCTCGATCGATCCCGCGCTCGTATCGCAGATCGTGGCGCTGATCGGCGAGCACCAGCTCGACGTGTGGCTCTACCGAGGAGCGGACTGGCTGTTGCGCGACCCGCACGCGCCGCACGTCGCAAAAGAGGCCGACACGGTGCGCTTCTCGCCAACCGTCGTCGAGGATCTCAAAGGGATCACCGAGGGCATCGCGAAGATCGTCGGCGTCAGCGACGACCTCGAGCGCGTCGCCAAGGCGGAGGCCGACGCCCGCGCGAAGTTCGGCGATCACGTCTCCGCCGCGCGCTCGCAGCCGTACTACCTCGACGTGACGCATCCCGACGCCAACAAGGGCGCGGTCGTGCGCCACTTCTCGCGCGAATACGGCGTTCCCACGAGCAGGATCGCGACGCTCGGCGACATGCCCAACGACGTGCTCATGTTCGCCCACTCGGGCCTCAGCATCGCCATGGGCAACGCTAGTCCGGAGGTCCAGCGCGCCGCGCGCAAGGTCACGGCGTCAAACGACGACGAGGGCTTCGCAAAGGCGATCGAGCAGTTCGTGCTCGGCACGGACGCGCAGGCGCGATAGGGACGATCAGGCCGCGCAGCTCGTCCGCGAGCCGCTGCGCTGGCCGCGCTCGATCTCTTCCAGCGCGTACAGGTGGTGCGCGAGCGCAGAGTGGCCGACCGGACCCGCCGGCAGCTCGACGACGAACGAGCTCGAGCCCGGCAAGGCGTGGTTGGACCAGTCCGACGCCGTGCCCGGGAGGAACGCCAGGCACGTCGCACGCATGCGCGAAAGTTCGGCGTAGCGCCGCGCGACGCCGTGATCGCCGCCGCCTGACATGTCGACGAGATCCTCGTGCTGGTGATACCAGATCGTCACCGCCGGTTTGACGCCTGCGATCAGATGCACGGCCGCCCGCGTCTCGGGCTCGGACAGCGGTCGCGGCCCGGAGTAGTAGGTCGCGCCGGCGACCGGCCGCCACAGGTAGGGGAAGTTGCGGTTGAGATCGACTCCGTCGGCGTTCTGGCGCGTTTCGGCGGCGGCGCCGTCGGGGTTCATCGTGGACACGAGCCACAGCTGCACGCCAGTCGGCACCGGCGCGCGCTTCAGCGCGGACACGATCGCGCGCCCGGCGCACTCGTTGCCGTGGATGCAGCCGACGACGAGGACCTTGCGCGGCGCGGCGGCCGCTCCGAGGACCTGCGCGACGATTGCCTTGCCGCGCACCGAGTGGCCGATCACCCGCGTGCTCGCGCTGGCCGCCGCGACGCCGATCGCCAGCAGCAGGCTCAGCGCGAAGAGCGATGACACGAGCGCCGCCGCCCGGCCGCGGGAGCGTGGCGGAATGCGCGTGCTTGTCGGCGGGCGGCCCATTGCAGCCCCCAAGTAGATCACGCGTGGCAGCCCTCCGGCCGATCTCTATAGGCTGGGCGGACGACAGCGGGCTTGGCGTCGCAAGAATCTCGCGAACGCCATGGCGGGGGCTGGGAGGCGTGCCTCGACAACCTCGCCCGACGAGTCTTCGACGCCGGCTGAGCTTTTTATTTCTATTAATTTATATTGAAAAATAACTACCAGGAACAGGTGAAACTATGGGTAATTATCTCTTTGCGTATCACGGCGGCATGATGGCCGACAGCGACGAGGAGCGCCAGGCCGCGATGCAGGCGTGGGGCGCTTGGTTCGGCAAGCTCGGGCCGGCGATCGTCGACCCGGGCAACCCGTTCGCGGGCTCGACCTCGGTCAACGGCAACGGAGCCGGGGGCGAGGCGGCCTCGCAGCTGACGGGCTACACGGTCGTCAAGGCCGACAGCCTCGACGCCGCGAGCGCGCTCGCGCAGGGTTGCCCCGTGTTCGACGGCGGCGGCAGCGTCGACGTGTACGAGACGATCGAGGTCTCGCTGTAGCGCCGGCGCACGGCGCGGGGCACCGAGCATGGCCTACGACGAAGAACTTGCACATCGTATTCGCGAGCTGCTCGCCGGCGAGCACGGATTGAGTGAGATGTCGATGTTCGGCGGCCTCGCGTTCCTGCTCGACGGCAACATGTCCGTCGCCGCCTCCGGGCACGGAGGGCTGATGGTGCGCGTGGACCCCGACAGCAGCGACCGCGTGCTGTCGCTGGCGCACGCCAGTGCGATGCAGATGCGCGGACGGACGATGAAGGGCTGGATCCGCGTCGATGGCGAGGGAGTCAGAACCAAGCGTCAGCTGAACTCCTGGGTGCAGCGCGGTGTGCAGTTCGCACGCACGTTGCCGCCCAAGGGCTGACGTTCGCCGCGACGCGGCGCTGCGGACTCGCTACCCGCGCACGCGCTCGCCCTTGGGGTCGTACAGCGGCTCGCGCGCCACCTCGCCGGCGATCCACTGCCCGAAGATGTCCACCTCGACCGCCGTTCCGACCTCGATCGACGCGGGCACGTACGCGTAGGCGATCGAGCGCTCCACCGTGTATCCATAGCCGCCGCTCGTCACGCGTCCGACGACATCGCCGCCCACGCGCACCGGCTCGTTGCCGAGCGCGACCGAGCGCGGGTCCTCGAGCACGAGGCAGCGCAGTCTGCGCTGCGCTTGCGGCCGTTCCGCATCCGAGCCGGCTGCGAGAGCCGGCGAGCCTATGAACGCGGCGTCCTTCTTCACGCAGAATCCCAGCCCCGCCTCGTACGGCGTCTCGTCGGGGGTTATGTCCGCCGCCCACACGCGGTAGCCCTTCTCCAGGCGCAGCGAGTCGATCGCGCGGTAGCCGCCGGCGAGCATGCCGTGCTCGCGTCCGGCCTGCCACAGCGTCCGCCACAGCCCCGCGCCGTACTCGGTCGGGCAGTACAGCTCCCAACCGAGCTCGCCGACGAACGTCACGCGCAGCGCGCGCACGGGAACGTCGCCCACCGCCAGCTCGCGCATGCTCATGTAGGGGAAGTCCAGCGGGTCGTCGGTCAGCGCCGCGAGGATCTCGCGCGCGCGGGGGCCCCACAGCGCAAAGCAGGCCGAGCGGGCGGTCACGTCTGCGCAGCGCACGCTGCCGTCGCGCGGCGCGTGCCGGCGGATCCAGCTGAGGTCGTGGTTGCCGAAGGCGGTGCCCGTGACGATCGAGAACAGCTGCTCCTGCGCGCGCGTGACCGTGAAGTCGCACTCGATGCCGCCACGCGAGTTGAGCATCTGCGTGTACGTGATCGCGCCGATGTCGCGCGCGACGCGGTTGTCGCACAGGCCTTCCAGGAACTCGGCCGCGCCGGGACCGGCGATCTCCAGCTTGGCGAAAGAGGACTCGTCGAACAGGCACGCGCGCTCGCGCGTGGCGCGGTGCTCGGCGCCGATCGCCGCCGACCAGTGCATCCCCGCCCAGCCGCGCGGACGCAGCGACTCGTCGCCCGATCCGGCGTTGCACTCGTACCAGTTGACGCGCTCCCAGCCGGACTTCTCGCCGAAGGCCGCGCCGTGCTGCGAATGCCACGGGTAGGCGCTGGATGTGCGCAGCGGGCGCCCGGCCTGTCGCTCGTGCCCCGGGTAGCGGATGTCGTAGTAGGTCTCATACACCTCTTTCGCGCGCTTGAGCGTGTAGCTCGGCGAGCGAAAGTGAGGCCCGAACCGACGAATGTCCATCTCCCAAACGTCCATCGCCGGCTCTCCCTCGACTATCCACTCGGCCATCACGCGGCCGATCCCGCCGGCGCCCGCGAGCCCATGCGCGCAGAATCCCGCGGCGACGAAGAAGCCGCGCACCTCGCTCTCGCCGAGGCAGAACTCGTTGTCGGGTGTGAACGCCTCAGGCCCGTTGATCAGACGCGTCACGGTGATCTCGTCCATCGCCGGCACGCGCATGGACGAGTTGGAGGCGATCTCCTCGAAGCGTGGCCAGTCCTCCTCGAGCAGGCGGCCGTTGAAGTCGGCCGGGATCGCGTCGCGCAGGTGCTCGTCCAGCGCCCACGGCGCGGACTGACGCTCGTATCCCCCCATCACCAGGCCGCCGCCCTCCTCGCGAAAGTAGATCAGCAGGTCGGGGTCGCGCAGCGTCGGCAGGTGCTCGCCCGGCGTGCGCTCGCGAAAGGGCTGTGTGACGAGGTACTCGTGCGCGAAGGGCACGATCGGCACGCGCACGCCGGCCATCCGCCCGATCTCCGCGGCGAACATGCCGCCCGCGTCGACGACCACCTCGGCCTCGATCGCGCCCCACTCCGTCTGCACGCCGCGCACGCTGCCATCGACCACGTCGATGCCGGTGACGCGCGTGTGCGTGAAGACCCGGCAGCCGCCCTCACGCGCGCCGTCGACGAGCGCGGTCGTCAACAGCGAGGGGTCGAGGTAGCCGTCGCTGGGCAGGTAGGAGGCGCAGCGCACGCCCTCGATGCTCATCAGCGGGAACAGCTCGCGGGCCTGCTCTGCGGAGATCAGCTGCAGCGGCAGTCCGAACGTCTTCGCCCACGCCACCTGGCGCATCGCCTCCTGCTCGCGCTCGGGCGTGCACGCCAGGCGAATGCCGCCGCACTCCACCCAGCCGCAGTCCAGCGTGCGATAGAGCTCCACCGAGTCCATCATCATGCGCGTCAGCGAGACACTCGAGCGAAGCTGCCCGACCAACCCGGCCGAGTGAAACGTCGAGCCGCTGGTCAGCTCGTCGCGGTCGAGCAGCACCACGTCGCGCTCGCCCAGCTTCGCCAGGTGGTGGGCGATCGACGCGCCGCCGACGCCGCCGCCGATGATCACCACGCGCGCACGCGCGGGCAGCTCGCGCGGTCTGACGATCACGCCCCGGCGCTCACGAGCCACTGCTCGAACTGCGGCCGCTCCACTGCTGCGCGCAGGCGCTCGAAGTGCTTGCGCGCGTAGCCGGCGAAGTCGAAGTCGAGCTCTGAGATCGATGCCTGCACGGTTCCCCACGCGGCTTCTCGGGCGTCGGACAGCGCGCGCATCAGTTTCAGCGCAGCTCGCTGCGCATCCGAAGGCGCTCCGCCGTAGTAGGCGCGCAGCAGGCGCTCGTCGGTCGCCTCGCCGAACTGGTTGTTGACCGACAGGTTGCCCAGGTCGAAGCGCGGATCGCCCATGCCCGCATACTCCCAGTCGACGATCAGCAGGCGGCCGTCCTCCCGCGAGCGGATCACGTTGCCGGCCAGCAGGTCGTTGTGGCACGGGCGCGCCTGCGCCGGCCCGAGCGCGTCGCAGATGCGCGCGGCGACGCGCACGGCCTCGTCGTACTCGCCCGCCACCGCGCCCCCCCGCGCGCGGACGGTCGCCGCGTAGTCCTCGAGCAGCGCCGGCACGTGGAAGCGGCTCGGCAGCTGCACGCCGCAGTCGTGAAAGCAGCGCAGCGCGCGCGCCAGCTCGTCGACCTCGTCGAGGCTCGCCGCCAGCTCGCCCACGCCGATCGATCTGCAGGCGACGAAGCGCGTGACCAGGCAGTCGTCGAGCGCGAGGGCAACCGCCGGCGCAATGCCCAGGCCGGCGGCGGCCTCGTTGGCGATGCGCTCGGCGTCGCGGTCGATGCCGAGCAGCTCGGTGTCCTTGCCGGGGCGGCGCACGACGTACTCGACGTCGCCGAAGGTGACGAGGAAGTTGCGGTTGGTGATGCCGCCGTCGAGCTCACGCGGCTCGCCGCGCATCGGCGCCAGCGAGGCCTGCAGGCGCGTCAGCAGATCGTCAAGCTCGTCCACCATCGCCAAGCGACCGTCCTTGCACCATAAGGCGCACAACCTATACCTTCAGCGCTATGGCTCTCCAGGAGCGGACCCGATGAAGCTGCAGGAGCTGCGCGCGGGGGTCGACCGCGCCGAGATCGACACCGTCCTGCTCGCGCTCACGGACATGCAGGGCCGCCTGCAGGGCAAGCGCCTGACCGCGCGCCACTTCCTCGCCGAGGTGGCCGAGCACGGCGCCGAGGGCTGCAACTACCTGCTCGGCGTGGACGTCGACATGGCGCCCGTCGCCGGCTATGAGATGTTCTCGTGGGAGCGCGGCTACGGAGACTTCGTGCTGCGCCCCGATCTCGACACGCTTCGCCCGGTGCCGTGGCAGGAGGGCACGGTGGTGTGCCTGGCCGACGTCGTGTGGGAGGACGGCTCGGATGTTCGCGTCTCGCCGCGTCAGGTTCTGCGCCGCCAGCTCGCGCGCCTGTCCGAGCGCGGCTGGACGGCGAACGCCGGCACCGAGCTCGAGTTCCTCGTCTTTCGCGACACCTACGAGCAGGCCTGGCACAAGGGGCATCGCGAGCTGGAGCCGGCCAATCTGTACAACGTCGACTACTCGCTGCTCGGCACCGCCCGCGTGGAGCCGTTGATGCGGCGCATCCGCAACAGCATGGAGGCCGCCGGGATGCTCTGCGAGGACTCCAAGGGCGAGTGCAACTTCGGCCAGCACGAGATCAACTTCCGCTATGCCGACGCGCTGCGAACCGCCGACGAGCACGCGATCTACAAGAACGGCGTGAAGGAGATCGCCGCGCTGGAGGGCATGTCGATCACGTTCATGGCCAAGTACGACGATCGCGAGGGCAACTCGTGCCACATCCACTTCTCGCTCGCCGACGAGAGCGGCCCGCTGTTCGAGCGCGACGCGACGCTGTTCGAGTCGTTCCTCGCCGGCCAGCTGGCGGCCCTGCGCGAGCTCACGTTGCTGCTCGCCCCCAACGTCAACTCCTACAAGCGCTTCGCCGCCGCGACGTTCGCTCCCACCGCCGTCGCCTGGGGCCGCGACAACCGCACGTGCGCGCTGCGCGTCGTCGGCCACGGCGCCTCGCTGCGCTTCGAGAACCGCGTCGGCGGCGCCGACCTGAACCCCTACATGGCGCTCAGCGCGGTCATCGCCGCGGGCCTGCACGGCGTCGAGCGCGAGCTGCAGCTCGAGCCCGCGTTGCAGGGCAACGCGTATGACGCGCAGGACAAGCCACGCATACCGACCTCGCTGCGCGACGCGCGCGAGCTGTTCGCTTCGAGCGAGATCGCTCGCACGGCGTTCGGCGACGACGTGGTCGAGCACTACGTAAACGCAGCCGACGTCGAGCTGGACGCGTTCGGCGCAGCTGTAACCGACTGGGAGCGCCTGCGGGGGTTCGAGCGTTTGTGACCGACGCGGTCCTCTCCGCGGAAACGGTGTTCGCCCGCGTGCGATCGCAGACCGCATTCGAGGAGACCGTCGAACGTCTCGGCACGGCGATCAAGCTCGGGCTGCTGCCTCCGGGCACGTGCCTGCCCGCCGAGCGCGAGCTGTGCGCGCGGTTGGGGATCGCGCGCTCGACGCTGCGCCAGGCGCTCACGGCGCTCACGCAGAGCGGACACGTCCACGCCACGCGCGGGCGCCGCGGCGGCACGTTCGTGTCAGATCCTCAGCCCCCCGCCGACCCACCCTCGCCGGAGATGCTCGCGCGCTGGCGCGAGACCTGCGATCGGCGCCTGGCCGTCGAGCTCGGCGTGGCGGTGCTCGCGGCCGAACGCGCGCAGGCGCCCGACCTGCTGGCGCTCGACGAGCTGGAGCGCACGCTGGAGGGTTCGCTGGAGGATTTCTCGGCATATCGCCAGGCCGACATTCGCCTGCACGTGGGGCTCGCCGAAGCCGCCGACTCGCCCAGCCTGGTGCGGGCGATGACCGAGGTGCAGGGCGCGATGACCGATCTGATCGCCTACATCGCCCATCCGCCACAGGTGCTCGCCTCCTCCAACACGCAGCACCGGCGGCTGCTCGCCGCCGTGCGCAAGCGCGACGCGCTGCGGGCCGTGAAGGCGATGACCGAGCACCTGCAGGGGACCGAGCACGTCCTCGCCGGGCTGCTGCCCGGCGGCTGATCCCTCCGTCGCGGGGCCCGCGACCGGCGCGCCGGGCCGGCGGCCCGGCGACGGGTTGCTGAATGCGCTGAATGGAGTTGGCCAGCTGTCCCAGCGCCACGGTCGCAATTTGGTTTGTTGCTATTGACTTCCGTTCGCGATCGCCACTATCGTCACGATCGAAGGAACGACGGGCAAACCTTTTCTCTAGGGGGGCACCGCATGAGCACAGCCGAGCCGGTTACCAGCGACGAGCAACGCCTCGCGGAGCTGGGCTACAAACAGGACCTCAGCCGCTCTTGGAGCGGGTTTCAGAACTTCGCGATCTCCTTCACGATCATCTCGATCCTGGCCGGCTGCTTCACGACGTACGGCCAGGCCTGGAACAACGGCGGCCCGGTGGCGATCTCCTGGGGCTGGCCGCTGATCTCGATCCCGATCCTGATCATCGGCTTCTGCATGTCCGAACTCGTCTCCGCCTACCCGACGGCGGGCGGCATCTACTGGTGGGCGTCGAAGCTCGGCGGCCCCGCCTGGGGTTGGTTCACCGGCTGGTTCAACCTGATCGGCCTGATCGCCGTGACCGCGTCGGTCGACTACGGCGCGTCGCTGTTCTTGAACACGACGCTCGGCTTCTACAAGGTGGACTGGTTCAACGGCGCGTCCACGAACGCCACGACGTTCCTGCACGGCACGTTCTTCCTGTTCGCGGTGATCCTCGCGGTGCACGCGATCCTCAACATCGCCGGCAGCCACTTCGTCGCGCGCATCAACGGCGTGTCGGTCTGGTGGCACGTCGCCGGCGTGCTGGCGATCCTGCTCGTGCTCGTGCTCGTGCCAAGTCACCACCAGAGCCTGAAGTTCGTGTTCACACAGCGCTTCAACAACTCCGGCTTCGGCATGCACATGTACTGGTTCTACATACTGCCGCTCGGCTTCCTGCTGACCCAGTACACGATCACCGGCTTCGATTCGTGTGCGCACATCTCCGAGGAGACGCAGGGCGCTTCGACGACGGCCGCGAAGGGCGTCTGGCGTTCGATTCTCTACTCGGCGATCTTCGGCTGGATCCTGCTGCTCGCGCTGACGTTCGCGGCGACGCACGTCAACGCGATCAACACGAAAGCGGCCGGCGGCGCATACGTCTCGATTGCGATTCTCGAAACGGCGCTCGGCAGCGGATGGGTGAAGTTCGTGCTGATCATCTCGACGGTCGGCCAGCTGTTCTGCGGCGCGGCGTGCCTGACGAGCGCGTCGCGCATGTGCTACGCCTTCAGCCGCGACGGCGCGATCCCCGGCTGGCGCTTGTGGAGCCGTGTGAACAAGCGCCGCGTGCCGGCGAATGCGGTGGTCCTGATGGCGGTGCTCGCGGGCCTGATCACGATTCCCGCGTACTTCCCCAGCAAAAAGGGCGCAGCGATCGAACCGGTCGCCTTCTACGCCGTCGTCTCGATCGCCGTGATCGGCCTGTACGTGGCCTACGTAATCCCGATCTTCCTGCGCTGGCGCGTGGGCGACAAGTTTCAGGTGGGACCGTGGAACAACGGCCGGAAGTACAGGTGGATGAACCCGTTTGCGACGTTCTGGGTGGGGCTGATCACGATCATCTTCATCCTGCCCCTATCGCCCGGCGGCGTGCCGTGGCGCAAGGAGTTCGACTGGAGCCTGGTCAACTACGCGCCGATCGTCACCGGCGGCCTGACGCTCGCCGTCGGCATCTGGTGGCTTCTCAGCGCGCGCCACACGTTCACCGGGCCTCGTCACACCATTTCAGAGCTCGACGCCGAGCTCGGGGAGGGCGCGGCGCTCGCGCAAGCGCCGTAGCCGTCGCGCAGGCGAGCGCCGCCACGCAACTGGCGTGGCGGCGGTCTCGCGAGCGTCGGTGAGCCATGAGCTCCACTCTGTCCGTCATCGAGCCGGCCAGCGAGCAAGTCCTCGCGGAGGTTCCGCGCGCGGGGGTCGACGAGGTCGACGCGGCGGTGGCCCGCGCGCGTGGCGCCTTCCCCGCCTGGCGCGCGCTGGAGCCGGGCGCGCGCGCCAATCTGCTGCGCGAGCTCGCCGACGCGTTGGAGTCTCATCTGCAGGAGCTCGCGCTGCTGGAGGCCCGAAATGTCGGCAAGCCGATCGGCGACGCGCGCGGGGAGATGGCGATGGTGGTGGATACCTTTCGCTACTACGCCGGCGCGCCCGAGCGGCTGCTCGGACACACGATTCCGGTAGCCGGCGGCCAGGCCTGGACGGTGCGCGAGCCGCTCGGCGTCATCGGCCTGATCACGCCGTGGAACTTTCCGCTGGCGATCGCCTCGTGGAAGCTCGCCCCGGCCCTAGCGGCCGGCAACACCGTCGTGCTCAAGCCTGCCGAGCTGACGCCGCTGACGGCGCTTCGCTTCGCCGAGATCGCGCTGCAGGCCGGTGTCCCCGAGGGTGTCGTCAACGTCGTCGTCGGTCCCGGCAGCGTCTGCGGTACCCGCTTGGTCGAGCACCCGCACGTCGCCAAGATCGCCTTCACCGGGTCCACTGAGGTCGGGCGGCAGATCGCCGCGGGCGCGGCGCAGACGATCAAGCGCGTGACGCTCGAGCTGGGTGGGAAGTCGGCCAACGTGATCTTCGCCGACGCCGATCTCGAGGCTGCCGCGGCAGCTGCGCCGATGGCCGTGTTCGGCAACGCCGGCCAGGACTGCTGCGCGCGCTCGCGCATCCTCGTGCAGCAGGACGCGATGGAGCGCTTCATGGAGCTGCTGGGCGCCGCCGTGCAGGCGATCGCGGTGGGCGATCCGCTCGATGAGGCGACGCAGATGGGGCCGCTGATCTCGGCCGAGCAGCGCCAGACCGTCGCCTCCTTCCTCGACGGCGACGCGCCGGTGGCGATCCGCGGAAGCGCCCCAGGCGGGCCCGGGTATTGGTTCGCGCCGACCGTGCTTGCCCCGGTGCGCGCGGACGCGCGCGTCGCACGCGAGGAGGTGTTCGGTCCGATTGCCGCGGTGATCCCGTTCGTCGACGAAGCCGACGCCGTGCGCCTGGCCAACGACAGCATCTACGGCCTGTCGGGCTCGGTGTGGACACGCGACGGCGCGCGCGCGCTGCGCATGACGCGCGCGATCGAGACGGGCGTGATATCGGTCAACTCCAACACCTCCGTTCGCGTGGCCACGCCCTTCGGCGGCTTCAAGCAGTCCGGCTACGGCCGCGAGCTAGGTCCGCACGCGCTCGACGCCTACACGGAGGTCAAGGCCGTCTACTACGCGACCGATCGATGACGGCATGAGGCTCGAGAACAAGGTCTGCGTGATCACCGGCGCGCGCGGCGGGATCGGAACAGCCTCAGCAGCGGCGTTCGAGCGCGAGGGCGCGCACGTGGTCGGCGTCGACCTGGCCAGCGACGCGCCCGGCGAGCTGTCGCTGCAGGTGGACGTGACCGACGAGCAGCAGGTGACAGCGATGTATGCGCGCGTGCGTGAGCAATTCGGGCATATCGATGTGCTGTTCAACAACGCGGGTATCTCGCCGCCCGACGACGGCTCGGTGCTCGACACGCCGCTGAGCGCTTGGGAGCGCGTGCAGGAGGTCAACCTGCGCAGCGTCTTCCTGTGCTGCAAGTACGGAATCCCGCATCTGCTCGACGGAGGCGGCGGCTCGGTGATCAACACGGCCTCGTTCGTCGCCGTGGTCGGCGCGGCGACCTCGCAGATCTCCTACACCGCGTCCAAGGGCGGCGTGCTCGCGCTGTCACGCGAGCTCGGCGTCGAGTTCGCTCGCCGCGGCGTGCGCGTCAACGCGCTGTGCCCCGGCCCGGTCGACACGCCGCTGCTGCAGGAGCTCTACGCCTCCGATCCCGCGCAGGCCGAGCGCCGCCTCGTGCACGTGCCGATCGGGCGCTTCGCGCGCGCCGAGGAGATCGCCAGCGCGGCGCTGTTCCTCGCCTCCGACGAGTCCAGCTACGTCACGGCCTCGACGTTCCTCGTCGACGGCGGCCTCAGCGGCGCGTACACGACGCCGCTGTAGCGCGGCCAGGGCGTGCACTAGCCTCAGCGCATGTCGTCGGACTCGGACTCGTCGACCCACGCCGCGCTCGTCGCCGAAGTCGATCTGCAGGCGGCGCGCGAGGCGATCGCCGCGGTCGCCGTGCGCACGCCGACGCTCGCCTGTGAGGATCTCGCCGAGGCGGCCGGGGGGCCGGTCGTGCTGAAGGCGGAGTCGCTGCAGGTGACCGGTTCCTTCAAGCTGCGCGGCGCGCTGGCCAAGGTCGCCGCACTCGGCGAGCGCGCCGCCGGCGGGCTGGTCGCCGCCAGCGCAGGAAACCACGCGCGCGCCGTCGCGCAGGCCGCGCGCCTGGCGGGCGTCGGCTGCGAGGTCTTCATGCCGCGCGACGCGGCCGTCTCGAAGGTCGCCGCCGTGCAGCGGCTGGGCGCGCGCGTGCGCCTCGCCGGCGGCTCGGTCGAGGAGGCGCTCGAGCTCGCCGCCGCCAGTGCCGCAGAGACGGGCGCGGCGCTGATCCACCCCTTCGACGATCCCCACGTGATCGCCGGCCAGGGCACGATTGCCCTGGAGCTGCTGGAGGACGTTCCCGACCTCGCGCGCGTGGTCGTGCCGATCGGCGGCGGCGGACTGGCGAGCGGCATCGGCATCGCCCTGCGCGAGACGCGCCCGGACGTCGAGCTGGTGGGCGTGCAGGCGAGCGCCTGCGCACCGTTCGTCGCCGCGTTGGGCGACCGCGAGTCCAGCGGCGAGCTGCAGGTCGCCGCCGCGGCGACGATCGCCGACGGCATCGCGCTGAAGCGCCCCGGCACGATCACGCTGCCCCTGCTGCGCGTCCTGTTGAGCGGCCTGCACACCGTCAGCGAGGAGGAGATCGCCGAGGCGATGGTGTTCCTCGCCGAGCGCGCGAGGCTCGTCGCCGAGGGCGCCGGGGCGGTAGCGGTGGCGGCGGTTGCCAGTGGCCGCCTGGCGCCGGTCGACGGGACGACCGCCGCGATCGTCTCCGGCGGCAATGTCGACAACGGCCTGCTCGCCTCGATCCTTCGCCGCCGCGAAACAGCAGAGGGACGCCGCGTGCGCATCTTCACCCGCGTTCCCGACCGCCCGGGCGGTCTGGCGGAGCTGCTGAACCTCGTCGCCGGCGCCCGCGCGAACCTGCTCAGCCTGGAGCACGTGCGCGAGGCGGTCTCGCTGAGCGTGCGCGAGACGGGCGTCGAGCTGACGCTCGAAACGCGCGGCGCCGAGCACACCGAGCAGCTTCGCGCAGCGCTTCGCGACGCCGGCTACGACGTGGCCATAGGCTTTCCGGCGTGACCTCGTCTGCGCGCGCGCTGCACCACATCAACTGCGGCACGATGTGCCCGCACGGGGCACGCCTGATCAGCGGCGCCGGCAGCCTGCTCGGCCCCGCGCGGCTGGTCTGTCACTGCCTGCTCGTCGAGGGCGCCGAAGGGCTCGTCCTGATCGATACGGGCTTCGGCTTGGACGACATGCGCAACACGCGCCAGCTGGGGCTGATCTTCGACACGCTGTTTCGCCCGCAGGGACGCGAAGGCGAAACGGCGATCGAACAGGTGCGCGCGCTCGGCTTCGCGCCAGAGGACGTCCGCCACATCGTCGCCACGCACCTCGACGTCGACCACGCGGGAGGGCTGCCGGACTTCCCCGACGCGCAGGTGCACGTGCTCGGGCGCGAGCTGGAGGCGGCGATGCACCCCAGCTGGCGCGAGCGCGAGCGCTACGTCACGGCGCACTGGGCGCACGGCCCCGACTGGGTCCGCCACGAGCCCGAAGGCGACGAGTGGCTGGGCTTTCAAAGCGTGCGCGTCCTGCCGGGCAGCGACGCGGAGATCCTGCTCGTGCCGCTGATCGGGCACACCCGCGGGCACACCGGCGTGGCGGTCAAGCACGACGGCCGCTGGCTGCTGCACTGCGGCGACGCGTACTTCCACCACGGCGAGATGCGCACGCCGCCGTACTGCCCACCCGTGCTCAAGGCCTTTCAGAACCTCAACTCCGTCGACAACGCGGCGCGGCGCCAGAACAGCGAACGTCTGCGCGAGCTGGCGCGACGCGACGACGCCGGCGTGGAGCTGTTCTGCTCGCACGACCAGTCGACGCTCGCGCGCTATCAGGGCTCCGCCGGCGGCTGAGCTCCGCACGGTCGCCGCCCGCCGCCCGCGCTCTAGGCGTACATCGCGTCGATCGCGCCCGCGTACTTCTGCGCGATCGGCTTGCGCTTGAGCTTCATCGTCGGCGTAAGCTCGTCGCCGCTGGGCAGCCAGTCGCCCTCCACGATCGTGAACTTCTTGATCCCTTCCACGCGCGCGAGCTTCTCGTTTGCGCTGTCGACGCCCTGCTGCACGGCCGCGCGCACGCGCTCGTCATGCGCAAGCGACTCGAGCGTCGCCCCGTCGATCCCCTGCGTCGCCGCCCACGCCGGGGCGAAGTCGGGATCGAGCACGATCAGCGCCGTGTTGTAGGGGCGCCCGTCGCCGATGCAGCAGGCCTGGCCGATCAGCGGCGAGGCGGTCTTCAACGAGGCCTCGATGTTCGCCGGAGACATGTTCTTGCCGCCGGCGCTGATGATCAGCTCCTTCTTGCGGTCGACGATCTTCAGATAGCCGTCCTCGTCGAACTCGCCGATGTCGCCCGTGCGCAGCCAGCCGTCCTCGGTGAACGTCTCCTTCGTCTTCTCCGGCAGGTTGCGATAGCCGGGCATCACGACATCGGACTTCATCAGCACCTCGCCGTCTGAGTCGAGCTTGATCTGCACGCCCGGAGCCGGCGGTCCGACGGTGCCGATTTTGATCCTGTCCGGAGGGTTCACCGTGCCCGCTCCGCACGTCTCGCTCATCCCCCAAAGCTCCGCCAGCGGCAGGCCGATCGCATGGAAGAACTCGAGCACCTCGACCGGCGTCGGCGCGGCGCCGACGTTGATCGCCTTCACCTCGTCGAGTCCGAGCATCGTGCGCAACCCGGAGAAGATCTCCGCGTCGGCCTGCGCCACCTGCTCGGCCAGCTCGGCGGGCACCTCTTGTCCGCTCTGCTCCAGGCGCACCTTGCGCAGCGCCGCGTCCAGCGCAGCCTGCACGCGTTGCTGCTGCTCGTCGGGCTGCGCGGCCATCATCGTCTCCAGCCCCGCCTTGAGCTTCTCCCAGATGCGCGGCACGGCGAAGAACCAGCTCGGGCGCACTTCCGGCAGATAGGAAAGAACCTGTCTGGGGTCCTCGCAGCAGGTGATCTGCAGGCCGAAGACGATCGGCAGGTAGTGGTGGGCGTTTCGCTCGGCGACGTGCGCGGCGGGCAGCCAGGAGATCACGCGGCCGTCCTGCGGGAACTCGATCAGCTCCTCCAATCCCTCGACCGCCGCGAGCAGGTTGCGATGGATCAGCTGGACGCCCTTCGGCGGCCCGGTCGTTCCCGACGTGTAGATCAGCGTGAGCACGTCGCTGCTTTGCAGCTTGGCCACCGACGCCTCGACGTCGAAGTCCGGATTGGCGCCCTCGACATCCGCCAATGCGAGCGTTCCCTGCGGCGGCTCGCCGTCGATCACGATCACGCTCCTCACCTCCGGCGCCGCGGCCTTGGCCTCGAGCACCTGCGCGAGGTACTGCTGCTCGCAGATGATCGTCTTGGCCTCTGCGTCTGAGAGCAGATAGCCGATCTGCTCCGGCGAGTAGGTGTTGTAGATCGAGAACGGAGTTGCGCCGAGCATCATCGCCGCGAGGTCGCACAGGTGAAACTCCGGCCTGTTGGAAAGCATCAGCGCGACCGTCTCGCCACGCTCGACGCCCAGCCCGGCCAGGCCGCCCGCGAGCGCGTCGACGCGCGCCTGCAGCTCTCCCCAGGTGATCGTGAAAGCGTCACCCTTCGTACGGATCGCCACCTGGTCGGTGCGCTCGGCGGCCGTGATGCGAAACGCCTCGGCGACCGTCTGCGCCTCGACCGCCGCGCGCCCCGGTGCATTCAATTGCGTGACACCGCTCTCCATCTCATGCTCCTCCACTCGCACCGCTCCCACGCGCACTCACACGCGTCTTCTCGCATCTCAGCATACGCCCGGCTGGCCGTCAGAGCGAACGCAGCGCCGGCAGCAGCTCGCGCTCGGCCCAAGCGATGAACGGCTTCTGCCGATCGGCGCCGATCTGCACGAGCGCGATCTCCGTAAAGCCGGCGTCGAGAAACGGTTTGATCTTCTCCACGTGCTCGTCCACGTCCGCTCCGCACGGGAGCTGTTCGGCGACCTGTTCGGGGGTGACGAACTGCGTCGCCCCCTCGAAGCCCTCCGGGTTCGGCAGTTCGGCGTTCACCTTCCAACCGAGCCCGAACCAGCGGAACTGCTCGTGCGCGCGACGCACCGCAGCGTCGCGATCGGTGTCGTAGGAGACGGCGATCTGGCCGACGCGCGGCTTGCCCGCGCCGCCCGCCGCATCGAACATCTCTCCCAGCTGCGACTTCGGTTCCACGGCGATCATCACGTCCGCCTTCTCACCGGCGAGCCGGCAGGACTCCGGTCCCGAGACCGCCACGCCGACCGGCACGCGCTCGTCGGGCAGGTCCCACAGCCGCGCCGACTCAACGTCGAAGTGCTTGCCGCGGAGGTTGACCGTGCCGTCGCCGTCGAACAGCGCCGAGATCACGTCGATCGCCTCCGAGAGCATCTCGTGACGAACGCCAACCGCCGGCCAGCGCTTGCCCACCACGTGCTCGTTGAGGTTCTCGCCGGCGCCCAGTCCCAGGCGGAAGCGGTTGCCCGAGAGGATCTGCACGGTCGCCGCCTTCTGCGCGACGACTGCCGGGTGATAGCGCAGGATCGGACACGTCACGTACGTCATCAGCGGGATCCGCTCGGTCGCCTGTGCGGCCGCGCCGAGCACCGACCACGCATACGGGGAATGCCCCTGCTCCGCCAGCCACGGCTGATAGTGGTCGGAGATCACCGAGAAGTCAAAGCCTGCCTGCTCGGCCAGCTGCACATCGGAGACGAGCTGGTCGGCGTGCGACTGCTCGCACATCATCGTGTAGCCGAAGCCGGTCACACCCGATGGTCTACCCATGGCCGCGCCGGCGAAACTGGACGTCTGGGCACCGGGAGCTGGCTGTGTGGCCGTGACGGATCGGCGGACGGAACGGATGGGCGGACGGAACGGATGGGCGGGCGCTGGGTGGCCGGCGGCAGGAGGCGGTGTGTTCCGTTTTACGCGGAGCGGTAGCCATGGTAGACACGCCGTAGATACCATCGCTATCGCTCCACGTAAAAGGACAATCGGCGAACGCCGCCCGAGCAACAAAGCAACAAAGCACAGAGACACATACAGACGCATACAGACGCGCCGCCGCCGATGCGCGTGTGCGTGGTTCGCAGGGAGGCATAGACTTCCCCGCGTGGAGTTCCGCACGATCTCCGGCGGGGGTGGGCAGCCGTTCGTCGTCTCGCAAGAGGGCGACGGGCCGGACATCGTGCTCGTGCACGGCTTCCCCGATACGCCGCACTCGCTCGCCGACCTGCAGGACGCGCTCGTGCGCGCCGGCTGGCGAGTCACCGTGCCGTGGCTGCGCGGCTATCACCGCGAGACGATCGTCGCCGGACGCCCGTACGACTTCGAGACGCTCGGCCGCGACGGCCTCGCGCTGCTCGACGCGATCGGCGCGCAGCGCGCGGTGTTCGTCGGGCACGACTGGGGCGCGCTGATGACCTACGTGGTCGCCACGCTCGCACCGCAGCGCACACGCGGCATCGTCACGATCGCAATTCCGCACCCCAGCTTGCTGCAGCGCACGCCGGCATCGCTGTTCGCCGCACGCCACTTTCTCGAACTCAAGCTCCCGTGGGCGGCGCGCAGCGTCAGGCGCAGCGACTTCGCCTACCTCGACAAGCTCTATCGCCGCTGGGCGCCCAATTGGTCGGGCCCCGAGCGCGACGCGTGCCTGCGCGAGATCAAGCACGCGCTGTCCAGCGACGCGACGCTCAACGGCGCGATCGACTACTACCGCGCGCTGCCGCTCGGCGGCTCGCGCCTGCTCGATCAGCCGCCCGACGTGGCGAACCTCGCCATCGCGGGCACCGCCGACATCGTCGACCCCGAGCTGTACAGATCCACGCCCGAGCTGTTTCCCGCGCCGAGCCGGGCGCTGCTCGTCGAGGGCGCAGGGCACTGGCCGCACCGCGAGCAGCCAGCGCTCGTGCTGCCGGAGATCGTCAGCTTCGCCGCCGCGCTCTGAGCCTCTCGGCGCGCGGCGCGGCGACCGCCGTCACGGCTTGCGATGTCTCCAACGCGACGCCCGCTGCAGTCGCGCGCGTCCGTGCGCGCCGGGCATGCTTAGATTAGGGCGTTGACAGCGACGTGAAACGCGACGACACTGCCAGCACGCGCCCGTAGCTCAGTGGTCAACGGTTCTCTTCGGGGAGCCAAAGAGCAGCGGTCTTTCAAGCCGCAGGCCGCGGGTTCGATTCCCGCCGGGCGCACTTTTCTCGGGCCTTTTCGGCGCCCCGCGCACGCATAGATGCGACATATCGGGTTGTGTGTTGACATTCTGCGTAAAACGTGATTTATATGTCCCAGCGGAAGAAGCGGTTCCGCCCATCCGAAGAAGAGCCATCGGGTGGCGAGGGCAACAGTCAAGGGGCCTGGACGATGGGGCTTAGCTCGGTTACGAGGGACCACGGAGAGGGGAGTCGGCGATGAGGACGTCCGGCTGTCAGGAGCAGCGCATGCTGCGCGCCCTGCACGGGCGCTGGCCGTACCGCCGCTCGCATTGCCGCCACGATCTGCACTGGCTGGTGCGCGTACGCGCGCAGACGCGCTGGTGCTCGACCGGGCGCGCGCATTCGATGGCGGGACTGCCGGCACATCGCCGGCGGCCCTACGGCGCTTGAGGGACGCCGCGGGGCGCCTACCCGGAGAGTCCCGACAGGGACGTCCCGGGGGCAAGCAGGGGCGGGTGGCGTTCCGGGGAGCCACCCGCCCTCGCGGCGTTCTCGGCGATCGCGTCGATCAGCTGCGTCCAGATCGCGCGCGGCAGGTCGTGGCCCATGCCTGGGATGCTCAGCATCTGCGCGCCCTTGATCGCCCGCGCGGTGGCGCGCCCGCCGGACGGACGCACGAGCGGGTCGGCGGTGCCGTGGACGACGAGCGTCGGCGCCTGTACTTCGCGCAGTTCCGCCGTGCGGTCTCCTGAGGCGAGGATCGCCGCGAGCTGACGCCCCGGACCTGCCGCGTCGTGGTCGCGGTCATAGCTGATCCGCGCGAGCTCGCTGATGTCCTCTGGCTCGCGCGGCAGGCCGCTGGAGCCGATCGCCGCGAACAGCCGCTCGAAGTGCTTGACGTACGCTTCGCGCCCAACCGCCGGGCGGCGCAGGAAGAACGGGTACATGCGCAGCGCCGGCTGGCCGTTGGACAGCGC
The DNA here is from genome assembly GCA_035995645.1 of Solirubrobacteraceae bacterium. Taxonomy (GTDB): domain Bacteria; phylum Actinomycetota; class Thermoleophilia; order Solirubrobacterales; family Solirubrobacteraceae; genus Palsa-744. The sequence continues at coordinate 40,705 of DASYKG010000017.1, forward strand.
GCCCGTGTTCGACATGATCGACGTCAGCGAGAGCACGCGCTCGGGGCGCTGCGCGGCGAGCGTCTGCGCGATCATCCCGCCCATCGACGCGCCGATCACGTGCGCCGGGGCGAGGTCGAGCTCGACGAGCAGCCGCGCCGCGTCGTCGGCCATGTCTGAGAGGCGGTAGTGGGCGGCGCGCTTGGAGCGCAGCAGCAGCTGCGGGATCGTCGGCGGCGGACCCGGCAGGTGCGTCGAGCGACCGATGTCGCGGTTGTCGAAGCGCACGACGTGAAAGCCCGCGGCGGCGAGCTCGCGGCAGAAGTCCTCGTGCCAGGCGACCATCTGCGTGCCCAGCCCCATGATCAGCAGAGCCGTCGGATCGGAGGCGTCGCCGAACGTCTCGTAGCAGAGCGTGATGCCGTTGTGCAGGTCGCAGAACCGCTCGTCCATGATCCCCGGACTCTAGCTGGCGAACGTCGCTAGGATCGCTGGTAATGGACGAGCGCGAGATCCGCGAGCTGTCGATCGACACGATCCGCGGCCTGGCGATGGACTCGGTGCAGAAGGCCAACGCCGGCCATCCCGGCACGGCGATGGCGCTCGCACCGCTCGCGTACACGCTGTTCGAGCGCGTCCTGCGCGTCAACCCGCAGGACACCGACTGGCCCGACCGCGACCGCTTCGTGCTCAGCTCCGGCCACGCGTGCGTGCTGCAGTACGCATTGCTGCACCTGTGCGGCTACGACCTCTCGCTCGACGACCTGCAGCAGTTCCGCCAGTGGGGCTCGCGCACCCCCGGGCACCCCGAGCGCGGGCACACACCCGGCATCGAGGTGACGACCGGCCCGCTCGGTCAAGGCGTTGGCAACGCCGTCGGCATGGCGCTCGCCGAGCGCTTCCTCGCCGAGCGCTTCAACCGCCCCGGGCACGAGCTCGTCGACCACCGCACGTACGCGATCTGCTCCGACGGCGACCTGATGGAGGGCATCAGCCAGGAAGCGGCGTCGATCGCCGGTCACTTCGGCCTGGACAAGCTGACGCTGTGCTATGACGACAACCGCATCACGATCGACGGAACGACGGCGCTGACGTTCGACTCCGAGAGTCACACCGCGCGCTTCGCCGCGGAGGGCTGGCACGTGCAGCGCGTGGAGGACGCCGAGGACGTGGACGCGCTGACGCACGCGCTTGCGGTCGCGCGCGAACACGAGGACCGGCCGTCGTTCATCTCGATCCGCTCGCACATCGCCTACCCGGCGCCGCACGCCGTCGACACGGCCAAGTCGCACGGCTCGGCGCTCGGCGAAGACGAGGTGCGCGCGACCAAGGAAGTGATGGGCTTCGACCCCGACAAGAGGTTCTGGGTCGACGAGCGCGTGTACGAGCACATGTCGCTGCGAGACAGCGGCGCGGCGGCACAGCGCGAGTGGCAGGCCAAGCGCATGGACCCATGGCGCGAGGCCTTTCCCGAGATGGCCGCCGACTGGGATCTGGCCTGGCGGGGCAAGCTGCGCGACGGCTGGCGCGAGGCGCTGCCGAAGTTCGAGGCCGGCGAGGAGATCGCCTCGCGCTCGGCCGGGCAGAAGACGATGGCCGCGTTCGCCGAGTTCGCCCCGACGATGGTCGGCGGCGCCGCCGACCTGGTCGAGTCGACGAAGACGGTGTTCGACGGCGCCGGCGAGTTCTCGCGCGTGCACGCCGGGCGCAACGTGCCCTTCGGTATCCGCGAGCACGGCATGGGCGCGATCGTCAACGGCGCGTGCGCGCACGGCGGCATCGTCAAGCCCTACGGCTCGACGTTCCTGATGTTCTCCGACTACATGCGCGGCAGCGTCAGGCTGTCGGCGTTGATGGGCCTGCCGGTCGTGTGGGTGTGGACGCACGACTCGGTCGGGCTCGGCGAGGACGGCCCGACGCACCAGCCGATCGAGCACTACGCGTCGCTGCGCGCGATTCCCGACCTGTTGGTGATCCGCCCCGGCGACGCCAACGAGACGGCCGCCGCCTGGCAGGTCGCGCTCGAGCGCGACGACGGCCCGGTGGCGTTGCTCCTTTCCCGCCAGAACATCCCCACGCTCGACCGCGACGAGGTGGCGAGCGCCGACCTGCTGGCGCGCGGCGGCTACGTGCTGTGGGACTCCGTCGCCGGCGAGACGCCCGAGCTGATCCTCATCTCCACCGGCGCCGAGGTGCCGACCACGCTGCACGCCGCGCAGGCGCTCGCGCAGGACGGCGTCAACGTGCGCGTCGTCTCCATGCCGTGCATCGAACTGTTCGAGGCGCAGACGCAGGAGTACCGCGACGAGGTGCTGCCGCGCGCCGTCACAGCTCGCCTCGCCGTCGAGCCCGGCGCGACGAGCGGCTGGTGGAAGTGGGTCGGCCTCGACGGCGAGGTGCTCGGGCTCGACCGCTTCGGCGCATCGGCTCCCGGCACGACCGTGCTGGAGAAGCTCGGCTTCACCTCTGAGAACATCGTCACCCGCGCGCGGGCCCTGCTCGATCGCGACAATAAAAATTATTAATATTAAGTATTAAAGGATAAAAGGAGACACGTCATGTCCTCCGCGCCGCCTTCCCCACTACGACTGCTCTCAGCGCTCGGGCAGAGCGTGTGGATCGACTTCCTCTCGCGCGAATCGATTCGCGACGGGCATCTGCAGAAACTGCTCGACGACGACTCCGTCGTCGGCGCCACGTCTAACCCGTCGATCTTTCAGAAGGCGATGGCCTCCGGCGACGCCTACGAGGAGCAGTTGCGCGAACTCGACGACGACATGGCGATCAAGGACGTCTTCTGGGCACTCGCCGAGCAGGACATCCGCGACGCCTGCGACCTGTTCGCGCCGATCTTCGACGCCGGCGGCGGGCGCGACGGGTTCGTCTCGCTCGAGGTCGACCCCGGCCTCGCCTACGAAACGCTCGACACCTTCCGCGAAGCGATGCGGCTGCACGAATCCGTCGACAGGCCGAACCTGATGGTGAAGATCCCGGCGACAAAGCCTGGCCTCGCGGCGATCGAGGACGTCATCTCCAAGGGCAAATCGATCAACGTCACGCTGATCTTCTCGCTGCAGCGCTACGAGGACGTCGCCGAGTCCTACATCCGCGGCCTGCAGCGCCTCGTCGCCGAGGGCGGCGATCCGACCAAGGTCTTCTCCGTCGCCAGCTTCTTCGTCTCGCGCATCGACACCGAGGCCGACAGGCGCCTGGACGAGATCGGCGGTCACGACGAGCTCAAGGGCAAGCTGGCCGTCGCCAACGCGCGGCTGGCCTACCAGAGCTACAAGAAGATGTTCGCCGGGCCGCGCTGGGAGTACCTGCAGTCCAAGGGCGCCACGCCGCAGCGCGTGCTTTGGGCGTCCACGTCCGTGAAGAACCCCGACTACGCCGACACGATGTACGTCGACGAGCTGATCGGTCCCGACACAGTCAACACGATGCCCGAGGAGACAATCGAGGCCTACCAGGATCACGGGCATCCGCGCCCGCGCCTGGAGTCCGAGCTCGAGCATGCACGCAAGCTGTTCCAGCAGCTCGCCGACGCCGGCGTCGACTACAAGGACGTCACCGACACGCTCGAGCGCGAGGGCGTCGAGAAATTCGCCGACGCTTTTGACGAACTGCTGCAGTCGCTGGCGCAGAAGCGCTCGTCGCTCGTCGCCGCCTGAGCGTGCGAACTATTCTGCAACGCCGTCCATCGCCCGCTCGCGCAGGAGCAGGTAGAGCGGGATCGCGAAGCAGATCCCGACGAGCACCGTGGCGGGGATCGTGACCCACCAGCGTTGCACGCCTGCGCGCGGGGCGTCCCAAGCCGACCAGCCAATAAAGGTGACGGCGCCGATCGCCAGATCAATGATGAGTTGAGTCGACGGCAACGTTTCAAACCAGTTGTCGAGGTATCGGCTGAGATCCACTCCGTGCTCGGCGAAGAACACCCCGACCATTGCGTTCGGGACTACGAACCCGATAACCGTGAGCAGCAGAAGCAGTCTGATCCGGGTGAACATCGCCGACTAGCTTTCCAGACCGACGAGCGTCCGGTGAGTCGCGGCGCTCAGGAGTAGGGCATCGGGATCAGCACGGTGATGCGCAGCGGGCCCGACGGGAACGCTTTGCCGTTGAACGTGTACGCGCGATAGCTCTTGCCGGCGCGGCTGAGCCGTCCGCTCGTCGGGATCGGCCCCGGGGAGAGGCCGATCGTGCTCTTGACCAGGCGCGAGCCCATGTACATCAGCACGTCTAGGCCCGCCAGCCGCTGCGCCAGGCGCTTGTAGCCCTCGTCGTCCTGAATCGACAGCACCAGGCTGCCGATCGTGCGCCCGCCGACGCGCAGCGGCGCGGCGACCGGCGCGAGCACGAACGGCCCGCCGACGTCCGCCAGCGCCCGGCCGGCGGTGCTCACGCGCAGGCGCACCACGTGCTGGTTCAGCAGCGCTTGCACCGCCGCGCGAGCCGCCGTCGGGTCGCGCCGCGCCACCGCGGCCAGCAGCGCCGGGTCGTGCTGCACGCGACGAACCTGCGTGAGCGTGCGTTTGCCCGCCTCGCCGTCGTAGATCAGATGCGCGATGTGGCTGATCGTGTTGTACGCGGTCTCTTCGTCGCTCGCGCCGCAGAATCTCGCCGTCGAGGAGACCGGCCGCAGCAGGTACACGCGCAGCGGATCGCCCGCCGGGTACGCGGCGGCCGCGAACGAGGCGTACTGGTAAGCGGTGCCCGAGCGCATCAGCGTGCCCTGCGCCGGCAGTTCGCCCGGCGCCAGCGCAACCGCGCCCGCGACGTCGTGTCCGGCGTTCGGCGACGAACCGACCGCGCGCACGACCGTCTGCGCTCCCGCGATCCCGTTCGTCTCGGCGATCAGCCCGCTGTCCGCCCACACGCTCGTCTGAAAGCTCCCAATCGTCTTGCCTGCCGCGTTTGTCAGCTTGCCCGTCAGCGGAGCCACCGCCGCGCCGCCGAGCTCCACGATCGTCTGCCCGCCGACGATCACGCGCAGGTTCGTCATGTGACCCGTCGCCAGCAAGGCGCGCGCAGCCGCTTGCACGCCGCCCGGGCTACGCTGTTCGATCGCCGCGCGCAACGGCGCCGAGGTTTCCACGATACGCATCGCCGTCACGGTGCGTTCGCTGGCGATCCCCTCGTGGTAGACGCGTCTGCCCACCCCGGCGAGCGCCTGCAGCACCGCCGACGCGCAGCCGGCGCGCCCGGTCGCGTTGCCGTCGGCGCGTGCGTCGCTGCCGCTGCCGCTGCGCAGGCTCGACCCGCAGCCGTTGAGCGCGACGACGCCGCCGGTCACAGCGAGCGCCGCGAGCACGATCGCCACGCGTCGAGAAAGCGATCGTCCGCCGAGCGGGCGTGAGTGCACGCGGTGAACCATCGACAACGATCCTAAGCGGTGGCTAATCCGGCCGTGAGATAGCTTTCACCGATGCCCACCGTCCTGATCACCGGCGCCTCCACGGGAATCGGTCAGGCGACCGCGCTGCGCCTCGCCGGGGCCGGATGGACGGTGCTCGCCGGAGTGCGCAACCACGACGCCGGCGAGCGGCTCGCCGGCGAAGCCCCCAGCGGACGCGTGCAGCCGCTGATCCTCGATGTGACCGACTTCCAGCAGATCGTCGCCGCCGCAGCGCGCGTCAGCGAGCTCGGCGGTGGCGGCGACTCCTCGCCCGGCCGTCTCGACGCGCTCGTCAACAACGCCGGCATCGGCTTCGGCGGTCCGCTCGAGCTGATCCATCCCGACGACCTGCGCAAGCAGTTCGACGTCAACGTGCTCGGCCAGATCGCCGTCACGCAGGCGCTGCTGCCGGCCCTGCGCGCCGCGCACGGGCGCATCGTCTTCCTCTCCTCCGTCGGTGGCCGTGTGGCGATGGCGTTCACCGCTCCCTACGCCGCCTCCAAGCACGCCATCGAGGCGATCGGCGACGCGCTGCGCGTCGAGCTCGCCACGTCCAACGTGCAGGTCGCGCTCGTCGAGCCCGGATCCGTCGCCACGCCGATCTGGGACAAGGCGCGCCAGACCGGAGAACAGCTGACCGTCCCGCCCAGCCTGCACAAAGAGTACGGGCACGTACCCGAGGCGATGGACAAGACGCTCAAGGACACCGCCAAGCGCGGCGTCGCGCCCGAGCTCGTCGCGCAGACGATCGAACAGGCGCTCACCGCGCGGCGCATGAAGTCGCGTTACCTCGTCGGCCGCGACGCGCGCGCCATGGTCATCGCCCGGCGACTGCTCCCCGACCGCGTGTTCGACCGAATCGCCAAAAAGGCGCTCGGCGTCTAGCGACACGTTCAGCTCGGCGGCGGATACACCGCCAGCCACGCGAACAGGCTCGTCGTCGCCGCGTGCGTCTGCAGCATTCCCGGCCGCGCGTTGCTCGGCGCGAGCGTTTCGCCGTTCCACGACAGCAGGTACAGCCCTTCGCCGTTGCGTGCGCGCGTCTGCGCGTTGCGCGCGTTGTCGGCCGCCAGCGCGTACAGCGTGCGGTCGCGGTCGAGCGAGTACAGCGCGAGCATCCACTGCAGGTAGATCGCGTCGTACTGCGGCGAGAAGTCCAGCAGGTAGCCGAAGCGCTTGAGCGACTGCGCCTTCTGCTGCTGTGAGCGTTGACAGTCGCTCGCCGTGCCCGTCAGCGTGCACAGCAGCGCCTGCGCGTAGATCAGCGGACCCTCCGCGTAGTCGATCGGCGTCGGGTTCACGTTGCTGCCGGCATACAGCCCGTCGGCCGCGCTGAAGCCCGTCGTGTTTCCCCACGCGAGGAACTTGTGCGCCTGTTCGAGGGCGAAGCTCGATCGCGTCAGCTGGTAGAGCAGCGTCGCCAGCAGCGTGTCCGAGGCGAGCGCCGCGCCGGCCTTGTAAGGGTGGGCGGTGTTCCACCACAGCCCGCCGCCGCGCGCGTCCCAGCCCGCCGCCGCTACATACGCAAGCGCGCGCTTGGCGTCCGTCAACCATCGCTTCGCGCCCGTCGCCCGGTAGGCGTTGGCGAACGCCATCCCCCACCAGCCGTTGTCGTCGAACCACGTCTGCGTGTTCGCGGTGCGGTCGCCTGGATATGGCGAGTAGCCGGGCAGTGGTCGCAGGCCTCGGTTGAGATAGCGCTCGGCTCCCGCCGCAAAGCGCGTCACCGCCGCGCGGTTGGCGGGCGTCGGCTGCGCGATCGCGATCGCGTCCAGCGACTGAAACAGCGGCACGATGTCCCAGATCGTCGCCAGCGGGTAGCGGTCGCGGTCGTTCAGGTGCGAGTCATACCAACCCAGCTTCCTGTCGCCCCAGCGCTGTTTCGCCTGCGCGACGCCCGCCTGCGCGAGCGCGAG
>DASYKG010000018.1:0-11398 GCA_035995645.1 Solirubrobacteraceae bacterium
TGTTACTCACCCGTTCGCGGCTCTGCCCCAGGGCAAGCCCTGGTTCGTCGCTCCACTTGCATGTGTTAAGCACGCCGCCAGCGTTCGTCCTGAGCCAGGATCAAACTCTCCGTGAAGAACTTCACGAAAAGCTGTCATGGAACTGCACGAGACCTATACACCGTGGTCTCGAACCATGACGGGGTACTTCTCTACTTGACTCTTTGCCGTCACGCGGAGGCACGTAAAGCGCTCCCGCTGACGGGTCGAACCTGGACGCACACCACGATCGAATCGATCGTAGATGCGCATGCTGTTGAGTTTTCAAAGACCGCCAAGCCTCTCGAAAGGTGCTTCCTTCTGAGGAGACCTACTCGCCCAGCGTCCGAAGACGCGCTGCGGGCGAACGACCAAGTATAGCGCTAAGCCGCACGCAGGCGGCGAAAGCGACGCTTGCCGACCTTCAGCACCTGCCCGTCGGCGCGCTCGCCGGACACATCGTACTCACCGCGCATCAACGACGACTCGCCGAGCATCACGCCGCCCTGATCGATCAGCCGGCGCGCCTGCGAGCTGGACATGCCGAACTCCTGCGCGATCACTCCCGGCAGGTGCACCGAGCCGCCATCTGGCGAGAAGCTCGCCTCGGGGATCTCCTCGGGGATCTCGTGCTCGACAAACACTCGCTCGAAGTGGCGCTCGGCGCGATCGGCGTCCTGTGCCGAGCACAGCCACTGCACGAGCTCGCGCGCGAGCATGCGCTTGGCGTCCCTGGCCGAGACGCCGGCTCGCGCCGCCGGCGCGAACGCACGCTCGCCGTCGTCGAGCAGCAGGCGGCGGTACTCGTCGATCGCCTCGTCGGGGATCGACATCGTCTTTCCGTAGATCTCCTGCGGCGCGTCGGCGATGCCGATCTGGTTGCCCAGCGACTTGGACATCTTGCGCTGGCCTTCGATGCCGACCAGCAGCGGCATCGTCAGGATCGCCTGCTCGGGCTTGCCGTAGGCGCGCTGGATGTCGCGCCCCAGCAGCAGGTTGAACTTCTGGTCGGTCCCCCCCAGCTCGACGTCCGCGTCGATCGCCACCGAGTCATACGCCTGCAGCAGCGGGTACAGCAGCTCCAGCAGCGAGATCGGCTCGTTTGCCGACCAGCGTTTGGCGAAGTCGTCGCGCTCGAGCAGCTGCGCGGCGGTCGTCGTGCGCACGAGTCCCAGCAGGTCCGCCATCGGCATGTCCAGCCACTCGCCGTTGCGCCGGACCTCCAAGCGCTCGGGGTCGGCGTCGAGGATCTTCAGCGCCTGCTCTTGAAAGGTCGCCGCGTTCTGCTCGATCTGCTGCGGCGAGAGCATCGGGCGCAGCTGCGAGCGACCGGAGGGGTCGCCGACGCGCGCGGTGTAGTCGCCGATGATCAGCACCACCCTGTGGCCGGCTTGCTGGAACTCCGCCAGCTTGCGCAGCACGACGGCGTGACCGAGGTGGATGTCCGGCGCGGTCGGGTCGATCCCCAGCTTCACGCGCAACGGGCGGCCCTGCGCGCGCGCCGCCGCCAGCTTGGCCGCAAGCGCACCGTCGGGCAGGCTGTCGACGGCGTTGCGCGCCAGCCAGGCAGCCTGCCGGGCGCAGTCCTCGGCGGCCGCGGTGTCAGCGTCGGGCATCGGCGCCAATGCTAGACTCTCGCCGGCGCGAGGGACCCTCAGCGCCGCGCAAGCTCGCGGCTCGCGCCGCCCGACATCCGCCTCCCGGCGCCTCCGGGTCCCCGCCCCGAATCGCCGATGAGCGTTGAGGTTCGCCCTGACATAGCCCCCGTCCCGCAGCCGGCGCCAGAGGAGCGCTCCGCGGGCGCCAAGCCCCGGCTGAAGCGGCTGCGCTTCGTCGCCATCCTGTTCGCGGCCCTCGTGCTCGGCCTCGTCTCCTTCGTCTTTGGCATCTTCATCTCCGTCGCCTCCGACCTGCCGTCGCTGGCGAAGTTCTCCCAGCTGAAGGACGCCCGCAGCTCGGTCCTGCTCGACGATCTCGGCCATCCGCTCGGCATCGTCAGCCAGCAGAACCGCGTGATCGTCACGCCCGGGCAGATCCCGCCGATCGTCAAGGAGGCGGTGATCTCGATCGAGGACAAGCGCTTCCTCAGCAACGGCGGCGTGGACGTACGCGGCATCGCGCGCGCCGTCTTTCAGGACATCGCCCACAAAGGCTCCGTGCAGGGAGCCTCGACGATCGAGCAGCAGTTCATCAAGAACGCCCTTCAGGCGCAGTCGCATCGGACGATCTTCGAGAAGCTCAGGGAGGTCGCGCTGGCCTTCCAGCTCTCGCACAAGTGGTCCAAGGAAAAGATCATCACGGCGTACCTCAACACGATCTACTTCGGCAACGGCGCGTACGGAATCGAGGCGGCGGCGCAGACGTACTTCGGCCACGACGTCAACCACCTCGGCTGCGGCGAGCCGACGCACGAACTGTGCGTGCAGCAGCTCAAGCCGTGGGAGGCCGCGCTGCTCGCCGGAATCATCCAGTCGCCGAGCGCCTACAACCCCACGGCGCATCCGGTCGCGGCGCGCGCCCGACGCGACACGGTCCTGCGCCAGATGCTCGCCCAGGGATACCTCAGGCCGATGGTCTACGAACAGAGCGTGGCCCAGGCGCTGCCCGCGTCCAAGGACGTCCAGGCGCCGACCGAGCAGACGATCGAAGGAATCGACGCCGGCTACTTCACCAGCTGGGTGCAGCAGCAGGTGATCGAACGCTACGGCGCGGCACGCGCGTTCGACGGGGGGCTGCGCATCAAGACGACGCTGGACATCGAACTGCAGCGCTCCGCCGAACAGGCCGTCAACGCCTATCTCGCCTACGCCGGCGGCCCGACTGCGTCGCTCGTGGCGATCGAAAACTCCACCGGCGAGGTGCGCGCGATGGTCGGCGGGCGCAGCTACCGCGAAAGCCCCTTCAACCTCGCGATCAACGGTCAGCGCCAGCCCGGATCGTCGTTCAAGGCCTTCGACCTCGCCGCCGCGCTGGAGGACGGAATCTCCCCGGAATCGTCGTGGACCTCCAAGCAGAAGACCTTCATCGTGCCCAACACGCATGGACAGGAAAAATTCGTCGTGCACAACGACGAAGGCAACTACACCGGCTCCAACACGCTGACCGGCGCCACGGCGTACTCGGACAACTCGATCTACGCCGAAGTCGGCCTGAAGGTCGGCACTCGCCGAATCGCCCGCCTGGCCCACGAGATGGGCATCACCACGCCGCTGTCGACGAACCCCGCGATGACGATCGGCGGGCTCACCGTCGGCGTCACCGCGCTGGACATGGCCCACGCCTACGAGACGATCGCCCACGGCGGACGCCGCGTCACCGGGACGCTCGCCGGCAACGAAGACCCCGTGGCGATCCAAGAAGTCGACGCCGGCTCGCACACGCTGCCCAATGGCAGCCACCACGACGTAAACCACGTGAAGACCAAGGCCGTGCTGCCCGCCAGCGTCGCCGCAACGGAGACCTCGATGCTCGAAACCGTGTTGCAGTACGGCACCGGGCGCGCAGCCGCGATCGGCCAGTTCGCCGCGGGCAAGACCGGCACCACCTCCAACTACGGCGACGCCTGGTTCGTCGGCTGGGATCACAAGTACACGGTCGCAGTGTGGGTCGGCTATCCCAACGGGCTCGTGCCGATGACGACGGCGTTCAACGGTGGCCCCGTGCTCGGCGGCACCTACCCGGCATTGATCTGGCACAACTTCATGCTCTCGGCGCTGAACATCGATAAGGCGCGCGCCGAACATGCGGCGGCGGGTAAGACGAAGCCCAATGAAGGCGCGGAAGGCTCGACCACGAGTGCGCCCGAAGTCTCCGCCGCACCGTCCGGCGCCGGCTCCAGCCCGACTCCGAACGGCGGCGGCTCGGGCCGCGAATCCGGCAAACCCTCCGCACCGAGCGGCGGCGGCGAATCCGGCTCGAGCGGCGGCGGCGCCGGCAACGCCACCCCCGAACAGACCCCCGCACCCGCCAGCCCGGCGCCGTCGAGCCCGTCGCCCACGCCCTCCACGCCGCCCCCATCCTCTCCGCCGTCCTCCTCGCCGACCGGCGGCGTCAGCCCCAGCGGCTAGCTGGAGTTCCCAAGCACGTTCGTCGGACGGATGACGAGCCTGTGACTACGAACCCGCGACGGTAGCCCTGAGTGAAGAGAAGCCTCGCGCAGTCTCGCCACGTGAGCAGCTCCGCCGCCTGACCCGGCCACGCCCCGGTCAGGCGGCGAGCCGCTGCTTGCCGCTTGGCCCAGGCGCCAGCCGCGTGGCGATCACACGCGCCCCTGCGCCGGGAGCGAACGAGACAGAGCTGCGCGCCGCCCCCTCGCCCTCGGCGCTGGCAGGCCGCAGCTCGAACTCGCGCAGCACGACCTCAATCACGCGCTTGATCTCCAGCTGGGCGAACGAGGCGGCGACGCAGCGGCGCACGCCGCCACCGAAGGGGATCCAGGTGTAGGCGCCGGCGTCGGCGCCGCCGAGGAAGCGCTCGGGCTCGAACTGCAGCGGCTCGCGGTAGATGTCAGCGCGGCGGTGCATGAGATAGATGCAGGGAGCGACGATCGTGCCGGCGGGGAGCATGTAGCCGCCGAGCTGCATCGGCTCGATCAGCCTACGCATGACCAGCGGCACGGCGGGGCATAGCCGCAAGGTCTCTTTGACGCAGGCGTCGAGATATTCGTCGCCCTCGTCGCGCAGCACCTCCTCGCGCAGGCGCGCGAGCTTCTCGGGGTAGCGAAGCAGCCGCTCGAACACCCAGGCCAGCGAGGTGGCGGTGGGCCCGTCGGAGAGCATGGTGACGAGTTCGTCTCGCATCTTCTCCTCGCTGGCGGGCTGCCCGCTGTCGGCGTGCCCGCGCTCGAGCATCGAGAAGATGTCTTGCTCGCCGTCTGAGACCCCGCGCGCGCGACGCAGGCGTACCTCGTCGAGCACGACGGACTCGAGCTTTCCCATCTCGCGACGGAATCCCGAGTTGGCGGTGATCGAGCGCGAGCCGAAAGCGGCGAGCAGCGCGAGCCGGCGCGGCTGGTTGATCCAGTTGGTCAGCTCGGCGATCCGCTCACGCAGCAGCTCGCCCTGCTTGGAGTCGATGCCGTCGAAGACGGAGCGCATGACGACTTCCATGCTGATCGCCTGCATGCGCGGCCACAGCTCAAACGGCTCGCCGGTGGGCCACGTGGCGACCTTCTCCCGCGCGATCTCGGACATCATCGCGCCGTAGTCCTTCATCCGCCCGCCGTGGAAGGAGGGCAGCAGCCGCTTGCGATCGCCCATGTGTTCTGGCTCGTCGAGCAGCATCACCGAGCGCGGGCCGAGCAGGGGTTCGAGCAGCGGGTTGGCCTCCCCGGCGCCGGCGCCCATCAGCTCGGAGGCGCGCGTGAAGACGAGCTTGACGTGCTCGGGGTTGGTCAACAGCACCCACGGCCGGTTGCGGCGGATGCGCAGCGTGAAGGTCTCGCCGTAGCGCGCTGCGCAGCGGTCCATCAGCTCGAGCGGGCGTAGTGCCCAGACGGCGGCCTGCAGCGTCGTGGGCATGCGCGGACCGGCGGGAAGCTTGGTCTTGGGAGCTTCAGGCGCTGGTGTCATCGGTTTCGCTCCTGGTCGTTTCTCTCTGGCCCTCTGCGGCAGCGAATTCGCCGCCTGGAGGCGCCTCGGCCGACGCCGCCAGGCGCAAATGCCCAGCAATCCCGGGCGTCTACGCGGCAGCTCGGGGACGAGCCCCTCCTCCTGGATACACGATCGGAGGCCCGATCGCGAACGGTCGGCTTAGAAGCCTCTTTTGATGCGGCTCTTGCGAGCCGGATATGGCCGCGCGATGGCTGGCGCGAGCGCTCAGATGCGCGGCCGCGACACGTTGCGATCGCCGACGGCGGCAAAGCGCCACGGCAGCTCGACGGCGTGCGTGATGCCGATGCGCGTGCCGACCGCAACATCTGGCTCGCGCCAGCGGTCGGAGCGCTCGAGGATGCGCACGGGCCCGTGCGCGAGCGAGCTCCCGTTCTCATCCAGGCGGATGCCGAGCGCCTGCGTGAGCTTGCCTGGTCCGGAGCAGAGGTCGTGATCGCGAGCGGGCTTGCCGCCGACGAGCCCCCGCCTGACGCGCATCTGCTCGATCCCGTCGAGCGGCGCGAGCGCGCGGATCAGCACAGCTGCGCCGGCGCCCTCGTCCTCGCAGACGGCGTTGAGCAACGCGTGGATGCCGTAGGAGCGATAGACGTAGGCGAGGCCGGGCTTGCCGAACAGCACCTCTGTGCGCGGCGTGAGCCCGGCATAGGCGTGGCAGGCAGGCTCTGACTGATGGTAGGCCTCGGTCTCGACGATCACGCCGGAGCAGCCCTGGTGCTCGACGGTGCAGCCGATCAGCTCGGAGGCGACCTCGAGCACGGGCCGCGCGTAGAAGGCAGCGGGCAGAGTCAGCGGACGGCGCCCTCATCGAGCACGGCGCGTGCGGCGGCGATCTGCTCGGCCAGGCGAGCCGAGGAGGTGCCGCCCTCGGAGACCTTCGACTCCAGCCAAGAGCCCCGCTCGAGCACCTCACGGAACTGTGCGCTGTTGCCGGCGAGCGCGTCGCTGTGCTCGGCGAGCTCGGCGTCCTCGAGCTGGGACAACGTCCGGCCGCTGTCGACGGCCGTGCGTACAAGTCCGGCTATGACCCCGTGCGCCTCGCGGAAGGGCACGCCGAGGCGCACCAGCAGATCGGCGACGTCGGTGGCGGCGATCATCTCATCGGACGCTGCCTCTGCCATGCGCTCGCGGTGAAAGCGCACGCCGGCGATCATCCCGGTGGCGGCGGGAAGCGTCAGCTCGAGCGTGTCGACGGCGTCGAACAGGTGCTCCTTGTCCTCCTGCAGGTCCTTGTTGTAGGTGAGCGGCAGCGCGTGCATGACGCCGTGGAAAGCAGCGAGGTGCCCGACCACCCTCGGCGCCTTCGCGCGCAGGAGCTCGGCGGCGTCGGGGTTCTTCTTCTGCGGCATGATCGAAGAGCCGGCGCTCCAGGAGTCGGGCAGCTCGCAGAAGCCGAACTCGGCGCTCGACCACAGCACGAGCTCGGCGCCGAGTCGCGAGAGATGCGTCGAGCACGTGGCGGCGGCGTTCAGATAGTCGAGCACGAAGTCTCGCCCGGAGACGGCGTCGATCGAGTTGGGAGCAATCGCGGGAAGGCCAAGCTCCTCGGCGACCATCGGCCGGTCGATGTCGAAGTTGACGCCGGCGAGCGCCCCGGCGCCGAGCGGCAGCGAGCCGGCCTGGCCTTCGGCGAAGGTGAAGCGCTCGCGGTCGCGCGAGAGCATCCAGAAGTAGGCGAGCAGGTGGTGGCCGAGATAGACGGGCTGCGCGCGCTGCAGGTGCGTGTAGCCGGGCATCGGCCACTCGGCATGCTCCTCGGCGCGCGCGAGCAGAACCGACATCAGCTCACCGATCTCCATCCACGCACGCGCGGCGCGCTCGCGCGTGTAGAGCATCAGATCGGTGGCGACCTGGTCGTTGCGCGAGCGGGCGGTGTGCAGCCGCCCGGCGACTGACCCGACGACTTCTGTAAGCCGGCGCTCGATCGCCATGTGGACGTCTTCATCCTCGGAGTCGAAGACGAAGCGCTCCATCGTGAACTCGAGCTCGACGGCCTCCAGACCGCGCAGCAACTCGTCGCGATCGGCCTCGGAGACGATTGCGCGCGCGGCGAGCATGCGCACGTGCGCGCGCGACTGCGCGATGTCCTGCGGCCACAGGCGCCGGTCGAAGCCGACCGACGTGTTCAGGCGATGGAAGTCAGGGTGCTGGGGCTCGCGAAAGCGCGACACCGGGACAGTCTACGGTGCGCGAGCGCCACACCGTCCCTACGTGGAGCGAACTTCATTCGCCCGAGAACGGGCT
Organism: Solirubrobacteraceae bacterium; assembly: GCA_035995645.1. Lineage (GTDB taxonomy): Bacteria > Actinomycetota > Thermoleophilia > Solirubrobacterales > Solirubrobacteraceae > Palsa-744. The sequence goes on from DASYKG010000018.1 coordinate 7,872, forward strand.
TTCGCCGGCGACCGGCTTTCCGGCGTACTGCGCGCATTTCCGGACGACATATCCAGCGCTGCAGCTGGTCCTCGCAGCCCAGCGGTTCTCGTATTCCTTCTCGAAGCGCATGGTGATCTCCCGCAGGCGGATTGCTGTGAGCCGCTGGACGACCTCACCTCGCACCTCGGTCAGCGGCTTGGGCTTGGCGGGCTTGACCTTGCGCACGAGAAACACGGTCCATGCGTGGTTCAGCCTCATCGGCTTGCTGACCACGCCAGGTCGAGCCGCGAATATCGCATTGGTGACGCTTTGGATGTCTTGCGGGTTCGACGTACCACCGCGGCTGCGCACAAGCGCCTCTTTGAGCGCTCTCTTGGCAAAGCGCGAACCGGTCCCGATCCGTCCCACGAGCGCCGTCGCGGCCGAGCTGCTCGGTAGATCCTCGATCAGCTCTGCGTCACGTTCTTCGGGGACGACGAACAGATCGCCGTGGAGCCGGTAGAAGCTTACGATTTCCGCTCGAGTGACGTGGCTCCCCTGGCTCGTCAACCGTTCGCGAATCGCGGTGGCTTCCAGTTCGGCTCGGATTTCCCGCTTGACATCAGCAACCGTCTCGCCGGAGGCACGAAGCTCTCCTTGAAATTCGGCCTTCCCATTGGCCTCTTGGCGTTCGGCCAGCTCGCGGTTTACCACGCGAGCGGGAACCACGATGTGCTCACGCGCAGCCTCCCCGCTGATCCAGGCCATCGATATCAGCAACGAGAGTGCACGCTGCCGCGGAGCCCCGTGCTGCGCTCCGCGAAGACCCTGGGCAGCACCTCCTCGCTGGATCACGTGTGCCCAATGACCGACGACGCTCTTGCCGATCGCGTCGGTGCCGACCCGAACAACTGGCGGTCCTTCCGAACTGGAGCCGCACGCGACGATCCCGACGACGAGCAACGCGGCAATCGCGGCCGTGGCGGTTTGGCGAACGGCAGTCGCGACCATCGCTTCCGGACCCGGCGGGCATGGCGGGGGCCTGACGGACTCGCCGCCGGAATATCGACCTGGCTGTTTCCATCTCGGCAATCTCGGGAACATCGCAATTCCTTCCCGACGCCGCCGCTCGAGCGCTGAGTGGCCTCGCGTCGAGCTGACTCGGGCTGATCTCACGGCGGGCAGCCCTCGGCGTACCCGCATTCACCACGACACTATGGCGTCCGTGCGCACCGGCTCACCTGCTCGTCGTTGGAAACATGATCCCCGACCGCCGGGCGCCTCGGTTACGTTCGCTTCCGTGTCTCGGGATCTCCGCTACGCCCTGCATCTTCGCAACGCAGCTTCAGCGCTTGCGCTCATCGCGGTGCTTCTGACGGCCGCGGGCTGCGGTTCAGCGGGCGAGAGTGTCGCGCGCCTCGAGGGCGTGCCGCACGGGTCGATCAGCCCGTCGACGCTCGATCATTGGATGCAGGCAACGGTCGGTGGCGATTTCCGCCGGACGATCGGGACCGAGGGGCCTGCCGGCCTCGTCTCAGAGCCGGCGAACTACCCGCGGTGCATTGCAGCCGCGAGGTTCGTCGCACCGAGATCCTTCTTCAACCAGCTCAGATACACCCGTGCCGAGCTCGAGGACGCTTGTCGTCAGCTCTATCGCGCGATCAAGGCGCAGACGCTGAGCTTCCTCATTTCATCGGAGTGGACGCTTACGGAAAGCGCCAAGCTGAAGCTCGGAGCGACCGCGGCGGAGGTGCAACACGCACTTGAGGTGGACATGCAGAAGCGCCCCACGCGGGAGGATCTGGGCAAATACCTGACAGAACGTCGCTGGTCGTTAGCGGACCTTCTCTATCAGCTCAAGCTGAACGTCCTCGCCGCCAAGCTTGTGGCGAGGCTAAGGCAGCAGGCGTCCGAGACCGGCGGAGGTACCCGAGCACTCGTCAGGTTGACATCGAAACGCGACACAAGCACCGCTGCCAAAACGACCTGTCGCCACGGATTTGTCGTGCCAGGCTGCAGGGAGTACCGGACCAACACCCCGCCTGCGCCGTCTTCCGAGGTCGTTCTCAAGAGGCTGACAGGGAAATAGCGCACATCATGCCGGGGCTTGTTCTTCAAAGAAATGTGACCGCTGCTGAGGCAGCTCGAAGGAGCTCGGCATGCCATCAGAAACACGCGGCGCAATCGCTTGACTCAGACGATTGCACCGAGATACTTTGCAGCTTCGTGCCAACCCCCCGACGCATCCGCTCCCTTCTCCCGCCGCTGGCGGCCCTCGCCGGCTGCCTCGCACTGCTCAGCCTCACGGCCTGCGGCTCGAGCAACGAAAGCCTCGCCAAGATCCAGGGCACCTCGGGCGCGATCACCAAGCCGATGCTCAACCACTGGATGCGCGCGATGGCGGGTGGGGACTTCCGCTCGAACGTCGGCACCAAATCGCCGTTAGGCCTCGTCTCAGAGCCGGCCAACTACTCTGAATGCGCCACGGCGGCCGACAAGCTCGTGCCGCGGAGCTTCAGCGGGCAGCCGAAGCTCACCCATGCTCAGATCCTGCAGAAATGCCGTGAACTGCACAGCGCGCTGAAGGCCCAAGCGATGAGCTTCCTGCTCTCGGTGCAGTGGACGATCGCCGAAGGCGAAGAAGTGGGCCTGAAGGTCTCAGACGCACTGCTCCACAAGGAATTCCAGCGCTACCGCAAAGAAGTCTGGAAGACCCCGGCCAAGGAACGCGCGTTCCTCAGCGAACGCCATTGGGTCCTCTCAGACGTCCTCTACCAGCTCAAACGCAACATCCTCGTCACACGGATGCTGCCTGCCTTCGAGGCCAAAGTCAAGCAGGCAGGCGGCGGAGAACAGGTCTATGCCAAGCTCGCCACGCAGCGCTACAACAGCCTGATCGCCAAGACCAAATGCAAGCCCGGCTACGTCGTGCAGGGCTGCAAGGGGTATCGCGAACCCTCAACCCCCGCCCGCTCGCCGGCCGAAATCCTCGAGGGGTTTGTGCAGGCCTCACAGTAGCTGAGGGCTGCTGCTGGATGCAGGGCTAGTCGCCGGCGTCCGCGCCTACGTGCATGCCCTCGGCCACCGCAAAGAACTTGGCCGCGATTCGACAAGCCGTGCGCAAGCGCCATCGCTGCCGAGTATCTGGTTCATCCTGAGACGCGTCCGACTCACGGCCAGGGAAACATTTCCTTTGAATGCTTGCCTTGTTTCGGCCGGGTGCGGATACTTGCCCCCGTCGTTAGGCATTCTTGCCTCGTCCTCGTGCGCATCCTATAGGTATGTCGCCGGTGATGAACGGCTAGCGAACGACACATATCGACTCGACCAAAGGAGCAATGCACATGCGAACCCTCAAGCTCACCGTTTCCCTGATCTTGGTGCTGGCGTTCAGCGCAGTCGCCGTCGCCACGGCCTCGGCAGCCGAAACCTTATGGCGCTGGTTACCCGGCTCCGCCAAAGAAACGTTCAAAGGCACAGCTGGCGCAATGACGGTCCAGGAAGCAAAAGAAGGCACCAAAGGCGGCTCGGCCGTTAAATGCACCAAATCAGAAATCTTATTAACG
>DASYKG010000019.1:0-55208 GCA_035995645.1 Solirubrobacteraceae bacterium
GACCTCGCGCTGATGCTGGACGTAGAAGTGGATGACGCCCTTCAGCGGCAGCGTCCGCGGCACGTTGTCGACGAGCGCGACGGTGTTCACGCCGAACGTCGTCTGCATGGCGGTGTGCTTGTAGAGCTTGTTGAGCACGACCTTGGGCAACGCGTCGCGCTTGAGCTCGATCACCAACCGCATGCCGTTGCGGTCGGACTCGTCGCGCAGGTCGGTGATGTCCGGGAGCTTCTTGTCGTGGACGAGGTCGGCGATCTTGGAGATCAGCCCGCCGTCGCCGCCCTTCTTGACCATGAACGGCAGCTCGGTGACGACGATCGCCTCCTTGCCCTGCTTGAGCGGCTCGATGTGCGCCCGCGCCTGGATGCGCACGCGGCCGCGGCCGGTCGCGTAGGCGTCGCGGATTCCCTGGTGGCCGAGGATGATCCCGCCGGTGGGGAAGTCGGGTCCCTTGACGTGCGCCATCAGCCCGGCCGCGTCGATTTCCGGATCGTCGATGTAGGCGATCGTCGCGGCGATCACCTCGCGCAGGTTGTGCGGCGGGATGTTCGTCGCCATGCCCACGGCGATGCCCGAGGAGCCGTTGACGAGCAGGTTGGGAAAGCGCGCCGGCAGCACCAGCGGTTCGCGACGTGAGCCGTCGTAGTTGGGCGCGAAGTCGACCGTGTCCATGTCGAGATCGCGCAGCATCTCCGTGGCGATGCGCGCCAGGCGCGCCTCGGTGTAGCGCATCGCGGCGGCGGGGTCGTCGTCGACCGAGCCGAAGTTACCCTGGCCGTCGACCAGTTCGTTGCGCATCGAGAAGTCCTGCGCCATGCGCACGAGCGCGTCGTAGATCGCCGAGTCGCCGTGCGGGTGATAGTTGCCCATCACCTCGCCGACGATCTTCGCGCACTTCGCGTAGGAGCGGGTCGGGCCGAGGCCGAGCTCGTTCATCGCGTAGAGCACGCGGCGGTGCACCGGCTTCAGGCCATCGCGCACGTCGGGCAGCGCGCGCCCGACGATCACCGACATCGCGTAGTCGAGATACGCCGTGCGCATCTCCTCCTCGAGCGCGCGAGGTTCGATGTTGCCGCCGCCGATCACATCAGTGGCTGCCATTGCTCACCTCCCTAGACATCTAGGTTGGCCACCGCTCTTGCGTTCTCTTCGATGAATTCGCGGCGGGGCTCGACCTGGTCGCCCATCAGCTTGGAGAAGATACGGTCGGCGGCGAAGGCGTCGTCGAGCGTGACCTGTGCGAGCGTGCGCGTGGACGGCGCCATCGTCGTTTCGCCGAGCTGTTCGGCGTTCATCTCGCCAAGCCCCTTGAAGCGCTGCAGTTTGATGCCCTTTTGCGCGACCGTCATGACGCCCAGGCGCAGCGCCTCGAACGTCGGCGCGGCCTCGTGCGCGTCGCCGAGGGACACCTCGAACGCGGGCGTTCCGACCAGCTCGACCAGTTCGCCATGGACGCGCGCGAGCTGGCGGTACTCCTGCGAGTCGAACAGCGTGCGCTTGATGCGATGCGTCAGCGCGAACCCGGTCTTCGCCTCGACGGCCTTGACGCGGATCTCCTCGACGTCCTCGCTGACCATCTCGGTGGCGTGCGTCTCGCCGTCCAGGCCCGCACGACTGAGCAGCTCGACGGCCGCCTCGGGAGTCATCACCTGCTCGCCCAGCAGCGAGGACTCCTCGAGGAACTGCACGACGTCGTGGCCGTGGTGCCCGCGCAGGGCGAGCGACCAGCCTTCGTACTGCTTGAGCAGGCGCGAGAAGCGCTGCCAGCGCGCCTCGGTCAGCTTGAACTGCTTGCCGTAGCGATCGAAGACGTCGATCTTCTCCCATTTGTCGGCGAGCAGCAGCTCCTCCAGCTCGGAGTCCTTCTCGATGTAGCGCTCGCGGGAGCCCTGCTTGAGCTTGTACAGCGGCGGCTTGGCGATGTAGACGTAGCCTTCCTCGATCAGCTCTTTCATCTCGCGGAACAGCAGCGTCAGCACGAGCGTGCGGATGTGCGCTCCGTCGACGTCGGCGTCGGTCATCAGCACGACCTTGTGGTAGCGCGCGTTCTCGATGTTGAACTCGTCGCGCACCCCCGTGCCGATGGCCGTGATCAGCGCCTGGATCTCGGTGTTCTGCAGCACCTTGTCGATGCGCGACTTCTCGACGTTGAGGATCTTGCCGCGCAGCGGCAGCACCGCCTGGGTGTTGCGGTCGCGCCCCTGCTTGGCAGAGCCGCCCGCGGAGTCGCCCTCGACGACGAACAGCTCCGCCAGCGACGGGTCCTTGACCGAGCAGTCGGCGAGCTTGCCGGGCAGCGTGGAGTTCTCCAGCGCCGACTTGCGCCGCGTCAGATCGCGGGCCTTACGCGCGGCCTCGCGCGCGCGCTGCGCCTGCACGGACTTCATGATCACGGCGCGGGCCTCGCTGGGGTTCTCCTCGAGGAACTCGCCGAGGCCGGTGTTGACGATCGACTCGACGAAGCCGGCCATGCCGGGGTTGCCGAGCTTGGTCTTCGTCTGGCCCTCGAACTGCGGATCGCGCAGCTTGACCGAGATCACCGCCGTCAGGCCCTCGCGCACGTCCTCGCCGGAGAGGTTGTCCTCTTTCTCCTTGAGCAGGCCGTGGTCGCGCGCGTACTTGTTCAGCGTGCGCGTGAGCGCCGAGCGAAAGCCGCTCATGTGCGAGCCCCCCTCGCGCGTGTTGATGTTGTTGGCGAAAGAGTGAATCGAGTCCTGGTAGGAGGAGTTCCACTGCATCGCGATCTCCGCGGCGCCCTCGTCTGACTCACCGGCGAAGAAGACGACCTTGCGGTGCACCGTTTCCTTGTTCTCGTTGAGATAGGAGACGAAGTCCTCGATACCGCCCTCGTAGCGGAAGGTCGCCGAGTGACCCTCGCCGCGCTCGTCGATGATCGAGATCTCAAGGCCACGCGTAAGGAAGGCGGTCTCGCGCAGGCGCTCCTCGAGCGTGAGGAAGTCGAAGTCGAGCGTCTCGAACACGTCGGCGTCGGGCAGGAAGGTGACGATCGTGCCGGTGGGCGAGTCCGGCGGGAGCTTCTCGCCCTCAGCCAGCTCGCCCTGCGGTGCTCCGCGGGCGTAGTCCTGCGAGTACACGTGGCCGTCGCGGCGGATCTCCACATGCAGTTGCTCGGACAGCGCGTTGACGACAGACACGCCGACGCCGTGCAGGCCGCCGGAGACCTTGTAGCCGCCGCCGTCGCCGAACTTGCCGCCGGAGTGCAACACGGTGAGCACGACCTGGACGGCGGGCAGGCCCTCCTTCTCCATGATCGCCACGGGGATCCCGCGGCCGTCGTCGGTAACGGTCACCGAGTTGTCCGGATGCACGACCACCGACACTTTCGTGCAGAAGCCGGCGAGCGCCTCGTCGACAGAGTTGTCGACGACCTCGTAGACGAGATGGTGCAGGCCCATCACGCCGGTCGATCCGATGTACATCCCGGGGCGCTTGCGCACCGCCTCGAGACCTTCCAGGACGGTGATGTCCTGCGCGTCGTACGTGGACGAGGCGCCTGTCATCGACGGGTCGTTGACGCCGCCCTTCTTCGCTTTGGTTGAGCTCCCGTCAGAGCTGTTGCTGCCTGTAGCCAATCGGCCTCCGATTACGTCAGAACGCCCCGGAATCCGCGGCGCTCAGGATGCGGACCGGGGCGGTTGAAATGTGTACATAACAATAGCATGCAGCGGGGTTGCTCCGGGCCGCCGCGCGGCCCCTAAACCCCTGCAAATTGCAGGGAAACCGGGCGAGTTGAAGGTCGCTCGAGCCGGCGTGCGCGAAAGTCGCCGCGAGATTCGCCGTCAAGCGACGCGACAGCGCAGCTCGCGCACCGCCTCGGCGCCCAGCGCGGCGTTGAGCGCGGGCACGAGATCGCCGGCCATCATGTGCAGCTCCTGGGCCCACACGGCCGCCTCGCAGGTCACCGTCAGGACCCCGTCGCGCTCGGCGGTCGGGCGCGCGGCGGCGGCTACCGCGGGGCCGGTTGCGAGCTCCCAGACCTCCTGCACGCGCGCGAGCGTCGTGGCGGGGGCGAGCGTGGCGGTGAGCCCCTCCAGGGCCACCGACAGCGAGCGGGGAGCCGGTTTCCTCACGCCGCGAGCGCCTCCTGCAGGATCGTGCCGGGCGAAACGCGCAGGCGTGTCACACGTGCATCGCCGGCGCCTGGCACGTGCGCGAGGTCGGTCGTGGCGATCACGCTCTGCCCGTCGGCGGCCAGCTCGGCGGCCAGCAGCTCGCGGCGCTGGGAGTCGAGCTCGCTCATCACGTCGTCGAGCAGCATCAGCGGTGTGCGCCCGCGTTCGCGAGCAAGCACCGCGCGCTCGGCCAGCAGCAGCGCGAGCAGCGCCAGGCGCTGCTCGCCTTGGGAGCCGTACAGGCGAAGCTCGCGGCCGTCGCGCAGGATCGCCAGCTCGTCGCGATGGGGTCCGTGCCCGGAGAAGCCGCGCTCGAGATCGGACGCGAGCTTGGCCTGCAGCTCGGCGACGAACTCGTCCGCGTCGGCGGCGCGCGATCGCGGGCGGTAGTCCAGCGCCGCGACGCCGCTGAGGCCGAGCTGGGCGGCGCGCTGCACAAACGGCTCGGCGAGCAGCTCGACGGCCGACGCGCGGTGCTCGCGCACGGCCAGCGCGGCGGTCGCCAGCTCACGGTCCCAGGCGGCGAGCGTCGCGTGGGACGCGCGGCCGCTGCGGATGCGCGCGAGCAGGGCGTTGCGCTGCGCGAGCACGCGCGAGTACTCGCGGCGATCGTTGGCGCGCAGCGGCCAGATCGCCGCGACGACCTGATCGAGGTGCGCGCGCCGTACGGCCGGGGGGCCCTTCAGCAGCTCCAGGCGATCGGGCTCGAAGACGCTCAGCAGCGGGCGAAAGTCGACGTCGAGCAGGCGCTCGACCACAGCGCCGTCGGCGGTCATGCGCTTGACGCCGCGCTCGCCGTCGGGGCCGGCGCCGTAGGCCACGCTCAGCTCGTGCTCCTGCGCGCCGTCGCTGCCGCGCACGACCACGCGCGCCGCCTGTGCGCCGAAGCTGATCAGCTCGCGCTCGTTGCGGGTGCGCGGCGAGCGCCCGGTGCAACCGAAGTAGAGCGCCTCGAGCAGGTTTGACTTGCCGGCGCCGTTGGGCCCGTGGACGATGGTCAGGCCGGAGCCGAGCGCGGCCTCGGCGCGCGCATAGGTGCGAAAGTCGCGCAGCTGCGCGCTGAGCACACGCACGTCATGCCCCTAGACGTTCAGACGAATCGGCATGATGAGATATACGAAATCGCCGGAGTCGGGTGATTCGATCAGGCCGGGGCGCAGAGGGCTGATGAGCTTGAGCACGAGCTCGTCGGACTCGATGCTCTCCAGGCCGTCGCGCAGGAAGTCGGGGTTGAAGCCGATCTCGAAGGCCTCGCCGTGGAAGGGAACGGGGATCGCCTCGCTGGCCTCGCCGACGTCGGGCGTCTGCGCGGAGACGGTCAGCGTGCCCTCGCTGAAGCTCAGGCGCAGCGGTGCGTTCTTCTGCGCGAGCAGGCTGATTCGTCTGACGACGTCGGTGAGCTCGGCGCTGGCCATTCTCAGCTCGTGCTCGACGGACTCGGGCAGCAGCTGGCGGTAGTTGGGGAACTGCCCGTCGATCAAGCGCGAGGAGAGCACGATGTCGCCGAGCTCGAAGACGACCTGGTTCTGACCGACGCTGACGCTGACCGACTCGGCAGGCGCCCCTTGGGCGATGCGCGCGAGCTCCTGCAGGGCACGGGCGGGAACGTTGGCCTCCAGGCTTCCCTGCAGCGGCGCCGCCAGCGCCGTCTCCTTGACGCTCAGTCGGTAGGAGTCGGTGGCGACCATGCGCAGCTCCTGCGCGGAGGCGGACATGAGGATGCCGGTGAGCACGGGACGCGTCTCGTCGCGCGAGGCCGAGCGGGCGACGCGCGAGATCGTCGCGACGAACGCATCGACCGGCAGTGCCACGCGTGTCTCGGGTGAGGGTTGAGGAAGCGTCGGGAAGTCCTCAGCGCGCAAGGTGCGCAGGTGAAAGGTCGCAGGGCCGGAGATCAGCTCGACGTCCTGCTCTGCGCTGCGCAGCTCCAACGAGACGTCGGCGGCGGGGAGCGAGCGCGCGACGTCGAGCAGCAGGCGGGCGGGAAGAACGGCGCTGCCGGGCCGGCTCGTCTCCGCCTTCAGCGGTACGCGCAGGCCGATCTCCATGTCGGTTGCGCGCAGCTCCGGCGGAGAATCGTCGGTGACGGAGATCATCACGCCGGAGAGCGCCTGCACGGCGCTGCGCGTCGACGCGACTCGCGTGACGGTCTGCAGCTGGTTCAAAAGCTCTGAGGTTGCGAGGGAAAGCTTCATACGGTGTCGAGAGAGGAAGGAGTAGTCAGTAGGTGCTGTGGATATGTGTATAGGGCTTGGGGGCTGGGGATGGCTGGCCTGAGCCGGTGGACGGCGCTGTGCATAGCGCAGAGCAGTCTCTCAGGCCACGCGGTCGGCCGTGGCCATGTGTGTGTCATAGGCGTTTGGGGGTGAGGTTGCGACACAGCTTCTCCACAGCCTCACGTGCGTGCTCGTCCTCGGCGATACGCGCCGCGGTGCGCCGGCAGGCGTGAAGGACGGTCGTGTGGTCGCGCCCACCGAAGTGCCTGCCGATCGCCGGCAGCGATTCGCCGGTGAGCTCTCGCGCGAGATACATGGCGACCTGGCGCGGCCATGAGATGCGCGGCGTGCGAGCGCTCGACAGCAGCTCTCCGACGGCGAGACCGAAGTGCTCTCCGACGGCCATCTGGATCTCGGCGATCGAGCTGGGCTCGGTTGTGGAGGCGGACGAGCTGCGGGGGTAGAGCGTGCGCAGGACCTCGCGCGCGAGGTCAGCGGTCAGCGGACGGCCGGTCAGCGAGCTGAAGGCGACGACGCGGATCAGCGCGCCCTCGAGTGCGCGAACGTTGTTCTCGATGCGCTCGGCGATCACGTGCAGCGCGAGCTCGTCGGCGACCTCGACACCGTCGTGCTGCGCTCGCTTGCGCAGGATCGCCATGCGCGTGGCGAGGTCGGGTGGCTGGACGTCGGCGACGAGGCCGGCCTCGAAGCGCTCGCGAAGACGGTCCTCGAGCGCCTGCAGGTCGTGCGGTGGGCGGTCGGAGGTGACGACGATCTGGCGACCGCCGTCGTGCAGCGCATTGAAGGTGTGAAAGAACTCCTCCTCGGTCTTGACCTTGCGCTCGAGGAACTGCACATCGTCGAGCAGCAGCACGTCGACATCGCGAAAGCGCGCCTTGAAAGCGTCCGTGCGCCCGTGGCTGAGCGAGTCGAGGAAGTCGTTGGTGAAGGCCTCGCCGGTCGTGCAGCGCACCGTCAGGCCGGGGCTGTGGGCGAGCAGCAGCGTGGCGATGGAGCTGAGCAGATGCGTCTTGCCAACGCCGGGGGGCCCGCAGATGAACAGTGGGTTGTAGGCCTGCGCGGGCATCTCGGCGACGGTCAGCGCGGCTGCGTGGGCGAGGCGGTTGCAGTCGCCGATGACGAACTGCTCGAACGTCAGCTTGGGATTGCCGAGCGGCCCCGTGCGCTGGTCGCCGACCGCCGCGCCCTCCGCGTTCGAGCTCGCGTCGACGTGCCGGCCAGCGCCGGGGCGCGTGGGCGAGGCGGCGCGTCGCGGCGGACTGGGGCGCTCGCGCGCTGCGCGCGGGCCTGTTGGAGACGTGCCGGGACCATGGCTGCTCGCGTCGACGTCGGGCTGGACGAGCTCGACGGTCGTGCCGTCGCCGATCACCTTCGCGGCGCAGGACTCGAGCACGCGCCCGAACCGGTCGCGGATCCATCCGCGACACTGCGCTGGCGCCTGCAGGGTCAGCTGTCCTGCATCGAGTTCCAGCGGCTGCAACGGCGCCAGCCAGATGCGATAGGTCGGCTCGTCGACGGACAGCGCGAGCTCGGCTTGCACGCGCGACCATATGTGCTCGAGCTCGGCGCTCACGGCAGCGTGAATTCGCTTCTCTCCCGGAAAGAAAACGTCGACGGCTATTCAGAGGAGGGGCCGTGGGGCCCCGGTCAGGCGACTATAACCGACGTCCTCGCGGCGTTGCAGCGGCTGCTCGCAACTGCCGAGAAAATTACGCCACGGGCGATACGGTCCTATACTTCAGCGCCGATACCCGACCCGCACCTGCCGATGTGGCCGGTGGCAAGGGAGGAATCGGGCGTCGCTCGGCGAACAGATGAAGCGCACCTACCAGCCAAAGAAGCGCAAGCGAGCCCGCGCGCACGGGTTCCGCTCACGCATGCGCTCGCGTGCGGGCAGGCTGACGCTCAAGCGCCGCCGCGACAAGGGGCGCAAGCGACTCTCGACCTGAGGGTGATGGTTGCGTGATGAACCCGCGCCCGTCCAGTCGCGGTCGTCTGTCGCGCAGCGCGGAGTTCGAGCGCGTCTACCGGCAGGGCCGCTCGACGGCCAACCGCCACCTGGTGCTGTACACGTTTCCGAACCCGTCGGCCGAGCGACCGCGGCTGGGGCTGTCGGTGTCGCGCAAGGTGGGCGGGGCGGTCGAGCGCAACCGCGTCAAGCGGGTGCTGCGCGAGGCGTTTGCGCGCGTGGAGGGGGAACTGCGAAACGACCAGGACATCGTCGTCGTCGCGCGACCGGCAGCGGCGGAGCTGGTGCAGCGCGAGGGCCTGGCCGGCGTGGATGCGTCGCTCGGCGAGCTGATCGCGAAGGCGGGGATGCGCGACGCGCAGGCTGCGAGCGGGGACTCGCCCGAGGCGGCGGCGAGCTGATGCCCGCAGGCCCGCCCGCAGACGATGCGCCTCACCTGACGTCGCGCTATGCACGGCTCGCGCGCGCCGTCGCGGTCGCGCCGATCACGGTGTATCAGCGTGTCGTCTCGCCGGCGATTCCGAGACGCTGCAAGTACGAGCCGACGTGCTCGCGCTATGCGGTCGAGGCGATCCGCGAGTACGGCATACTTAGGGGCGCGGTGCTCGCGGCGTGGCGCTTGCTCAGGTGCAATCCATGGAGCTACGGCGGATACGATCCTGTGGAGGCCCAGCGAGTGTTCACTGCCGGCCACCGCACGGGCGTCTGAACGATCGGTCGGCGGCGAGTAGCCGCCGGACGCGCGCGGCGCGTATCGCACCGATGATCTACCAGCCGCGTAACGAGACTGCCGAGAGCATTTAGAGCGCATGCCAATCATCGCCAACGTCATCGAGGACGCGTTCTCGCCGCTGATCAAGGCGTTCGAGTCGATCATGGTGTTCATCCACGACAACGTCGTGGGTGGCAGCTGGGGCTTGGCGATCGTGGGGCTGACGGTGCTGATCCGCGCGGTGCTCGTGCCGCTGACCTACCGGCAGCTGAAGGGCATGCAGGAGATGCAACGGCTGTCTCCGCAGATCGCGGCGCTGAAAGAGAAGTACAAGGACGACAAACAGCGCCAGCAGCAGGAGATCATGGCGTTCTACCGGGAGAACAAAATCAACCCGCTGGCGTCGTGCCTGCCGCTGCTGCTGCAGCTGCCGGTGTTCATCTCGCTGTTCTACATGCTGCGCACGGACCTGAAGCTCGACATCTGCGGCAGGCAGCTGCGCGACCACTTCTCGAGCGCGCTGGGACACCCGATCCTGCACAACAGCGAAATCCCGGCGAACGCCGTGACGCACGCGGGAACGCACATCAAAGGGCTGTCGGAAATCAGCTGCAACGCGGTGGCGCCGCACTCGGCGAAGTTCCTGTTCCTGCCGGACATCACCGAAAAGGCGACCGGCGCGGCGCTGATCGTGCTGATCCTGCTGTACGTCGGCTCGCAGGTCGTCTCGACGCTCGTGGCGACGGCGAGCGCCGACCCGAACCAGCGGCGCTTGATGCTGCTGCTGCCGCTGGTGTTCGTGGTGATTCTCTACCGCTACCCGGCGGGCCTTCTGGTGTACTGGATCACGACGAACCTGTGGACGATCGGCCAGCAGTACCTGATCAAACGGGCGATCGGGCCGCCGCCGGCGCCGGCCGAGGCGAAGGGCTCGTCCAACGGGAAGTCGACGCGCTCACTCAAGCCGGCGCTGGCGGGCGCGGGGGTTGTCGACTCGGGTGGTTCGAGTGCAGCCAGCCCTGCGAGTTCGTCGGGCAAACGCAAGCGGTCGGGCCGCACGAAGAGCTCGGCCGAGGTCGAGGACAAACCCGCGGCGCCGCCGCCGCGGCCGCCACGCAAGAAGAAGAAGCGATCGGGGAGACGCAGATGAGCGAGGACGCGAAGACGGAGGCTGTGGGCGTCGACGACGAAGAGCTCGAGCCGGCGGAGCTGCTCGAGGAGCTGCTCGAGGAAATCACCGCCGGTCTCGGCCTTGACGCTGAGGTCGAGGTCGAGGAATCCGCGGGCGTGCTGCGCGGCCGGATCAAGGGCGAAGACGTCGGGCTGTTCATCGGCCGTCGCGGGCAGACGATCGATGCGGTCCAGCATCTGGCGCAGCGGATCGTGTTCCCGGAGGGACCTTCGGCAGTGCGCGTGGAGATCGACGCGGACGGCTATCGCGAGCGCCGCGCGGAACTCCTGCGCGAGGACGCCGATGACGCGGCGGAGGAGGCCCTGCGCGACGGCCGCCCGGTGGAGCTCGAGCCGATGCCGCCGTCGGAGCGGAGGATCGTGCACGAGTACCTGCGTGAACGCGGTGGCGTGGAGACGCACAGCGAGGGCGACGAGCCCAAACGCTTCCTCGTCGTCTCGCCGGCGGGCGACTGACCGCTGGCGGAGTGTTTCACGGGAAACACTCCTAGGCGCGACAACGCGATGAGCGGCGATCGCTTCGATTGGCGGCAGGCGCTCGCCGGGCGCGACCTCGATCCCGGCCAGCTGGCGCAGTTCGAGCGCATCCTGCGTGCGCTGGAGGAGGACGAGCACGCGCCGACGGCTGTTCGCGACACGCGCGAGGCGGTGCAAGCGCACTTGGCGGACTCGCTCGTTGGTCTGGATATCGATGAGATTCGTTCGGCGTACGCGATCGCCGACCTGGGGTCTGGTGCCGGCTTCCCGGGGACGGCGCTGGCGGTCGCCCTCCCCAGCGCGCACGTCAGCCTGGTGGAGAGCCAGCGACGCAAGTGCGAGTTCCTGCAGGGGCTGTGTGCGCGGGCGGAGATTGCCAACGCGACGGTCGTGTGCGCGCGGGTGGAGGAGTGGCAGAACGGCCGCGGGGCCAACGACGTGGTGGTCGCGCGCGCGCTGGCGCCGCAGCCGGTCGTGCTGGAGTACGCGGCGCCGCTGCTGCGCCTGGGCGGGGCGCTGGTCGACTGGCGAGGCAAGCGCAACGACGAGGATGAGCGTGCGGCGGCTGCTGCCGCGCAGACGCTCGGCCTGCGCCTGCGCGAGATCCGCCACGTACAGCCCTTTGCGCAGGCTCGTGACCGTCACGTGCACGTGTTCGAGAAGACCGGCGAGACGCCGGGCCGTTTTCCGCGACGTTCGGGAATGGCGCGAAAGCGACCGCTCGGCGGCTGACGGGCGAGCGCTGAGATTCGCCACGTCGCGTGCGGCGGCGGGTTTGCGCGCAAGCTGGAGGCGTGGTGGCGCCCTCTGACCGCGATCGTCGCTAGCTTGCAGCGATGGCCACGGTTTATGCGATCGCCAACCAGAAGGGCGGCGTGGGAAAGACGACGACGGCGCTGAACGTGAGCGCGTGCATCGCCGAGGCCGGCTACCGCACGCTGCTGGTGGACGTGGACCCGCAGGCGAACGCGACGGTCGGTCTGGGGATCGCGCGCACGCAGTCGCCGGGGCTGTATGAGGTGCTGACGGGAGAGGCTACGGCGCAGGAAGCGCTGACGGGATGCAGCGTGGAGGGCCTTCAGGTGATCCCGGCGGGCGCAGGCCTGGCGGGTGCGAACGTGGAGCTGCCGCGCGTGGAGGGGTTCGAGCAGCGCGTGCGCGAGCGCCTGCAGCCGCTGCGCGAGAGCTTTCAGTACATCCTGCTGGACTGCCCGCCGTCGCTGGGACCGCTGACGGTGGGCGCGTTGGTGGCGGCGGACCGCGTGATCGTGCCGGTGCAGACTGAGTACTTCGCGCTGGAGGGTCTGGCGGGACTGCTGGACACGCTTGCGCTGATCCAGCGCGAGCTGAACCCGCGGTTGACGGTCGCTGGCATGCTGCTGACGATGCACGACAACCGCACGCGCCTGGGCCGGGACGTCGAGCGAGAGGTTCGCGAGCACTTCCCCGACCTGGTGTTCTCGACGGTGATCCCGCGCAACGTGCGCGTGGGCGAGGCGCCGAGCTACGGGCTGCCGGTCACCCATCACGACCCGCACAGCGCGGGAGCAGAGGCATATTTCGAGCTGGCAAAGGAGGTGGCGGCGCGTGGCTAGGCCGAAGCCGGGAATGGGCAGGGGTTTGCAGGCGATCCTCTCGGTGTCGGCGGACGCCGACGCGGCGAAGGCCGACGAACTGCGCGACCTGCCGTTGGAGCTGATCTCGCCGAGCCCGACGCAGCCGCGCCGACGCTTCGACGAGGACGCATTGCAGGCGCTGGCGGGGTCGCTGGGCGAGCGCGGCGTGCTGCAGCCGGTGCTCGTGCGTCCAAAGGCCGGCGGCACATACGAGCTGGTCGCCGGCGAGCGCCGCTGGCGCGCCGCGCAGATCGCCGGCTTGGAGAGCATCCCGGCACTGGTGCGCCCGCGCGACGACGCGGAAGCGATCGAGCTGGCGCTGATCGAGAACATGGCGCGCGAGGATCTCAACCCGATGGAGGAGGCGCGCGCATGCGCGGCGCTGGTGGAGGAGCTCGGCCTGACGCGCGAGGAGGTCGGCCGCCGCGTCGGGCGCAGCCGCGTGGCGGTGAGCAACCTGATGCGCCTGCTGGACCTGCCCGACGAGGTGATCGAGTTGATTCAGGACGGCGCGCTGAGCGAGGGCCACGGCCGCGCGCTGCTGCTCGCCGAAGACCACGCCGCACGCTCGAGCTTGGCACGCTCGGCGGCGCACGAGGGCTGGTCGGTGCGCACGGCGGAAGCGCGCGCACGCACGGAGAACGACGAGGGCGAACCAGACCGCCCGCGCGTCGCCCGCCGCGGCAGGACATCCGCCGACGTCCACCCCGACCAGGAGCATGCGGCACGGCAGATCGCGGAGGCGCTCGGCGCGGCGCTCGGCGCGGACGTGAGCGTGAAGCCGACGCGCGACGGCGGCTATCGCGCGGAGCTGTCGATCGCCTCGGTCGAGGAGGCGATCGCGCTGGCGCGGCGGCTGCGGCCGCGCGCGATACCCGGCCTGCTTGAGCATTCCACATAGCCGAAGCGTCCGGAGGGTGCGGCCCGGCTGCAAGCGGGTCCGGCTCGCGTGCGGGGCGTCGCAGGGCTCGTCTGCACCCGTGCCAGCGATAACATGAGCCAGCGCACGAGCCGCGATTTCGCGGCTCACGCGGGCGATTAGCTCAGATGGTTAGAGCGCTTCTCTGATAAGGAAGAGGTCCCAGGTTCGAGTCCTGGATCGCCCACTGCAAACCACCGCTGGATCGAGTCGCGGCAGAATGAGCAAACCCGCGATTTGGCGGCCGGCCATCATTGTGAGCCCACTCCTGGCCCCAATTACCGCCGTCGGGGGCTCGGACGTGACGCTGGGGCCGCACCGCTAGCCGAGGCGCAAGCGACGGCCCACCCCGAGGTCGTTCAGGCGGCCAACTCCTCTGCTTCCCCTCTCGATGCAGCGTGCAAACGGTCCGCTCATACAGGTCGTGGTTAGTGATCTGCGCGCTTGGGTCTGCGTGCTCACAGGACCGCGACGGCTTTGGTGGAGTGCTCCCTGCTGCCCGACCTGCCGATCCGCCTGGCCGGGGGGCGCCACGATGGCGGCGGCCGTGGCGCGCTCGCTACCGGCACGCGACCGGCTTTATCGGGTGCCGTGCCGTGGGCACTGACTTCCTCGCTAGGATCCACGACACTCAGCTTGTCTTCACGTTGATATTGGAGGAGGGCTATCGCCTAAGCCCGGATGCGGAGATGCTGCCGCGAGCGTGCTTCGCGCTGACCGCAATGACCGTGTTCGACGTCGGGCTACCGAGCGTGCCGCGCCGGCGGGAGTATGAATATGCGCCCCTGCCCGCCGTTCGTCGTTTACATCACCCTTGCTTCGCTCATCGGGCTGGAGCGGGCAGCCCAGTTCTCCGGCAAGCTCCGCGAAGCGGGAATCGACGCCACCGCGCTGAGAGATCGCAGGCGTGCGCGCTGCGCGAGGGAAGACGACGCTATCCCTGGAATTCGAGTGTCTTCTTATGCACACACTGTCTGGCGTCAGCGTGCCCCGCTCCTCCCCGTTTGAGCGTCGCGCCGAGCCGGTCCTGCGTGGCGGAACGCGATCTCCCTAGTCGGTGCCGCCGCGAGGCGGCACCGTCGCTGTTCGGCATATCGGCAGCCACCATGGTCCACTCAACGCCGCGCAGGCAGTCGTGGCGCACCGCTCACGGTTGTGAGCGGTCAACCGAGCAACCCCGAGGAGAGACACCATGAGGAGCTCCGCCCCCGCATCCGGCGCGCGTTTGCCCGCACGCGCAGTGGCCGCCTTGGTTTACGTCGTCTTTGTGACCAGTGTCGTGGCTGTGTCGCTCGCCAGCAGCCCGTCGCAAGCGGCTGCGTCTTCCTCGGTTGCCGGGCCGCCGTCAGAGCCCTCTCTCACGCGATCAACAACCAAGCCGTACTATGCGTGTCCACCCTCCACGGGCGCGCATTCTCACGCGATACGTTGCGACGGCGTCGTGGTTCCGCGTGCCTATCGGCGTGCTCAGGCATTGGCGTTTCATCGCGCAAGCCTCGCGGGGCGCCAGACGGTCGCGCCAGCAGGTGGGCACGGCAAAGAAGGAACTGGCTTTAATCCTGCGGACCTTCAGCGGGCTTACAACGTACCTTCGGCGACCGGAGGCTCTGGTCAGACCGTGGCAATTGTGGACGTGTCTGATAATCCCTATGCCGAGTCCGATCTGGCGGTCTACAGGGCTACCTATGGGCTTCCTGCGTGCACCACGGCGAATGGCTGCTTCAAGAAGGTAAATCAAAATGGTGTGCAGGGCTCCTATCCGCCCCAGCAGCCAGGCACCAACTGGTCTACAGAGATCTCAGCGGATATCGAGCTTGTCTCGGCGATCTGCCCCAACTGCCACATACTGCTGGTCGAGGCGAACGCAGAGACGGACGTCAATATGGCAACGGCGGAGAACACGGCAGCGGCGTTGGGCGCTAACGAGATCTCAAATAGCTGGGGCCATAGCGAGACGCTAGAAGACATCAGCTACGACGGAGCCTTCAATCACCCCGGAGTCGTGATCACCGCGGCCAGCGGCGACACCGGCTACGAAGGCGGAGGCGGACAATGGCCGGCGACGGCGCCACATGTCCTATCCGTTGGTGGCACCAGCCTGTTTGAAGCGAGCAACGCGCGCGGATTCCAAGAGCTGACTTGGTCTCTGACGGGAAGTGGTTGCGCGGCAGGCGAGCCGAAGCCTAGCTGGCAGACGGACACAGGCTGCCAGTACAGGACCATGAACGACATCTCGGCTGTCGCGGACTGGAAAAACACGCCAGTCTCAGTCTATGACAACTACCCACACCAGAACTCCGGGCTAATGGGGTGGGAGTCCTTCGGAGGCACGAGCGTGGCCACACCTATCATTGCCGCGGTATACGCCCTAACAGATGCCTACACACGATCACTCGGCCCGCAAGCGATATGGCAATACGCGAAAGAGGGCGCCCCGCTCAACGACATCGTCTCCGGGTCAAACCACCAGCCCAGTGGAAGTTGCGCCCCGATCTACCTGTGTTGGGCTGGTCCCGGGTACGACGGGCCAACAGGATGGGGCACCCCCTGGGGCGCGCCCACAGTGAAGCCTCTGCCGACTGCCATCACCGAACCGGCTAGCGAAGTGAAGGAACGGACTGCCAAGCTGGAGGGTTATGTCAATCCGAACGGGCTTGATACCCGTTACTATTTTGAATACGGGCACACGACTGCCTACGGCAGCGCCGTGCCCGCCCTACCGGGCATGGACATTGGTGCCGGCACTGGACTGATTAATACGTGGAACCCTATCGGGCAACTTAGCCCCGCCGCGGACTATCATTACCGAGTAGTGGCGACGAGTTCCGCGGGTACCAGCTATGGTGGCGACAGGACATTCCACACGGCCGTAGAACCAAATGTCGCATTCGTCGACGCGAGTACAAACAATGCGCTCGGCGTTTGGCGCTGGAATGAAGAAACCGGCTGGTCCTTGACCCAGCTCTTTCAGGACGCGGCGACTGCTGGGACGAGCCCAAGCGCCGTGCTCAACAACGGGCTTACCAATGTGCTGTTCGCGGACGCTAACACGAATAACGAGATATCAGACTGGGCGTGGAGTAACACGACCGGATGGACTCTCACACGACTCTTCCAGGACGCCGCAGCGACCGGTAGTAGCCCGTGCGCGGTGATGGTAAACGGCGCTCTGAACGTCCTATTTGTCGACGCGAGCACGAGCAACACAATCAGTGATTGGGTCTGGAGCGCGACAAGCGGCTGGCAGTTGTCGCGGTTCTATTCAGACAAAGTCGCCGCTGGCACCAGCCCCACGGCGGTCGTTAACAATGGCGTCTTGAACGTCATCTTTGATGATGCCAGCGCGGGCAATACCATTGCTGACTGGGTCTGGTCGCCGAGCGAACTTAAATTGAGCCATTTCTATGGTGACACTGTGGCGGCGGGCACGAGCCCGAGCGCTGTTGTCAACAACGGAGTACTTAACGCGGTCTTTGACGATGCCAGCGCCGCTAATACGATCGCTGACTGGGTGTGGTCGCCGAGCGAACTCAAATTGAGCCATTTCTATGGTGACGCCGTGGCCGCCGGGACGAGCCCGAGCGCTGTCGTCAACAGCGGAGCACTCAATGTGTTCTTTGACGATGCCAGCGCCAGCAGTACGATCGCCGACTGGGTGTGGGCACCGACCGAACTAAAAGTGAGCCACTTCAACTCGGACGCCGTCGCCGCGAAAACGAGCCCGAGCTCTCTCGCGAGGGCCGGCGTCCCGATGACGTTCTTCACGGATGCGGCGACAAACAACGAGGTCGCATATTGGCAATGGGCCCCGACCGAATTGACGATCAACCGACTGTTCCAGGATCCAGCGGCAGCAGGAACAAGCCCAAGCGCCGTCGGATGACGGCGAACGTGCCGGGCGAGAAGGTTTCCCACCGGCTGACAAACCCCGACCGTCCGCACAGATCCGGTCCGACTTGCACGTGTACGCGACTCGGGGCGCGCGTCATACGCGGCATGCAACTCAGCGCCGTGTTGTGGTCCGCGGTGCTCAGCGGTCCGCAAAGCCGCCCGGGAGGGAGAGTAAAGGACGCACGCGCCGCCGACGCGGTACGCGATCGGCTCTAGGTCATCGCCGCGTCCGTGACAGGGGGCGCAGGGCGCCTGAGGTCGTGCTTGCGCGCGTGCGGTTCGGCGTCTCGCATGTGTGCCTTCGGCGTTACGTACAAGTGTACGGGGCTGATACCCCGCCGTCACTATCGGCGGTCCCCGAGCCCGCTGAGGAACTCCAGCAGCGCCGCGTTGACGGCCACCGGCTCCTGCTGCTGCACCCAATGACCTGCGCCGGGCACGACGATATCCGCGCGCAGATCGGTGACCCAGCCGTGCATCGCCTCGGCGGGCATGAAGCGGCGGACCGGGTCGCGCTCGCCGGTGAGGAACAGCGCGGGCTGCTGCACGCGTCGCTCGGCGATGTCCGCCGTAAGCTCCCAGTTTCGGTCGATGTTGCGATACCAGTTCAGCCCGCCCGTGAAGCCCGTACGCTCGAACGCCTTCACGTACACCGCGAGCTCCTCCTCCGAGAGCCATGGCTGTGGCTTGGGCTGTGAGCCGTCCTCGTCGGCCCACTGGGCCGTCCACTGTCGGCTCGTCGTCAGCGTCCGGCGCACGTCGCGCGCGAGCGCCTCGTCGGCGACGCCCGGCTGCTGAAACCACACGATGTAGAACTCCTCGCCCAGGTGGCGGCGCATGATCGGGATCGGCGCCGCCGGCGCACGCGGCACGAACGGCACGCTCAGCCCCGCCACCGCACGCACGCGCTCGGGGTGCAGCACCGCGAGCTGCCATGTCACGTTCGCTCCCCAGTCGTGCCCGACGAACACCGCGGACTGCTCGCCGAGCGCGTCGAGCAGCCCGCACATGTCGCCGCACAGCTTCACCACGTCGTAGGCCTCGACCTCAGCCGGCGCCGAGCTGCGTCCGTAGCCGCGCATGTCCGGCGCCAGCACGCGGTACCCCGCCGCGACCAATGCCGGCACCTGATGGCGCCACGAGAACGCCAGCTCGGGGAAGCCGTGGCAGAGCACCACGAGCGGCCCGTCGCCCTCGTCGAGCACGTTCAGCTCGATTCCATTCGTCGCAATCGTGCGCTCGGGCATCGCTGGACCATACGCCAGCATTGCGCTGCGCAACCGCCGACTCGCGCCACGCCCACGCTGCGCGACGATGACCTACTACTGTCATTAGCGCGATGAACGCGCAAGCCGATCTCGCCGCAGTCGCCCCGGCTGAGCCAGCCTCGCAGCAGCGCCGGCCCGCGATCGTCGCTGTCGACGACGAGCCCGCCGTGCTCGCAGCCGTCGCTCGAGATCTTCGCCGCGGCTTCGGCGAGCGCTTTCGCATCCTGCGCGCCGCCTCCGGCGACGAGGCGCTGGAGATCGTGCGCGAGCTGCGTGCTCGCGGGGATCAGATCGCGATGCTGATCGCCGACCAGCGCATGCCCGGCATGCCCGGCACGCAGTACCTCGTCGAGGCGCGCAAGATCGCCCCGGACGCCAAGCGCGTCCTGTTGACGGCATACGCCGACACCGAGGCGGCGATAGCCGCGATAAACGAAGTTGCGCTGGACTACTACCTGCTCAAGCCCTGGGACCCGCCCGAGGAGCAACTGTTCCCCATCGTCGAGGATCTGCTCACCACCTGGGAGGCGGGTGCGGCGCTCGAGGCCGGTGGCGTGCGCGTCGTCGGCCACCGCTTCTCCAAGGAGTCGCACGACCTGCGCGACTTCCTCGTGCGCAACCGCGTCCCCGCGCGATGGCTCGACGTCGAACGAGACGGCGAGGCGCGTGAGCTGCTGCAGGTCGCCGGCGTCGACGCCGAGCGCCTGCCCGTCGTGCTGCTCGAGGACGGAACGGTGCTCGAGCGCCCGAGCGTGCTCGAGCTCGCCGAGCGCCTCGGTGTCGCCGTAGCGCCTGCCCAGGACCACTACGACCTCGTCGTCGTCGGCGGCGGCCCCGCCGGTCTGGCGGCGGCCGTGTACGGCGCCTCGGAGGGGCTGAAGACGATCATGGTCGAGCGCGAGGCGCCCGGAGGGCAGGCCGGCCAGTCGAGCCGCATCGAGAACTACCTCGGCTTCCCCGCCGGGCTGAGCGGCTCTGACCTCGCGCGGCGGGCGACCGACCAGGCGCGTCGCCTCGGCGCCGAGCTGCTCGCCGTGCAGGAGGCCGTCGGGCTGCGCGTCGAGGGGTCCGCGCGCCTGGTGCAGCTCAGCGGCGGCGAGCAGCTCAGCGCCAGCTGCGTGATCGTCGCCTCCGGCGTCTCCTATCGCCAGCTCGACACGCCCGGGTTTCCCGAGCTGACCGGAGCCGGCGTCTACTACGGCGCGGCGATGACCGAGGCGCGCGCCTGCGCCAACCAGCGCATCGTCGTCATCGGCGGCGCCAACTCGGCCGGGCAGGCCGCCGTCTACTTCAGCGACTACGCCGCCGACGTCACGATGCTCGCGCGCGGGCCCTCGCTGGAGGCGTCGATGTCGCACTACCTGATCGAGCAGATCGCCGGCCTGGAGAACGTGCACGTGCGCACCGGCACCTCCGCCACCGCCGCCGAGCAGGAGGACGGGAAGCTGCGCCGCGTGCGCATCGCCGGCCCCGGCGGCGAGGAGACGCTCGACGCCGACGCGTGCTTCGTCTTCATCGGCGCCTCTCCGCGAACCGATTGGCTGGACGGCGTGATCGCTCGCGACGAGCGCGGCTTCATCCTCGCCGGTCGCGACGCGCAGGCCGACGGCTGGCCGCTGGAGCGCGAGCCCGCGCTGCTGGAGACGACCGTGCCCGGCGTTTTCGTCGCCGGCGACGTGCGCGCGCGCTCGATCAAGCGCGTCGCCAGCGCCGTCGGCGAGGGCTCGATGGCCGTCTCGTTGATCCACGAGTACCTGCTAGAGGCATGAGCGGCGCGGTCGTCTCAGAGCCGCCCGTGACCGTCGCCGAGCTGCGCACGGTCGACCTGTTCGAAGACCTCTCAGACGAGCAGCTCGCCGAATGGGTCGCCGTCGCGCACACCTACCGCGTGGCAGCCGGCGACGTCATCGCCGAGCAGGGCGCGGAGAACCGCGGGCTGCAGCTGCTGCTGGAGGGCGACGCGCAGGCGACGATCGTCGACCAGGGCGGATCCGAGCCCGTCGGCCGCCACAAGGCGCCGACCTGGATGGGCGCGATCGCCACGCTCACCGGCGGCACGCTCGGCGTGCGCATGCTGGCCGAAACCGACTGTCGCATCGCGCTGATCGAATCTGAGGACTTTCGCCGTCTCGCCTTCGCCCAGCCGGCGATCCACCGCCGCGTGATGCAGCAGGTCGCCCCCGTGATGAGCCGCGTCACGAGCATCGAGCAGAGCCGCGAGCGACTCACCTCGCTCGGCACCATGGCCGCCGGCCTCGCGCACGAGCTCAACAACCCGGCCGCCGCCGCACGACGCGCGGCCGCGCAGATGACCGAGGCGCTCGACGTGATCAGCTCGTCGATCGCGCGCTTCGTCGAGGCCGGCGTCGAGCGCGAGCAGGCCGAGCGGCTGGTCGCGCTTCAGCAGCAGGCGCTCGCCCACGCCTCCGCCTGCACGGCGCTAGGCGCGCTCGACGCATCCGACGCCGAGGACGATCTGCTGCAGCGACTGGAAGCGATGGGCGCGAGCGAGCCGTGGCGCCTGGCCGAGCCGCTCGCCGTGGCCGGCGTCGACCAGGCCTGGCTCGATGAGGTCGCCGAGGCGGCCGGCCCGGCGACCGACGCAGCGCTGCGCTGGGTCGCCGCGTCGCTCACCGCCATACGCCTCGCCGCCGAGCTGCAAGAGTCGACCGAGCGCATGTCCAGCCTCGTCGGATCGGTGAAGTCCTACGCGTACATGGACCGCGGCGACCTCGTCGAGGTCGACCTGCACGAGGGTCTGGAGACGACGCTCGCCGTGCTCGGCTACAAGCTCAAGCACACCGAGATCCACGTCGTTCGCGAGTACGACCGCACGCTGCCCAAGCTGTTGGTGCGCGGCTCCGAGCTCAACCAGGTGTGGACCAACCTGCTCGACAACGCGATCGACGCGCTCGGCGAGCGCGGCACGATCACGATCTCCTCCTACGCCGACGGCAACTGCGCCGTCGTCGACATCTCAGACGACGGTCCCGGCGTCCCCGACGATGTCGCCGCGCGCATCTTCGATCCGTTCTTCACGACCAAGGACGTCGGCCAGGGGACCGGCATCGGCCTCGCCACCGCGCGGCGGATCGTCGTCGACCGCCACGACGGCTCGCTCACGCTCGACGCAACACCCGGCCGCACGACCTTCCGCGTGCGCCTCCCCTTCACGCAGAGCTGACAGAAAGGAAACCGCCATGCCCGCCTGCACGCACCTCGGCCACGTTCTCGTCACCGAGCTGCCCGAGTCCGTCGACGGCTGCGAGGACTGCCTGCTCACCGGCGACCCGTGGCTGCATTTGCGCATCTGCCTGGAGTGCGGGCACGTCGGCTGCTGCGACGACTCGCCCAACCGTCACGCCAGCGCGCACGGCCGCTCCAACGGCCATCCGATCATTCGCTCGATCGAGCCGCGCGAAGACTGGTCGTGGTGCTTCGAAGACGAGCTGATGATGCGCATCCCCGAGGTGCATGGCGAACCGCGCATTCCCCCCTCGCCGCTCGGCGGGTAGACGGGCCATAGCGTCGCTCAGCGGCGCTAGATCGAGGGCGCAAGCTAGCCGCCGCACAGCGATGCAGCGGCGCCGGCGTACAGCACGGCCTGCGCGCGCGCGACCGCGCCCACCGCCTCGTCCGGTGGCAGCAGCTGCGGGTGGTGAAGCGGTCGCACCGTGAAGCCGGGCGCGCCGTCGAGGCCGACGAACGCCATCGCCACGGGCGCGATCTCGCCGAAGAACGAGAAGTCATCCGAGCCGCACGATCGCCACTCCGGCGCCGCCGCCAACCCTGCCTGCGCCAGCAGCGCGCGTGCCTGCGCGACGATCTGCGCATCGTTCTCCAGCGGCGGCTCGCCCGGCACGAGCTCGGCGCTGGCGCGACAACCGTGCGCGGCGGCGATGCCGCCGACGACCTGCTCGACCAGCTCGCGCAACGTCACGCGATCCTGCGGGCGCAGCGCGCGAATCGTCGCGCGAGCGCGGGCCCGGGCGGGGATTACGTTCTCGGCGCCGCCGCCTTCCAGCACGCCCACGTTCAGCACCGTCGGGCCGAGCGGGTCGACGCGCCGCGCCGCGAGTGCGTGCAGCGTGACGACGATCTGCGCGATCGCCAGCACCGGGTCGCGTCCGTGGTGGGGATAGGCGGCGTGCGACGGCTCGCCCTCGACGACGATCTCCACCGAGTCGCTCGACGCGTTGACCGCGCCCGCGTCCAGCGCGACGGCTCCCCACGGCAGCTCCGGGTGGACGTGCGCCGCGAGCACCGCCGCCGGTTCGTGCGCGGCGAGCTGCGGCTCGCGCGCCAGCTGCTCGGCGCCTGAGGGAAAGGCCTCCTCGCTGGGCTGGAAGATCGCCAGCAGCGGCGCCGGGAGCGCATCGCCCAGCGCGTGCGCGGCGCGCGTCAGCGCGACCAGCGCCGCCATGTGCACGTCGTGCCCGCACGCGTGCATCGTGTCGCCGGCGGCGCTGAACGGAGCGTTCGTGCACTCGCGGATCGGCAGGCCGTCGAGCTCGGCGCGGATCGCCAGCGCCCTGCCCCCGGCCGGGCCGATCCGCGCGAGGCGCCCCGTGCCGGCGATCGTCGCGCACGCCACCGGAAGCGCTTCGGCGACGATCGCCGCCGTGCGCTGCTCGCGATGGGCCAGCTCGGGCTGTTCGTGCAGGCGATGGCGCAGCTGCACCGCCTCCGCGAGCTCGCCGTCGATCAGCTCGAGCAGCCTGGCAAGCGACGCGTCAGTAGATCTCGCCATAGCGCCTGCACACCTCGTGCAGCTCCTCGCCGGCCGCCGCCGCGATCTCCGCGCGCTTGACTGCCACATAGGCTTCGTACGTCAGCGGAGTCATCCATGCGCGTGCCACGTCGTCGCGCGCGAGCGCCTCGAGCGCAGCCTGCAGCGAGGATGGCAGTCCGCCGACGCGATGGCGTGCGACCCCCGCCTCGTCCAGCAGCGATGGATCCTCCTCGAGGATCTCCGGCGCCGGCAGTTCTGCGCGCATGCCGTCGAGGCCCGCGCGCACGATCGCGCCCAGCGCCAGGTACGGGTTCGCCGCGCCGTCGGCGCCGCGGTACTCCAGGCGCATCTGCGCGGCCGGCTCGCCCAGCGACGCGACGAGCGGTGGGATGCGCAGCAGCGTTTCGCGGTTGCGCAACCCCAGGCACACCGCACCGGCGCTCCAGCGATGCGGCGACAGCCGCTCGGCCGACACGGGGCTCGGCGCGCACATCGCGCTGAGCGCGTCCGCGTGCGCGAGCACTCCCGCGGCGAAGCTCGCGCCCGCGGCGCTCAGGCTGCCCGGCTGCGAAGCGTCGTACAGCGCGTGACCCCCGTCGTCGTCGAGCAGGCTGATGTGCACGTGCACGCCGTTGCCCGCCTGCGCCGGGTGCAGCAACGGTGTGAACGTCGCGCGCACGCCGTTGTTCCGGGCGACCTCGCGAACGACCTCGCGCAGCACCACCGCGCGGTCGGCGGCCGCGAGCGCGCCGGTCGCAGCGACGGGAACCTCGAACTGGTGGGCGGCGTACTCCGCCATGAACCGCTCGGGAGCCGCGCCCGCCTCGCGCAGGGCCGCCATCACCTGCGAAGGGAACGGCTCGGCGCGTCGCTGCGCCTCCAGCGAGAACGCCAGCGCTGGCCGCTCGTCGCTGAGCAGCTGGAACTCGTGCTCGAAGCTGACGATCGCGCGCAGCCCGGCCTGCGCCCGCAGCTGCTCCAGGCCCTCGCGCAGAAAGCTGCGCGGGCAGCACTCCCACGGGCGCCCGTCCGGCTCGACGATGTCGCACAGCACGAGCTCCAGCGCGCTGCCCTCGTCCGCCGCCGCCACACGCACGCGCGTGTCCAGATCGGGCGCCAGGCGCAGATCGCCGGTCGAGCCGAACGGATTTGGCTCGGCGAGCGTTCCGATCGGCGTGAGCGCGTGATTGGCGGGAACCCAGCCGACGCCCGAGTCGCCATGCGCGTCCAGCTCGGACGCGAGCAGCGAGCGCCCGCGCACGATCGCGCCGAGATCGCAGCAGACCAGCGCGGCGAGCTCGCTCGCGCTCACGCTGGCGTCACGGCCGTCACCGAGCCGTTGTCCCAGACGCCCTCGCGCAGGCCAAGCGATTGCGCGCCGGCGCGCACGACCGCCGCGTCGGAGTCGGCGACGACGGCGATCGCCCCGCCGGGCGCCATCTGTGGACGCTGCAGCGCGCGTGCGAGGCGCTCGCGCGGCTGGACGTGGACGCCGCCGCTCCCCAGCGACGGGTACGTGTCGGCGATCGCGTACAGGCTTCCCGCCGGTCCGCGCGTGCGCGCGACCACGCACACGAAGTGGCCGACGTCCCAGTCCGGCGGCGGCCCGTCGTCGACGCCGTCGAGCAGGTGGTCGAGCAGCTGATCCGCCCGCACCGCGCCGCCCCACAGATGTCTCGTCGCGACGTTGGCGATCAGCGCTGTCGGGTGGTCGAGCGAAGCGAGCAGCTCGAACAGGCCGTCGAGCGCCGTCGCCGTCCACGGTCCCGCGTAAGGGATCGCAACGAGGCTCTCGCCGGAGAGCTCGCCGATCGCCGCGACGACGCCCGCGCAGTTCGTTCCCGACACCGACGCGTCGTCGATCAGCGGCGGCGCGATGCGGTAGTCGCGCCGGCCGCGTTCGCCGTGCGGCAGCGACGCGACGTCGGGCACGCGCGAGACGACCGTGCCGGCGGCCTGCGCCGCCGCGTCCTGGTCGACCGGCTCGCCGCCGCGCTGCTCGATGCCGGCCGCACGCAGTGCCAGCGCAGCGCAGAAGGCGCCGCACAGGTCGTCGCGCTGGGGCAGTTCGCGCGCGTGCTCTGCCAGCAGCGCACGCGACCCAGCCAGCAGGGTCAGCTGCAGCTGCGTCGTCTGTTCCACGTCCTCTCCATGGAACGCAATCTACTGCGCCGAGGGCGTCCCGCCGATCGCGTCGCCGAGCCACCGCCGGCGCTTTCGCATGCGCTCGAAGCGCGATCGCGCCTCGATCATCTTCTTCCCTTCGGGCGCGTAGCGCCGCCGCGCCCACGGCGAGGTCGGCGAGGCCAGGCGAACGGCGCCGACCAGCGAGACGGGCGGGATGAAGATCCCGACCAGACCGAGCAGCGGCTTGCCCTTGAGGATCGCCAGCGCCGACAGGACGATGTCGATCAGCACCGCCACGACGAGCGAGCCGATCGACCCTTCCGGGTTTGCCAGGTCGAACGGCGCGAGGCCGAGCACGATCATCCCTCCGAGCAGCGTCGCGACGACGACCGCGTCGAGCGAGATGCGTCCCTCCTGGGACCAGTACACGTCTTCCAGGCGCACCCACAGGGCGAACTCGTCGAGCGTCAGCCCGGCGCCGATGCCGAACGCCGCCGCGAGCACCTCACCCCAGGGACTGCCCGGCTTGAGCACGAAGTTGAGAAAGCCGCTGCTGATCATCAGGCAGATGCCCCACACGAGGTGGTGCAGGTGCAGGCCGCTCTTCGTCTTCACGCTGCCCGGCCACCACGTGAATTTTGGGCTGCGGATCATCCGGGCGCTCGTGCGGATGAACAGGAACGCTCCCAGAAACGCCCCCAGCAGGATGAAGCCCGAGCGCTGCCCGCGGTCGTCGAGGAAGTGCTGGGAGATTTCGAAGTTCAGGTCCAGCATCTGGCGGGGACACTAGCTGTGCGGGCACCGGACACACGCGCCGCGAGGACGTCGCCTAGCGGAGTGTCGCGCGCGCCCAGTGCCACTCGAGTAACCGGAGGCAGCCGCTCGTCCAGGGGGCTAAGGCATTGCTGGCGCCCTGCCGATGATGGGGGCGTGAGCACTCGTCTTCGAACGCTCGGCCCTGCCGCTCCACTGCGCACGCACCTCGCAACCTCTCCGGCACGAGCGATGGCCGCGCTGGCCGCCGCGCTGTCCACCGCGCTGCTCGTCGTGCTTGCATTGGCGCCCCACGCGGGCGCGGTCGTGACCACGGTGGGCGGCCATCAGTTCGGAGTCCAGCCCGAAACCGCCGCACCGCTGAGCGAAATCGCGGAACCGCTCTCCTACGGAAACGGCCCGGTCGTGCACAAAAGCGCCTCCTACGCGCTCTACTGGGACCACCGATCGGGCGAATACACAGGCGAGTGGCAGAGCCTGATCTCCGGGTTCCTCGCCAACGCCGGCGCCGACAGCGGCGCGCTGAGCAACGACTTCGCCGTGATCACGCAGTACCACGACACCACCGGTGCAAAGGCCGCCTACGAACAGACCTTTCGCGGTGCCTACACGGACACCGACGCCCTTCCGTCCTCTGGTAACTGCAGCGAAGGCGCTCCGTGTCTGACCGACGCGCAGATCCGCGCCGAGCTAACCAAATACATCGTCAATCT
The DNA here is from genome assembly GCA_035995645.1 of Solirubrobacteraceae bacterium. GTDB lineage: Bacteria > Actinomycetota > Thermoleophilia > Solirubrobacterales > Solirubrobacteraceae > Palsa-744. The sequence continues at coordinate 26,760 of DASYKG010000019.1, forward strand.
CGGGCTGCCGACGGGCCTGAACCCGAGCTCCGGCCCGACGCCGATCTACTACGTGTTCACGCCGCCAGGTGTGACGGTCTGCCTGGAGGGAAGCGGCGAAAACGGTCACTGCTCCTCGCCGACCTCGGCGAACCCCGTCTGCAGCTACCACTCGTTCATCCCCGCCGGCGGCCAGCTTTCGGCGACCGTGCTGTACGCGGTGCAACCGTGGACCGCCGGAAACTACGGCACGTCCGGTTCGCCGCAGGTCTCCGGCAGCAAGTGCCAGGACGGAAGTGGCGTGCTGCAGGAGCCCAACCAGATCGGCCTCGGCGCCGAAGGCGAATACGGCGCCGGTCTGGCCGACGTGATCGTCAACAACGTCACACACCAGGCGCTCTCGACGGCCACCAACCCGCTGTTCAACGCATGGCGCGACACCGGGCTGGACAGCAACGAAGTCGTCGACAAGTGCCGCAACGACTTTCTCGGCGGCGAACTGCTCGAACCGCCGTCATCCTCGGTGGAAAAAACCACGAAGGCCGGCAAGGCGCACAACCAGTCGCTCGGCGGAGTCCACTACTACCTCAACAACGTCTTTAGCCAGGCGGCGGCCTTTGCGTCGTATCCGGGTGTGCCCTGCATCAACGGCGTGAACATACGTCCCCAATTCACCGCCCAGAACCCGATCCGGTCCGGTGACGTGGCCACGTTCAACACGACGCAGTCGAACATCACCTTGGGCGTGCAGAAATACGACTGGAGCTTCGGCGACGGCACCGGCACCGAAGCCAACTGCGAAAGCCGCGTGCCCACCAACGGATTCGAACCGCAGGAATGCACCGGCACCTCCGGCACGAACATCACGAACCCAGTGGCGAGCACCGAGCACGTCTACGCTTACGGCGGCACCTATGAAGTCAGCTTGACGATCCTCGACTACGGCGGCAATACGGCGACCGTCTCGCATCCGGTGACCGTCTCCGGCCCCGCGCGTCCGGCCTCCGCCGGCAGCGGCACCTCGGCGGGCGGCGGCTCCTCCGGCAGCGGCGGCTCCCCGGCGGCCCCCGGCTCCCCGGGCAACCCGAGCCCGGGCAAGCCCGCGCCCGCCAAAGTCGTCGCCACCCAGTCCGTCGTCTCGCACAACCTCTCCTCGGTCGTGAAGAACGGCCTCGTGATCCGCTACTCGGTCAGCGAACAGGTGGCGGGTCGCTTCGAGGTGCTGCTGGCGAGCTCGATCGCACGCAAGCTGGGGGTCAAGGGCGCCCCGGCCAGCGGCCTGGCGGCGGGAACGCCGCCGCAGACGGTGATCGCCAAAGCGATCCTCGTCACGACCAAAGGCGGTCGCAGCACCTACAACGTGAAGTTCAGCAAGGCGACCGCCGCGCGCCTGCGCAAGCTGCGCAAGGTGTCGCTGACGATCCGCATGGTCGTGCACAACGCGGCGAGCCCCGCCGTCACGACGGTGCTCAACACCGTCAACCTGTCGCGCTGATCAGTGTTCGGGCGGTTCGCCGCGCCGCGCTTTCGCCTTCGCGCTGAACACATAGCGCCACAGCGCGAAGAGCAGCAGGTAGCCGGCGACGATCGAGACAAGTGAGATGATCGCGATCGCCGTGCCGTTGCCGGCGCCTTCGCTGGCCGCCTCGCCGTCGAGCGCCAACGGCAGGATCTTCGCCGCAAGCACCGCCAGCGCGGCGATCATCGGTCTAGAGGCCCGGCCAGTGGCGCGCCACGTAGCCGCTGTTGTCCGTCGGGCTGACCTGCCAGCGCGAGGCGTACACGCCGCTGCGCCCGGCGGTGTCGTAGAGCACGCCGTCGATGTACATGTAGGTGTGCCCGGCGTTCGCGTAAACCGTGATGTAGCGCCCCGGCCCCGCCGCGCCCCAGCTCTCCAGTTCACCCGACGTCTGCGGAGCGCTGAGCAGCCCCCCGGCGGCGAGCGCGTAGCTGACCGAGCCCGAGCAGTCATACGCGTTGTCCACGAACGAGCCGTGCCCGCCGCCGAACACATATGGGAAGTCGGTGATCGCGTTCGCGCCGGCGATCACCCGCTGGATCACTTCGGGGACGTTCGTCGGGATCGGGATCGTGCCGTTCCCTCCCACCGAGTTGCCGCCCGCGACAGGCTTCAGTCGCTGCTGCTGGGCCTGCTTGGCGCTGCGTTCGACCGACTGCATCTGCGCGAGCTCGTGCTTGACTTCGGCGTCCGACGGCGCCCCCGCCGCGACGACCTGTTCGCTGGCCTTCGACGGGGTGGAAGCGGCCTTGTGCTGCACCGACGCCGGAGCGGGAAAGCTCTTCGCTTCTTCCGGGTCGGCCACCTGCGAGACGTTCGCGCGCGCACCGCTGACCGATGCCTGCGCCCCGGCGGTGCTTGCGCTGACACGGGGCGATGCGGCGCCCTGGATCTTCGCCGCGCCTGCCGGCGCGTGGACGGTGCTCGCCGCGCGCACGCGCGGCGGCGCAAGGCCAGCCGCGGGAGCGTGCGAGCTTCCGCCTTTCAGCGCCAGGACGATTGCCAGCGCAGCGACCGCAGCGAGCAGCGCTGCCGCGAGCAGCGAGTAGCGAGGGAACCTTCCGCCCGGCAGGCGAGCCGCCTGGGCTTGGCTGGACTCGGACATCCATGCAAGGCTAGCGAGCGTCCCCCCGTGACGCGCCCGCTACCCTTCCTTGGTCGGCGGCCCGACGATGGGCCCGCCGTATGTTGCCCGCCCAGGCCAGCGGACGCAAAACTGCGCTCAGCTAACCTTTCCCGATGCCAGACGAGGCCACAGCCGTAGACCTTCACGCCCGCAAGATCCGCGCACCTGTCGAGCTGCGACCGCACATGCGGCTGGTGCACGGCCTGCGCAGGCCGGCCAACTGGCTGCAGCTCGTGCGCTTCGGCGTCGTCGGCGCCGTCGGCTTCGTCGTCAACCTCGCCGTCTACGCGCTGTTCGTCCACCCGCTGGCGGTCGATTACCACGTCGCGGCGGTCGCCGCATGGCTGGTGGCGGTGCTGAACAACTTCGTGCTCAACCGCCATTGGACCTTCGATGCCCGCGGCGGCCAGGCCCACGCGCAGGCGATGCGCTTCATCGTCGTCAGCCTCGTCGCGTTCGGCGTCAGCCTGCTGCTGCTCACGCTGCTGGTCGAGACGGCGGGCCTGGCCAAGGTGCCCGCGCAGGCGCTCGCCGTGGCGGCGTCGATGCCGTTCAACTTCATCGGCAACAAGCTCTGGAGCTTTCGCTCGGAAGCCGAGGATCGGGCCGAGCCGACACGCTGAGCGCGCGATCGGAGCCGGTTGGCCGGCCCCGACGGGTACCTATACTCTGGCCTTTCCCCCTTTCGGAGGACTTTTCGTGCAGGAGATGGTCATCTACGGCGTCAGCTTCGACATGGTTGGCAAGCAGCCGATCGTGCTCTTGAAGACCGTCGAGGGCAACAAGTTCCTGCCGATCTGGATCGGTCATCCGGAGGCCGCTTCGATCCTGATGAAGCTCCAGGGCGCCGGGACGCCGCGGCCGATGACGCACGATCTGCTGTGCGACATCCTCGGCGAGATGGACGTCAAATGCACGCAGGTGTCGGTCACCGAGCTGCGTGAGAACACCTTCTTCGCGTCGATCACGCTCAACGCCGGCGGTCGCGAGCTGGAGATCGACTCGCGCCCGAGTGACGCGATCGCGCTCGCCGTCCGCTGCGGCGCGCCGATCTACGCCGCCGAGGAGGTGATCGCCGAGTCGGCGATCGAGTTCGAGCACGACGTCGAGGAGTCAGAGGACGTCGTCGAGAAGTTCAAGGAGTTCCTCGACGAGGTCAGCCCCGAGGACTTCGCCGCCGGCGACAGTTAGCCGGCCAGGACGCCGGCGAGGTAACTGCCGTGCCGGCTCGGCCGAAAGGCGGGATGCCGGTCACCGCGTAAACGCGCTGTCCAGCAGCCGCGCGATCAGCTCGTCGAAGCTGATGCCGGCGGCGTCGGCGGCCTGGGGGAGCAGGCTCGTCTCGGTCATGCCGGGGATCACGTTCGTCTCCAGCACCCACAGCTCGTTGCTGGCGTCGTCGAGCATCAGATCCACACGCGCGACGCCGCGACAGCCGAGCAGCCGGTAGACGTCGAGCGCCAGCTCCTGCGCGCGCGCGGTCGTGTCGTCGGGCAGCTCGGCCGGGCACACGAACGTCGTCATGCCGATCTCATAGCGAGATTCGTAGTCGTAGAAGTCCTCTTCGCGCGGCACGGCCTCGACCACGGGCAGCGCCAGCGGTCCACCCGGACCGTCGAGCACCGACACCGCGAGGTCGCGGCCCTTGACGTAGCGCTCGATCAAGACCTTGCGGTCATAGGAGAACGCGCCGACGAGCGCCCCCGGAAACTCCTCGGCGTTGCGCGCGAACTTGACGCCCAGCGCCGATCCCTGGCTCGCCGGCTTAACGACCAACGGGAAGCCGAGCGCCGTCTGCACGCCCGGCAGCGCGTCGGCCGCCCCGAGCTCCTTGATCGAGGTCTCGCGCAGCGAGTGGAACTCGGGCGTGGGGATGGCGGCGTTGCGCATCAGGTGCTTGGCGAGCACCTTGTCGGTCGCGCACATGCACGCTGCGGGCGCCGAGCCGGTGTACGGAACGCCGAGCGCCTCGAGCAGGGCCTGCATCGTGCCGTCCTCGCCGTCTGGGCCGTGCATCGCGATCAGCGCCGCATCGGGCTGGGCCTCGCGCAGGCGGCTGACGAGCTGTGCGTCGGCATCGATCGCGACGACCTCGTGCCCCAGACGCGCGAGCGCCTCCTGGGCGTGCGCCCCTGAGCGCAGCGACACGTTTCGCTCCAGCGAGCGGCCGCCCTTGAGCACCGCCACCTTGCGGGCGGCGTTCATCGGTCCTTGCGCTTGCGCGCCGGTCCCTCTCGGTCGCGGCGGGGAAGCGCGACGACGTCGGCGAGCGCGACGCCCTCTTCGGTCGCCGCCTCCGGCGCGGTCTCGGCCGGGGGCGTGGCGGCTGCGGAGGAGCCGCTGAGCGTTCCGTACAGGCCGAGCTGCTCGCGCACGACCTTGCCGATCCGCCGGATGCCCTCGCGGATGTCCTCGTCGGGAACGCCGGCGAAGTTCAGCCGCATCGAGGATGAGCCGCGACGACCGTCGGTGTAAGCGGCGCGGCCCGGCACGAAGGCGACGCCCTCGCTCTCGCGCGCCTGCGCGAGCAGGTCGGTCGTGTCGATGCGCTCGTCGAGCGTCGCCCAGACGAACAGGCCGCCTTGGGGCTTGGTCCAGCGCGCCTGCTCGCCGAAGTGCTCGTCGAGCGCCGCGAGCATCACGTCGCGCCTGCGCCGGTACAGATCCTTGAGCTGCTCCAGGTAGGCGAGCCAGCGCGGCTCGCCGCGACCCTCGTGCTGCTTGAAGAACTCGGCGACGAACAGCTGCGTGACCGGCGAGGAGCAGAGGTCGGCGCCCTGCTTGCCGAGGTTCAGCTTCTCCAGCACCGGGCGCGGCGCGACCGCCCAGCCGAGTCGCAGGCCCGGCGAGAGGATCTTCGAGAACGTGCCGAGATAGATCACTAGGTCAGCCGCGGAGCGCGTGCCGCCGACTTCGGCGTCCAGTGAGTACAGCGTCGGCAGCGCCTCGCCCTCGTAGCGCAGCAGCCCGTACGGGTTGTCCTCGAGGATCAACAGCTCGCGCTCGTGCGCGACCTCGACCAGGCGACGGCGGCGCGCCAGCGACATCGTCACCCCGCCCGGGTTCTGGAAGTTGGGGATCGTGTAGATGAACTTCGGCCGTCTGCCCTCGGCCTGCAGGCGGTCGAGCGTCGCCTCGAGCTCGTCGATCGGCATGCCCTCGGCGTCCATCTCGATCTGCGCCACCTCGGCCTGGTAGGCGCTGAACGTCGGCACCGCGCCAGGGTACGTCGGTGCCTCGGCGACGATCACGTCGCCGGGGTCGATCAATGTCTTGCACACGAGATCGATCACCTGCTGACCGCCGGTCGTGACGATCACCTCGCCGGGGTCTATGCGCGTCCCCTCCGCGGCCATCACCTCGACGATGCAGTCGACCGCCGCGGCCATCCCTTCGGTCGGCCCGTACTGCAGTGCGCGCGCCGTCTGCTCGGCCGCGACCTGCGACATCAGCTTCGCGTACAGCTCGGGCGCGAACGTGCTCGTGTCGGGCAGCCCGCCCGCCAGCGAGATCACGTCGGGACGCTCGGTCAGCGCCATCATCTCGCGCATCGCCGAGCTTTTCATCCCGCGCGTGCGCGCGGCGAACAGCGCCTCGTAACGTGCGAGCTCGTGCGCCGTCGGCCGGGCCTTGCGCCCGCCACCGGCTCCGCTGATCGATCGGTTCATTCGCTGTCGTCTCTATTCGCCGCCGCGCCCGCCGAACCTCGCCCGGCAAGCGCGAATCGCCGTACGCGTCGTCTATCGTCCGTGACCGCTCGCTGCTGCAGGCACGGTAGCGCACCCCCCGCACGCTGATCGCATGAACGGCATCTTCTTCTACATAGGCCTCGGCGCCGGGCTCGCGGCGGCCTGCGGGCTGCGTCCGTTCCTGCCCGTGCTGCTCGCCGGCGCGCTCGCCTCAGCCAAGGCGCTTGGGGTCAGCTTCGCGCACGACCCCTTCCGCTTCGCGCAGTCGGACTGGTGGCTGCTCGTCGTCGCGATCGCGTTCGTGCTCGCGTACGCGCTGCAGCTGCTGCTCGGGTTGACCGCGCTGGCCGATCCCGACGCGGAGCGCGGGCGCCCGCAGCCGCTTGCCGCGGCGCTGGCTGGGCTGTCCTACGGCGCGGGAGCGGTGCTGTTCGCCGGCACTCTCGCCGCGCACGGCGACGCCTGGTGGCCGGGCCTGATCGGCGGACTGGTGGCCGTCGCGCTGGCCCAGCGCGCGGTGCTTCCGGTGTTCGCGCGGGCGCGGGCAAGGCTCGCCGACGGCGCCGCCAAACAGGCGTTGACCGTGTATCTGGACGCCGCTTCGCTGCTGCTGGCCGTGCTCGTCGCGCTGCTGCACCCGCTGGGCTATGTCGTGCTGGCGCTGCTCGTCTGGTTTGCGCTGCGCGGTCGCGCGCGCGGCGATGAAAAGTACGCCGGCTTGCGCATCCTGCGCCGCTGATGGCCGGGGAGGGCTCGCGACCGCCCAAGCTGGTGCTCTGCGTAATCGACGCGATGGCGCCTGAGATGCTCGAGCGCGCCGTCGCGTCGGGCGCCGCGCCGGTCCTTGCGACGCTGATCGAGCGCGGGCGCTACGTGCCCGACTGCGTCGCCGCGTTTCCCTCCGTGACGCCGGTCTGCGCGGCCTCGATCGTGACTGGGCGCGCGCAGGACGAGCACCACGTGCCGGCGATGAACTGGTTTCATCGCGAGGAGCAGCGCTACGTGGAATACGGCTCGAGCTTTCGCTCGGCCCAGCGCTTTGGAATCGCCCGCCAGCTGACCGACACCGTCTACAACATGAACCGCGCGCATCTGTCACAGCAGACGCCGACGGTCTTCGAGAGGCTCGATGACGCCGACGTGCGCACTGCCGGGACGACGTATCTGATGTACCGCGGCCGCTACCGCCACGAGCCCCAGCGCGACACCGCCCTGACGCGCGTCGCCTCGACGTTGATGCGCCATGCGGTGATGGGACCGCGCGAGCTGTTCTACGCCGACATCTTCGCCTCGCGCAGGACCGGCTGTCGCTCTGGGCTGGGTATGCCGGGGGTGCGTGACCGCCACTCCGGCTGCGTCTCCAGCTACATGGTCGAACACGACCTGTTCGACTTCCTGCTGCTGTCGCTGCCCGACAACGACTGGTACTCGCACAAGCATGGGCCCGAGGCGCAGCTGCAGTCGCTGGCGCAGGCCGACCTGCAGCTGGCGCGCGTGTGCGAGGCGGCCGGCGGCGTCGACGAGTTCCTCGCCGAGCACGCGGTGATCGCGATGGCCGACCACTCACAGGCGCCGGTGACGGACACGATCGCCCTGCAGGACGAGCTCGCCGACCTGGGGGTGCTCGGCCCGTCGCGCTCATCCGCCGAGCAGGAACCGCGAATCGCCGTGTGCCCGTCTCAGCGCGCGGCGATGGTCTACGCGCTGCACGAGCCCGAGCGCGACGCGATGCGCGCATCCGTCGTCACGCGCGCGCTGGGCATCGAGGGCGTCGAGCACGTCATGTGGCTGGCGCGCGACGCGCACGAAGTTCCGCGCGAGGGGATCATCTCCAATGGCGCTCACGGCGAGCTGCGCTTCCGCCCGGCCGTCGCCAGCGACGCCGCCGCCGGCCGGGGGGACCAGGCGCTGCAGGATCCGCGCGGCGTTCGTTGGATCGTCGAAGGCCCGCTGGCGGCGATCGGCGGGTCGGCCGGCGAGGGGCGCCTGCTCACGCCGGAGTACCCGGACGTGCTCTCACGCGTGTGGGCAGCGCTGACGTGCCCGACGTCCGGCGAGGTGCTGCTGTCGGCGGCGCCCGGCTACGAGTTCATCGACTGGGGTCGCCAGGCGCACGTCGGCGGCGGCAGCCACGGCTCGCTGCATGCGTCGGACTCGCTCGGTGCGCTCGTCGCCTACGGCGTGCGCCTGCCCGACCGCGAGCCCGGCCAGTGGGCGATCCGCGATGTCGCCGAGCTCGTGCTCGGGCACTTCGGCCTCGCCGGCGACGGCGATGCGCCGCTGGCGCCGATCGCCTGAGGCCAACGCTGCGCGACGCCGACCGCCGACACGACGCTCATGGCGCTGGCGTTACGCTCGCGTGATGTCGCGGTCGCAGAAGATCCTCGCGAGCGGTCTCGCCTGTGCGCTGATGTGTGTCGTGCCGAGCTCGGCGGGCGCGGCGCCCGGGGCGCTGGGAAGCGCGCCGCAGCCCTTGCAGCTGGCGACGGGAGCGAGCAGCGACGCCACCGTCTCCAGCGCGTCGAGCGCTTCAAGCACGAAATCCGGTCAGTCGACCAGCTCGGATGCGCCGATCCCCGTGGCGCCTTCGGACACGCCCCCGGCGGGGCGGCGCTTGTCGCCCAACCAGGTGCTGGCGATCGCGGGGCGCCTGGCGAAGATGAGGGCGGTGCGCGTGAAATACCCGGGGTCCTACGGCGGCGCCTACCTGAAGATGCCCTTCCACTGGCAGGTCAGCTACTTCTCCAAGAACGGCAAGAAGGAGATCGGACAGGTCATCCTCGACGATCTCTCCGGGCGCGTGCTGGAACAGTGGACGGGGTTTCAGGTGGCGTGGACGATGGCCCGCGGCTACCCCGGCGCCTTCGGGCGGCACGTCAACGCGCTGTACATCTGGCTGCCCATGTGCGTGGTGTTCCTGCTGGCGTTCGTCGACTTTCGCCATCCGCTGAAGCTGCTGCACCTGGATCTGCTCGTGCTGCTGTCGTTCTCCGTGTCGCTGGCCTACTTCAACCACGGGCGCATCTACCAGTCCGTGCCGCTCGCCTACCCGCCGCTGCTCTACCTGCTCGCGCGAATGCTCGCGCTGTCGCGACCCGGCCGCCGCCGCCGCGACCCGGGGCCGCTTCGCCTGCTGGTCCCGGCGCCGTGGCTGGCGCTCGGCATCGTCTTCCTGATCGGCTTTCGCATCGCGCTGAACGTCACCGACGCCAACGTGATCGACGTCGGCTACGCCGGTGTGATCGGCGCGCAGCGCGTCGTGCACGGCAAGCCGCTGTACGGGCACTGGCCGTCTGACAACGAGCACGGCGACACCTACGGCCCGGTCAACTACGAGGCCTACGTGCCCTTCGAGCAGGTCTTCGGCTGGAGCGGGCGCTGGGACGACCTGCCGGCGGCGCACGCGGCGTCGATCGTCTTCGACCTGCTGGCGATGGCGCTGCTGTTTCTGATCGGGCGCCGCGTGCGCGGGCCGAGTCTCGGCGTCGCGCTGGCGTACGCATGGGCGGCCTTTCCCTTCACTCTGTATTCGCTTCAGAGCAACTCCAACGACACGCTGGTGGCCGTGCTCGTGCTCGCGGCGGTGCTGGCGGCGACGTACCGGTCAAAGCTCGCGTCGCCGACGCGCGGCGCGTTGGCCGCGCTCGCCGGCCTGACGAAGTTCGCCCCGCTGGCGATCGCGCCGCTGCTGGCGACGCACGGGCTGTGGGATCGCGCGGACGGCTCGCGCACCAGCGCCCGCGCCCGCGTGCGCAACCTCGCGGCCTTCCTCGTCGGCTTCGTGGCGATCGGCGCGCTCGCGAGCATCCCGGCGCTCAGCCACGACTCGCTGCACACGATCTATCAGCGCACGTTCGCCTACCAGGCCGACCGCGGCTCTCCGTTCTCGGTGTGGGGTCTGTACGGCGGCCTGAGCGGCTGGCAGGAGGCCGCGCAGATCGCCGCGGTCGTGCTGGCGGTGGCGCTCGCGGTGATTCCGCGGCGTGCGGACGTGGTCGGGCTGGCGGCGGCGTGCGCGGCGGTGATCATCGCCGTGCAGTTGGGCATCGACCACTGGTTCTACCTGTACATCCCGTGGTTCTTCGCGCTGGTGATGATCGCGCTGCTCGGGCGTTACGGTCCGCCCGTCAGGCGCCGGACGGACGCGCCATCAGAATCTGCTCGATCGCATCCGCCCGCCGTGGCTGTGAGCAGCTGATCAGCACCCCCATCAGCCACGGGTCCTCGTCGGAGGTCTCGAAGCGCACGGGCATCTGCGTGAGCAGCGACTGGATCGCCTGCTCGCGCTTGACGCCGATCACGCCACCGCGCGGCCCGGTCATGCCGACGTCGGTGATGTAGGCGGTGCCCTGCGTGAGCACGCGCGCGTCGGCGGTGGGCACGTGCGTGTGCGTCCCCACGACGCCAGTCACGCGACCGTCGAGGTGCCAGCCCATCGCGACCTTCTCAGACGTCGCCTCGGCGTGCATGTCGACAAGCACGTGCTCGGCCTGGCCGACGTCTGCGAGGGCGGCCTCGATCTCGGTGAAGGCAGAGCGCCCGGCGCGCAGGTACAGGTTGCCGCTGAGGTTGACGACGCCCAGGCGCACGCCGTCGCGCTCGACCACGCACGTGCCGTGCCCGGGCTGGCTGCGCAGGAAGTTGGCGGGGCGCAGGATGCGCGGCTGGGAGTCGAGGTACGGGTAGATCTCGCGACGGTGATAGGTGTGGTTGCCGAGCGTGATCGCGTCGACGCCGGCGCGGAGCAGCTCGTCGGCGATCTTCGGCGTGATGCCGAGGCCGCCGGCGATGTTCTCGGCATTGACCACGACGAACGTCGGCGCGTGGCGCTCGCGCAGCAGCGGCAGGCACTCCAGCAGCGTGCGCCGGCCGATGCCGCCGACGACGTCGCCGACGAACAGGATGCGCGCCGGCGCTGCCACCGTCGCGACCGTCGTCGCGCCGGCGCGGGGCTCGCCGTGCGGGGCGGATCCGGCCACCTGCGCCGCCTCGGGCTCAGCCATACTCTGGCGATGGTGGGAGGCAGTTGACAGAGGGTCCCGAGAAAGCTCGCAAAGCGCGCCCTCCGAGCGGCGAAGAGGAGAAGCTCGTCGACGACTCGACCGAGCGCGACGGGTCCCGCGCCGAGCCGCCGCGCGCGGTCGTCCCGCGCTGGGTCCAGCTCGTCACGCTGCCGCTGGCCGTGCTCGCGCTGTGGTCGCTGGCGAAGGTGGCGGGTCCGGTGCTCTTGCTGTTCATCGTCGCGGGTCTCATCGCGTTGATCCTCAACCCGGCCGTTGCCTTCCTGCAGCGCCGCCACCTACCGCGCGGGCTTGCGGTGCTGGCGGTGTTCCTCGCCTTCTTCCTCGCGCTGGCCGGGATCGGCTTCGCCGTCGCGAACCCTATCTCCAACCAGGTGAAAACGTTCGCCAACAACCTGCCGCACCTCGTCAACGAAGCCAACCAGCAGATCTCCTCGCTGCAGCGGGAACTCAACGAACAGGGCGTGCACGTGCACCTGGTCAAGCAGGGCAAAACGGCGCTGCAGACGGTGCAGGACAAAGTCGCCAAGAGCGCGAGCAAACTCGCGTCGTTCGGCGGCGGGCTGGTGACCGAAGCGGTCAGCGCGGCGTTCGACCTCGTGCTGATCTTCGTGCTGTCGGTGTACATGCTGCTGTACGGCGAGCGCATCGGCGAGCTCGTGCGACGGCTGATGCCCGACAGCGACGGCACGCCGGCGGACGACTATCCCCACCTGGTGCAGCGGGCGGTCTCGCGCTACGTCGGCGGCCAGCTGCTGTTCAGCGTGATCATGGGCGCCTCGGCGGGCGTCAGCCTGTACCTGTTCGGCCTCGTCGGGCTGTTCCCCGACGGCGAGAAGTACGCGATCGCCTTCGCGGTGTTCTACGGCGTGATGGAGCTCGTCCCGTACATCGGGCCGATCCTCGGCGCCGCGCCGCCGGTGCTCGTGGCTCTGTTCACCAAACCGATCTCGGCTCTCTGGCTGGTGCTGCTGTTCATCGGCCTGCAGCAGTTGGAGGGACACGTCGTCGCCCCGCAGGTGTTCGGCCACACGCTGCGGATCAATCCGATCCTGGTGATCTTCGCGCTGCTGCTCGGGCTGCACGTCGACGGCGTCATCGGCGCGCTCGTCGCACTGCCGATCCTCTCGGTGCTGCGCGAGACGGTCCTGTACCTGAGCCGGCACCTGACGATGGAACCCTGGGACCGCTCGAACGAGAGCCTGCTGTAGCCGCGTGGAGGATGTGCGCCCAGCGGGCGGCGAGCCCGTCCTGAGCGTTCGCGGCCTGGCCAAGCGCTATGGCGAGCGCGAGGCGCTGCGTGGCGTGACGTTCGACGTGCGCGCGGGCGAGCTGGCGGCCGTGGTGGGCCCCAACGGCGCCGGCAAGACGACGCTGCTGTCGATCGTCGCGGGCGCGCAGAGCGCAACCGCGGGCAGCGTGAGCGGGCCGGCGGTGGCTGGCGGGGCCGGGCGGATCGGCTGGGCGCCGCAGCAGCCGGCGCTGTACTCCAAGCTGACCGTGCGCGAGAACCTGCGCCTGTTCGCGCGCCTGGAGGGAGTCGCCGATACCGACGCGGCGGTTGCGCGGATGCTCGAGCAGACGGGCTTGGACGAGCGCGCGGACGAGCGCGTGCAGCGTCTATCGGGCGGCAACCGCCAGCGCGTCAACGTGGCGCTCGGACTGCTCGCCGATCCGCAGGTGCTGGCGCTCGACGAGCCGTCCTCGGCGCTTGACCCGGGACAGCGCGCGCGGCTGTGGCAGTTCGTCGGCGGCCTCGCGCAGCGCGGGACGAGCGTGCTCTTCTCCACGCATCATCTCGGCGAGGTGCGCCGCTATGCGACGCGGGCGATCGTGCTGGCCGACGGCGAGCTGCTGTTCGACGGCGCGCCGGCGGAGTTGATGCAGCCTGGCGAGGACGATCTGGAGGCTGCGTTTCTCAGGCTGCTCGTGGAGCGGGGGCACGCGTGAAAGCGCTGCTCGTCAAGGACCTGCTGATCCTGCGCCGCTCGCGCCTGCTCGTGGGCGTGCTGGTGATCTATCCGATCGCGATCGCGCTGCTGATCGGGTTGGCGATCTCGCGCGGGCCGGGAAAGCCGAAGGTGGCGATCGTCGATCAGACCCCGCCGGGGCAGACGGTGCAGGTGGGCAGCGAACGGGTGCCGGTGAGCCGTTACGCGGAACGGCTGTTCGACCAGGTGCAGTCGGTGAAGGTCTCGACGCGCTCGCAGGCGGTGGGCGACGTGAAGTCGGGCGGGGTGCTGGCGGCGGTGGTGATCCCGCCGAACATCGCCGCGCGCGTCGGCTCGGGGCTGAAGCAGGCGCAGCTGGAAGTGCTGTACAACGGCAACGCGCTGGAGCAGTCGCTGGTGCAATCGCAGATCGAAGCGGCGCTCGCGCAGGCGAACATCGGCTTCTCCGAACAGATCCAGAAGGCCGCGTCGCAGGCAATCGGCGCGCTGCTGAGCGGTCGCAACCTGGGCGTGCTCGGCGCGCCGGACCTGATCGGGCTGAGCCAGATCCCCAAGCAGCTGCAGGGCATCGTCGCGCGCACGCCCCCGGGCGCCGATCGCGCGGCGCTGGAACGGGTCGAGTCGTTTGCGCGCTTTGCCGCGCAGAACCTCGAGCTGGCGAAGAACGTGCTGTCGACGATCGGTCAGCCGATACACGTCAAGACGACGCTGATCAGCGGCCGGCGCACGCCGCTGAACACGTTTGCCGTCGTCGTGGCGGTGAGCGTGTCGCTGATGTTCGTGTGCGTGCTGCTGGCGTCGGGTGGCGTGGCGCTGGAGCGCGAAGAGCACACGCTGGCTCGGCTCGTGCGCGGGCTGACCTCGCGTTCGGGGCTGCTCGCAGAGAAGGGCCTGCTGGCGGGCGCCTGCTCGCTGGTGCTGGCCCTGGCGATGCTCGCGGGGATCGGCGCGTTCGTGTCGCTTGACTGGAGCCGCTTCGGGCTGTGGCTGGCGGCGCTGGCGCTCGGAGCGGCCGGATTCGCCGCGCTCGGTGTGGCGATCGGAGCGCTCGCGCGCGAGGTGCGCGCGGCGTCGCTGCTGGCGTTTTTGCTGTCGCTGCCGCTGGCGTTCCTCGCGCTCGTGCCCAGCGGGGCGGTCGGCGGCGGGCTGTACGACGCGATCGGCGTGGTCTCGTTCGTGTTCCCCTTCAAGGCGGCGCTGCAGGCGCTCGACGCGGCCGTCAACGGCGCGTCGCCGTCGATCGGGCTGGCGCTGGTGCACCTGGCGGTACTGACGCTCGTGTTCGGCGCGCTCGCGCGCGTCGGGCTGAGAAGGGCCGACTGACGGGCCGAGCGGAACACGGGCTCGCGCAGCGGCCTGGCCTCGGCGGCCGAGCCCCGGACGCCGGTAACGCTCTAACCTGAGACGTCTATGGCGTTTCCACAGACGCGTATGCGCAGGCTGCGCGCATCGGCTTCGCTGCGCGGGCTTGTGCGCGAGACCGAGCTGACGGCCGATCGCCTGGTGCTGCCGATGTTCGTCGCGGAGGCCGGCGCGCGATCGCAGGCCGGCGAGCGCGAGCCGATCGCGACGATGCCGGGCGTGGAGCGCCTTTCGGTCGCGGCGGCAGTCGAGCAGGCGCGCGAGGCGGCGGCGCTGGGGATCTCGGCGGTGATGCTGTTCGGCGTGCCGGCGCAGAAGGACGAGCAGGGCTCGGGGGCGTGGGACGAGGACGGAGTGGTGCAGCTGGCGACGGCGGCGATCAAGCGGGCGCAGCCTGACGTGCTGGTGATCACGGACGTGTGCCTGTGCGAGTACACCGACCACGGCCACTGCGGCGTGCTGCGCGAGGACGGCGCGGTCGACAACGACGCGAGCGTCGAGCTGCTGGCGCGCACGGCCGTCAGCCAGGCACGCGCGGGAGCGGACCTGGTGGCGCCGTCGGACATGATGGACGGGCGCGTGCGCGAGATTCGCCAGGAGCTCGACGGCGAGGGCTTCTCGGACACGCCGATCCTCGCCTACTCGGCGAAGTTCGCGTCGGCGTTCTACGGGCCGTTTCGCGAGGCCGCCGGCTCGACGCCGGCGTTCGGCGACCGTCGCGGCTACCAGATGGATCCGGCCAACGGCGAGGAGGCCGTACGCGAGGCGCTGCTGGACGTGCAGGAGGGCGCGGACATGGTGATGGTCAAGCCGGCGCTGGCCTATGGCGACGTGATCGCGTCGGTCAAGCGCGAGACGCGCCTGCCGGTGGCGGCGTACAACGTCAGCGGCGAGTACGCGATGGTCAAGGCGGCCGCGGCCGCCGGCTACGTGGACGAGCGCACGACGGTGCTGGAGATCCTCACGTCGCTGCGCCGCGCGGGCGCGGACACGATCGTCAGCTACCACGCAAAGGACGCCGCGAGATGGCTAGCCGAGCAGAGGTGATCCCCAAGCTGCGCAGCCGCAAGGACGGCGCGGCGATCCCGCTGGACGACCTCGACCGCAAGCTGCTGAACCTGATGCAGGGCAGCTTCCCGATCGCACCGCGCCCGTACGAGCGCGTGGCTTCGCTTGCGGACGTGCCGGAGGCGGAGGTGATGAGCCGCGTGCAGCACCTGCTGGACAAGCGGATCATCCGCCAGGTCACGCCGATCTTCGACACGCGCGCGCTCGGCTACTCCTCGATGCTGGTCGCGGCGAAGGTCGATCCCGAGCACCCGCACCGCGCGGCGCGGGTGATCAACGAGCATCCGGGCGTCTCGCACAACTACCTGCGAAACCACGAGTTCAACCTGTGGTTCACGATTGCCACGGAGCCTGACTCGCTGCTGGGCTTGGAGGGCACGCTGGAGGTGCTGGCACGCGAGGCGGGCGCGGAGTCGGTGCGCCAGCTGCCGACGCTGAAGCTGTTCAAGATCCGCATGGACCTGGAAATGGAGGGCGACACGAAGGCGCTGTCGAGCGCGGTCGAGGCGAAAGAGCCGATCGAGCTCGACCCGCAGCCCTACGACGAGCGCGACATTGCGGTGATCCGCGCGCTGCAGGGGGACATGCCGGTCGTCTCAGAGCCGTATGCCCCCGCCGCGGACGCCCTGGACATGTCCCAGCAGACGTTCCTCGACCACCTGTCGCAGATGCAGGAGCGCGGCATCCTGCGCCGCGTGGCTGCGATCCTGTACCACCGTCGCGCGGGCTTCTCGGCGAACGGCATGGGCGTGTGGCAGGTCCCGGATGAGCAGATCCTCGACATCGGCCGGCGCATGGCGGCGGTTCGCGGGATCTCGCACTGCTACCAGCGCCCGACGTACGCCGACTGGCCGTACTCGGTGTTCACGATGGCCCACGGACGCTCCAAGGAGGAGTGCGACGCGGTACTCGACGCGATCGCCGAGCAGACGGGCATCTCACAGCGCGCGACGCTGTACTCGTCGACGGAGTTCAAGAAGATTCGCCTGCTCTATTTCACGGACGCGTTCAAGGAGTGGGAGAGGAAATATGGATGAGGAGTGCCCGTGAGGCACTCCCCGGCGAGCGTGCTGGGCGATCTCCGATCGGCTGATGACAAAGCTGCGTGACAAGCGCTCGGCCGAGCTGTACCGCCGCGCCGTGGAGCTGCTTCCCGGCGGCGTGAACTCGCCGGTGCGCGCGATGCGTGCGATCGGGCGCAACCCGATCTTCGTCGCGCGCGGCGAGGGCGCGGAGCTGGTCGACGTCGACGGCAACCGCTTCGTCGACTACGTGTGCTCGTGGGGGCCACTGATCCACGGTCACGCGCACGCGCGGGTGCTGGCGGCGATCGAGCAAGCGGCGGCGAACGGGACGAGCTTCGGCGCGCCCACTGCCGGCGAGGTGGAGCTCGCCGCGGCGGTGGCGGCGCGGATGGAGCGCGTGGAGATGCTGCGAATGACCTCCTCGGGCACGGAGGCGACGATGACGGCGGTCCGCTTGGCGCGCGCGGCGACGGGCCGCGAGCACGTGCTGAAGTTCGCCGGCGCCTACCACGGCCACGTCGATGGGCTGCTAGCGCAGGCGGGATCGGGACTGGCGACGCAGGCGCTGCCCGCCAGTCCGGGCGTGCCGCGGAGCGCCGCCGCGGGCACGGTGGTCGTGCCGTGGAACGACGCGCAGGCGCTGCTCGCGGCGACCGAGCGCTACGAGCTGGCGGCGATCCTCGCCGAGCCGTTGCCGGCGAACATGGGCCTGGTCCCGGCACGCGATGGGTTCCTCGAGCTGCTGCGCGAGCGCGCCGACGCGACGGGCGCGCTGCTGGTGCTCGACGAGGTGATCAGCGGCTTTCGCGTCGCGCGCGGCGGCGCGCAGGAGCTGACTGGCGTGGGAGCGGACCTGACGATCATGGGCAAGGTGATCGGCGGCGGCCTGCCGGCGGCGGCACTGGGCGGCTCCTCGGAGCTGATACGCATGCTCGCGCCGGCCGGCGACGTGTATCAGGCGGGCACGCTGTCGGGCAATCCGCTGGCGGTGGCGGCGGGGCTGGCGACGCTGGAGCTGCTCGACGAACCGGCCTACGCACGTCTGGCGGCGACGACCGAGCATCTGGCGTCGGGGCTGCGCGAGGCGGCTGGCGACTATCCGGTGCGGGTCGTCAGCGCCCCGGGGCTGCTGACGGTGTTCTTCGGCGAGCAGGCGCCGCGCGACTTCGCCGGCGCGCAAGCGTGCGACTTGCAGGCGTATGCCCGCTGGTGCAACGAGCTGCTCTCGCGCGGCGTGTATCCGCCGCCGTCGCAGTTCGAGGCATGGTTCCCGTCGCTGGCGCACTCGGCCGAGCAGGTCGAACGTACGGTGCAGGCCGCGACGGCGGCGTTCGCAAGCCTTCGCGGAGTGGGCGCGCGCGCGTGAGCTTGCACGGCGGTCTGCAAGACCGCGACGCTACGAGCAGCTCAGAAGCGCTGGAGCGATTGCGCTCGCTGCTGCGCGAGGAGGGCGGCCTGATCGCGTCACTCGTAGACGATGGCGATGGGAAAGGCGGCGACGGCGACGGCGATGGGAAAGGCGGCGACGGGGTCGACGGCAGCCGCGGCGGCGAGAGCGTCGGCGGCGACAGCCCGGCGCGCGCAGCCGCGGATGGCCCGCGCGCGGAGGGGCGGCGCGAGGAGTACGAGCTGCTGGTGGAGGCGATCTACGAGGGCTATCTGCTGCACTACGGTGCGCCGCGCGTAGTGCGCACGCCGGAGGCCGATCTGCGCGTGCTCGCCGGCGACCGGCTGTACGCGATCGGCCTCGCGCGGCTGGTCGCCCTGGGCGACACGTTGGCGGTGGCCGAGCTGGCCGACACGATCACGCTAAGCGCACTGGCGCAGGGCGCTGGCGACGAGGCGTTGGCGGAGGCCGTGTGGGCGGCCGGCGCGCGAGCGGTCGGCTGGGGGCGCAGCGAGCAGCACGCAAGGGCGAAGAAGCTCATGGCCGCCGGCTCGGCGAAGGCAATCGAGGCGATGCGCACAAGCGTGCTGGCTGCGCCGAGCACGCCCTGAATCGCGCCTCGATATTGTTCGCGGTCGGTGTCCGACAAGCACTCAAAGCACAAGTCCAAATACACCGCCGACCGTATGATCCCGGGCGCCTTCGAGGGCGAGACGGTGACGCGCCGGCGCTTCATGACGGGCACGGCGCACGGCGCCGGCGCGATCGCCGCGGCGGCCTTCACCCTGCCGGCGCTGGGCTTCGCACTCGGCCCGATCTTCAAGAGCACGCCGCACACCTGGCAGACGGTCGGCTCGGCCAATGACTTCAGCGAAAACAACTACGTGCCGGTGGTCGTCACGCTGACTCCGGGGATCGGCGAGGCGGGCAAGTCGACGGCGTACGTGCGCCGGTACAACGCGAAGATCGACACGGATCCGTACGACCAGTCGACGCCGTACATCGCGATCTCCAGCCGCTGCGCGCACCTCGGCTGCCCGGTGCGCTGGGTGGACGCGGCCGAGCGCTTCATCTGCCCGTGCCACGGCGGTGTGTACGACCTGCTCGGCAAGCGTGTCGGTGGCCCGCCGGTGCGCCCGCTGGACCGCTTCTACACGCGCGTGGAGGGTGAAAACGTGCAGATCGGGCCGCGCTTCAGCGTCAACAGCGAGCTGCGGCGCTTCTCGCCGCGCGACCCGGGCGAGCCGCTGGACGGCATCGGCCAGTTCCTCTATCCGTCGCGGCCGTCGGCGCAGAAACTGTAAGGCGACGAACGTGCCGAAGATGCCAAAGCTCCCCGCCCCGCCGCTGCCGGCCGCCCTGCAGGCGCCGCCGCCGCGCCCGGGCGAGGGCAACGGCAAGGCCGGCCCGCTGGATCTGGGCAAGGAGGCGGGCATCACGGTCGTCGACTGGGTCGACGAGCGCACCTCGCTGAGCGGCGCCGGGCGCTGGCTGCTGTTCCGCAAGGTGCCGAAGGGCACCAACTGGTTCTACACACTCGGCTCGGCGACGATGTTCGCGTTTCTCTCGCAGGCCGTCACGGGGGTCTTCCTGGCGATGTACTACCGACCGGACCCGGCCGGCGGCGCGTACGAATCGATTCGCCACGTGACCAACGAAGTGTTCCTCGGCCAGTTCGTGCGCGGCATGCACAAGTGGGGATCGAGCGTGATGGTGATCCTCGTCTTCCTGCACATGGGGCGCACGTTCTTCTTCGGCGCGTACAAGTACCCGCGCGAGCTCAACTGGGTGATCGGCGTGGTGCTGCTGATCCTGACGATGGTGATGTCGTTCACCGGCTACCTGCTGCCGTTCGACCAGCGCGCCTACTGGGCGACGATCGTCGGCGTGAACATCAACGGCACGGGCCCGCTGATCGGTCCGTATCTGAGCGACTTCCTGCGCGGCGGCGGGGAATTCGGGGCGACGACGCTGTCGCGCTTCTACGCGATCCACATGCTGCTGATACCGGGTCTGCTGGCAGCGCTGATCGGCTTTCACCTGTACCTGGTCGCCAAGCTCGGCACGACGGCGCCGCCCTGGTCGAAGGCCAAAGAGCGCTCAGAGCTGCTCGAGGCGGAGGTCTAGCGCGCGATGAACCGCCGCGAGAAGGAGGAGTACCTCCGCGAATACTCGATCCTGAAGGCGCAAGGCAAGCCGTTCTTCCCGTACGCCGTGGCGAAGGACGCGGCGATGGCGTGCGTCGTGATGGCGATCATCATCACGATGTCGCTGGTGCTCGGCGCGGAGCTCGGATCGAAGGCGAACCCGACGACGACGACATACGTGCCGCGCCCTGAGTGGTACTTCTTCTTCTTGTTCGAGGTGCTGCGCGTCGTCAAGCCGCCGAGCCTGGTGCCGCTGGCGACGATCGGCGTGCCGACGCTCGGCATGATCCTGCTTTTCCTGCTGCCGTTCTACGACCGCAGTCCCGAGCGCAGGCCCGAGCGCCGGCCGATCGCGACGCTCACGGGCATCGCGGTGATCGGCGCGATGGCCTTTCTTACGTACTCCGGCGCGAACGCCGGGTCGCCGACTGCGATCGAACTGAAGACGCCGCAGACGGTTCTCAACGCGGGTGGGCAGCAGCTCGCCGAATACGAAGCCGGCAAGAAGGTGGTGGCCCAGTCGGGGTGCCTGGCGTGCCACAAGATCGGTGAGAACGGCAATGACGGTCCGGGCCCGCAGTTGACGAAGATCGGCGCGCGCGACCAACGCCAGCAGATCGCGCGCACGCTAGTCAACCCGACGGCGCCGATGCCGTCGTTCAAGAACTTGCCGCCGAAGAAGTTCAACGCGGTCGTCGCCTTCCTGACGCAACTGAAGTAGCGTCGCGTCATGCTCGCCCAGCAAGGCGCCGGCGCTGCGACCGGACCGAGCGGCGAAAACGGGGCACGGCACGTCGCCCACGATCCGCACGGGCCAATCTCCGATCGGGCGTCGTCGCCGGGCTCTGATCCGGGACGCCTGGAGGCGAGGCAGGTGCGCGCGATGTTCGACGGCATCGCGGGCGTGTACGACCTCTTGAACACGGCGATGACGGCTGGGCTGCATCACCGCTGGCGCACGCGCGCAGCCGATCTCGCACGCGTCCGCCCGGGCTCTCGCGTGCTCGACGTGGCGACGGGCACGGGCGATCTGGCGATCGAGCTCGCCGCGCGCGTGGCGCCGGACGGCGAGGTGGTGGGCAGCGACTTCGCCGAGGGGATGCTGGCGCGCGCGCGCGCCAAGGCAGCGTCGCGTCCCGGCCTGGGCGTGCGGCCGCGCTTTGAGTGGGGCGACGCGCTGGCGCTGGCCTACGAGGACGACGAGTTCGACGCGGCGACCGTCGGCTTCGGGGCGCGCAACTTCTCAGACCTGCATTGCGGACTGGCGGAGATGGTGCGCGTGGTGCGCCCGGGGGGCCGCGTGGTGGTGCTGGAGATCACCACGCCGACGAGGCCTCCGCTGTCGATCTTCTACGGGGTGTGGTTCGACCGCATCGTGCCGGTGCTCGGCCGTGCGACGCAGTGGCTCGGACGGGGCCTCTCGCTGTTGCGGCGCTCTGGTGGCGGCGCTGCAAGCGAGCGCGGGGTGACGATCGCCGAGGCCTATGCCTACCTACCGAGATCGGTCGAGCGGTTTCCGGCGCCGGGTCAGCTGGCGGTGGAGCTCGAGCGGGCCGGGCTGGTGGAGATCGCCTACGTGCTGCTGGCCGGGGGAATCGTGGCGATCCACGCCGGCACGGTCCCCGAGGCGCCACGGCGATGAGCGCCGTGGGCAGCTCGCCGGCCGACCGCGCCGCGCTCGACGGGGTCGAGGGCGTCGACGCGATCATGCGCCTCGGCGGCGACGGCCTGCGCAAACGAATGGTGCGCGCGGAGCTGCATCTGGAACGCGTAACGGCTCAGGCGGGGGCGCCGCTGGCATCGCCCGCGAGCGCGACGATCCGCGCGGGCGGAAAGCGTCTGCGACCGCTGCTGGTCGTGCTGGCAGCCGAGTCGGCGGGTGGCCCGCCGGACACGCGCGACGGCGAGGAGCGCCTGCTGCGCGCGGCGGTCGCGGTCGAGCTGGTGCACTCTGCGACGCTCGTGCACGACGATCTGATCGACGGTGCGCAGCTGCGTCGCGGACACCCGACGGTCGCTGCGGTGGCCGGGCGTGAGATGGCGATCGCCACCGGCGACCTGCTGTTCTCGCTGGCATTCGCCGAGCTCGCACGCAACGACAGCGCGACGCAGCTGCTCGCGCTGTCGGACGCTAGCTCGGCGCTTGCCGCCGGCGAGTTGCTGCAGCGCGAGGACGCATACGCGGCGCACGTCGACGTCGAGCGCTACCTGCACCGCTGCGAGCTGAAGACGGCGGCGCTGTTCGAGGCGGCCTGCCGGCTGGGAGCGCTGACCGCCGCCGCGGGCTCGGACGAGCTGGCCGGCGCGCTCGGCGCATTCGCGCGGCGCATCGGGCTGGCCTTTCAGATGCTCGACGACGTGCTCGACGTGTCGGGCCCAGTGGAGCGCACGGGCAAGTCGCGCGGGACCGACCTGCTCGACGGAACGGTGACGCTGCCGTTGATCCTCGCTCGCGAGCGCGACGTCGAGCTGGCGGACTTCGACCTCGCGTCGCTCTCGGGCCCGGAGCAGGCGGAGCAGCTGTGCGAGCGGATCGCCGCGACGGGCGCCCTGCACGAGGCGCGCGAGCGCGCTCTGGCGGTCGTCGCGGAGGCGAAGGCGGCGCTGCCGGCGATCCTGCCCGACGGGCGCGCGGGGTTGCTCGGCCTGGTGGCCGACGCGGTTGTCGAGCGTTACCGCTAGAAGTCCGAGGGGGTGATCAGATCGGCGTCGAGCGCGCGGACGAAGAAGTCGACTTCCTCTGACATGTTCGCGTGCGTCATGCGGCGCAGATCTCCCAGCAGCGCGCCGGCGGCGCGGTCGAGCTCGTCGTCGAGCAGTTCCACGGCGGCCTGCTCGAAGACTCCCTCGCGTCGCGACTCGCAGTCGGGACAGCGTAGGACGATGCGCCAATGCCTGACGCCTTCCTCGCACCAGTCCAGCGGATACACGAGCTCGCCGGCGCAGTTGAAGCAGACGTGCAGGTACTCTGGCGTGCAGGCGCCGCCCACGGCCTTGCGTTCGGCGCCTTGAGCGGAGGCCTTGCCGGCGACCGCGGGAGGCTTGGGCGCGCGGGGGTGGATATCGGGGCTCTCGTTGGGCTTCATCGCTGCTCACGCGCTTCATCGACGCGAGGCCGCGGAGGCTTTAGCGCAGCCCTCGCGCGCCCGGTCGTCCGTGCAGAGCGGCGGATCGACGCCCGCGCACGCGGGCGCGTGCGAATGGCTCGGTGGTAGGTTCAGCTTGCCCATGGCCACAGCCATTCGCCCGATCGGCCACGAGGACAGGCTCAGCCTCGTCGAGCATCTCGAGGAGCTGCGGACCCGCCTGATCATCAGCGCGGTGGTGCTCGCGATCGCCTTCGGCTTCTGCCTGTGGCAGAACCACGAACTGCTGCACATCCTCAACAAGCCGCTGCAGACGCAGACGAGAAAGCAGGTCGCCAAGGGCCAGGGCACGGTCGGTCAGGCGGTGCTCGCGCAGCAGGCCCTGCTGAAGCTGTCCGGCGACACGCAGGCGGCACTGCAGTCGCTGGCGAGGCCCGGCAGCGGTCTGTCGGCGCAGGCGCGCGCGCAGCTGCCTGCGCTGATCGCCGCGATGAAGGCCGACGCGGCGAAGATCCCGCGCAAGGCGACCGGCGACAACCCGGTGACGCTCGGCGTGGGCGAGCCGTTCACGACGACGATCACCGTGTCGCTGCTGTTCGCTCTGGTGATCTCGCTGCCGCTGATCCTGTACGAGGTCTATGGGTTCATCCTGCCGGCGCTGAGCCCGCATGAGAAACGCGTCGCGCGGCCACTGCTCGCGGCGATCCCGTGCCTGTTTGCGATCGGCGTGGCGTTCGGCTACTACGTCGTGCTGCCTGCCGCGGTGCACTTCTTCGTGAACTTCAACGCGAGCGAGTTCAACGTGCTCGTGCAGGCCAGCCAGTTCTACAGATTCGCGGCAACCATCCTGCTGGCGATGGGTTTGGTCTTCCAGGTGCCCGTCGTGATCCTCGCCGCCACGCGCGTGGGGCTGGTCACCGTCGAGCAGCTGCGCAAGAGCCGCCGGTACGCGATCGTGGCGTGCGCGGCGGTCGCAGCCTTCCTACCGGGCGACGCGATCACGCTGGTGCTCGAGACGGTGCCGCTGTATGTGCTGTATGAGGCGAGTATCCTGGTTGCCTCGATCGTCGGCCGCAGGGCGGCGGCGAGAGACCAGGGCGCCGGGGATTCTCAGGGGAGTCCGGCGCGATCGCCAGACGACGCAGCGGAGCCGAGCGTGCAACAGATAATCGACCACGTGGACCCGGACCACACAGACTGATGCTGTTCGACCTCAGAGGCCGGCACCGCCGCCGCGCGGTCAAGGTGATCTACATCGGCTTGGCGCTGCTGATGGGCGTGGGGCTGGTCGGCTTCGGCATCGGCGGTGGCTTCGGCGGTGGCGGCCTGCTCAACGCCGCCAGCGAAAACGAAGGCTCCGGCGGGGCGAGCTTCTCCAGCCAGATCAAGAAATACGAAAAGACGCTGAAAACCCAGCCGAGCAACGTCTCCGCGTGGGAAAAACTGACGGCGGCGCAGCTGCACGAAGCGGGCGGCGAAGCGTACGTCAACGCGAGGACCGGAGCGCCCACGGCGAAGGGCAAGGAACTGTTCTCCAAGGCCTCGCGCTCGTGGGAAAGCTATCTCGCGCTGAACCCGCCCAAGCCGAGCACCGAACTGGCCAAGCTGATGGTCCGCGTGTACGGCGCCGAAGGGCTGAACCAGCCGGCCTCGGCCGTGCAGGTGCTGCAGCTGGTCGTGGCCGCCGAACCGAAAAACGCGTCCTACTACGCGGCGCTCGCCGAGTACGCCTACAAAGCCAAGAACGCACGCGTCGGCGACCTCGCCTCGAGCAAGGCCGTGGCGCTCGCGCCGAGCAACCAGCGCGCGCGTGTGAAGAAAGAACTCGAAACGGTCAAGAAGAGCCCCGAAGGCGGCGAAACGCTCACGACGACCACGAACGGAACGACGTACACGGGCAAGGCCAACGGCTCGGGCGGCTTCCAGGGCACGGCCGTGCAGACGACTCCTCAGCCGGCGAAAACCTCCACGACGAAGACCAAATAGGCAGCTGTCAGCTGCAGGCAGGCCGCCAGCAGCGCGCCTCGGCTAGAATCGCAGCCTGAGCCGGCCACCCGGCCGGCGCCCTCCCGGGCCGTTAGCTCAACCGGCAGAGCAGGGGCCTCTTAAGCCCAAGGTTGCAGGTTCGATTCCTGCACGGCCCACTCGCAGCGAGTCGTCGCGCTCAGCCGCTCGCGAGCGCGTCCAGCGCGAGCATCTCATAAGCGATGTTCGCCGCCAGCAGCGCTGTGATCTGGCCGGGCGGGTCATACGGCGGCGCGACCTCGACGACGTCGAAGCCGACGAAGCGCAGGCCGGCGAGCGCGCGCAGCAGCTCGAGCGCCTCGGTTGTGAGCAGGCCACCGACCTCGGGCGTGCCCGTCGCGGGCGCCGCCGAGGGATCGACGACGTCGATGTCGAAGCCGAGGAACGCCGCGCCCGAGCCGATCCGTGCGCGAGCACGTGCCGCGAACTCCGCCGGCATGCTGGCGCGCAGCTCGTCTATGCCGACGAGCTGAAAGCCCAGCGCGCGCGCGTCGTCGAGGTCGGTCGGGTCGTACAGCGAGCCGCGCAGGCCGGCGATCAGCGAGCGTTGCGGGTCGAGCAGGCCCTCCTCGGTCGCGCGCCTGATCACCGTTCCGTGAAACAGGCGCTCGCCGTAGTAGTCCTCCCAGGTGTCGGCATGCGCGTCGAACAGCAGCAGGCCGAGCGGGCCGTGCGCGGCGGCATGCGCGCGCAGCTCGCCGAGCAGGATCGAGTGATCGCCGCCGAGCACCACCGGCGTGATCGCCGCCTCGCACAGCGGACGCAGCGCTGCGGCGATCTGCTCGGCCGAGCGCGCGGCGTTGCCAGGTGTGATTGCGACGTCGCCGCCGTCGAGAACCGTGCGTGCGCCGAACACCTCGACGGCGTGCGTCGGGTGCCACGGTCGCAGCAGCGAGGACCCCGAGCGGATCGCCTCGGGCCCGAAGCGCGCACCAGGTCGCCAGCTCGTGGCCGTGTCGAAGGGCACCCCGACGACCACGGCGTCGGCGCTCGCGTCAGCGAGCCGATCGAGGCGAACGTGCTCCAGGCCCGCAAACGTGCGCACCCCTGTGTACCGCGGGGCACTGCGGCTTGTCATTTGGTGACGTAGCCCATACCGGTTCGCGAAGAGGTCGCCACCGGCGCGCCGCTGCTCCAGTCGATCTCGAGATACACGCGAGAGTTGTAGAGCGGTTCCAGGTTGGCGACGCTCTGGTCGGTTTTGGTGTCGATGACGTCCCCCGAGTCCCCGACGTATACGAAGCGCCCGTCGAGACTGTGCTGCAGCCATCCCTCGCGCAGGCAGTCGTAGGTGCAGCCGACCTGTGAGCCGGTCATCGGTTTGGTCAGTTTGATGTCCGCGATCTGTTTCGGCGCAGATGCCGGCAGACCGGTGATGTCGAAGACGTGGACGTAGTCGTTGGGCTGATCGATCACCCAAAGCTGCTTCTCATCGGGCGACAGCGAGATACCGTGGCTCGGCGAGCTGGGCCCTGCCTGGCCGGCCGTGTATGGGAAGGACCCAGAGACCGGCACAGTGTAGAGCACCTGTCCGCTCGTGATGCTGGATACCTGGAATCCCAGGTATCCGGTGGCGGTCGTGAAGGCGAGCGTCTCCTTGCCGTTGATCGTGAACGGACGCACGCCGCCGGGCAGCAGCGGTCCGATCTGTTTGACGATTTCATTCGTCGACGTATCGGCGACCGACAGGTATTTCGCTTCGCGTCCGCCCATGTAGACGTGGCCGCCGTTGAGGCTCACGATCGTGTTGTGCGGAGCGAGGCCGCCTTGGATCGTCGAGAGGACGTTGCCGGTCGAGGCGTCGAGGACATCCCAGGTGCTGGCGCTCGACGCCTCTCCCACCGGCAGGTAGATCGTATGACCGTCGGGTGTGATCGCCATGCTGTCGACGCCTTCGGGATATGCGTGCGTCCATGCGGTCGTTTCTTTGACCAAGTCATACGCGAGGATCGTGCCCGCGCCGTTGCTGCCGCCGTCTCCTCCGTAGCTGACGTAGAGCATGCCCGTCGTCGGACTGGCCACCGCCCCTCGGATGTCTGTCGCGGCTTGCGGCAGGCTGATCGTCTTCACGAGTTTGTGGCCGTTGTCCATGTCGTACACGTCGATCGCCTTTGACGGGAAGACGTACTCGTAGTGCTGAACGCTCGACGAGGACGAGGTCGTCGCGCCGGCGGCCTGCGACTGCGACGAGTGGTTGCCGGCCGCGTCGTAGGCGTCGACCGTGTAGCTGTACGCCGTCGATGGCGATAGGCCGCTGTCCGCGTACGCGGTCCCGGTGCTCCCGGTCTGCGCGATCACCGTGCCACCGCGCCGGATCGTGTACCCGGCGATACCCACGTTGTCGCTCGCGGCGGTCCACGACAGGTTGATCTGCGTCGGACCTACGGCGGTGGCGGTGAGGCCTTGCGGAGCCGTCGGAGCAGTCCCGTCCGAAGCGGTCGTGTATGTCGCGTACAACGAGGCCTGCTCGGCATCGGTCGTGACCGCGCCGAAGGGGTTGGTGGGTCCGGAGGTGTAGCTGTTGGCGTTGTAGTCGCGTGCGCCGCTCACGCTCGTGTAGCGAAAGCCGGCGACGTTGCTGCTGGCGCCGGTGATCGCGCCAATCCAGTAGTTGCCGGCGGCGAGTTTCAGCGCCGCGGAGAAGACGAGGTCATACCAGCCCGCTGCATTTGTGCTTTTGAACGTCAGCGGTCCGGATGTGCCGAGCAGCGCGCCAGGCGCCCCCCCGGCATCGGCGTAGATCACGCCCTCGAGCAGCTGCTGGCCCGAGGTCCCGGTGGGCGCGAGGTAGATGCTCAGCTTGCTCACCGCGCCGGCGCTCGGCAGCGCATAGCGGCTGACGCGCTTGCGGTCGGCGAGGAAGCTGTCCGACGAGCTGCCCACGGTGGCCTTGCCGAACGTCGCCGAGGACGCCTGCTGCTGGACGATCGCCGTCGCACCCGAGCTCGCCGGGCTGCCCGAGCCGCCCGAGTTGGCAGCCGTCTCCTGCACCTTGAGCGTGTGCGCGACATCCGCGGCGACGGGCACGTAGGTCTGACCGGTCGCGCTGGCGATCGCGGTGCA
>DASYKG010000020.1:0-2009 GCA_035995645.1 Solirubrobacteraceae bacterium
CTGCGTCTGAAGCCCGGTCATGGTGAGATCGTGCTCGCCGAGGGCGACATCGACGCCCCCGAGCAGGAGCAGGAGCTGATCGAGGCCTTTCGTCGCGAGCTCGACGCGGGCATGTGGGCGGCCGTTCCGCTGCAGACGCGCGACGGTCGGCGCCAGGCCGAGCTTGTGAGGAGCTTCAGCGACGTGCCCCGCGACGCCGAGCGCGTGATCTTCTTCCCGCGCGCCGCCGGCGGGGCGCCGCCGCCGGCTCGCTGAGGAAATGGCGCTCGCGCTCGCCACCGCGGCGGTCGTGCTCGTGGTGCTCGTGTGGGAGCTGGCGCGGCCCCGCGCGATCCGCCTGCTCGCCCGTGCGCGAGGCGGGTTGGCGAGTCTGCGGGCGCGCTCGCGCGCGGCAGGCGAGATCGGCTATGACCCCGGGCGCGAACGCCGCGCCGAGCAGCGCGCCAGAGAACTGCTGCGCTCGTGCGTGGACGAGCGCGACTGGGCGATGTACCGCGACCTGGGCTTCCTGCGCGTGTGGGGCGGCCTTGGCGAGCGCTCGCCGGCGGCCGGCGCGTCCTATGCCTATCTGATCTACCCGCACCGCCCGATCGTCGCCTACGTGCCGCAGACGGGCGCGCTGCTGAACGAGTACTGCGTCGCCTTCCCCGACCATTCGCGCCCCTACGGCAGCGCTCGCCTGCCTGACTCCGACGACGTGCTGGCCAAGTGGATGGCGCTCACCGCCGACGAGCGACGGTTGATCGAAGAGGCGAACATGCACCTGCCCGGGCGCCAGATCGACCCCGACAGGATTCGCCGCGACCTCGTGCGCCTGGCGCGCTGGGAGCGCGAGACGGGCGAAGGCGCGACGACAGGTATCGTGCGCGCCGCGTGAGCACGGCGACAGACTTCGACGTAAGACACCGCAGCCGAGCCCTCACCGAGGGGCCCGAGCGCGCCGCCGCGCGCGCCTACCTGCACGGCATCGGCTACTCCGCCGAGGACCTCGCCAAGCCGATCGTCGGCGTGGCGCACTCGTGGATCGAGACGATGCCCTGCAACTTCAACAACCGCGTGCTCGCCGCGAAGGTCAAGGAGGGGATCCGCGCCGCCGGCGGCACGCCGATGGAGTTGAACACGATCGCCATCTCCGACGGCATCACGATGGGCACCGCCGGCATGCGCGCCTCGCTGGTGTCTCGCGAGATCATCGCCGACTCGATCGAGCTGGTGGCAAGCGCGCACGCCTTCGACGCGCTTGTGACGATCTCCGGCTGCGACAAGACGATTCCCGGCACGGTGATGGCGCTCGCGCGCCTGGACATCCCCGGGCTGATGCTCTACGGCGGCTCGATCAAGCCCGGCCACTTCAAGGGCGCCGAGGTGACCATCCAGCAGGTCTTCGAGGCTGTAGGCGCGTTCGCCTCGGGCAAGATCTCAGAGGACGAGCTGCGCGAACTGGAGGAGGCGGCGTCGCCGGGTGCGGGGGCGTGCGGTGGCCAGTTCACGGCGAACACGATGGCGATGGCCTTCGAGGCGCTCGGCATCTCGCCGGCCGGCACGGCGATGGTCCCGGCCGAGGACGGTCGCAAGCTCGAGGTCGCCAGGCAGTGCGGCGAACTGGTGATGGACGTGCTGCGTCGCGGGCAGCGCCCGAGTGAGGTGATCTCCAAGCCGGCGCTCGAAAACGCGATCGCCGCGGTGGCGACGAGCGGCGGCTCGACCAATGGCGTTCTGCATCTGCTCGCCGTCGCGCGCGAAATGGGCGTGCCGCTGGCGCTCGACGAGTTCGAGGCGATCTCCGAGCGCACGCCGCTGCTGTGCGACCTGCAGCCCGGAGGACGCTACGTCGCGACCGAGCTGTATGAAGCGGGCGGCGTGCCGCTCGTGCTCGCCCGTCTGGACGAAGCCGGAATCCTCAACTCGGACGCGCCCACCGTCACCGGCAGGACGATCGGCGAAGAGGCCGCGCAGGCGCGCGAGACCGACGGGCAGCGAGTCGTGCGCGCATTGGACGACCCGATCAA
>DASYKG010000021.1:0-6076 GCA_035995645.1 Solirubrobacteraceae bacterium
GCCTTGTACGCGGCGTTGGACTTCGGCGCCAGCGACAGGTACACCGCCGCCTGGGCGAGCGCGTGCGCGGCCTCGGGCAGCCCGACGTGCTCGACGGCCTGGGCGGTGGCCACCGCCACCTGGAGCGCCTGCGGGTCGGCGTTGCCGATGTCCTCGGAGGCGAGGATGACCATGCGCCGCACGATGAACCGCGCGTCCTCGCCGCCCTCGAGCATGACGGCGAGGTAGTAGAGCGAGGCGTCCGGGTCGCTGCCGCGCGTGGCCTTGATCCACGCCGAGATCAGGTCGTAGTGAAGGTCGCCGCCCTTGTCGTAGAGGATCGCGCTCCGCTGGAGCGCGTCCTCCGCCACGCGGAGCGTGACCGCGCTGCGGTCCCCGACGGTCTCGCAGGCGAGCTCGAGCGCC
The DNA here is from genome assembly GCA_035995645.1 of Solirubrobacteraceae bacterium. Classification (GTDB taxonomy): domain Bacteria; phylum Actinomycetota; class Thermoleophilia; order Solirubrobacterales; family Solirubrobacteraceae; genus Palsa-744. The sequence continues at coordinate 406 of DASYKG010000021.1, forward strand.
GCGAGCGCCGTGCGCGCGTCGCCACCCGCGCGGCCGGCCAGGAACGCCAGCACCTCGTCGGGGACCTGCGCGGCGGCGCACTCGCCGCGGTCGATCGCGCGCCGCAGCACCGCCTCGATGTCCGCGGCCCGCAGCTCGTGCAGCTCGTAGACCTGGCAGCGGCTCAGCAGCGCCGAGTTGACCTCGAAGTACGGGTTCTCCGTCGTCGCCCCGATGAGCGTGACGAGACCCTCTTCGACGGCCGGCAGCAGCGCGTCCTGCTGGGCCTTGTTGAAGCGATGGATCTCGTCGAGGAAGAGAATCGTCTGACCCGCGCCCGCGCCCGCGCTTGCCCCCGCGCCGGCGCCTTCGGCGCTGTCGCCAGGCGAGCTGCGGCCGGCCAGCGAGCGGCGGTGCGTGGCGCGCTCGATCACCGCGCGCACCTCCGCGCGCCCGGCCTGCACGGCGCTGAGCTCCTCGAACGCCGCCTGCGAGTGCTCGGCGATCAGCCGCGCGAGCGTCGTCTTGCCCGAGCCGGGCGGGCCGTACAGGACCATCGAGTGCGGGCGCCCGTGCTCGATCGCGCTGCGCAAAGCCGAGCCGGCGCCGAGCAGGTGCGACTGGCCGACGAATTCGTCGAGCGTGCGCGGGCGCATGCGTACGGCCAGCGGGCGTCCGTTGCGGCCTTCCGGCGCGGCGACGCTCGAGGCCGTCTCACCGCGGCCGGCACCGCCGGAGCTCGCGTCGCCGGTGTCCGCCTCGCCGGGTCGCGGATCGCCATCGAACAGCGTGTCCATCCCCAGAAGTATCGCGCGCGCCCGGGCGCGCTCCGCATAACACCCGCTCAAATGGGGCAATGCCTTGCTGGGCAGCCGCCGGGGTTGGCCAGTTGTGTATATGGCCGTGCCAGGAGGTTGGCCATGCGTGCACGTCGAACTTGTATGTCGCGTGTTTATGTGGGCGACAGAGCTGTGAGCAGGAGACACCGTAAAAGATGAGCATTGGCGCCGCTGAGATATTCCCCGGGGGAGCTGGGGGATTCGACGTCGTGGAAGCCAGCGAAGAGATCGCCGCGCGCTCGCCGCTGCAGCTGTTCTGGCGCAGGCTGCGCAGCGACCGCTTCGCGCTGGTGTCGCTGGCCTTCATCGTGTTCCTCGTCGTGCTGGCGATCGCCGCGCCGCTCGTCGTCAAACTGCTCGGGCTGCCGGGGCCGAGCGTCGAGAACGCCAACCTGACCGACTCCTTCGGCAGCCCGCTCGGGCCCAGCTCGGCGCATCCCTTCGGCGTCGACCAGCTCGGCGAGGACGTGATGTCGCGCGTGATCTACGGCACGCGGGTGTCGCTGGAGATCGGCGTCGTCGGCACGGGCATCGCGACGCTGATCGGCGTCGTCACGGGCGTCGTCGCAGGCTTCTACCGCGGCTGGGTCGACACGCTGCTCTCGCGCTTGGTCGACGTGATGCTGTCGGTGCCGCTGCTGCTGCTCGGCCTCGGCCTCGGCGCGGCATGCGCCGTGCGCGGTTGCCTCGGCGGGGCGATTCAGCCGGGGCTGGGGGAGATCCTCTTCCTGATCGCGTTCGCCAACTGGACGTACATCTTCCGCATCGTGCGCGGCCTCGTGCTGTCGCTGCGCGAGCGCGAGTTCGTCGACGCCTCGCGCTCGCTCGGCGCGTCGGACGCTCGGATCATGTTCCGCGAGATCCTGCCGAACCTCGTCGCGCCGGTGATCGTGTACGCGACGCTCTTGATCCCGCTGAACATCCTGCTGGAGGCGGCGCTGTCGTTCCTTGGCGTCGGCGTGCGCCCGCCGACGGCCAGCTGGGGCCAGATGATCGCGGCGGCGACGCCGATCTTCAACACCGCTTGGTGGTACATGACGTTCCCCGGTCTCGCGCTGCTGTTGACGGTGCTCGCCTTCAACTTGCTCGGCGACGGCCTGCAGGACGCGCTGAACCCGAGGACCGCCCGGTGATACGGGCAATCGATAAGCCAACGCAAGGGAGGCACCCATGAGGTCGCTGAGAACAATCACGGTCGCGACGCTCGCGGGAATCCTCGCGCTGGCGCTCGCAGCATGCGGCTCGAGCGGCAACAGCTCGAGCAACGCCAACAACGGCGCGGGCGTCGCCCAGGGGATCAAAACCCCGAAGACGGAGAGCCTGACGGGCGGCAAACGCGGCGGCACGCTGACGGTGCTCAACCACGAGGACTTCGAACACATCGACCCGGGCGCGGCGTACTTCACGATCGACTACGAGGCGATGTACGCGACGCAGCGCTCGCTCTTCTCGTACAAGCCGAACACGTTCAGCGAAACGACGCCGGACCTCGCAGCGGCGCCGGCGCAGATCTCGCCGGATCACAAGACGATCACGATCCAGATCCGCCACGGCGTGCACTTCAGCCCGCCGGTCAACCGCGAAGTGACGGCCGCCGACGCCGAATACGCGCTCGACCGCGCGGCGAATCCGAACGTCGCCAACCCCTTCTACCTCGGCTACGTCGGCGCGATCGAAGGCATGAAGACCGCGAAGGGCGGCCCGGTGGCGGGCATCAAAGCGACGGGCAGGTACACGCTCGTGATAAAGCTCACCGAACCGCAGGCGCAGATCGCGCTCGACTCGCTCGTGCTGCCGTACAGCGCGCCGGTTCCCAAGGAGTACGCGAAAAAGTTCGACGAAAGCAAACCGAGCGAATACGGCAATCACCAGGTCGCCACCGGGCCGTACATGTTCAAGGCTGACAGCTCCGGCAAGGTGCTCGGCGTCGGCTACCAGCCGGGCAAGTCGGCGACGCTCGTACGCAACCCGAACTGGAGTGCGAGCACGGACTACAGACCGGCCTATCTCGACCAGATCGACATCCAGATCGGCGGCGACCCGGCGGTGATCGGCCGCCAGGTGCTGGAAGGCTCGCACTCGGTTCAGAACGACACCCCCGCGAACTCGATCGTCAAGCTCGCGTATGAAAAATTCCGCGGCCAGCTGCAGCTGACACCGGGCGGGGGCGACCACTACGTGGCGCTGAACAACAGCTCCGGCCCGTTCACGAACGTGAACCTGCGCAAGGCCTACTGGGCGGCGCTCGATCGCGAAGCGATGAACAAGGCGCGCGGCGGCAGCCTCGTGACGAACGTGATGACGCACTTCAACTACCCGGAAATCCCCGGCTTCGAAGAGGCCGGCGGACTGACGGGACCGAAGGTCGACTACAACGAACACCCGCAGGGCGACCTCGCGGTCGCGGAAAAGTACATGAAGCTCGCCGGCTACCCGAGCGGCAAGTACACCGGCTCGCAGACGTTGCAGGTCGTCGGCTCGACCGGCAACCCGGCGGCGGAAGACGCGCAGATGGCCAACGAAACGCTGAAGAAGCTCGGCTTCAAGACGAAGCTGAACCTCGTCGACCAGTCGGTCATGTACTCGAAGTTCTGCGGCGTCGTCACGGAAAAGATCGACGTCTGCCCGAACGTCGGCTGGGTGGCGGACTTCGGCGACCCGCAGGCCGTGCTCGACGTCCCGTTCAACGGCAACCTGATCGCCAAGAACGGCACGAACTCCAACTGGGGCCTGGTCAACCACCCGAAGATCAACGCGGCGATGGAAGCGGCGTCGAAGCTCGTCGGCACGGCCACGCGCGCGCGGGCGTGGGCGAAGATCGACGAAGAACTCGTCGCTGAAGCGGTCGCGGCGCCGTATGACTGGGACAAGCAGCCGGCGATCGAGTCCAAGGACGTCAGCGGGGTCGGGCAGCAGTGGGACATCGGCGACTGGGACTACACGTACACGTCGCTGAAGTAAGCGGATGATCCGCTTCGTCGTCCGTCGCGTCCTGTGGGGCGTCGTGCTGCTGGTGCTGGTCGCCGCGCTGACGTTCGTGCTGTTTCGCGTGCTGCCGACGGCGGACCCCGCGAAGCTGCTCGCCGGGCGCCAGCAGAACCCGAAGATCATCGCCGAGATCCGCCACAACTTCGGGCTGGACAAGCCGATCCTCACGCAGTTCTGGATCTACATGAAGAACATCTTCCTGCACTTCGACCTCGGCTTCAGCTACTACAGCGGCGCGCCCGTCAAGTCGCTGATCTTCGACCGCATCCCGGCCACGCTGTCACTCGTGCTCGGCGGCGCGGTCGTGTGGCTGGTGTCGGGGCTGTCGGTGGGAATCGTCTCGGCGCTGCGCCCACGCTCGCGCCTGGACCGCTTCAGCATGGGCACCGCGCTGGTGCTCGTGTCCGCGCCGGAATACTGGCTGGGCCTGGTCGCCCTGTACCTGTTCGCCACCGACATAGGACAGATCCAGGTGTTTCCGGGGTCGGGCAGCTACGTGCCGCTGACGAGCGAACCAGGCAAGTGGTTCACCTCGCTGATTTTGCCGTGGCTGGTCGTCGCGGCGGGCACCGCGGCGATCTACGCGCGGCTGATCCGCGGCAGCCTGATCGAGACGATGGGCGAGGACTACATCCGCACGGCGCGCGCCAAGGGCCTGTCCGAGCGGCGCGTCGTGCTGCGCCACGGCGTGCGCTCGGCGATCAACCCGATCGTGACGATCCTCGGGATCGACATCGGCGTGTTCCTCGGCAGCTCCGTGCTCGTGGAAACGGTCTTCAACATCCCCGGCATCGGCCGCTTGAACTACGACGCGATCACGCACTCGGACTTCCCCATCGTGCAGGGCACCGTCGTGCTGGCCGCGCTGTTCATCGTTGTGGCGAACATCTTCGTGGACATCGCCTACGCGTATCTCGACCCGCGGGTGCGCTATGAGTGAACCGGCGGCGCATCCCTCCAGGGGAGAGGCTCTCGTGAGCTCCGCGGAGCCGCTGCTGCGCGTGGAGGACCTGCGTGTGGAGTTCTCCACCGAAGACGGCATCGTGCACGCGGTCGACGGCATCACCTATGAGGTGGGGCGCGGGCGCACGCTGGGGATCGTCGGCGAGTCGGGCTCGGGCAAGTCGGTCGCGGCGATGACCACGCTCGGCCTGACGCGCGGCAAGACCGCGCAGATCTCCGGGCGGATCCTGTTCGAGGGCCGCGACCTGGTGACGCTGGCGGATCGCGAGCTGCGCGCGATCCGCGGCAACGACATCGCGATGGTCTTCCAGGACCCGCTGTCGTCGCTGCACCCGTTCTACAAGGTCGGCTATCAGCTGATCGAGGCGGTGCGCGCGCATCAGCACGTCTCCAAGGCGCAGGCGCGCGAGCGGGCGATCGAGCTGCTCGGGCTCGTCGGCATCCCCGATCCGTCACGGCGCGTGGACGACTTCCCGCACGAGTTCTCCGGCGGCATGCGCCAGCGCGCGATGATCGCGATGGCGCTGGCCAACGAGCCGAAGCTGCTGATCGCCGACGAGCCGACGACCGCGCTCGACGTGACCGTCCAGGCGCAGATCCTCGAGCTGATCGCGCGGCTGCGCCGCGAGCTCGACATGGCCGTCGTCCTCATCACCCACGACCTCGGCGTGGTCGCCGACGTCGCCGACGACATCTCGGTCATGTACGCCGGGCGCATCATCGAGACCGCGCCCAAGGAGGCGATCTTCCGCGCGCCCGAGCATCCGTACACGTGGGGCCTGCTGCGCTCGATCCCGCGCCTGGACCTGCCGCGTGGCGAGGAGCTCGTCCCGATCTCGGGCCGCCCGCCGTCGCTGATCACCCTGCCCGGCGGGTGCTCGTTCCACCCGCGCTGCCCCTAC
>DASYKG010000022.1:0-8410 GCA_035995645.1 Solirubrobacteraceae bacterium
AGCCGGAGATAGTTCCCGAGCAGCGCGATCTTCTCCGCGTTGGTCGGGTTCTGGATCTCATGGTCGTGCTCGGAGACGGCGTAGTACCAGGGCATGCGCGGAAGCGTACGCGCTAGACGCCGAGCGTCATGCGGGCGGTGCGCTTCGGCGCGGGCCGCGCCCGCTCGTCGAGGGCGGCGAGCGCCCTGGCGAGCTTCTCGACTTTCCGTGTTTCCCTGCGTCGAAAACGGAGCATGGGCGGCGTGATTTCGCCTCCGAAACGGCGGTTCCTGCCCGGGGGATTCGCCCTCGGGGGGCGGGAGTACACTGAGAAAATGGCAACGCTGGAGACAGGCGCGGGCCACCAGAAGCTGCTCGACGAGTTGCTCGCGGAGGTGGCCTCGTACACGACCTCGGTGGATCGCGACCTCGTGGCGCGCGCGTTCGCCTACGCCGCCGCGGCGCACGAGGGCCAGCAGCGCCAGTCCGGCTCCGACTTCATCGAGCATCCGGTCGGGGCGGCGCGCATCTGCGCCGAGCTGCGCCTCGACGAGCAGACGATCGCGGCGGCGCTGCTGCACGACGTCGTCGAGGACACCGAGACCGACATCGAGGACGTGCGCACGGAGTTCGGCGACGAGATCGCCAGGCTCGTCGAGGGCGTCACGAAGCTGACGCGGATCAGCTTCCAGAGCCGCGAGCAGGCGGAGGCGGAGAACTACCGCAAGATGATCGTCGCGATGTCCGAGGACGTCCGCGTGATCCTCATCAAGCTCGCCGACCGGCTGCACAACATGCGGACGATCGAGTACCTCGGGAAGCAGAAGCAGATCCAGAAGGCGAAGGAGACGCTCGAGGTCTACGCGCCGCTCGCGCACCGCCTCGGTATCCATGCACTGAAGTGGGAGCTCGAGGACCTCGCGTTCCAGACGCTGCACCCGCGCAAGTACGAGGAGATCAAGACGATGGTCGCCGAGCGGCGCGCCGATCGCGAAGGGCATGTCGCCGAGGCCGGAGACGTGCTGGCGCGCGAGCTCGAGAAGGTCGACATCCCGGCCGACATCTCCGGGCGTGCGAAGCACTTCTTCTCGATCTACGACAAGATGACCAAGAAGGGCCGCGAGTTCAACGAGATCTACGACCTCACGGCGATGCGCGTGATCGTCGACTCGGTGAAGGACTGCTACGGCACGGTCGGTGTGATCCACTCGCTGTGGAAGCCGCTGCCGGGTCGCTTCAAGGACTTCATCGCGATGCCCAAGTTCAACATGTACCAGTCGCTGCACACGACGGTGATCGGACCCGAGGGGCGGCCGCTGGAGATCCAGATCCGCACGCAGGAGATGCACGAGATGGCCGAGTTCGGCGTAGCCGCGCACTGGGTCTACAAGGTTGGGCCAAACGGCGACGCGCACGGCTCGGGCGCCGACGGCGACGGCAGTGGCGGCGACGCCAAGCTGAAGTGGCTGCGCTCGATGCTCGATTGGCAGAAGGAGCTTTCAGACCCGCGCGAGTTCATGGAGACGCTGCGCACGGACCTGTTCGAGGAAGAGGTGTTCGTCTTCACTCCCAAGGGGCAGGTCAAGTCGCTGGCGGCTGGGGCGACGCCGTTGGACTTCGCCTATGAGGTGCACACGGAGATCGGCCACCGTTGCGTGGGCGCGCGCGTCAACGGCAAGATCGTGCCGCTGCACTACGAGCTGCGCTCGGGCGACATCGTGGAGATCCTCACGGCCAAGCGCGAGCGCGGACCCTCGCGCGACTGGCTGGCGATGGTCAAGACGACTCGCGCGCGCAACAAGATCAAGGCGTGGTTCAAGGCGGAGTCGCGCCAGGACACCGAGCACACCGGACGCGACCTGCTGCAGGAGCACCTGCGCAAACAGGGCCTGCCCGCGCAGAAGATCACCGGCTCGGCGATCCTCGCCGACGTGATCCGCGAGGTCGGCTACCGCAAGGCCGACGACTTCTACATCGCCCTCGGCGCCGCCAAGGTCTCGCCGAAGCTGGTCGTCAGCAAGGTGATGCAGCGCCTGAAGCAGGGCGAGGCGGCAGACGGCGACGACACGGCGGCGGACCTGCTGCGCGTCGGGCGCCACCGCCGACGCCCGACGAAGTCCTCGGAGCAGTACGGGATCAAGGTGGACGGCGTCGAGGACGTGATGCTGCGCCTGGCCAAGTGCTGTCGCCCGGTTCCCGGCGATGAGATCGTCGGCTACATCTCACTCGGGCGGGGAATCACGATCCACCGCAAAGACTGCCCCAATGCGGCGCTGCTCGGCAAGGACCCGGAGCGCTTCACGAACGTCTCGTGGGATGGGGATCAGTCGACCGCGTTCGTCGTGGAAATACAGATCGATGCGTGGGATCGCCATCGCCTGCTGGAGGACCTGTCGCGTGTGTTCTCTGAGTCCGGCGCGAACATCCTCGAAGCGCGCTGCTTGTCGATGCCGCCGATGGTCAAGAACCGCTTCGTCGTGGAGGTCGCCGACACGCATACGCTGAAGGGCGCGATCACGCGCATGCGCAACATCGACTCGGTGTTCGACGCCTACCGCGTCACGCCGGGCGGCGGAGCTTAGGCGACGACGTTGAGCGCGCCTGGCAGCACCGAGTAGCGCGCCTCGTCGACGTCGCCGAGGAAGTCGCCGTCGACCTGCAGCGGCAGCTTGCGACCGTCGGCGCTGCGCACGGTCAGCTCGGACACTCGCGTAAAGCCGGTGACCTGGCGATGGCCGACGACGCGCGTGCGCGCCAGCATCGCGCGCAGGCCGAGCAGCGATATGCCGACGGGCGTTGCGCGGTGCAGCACGGCGCCGGCGAGCCTGCCCGAGTCCAGCGATGCGCCCTCGGCTATCTCGATCGGCCGTTCGTGAAAGTAGGTGAACGGCGAGCCGTTCTGAACGATCGTCGTGACGGCGTGCAGGACGCCGTCGCCGGCGTCCACTTCCATGCGCGGCGCGCGCAGCAGATAGCGCCCGAGAAATGACGTCAGCGCCTTCCAGGCGAAGAAGTAGGGGCCAAAGCGCGCCTTCAGCCCCGGACGCGCGTCGACGCGCTGGACCACGCTTGCGTCGAGGCCGACGCCCGAGTTGAACGTGAAGCAGCGCCCGTTGACGACGCCGAGGTCGACCCTGCGCACGCGCCAGTCGTCGGCCATCGCGAGCAGGTGCTCGGTGGCGTCGACGAGCTCGCCGGGCATGCCGAGCATCTTCGCGAACACGTTGGCCGAGCCGCCGGGAAGCGCGCAAAGCGGCGTTTGAGAGCCGCGCAGGGCGTTGGCGGCTTCGTTGACCGTCCCGTCGCCGCCGAAGGCGACGACGACGTCATAGCCCTCGTGCGCGGACTCGCGGCACAGCTCGGTGGCATGGCCGCGAGCCTCGGTGTCGACGGCGTCTACATCGAAGCGACCGTTCAGCGCATGGACGACGAGGCTGCGCAGGGGGTCAGAGACGGTGGCGGCGTGCGGATTGACGATCAACAGCATGCGGAGCTTGTGCGCCGTGGCCATGGGCTGTAGGCCACCGGGCTCGTCGGTGAGGCGTTTTTCGTGCTGGCGCAGGGGAGTGCTCACCGCAGTGGGGCTACACCGCTGCTGCGCGCGCGTTACCGTCTGTCTCGACACGCGAATCTGGACGTAAAGCGGACTTGCCGCCGCCGTAATCGTTGCTAGACTTCGCGCCAGACATAGCTGGACACATCCAGAGGGGTGAAGGGACTGGCCCTACGAAACCCCGGCAACCACCGTCCGTCACAGCGGGAAGGTGCCAATTCCAGAGAGATGTGTGGCGAGCCTTCGCGCTCTTCGCACAAGTGACACAGCGAAGACTAAAGCGAAGGGAGCCCCAATGGCTGTCAGTCACCTGCAGTGCAAGGAGTGCAAGGCCCAGTACCCGCTGGAGGCGCTTTACGTGTGCGAGACGTGCTTCGGCCCGCTCGAGGCGGTCTACGACCACAGTCGCACCGGCGATGACGTCGGCGAGCTGCGCCGACGGATCCAGGGCGGACCGCAGAACATCTGGCGCTACGCGGACTTCCTGCCGCTCGCCGGCGGACCTCCGGGACCGTCGGGACGGCTGGCCTCGCGCGTTGGCCTGCCGGCCGGCTGCACGCCGCTGATCCGCGCCGACCGCCTCGCCGAGCGCCTCGGCCTGCGCGAGGTGTGGGTCAAGAACGACGCCGCCAACCCGACGCACTCGTTCAAGGACCGCGTCGTGTCGGTCGCCGTCGCACGCGCTCGTGAGCTGGGCTTCGAGACGATCGCGTGCGCCTCCACGGGCAACCTGGCCAACTCGGTCGCCGCCCACGGCGCGGCGCTGGGCCTTGACTCCTACGTATTCATTCCCTGCGACCTGGAGGAGCAGAAGGTGCTCGCCACGGGTGTCTACGGAACGAAGCTGGTCGGCGTGGAAGGCAACTACGACGACGTCAACCGGCTGTGCACCGAGCTGTGCGCCGAGCGCGACTGGGCGTTCGTGAACATCAACCTGCGCCCGTACTACGCCGAGGGGTCAAAGACTCTGGCGTTCGAGATCGCCGAGCAGCTCGGCTGGGAGCTGCCCGACCGCTGCGTCGTGCCGATCGCCTCCGGCTCGCTGTTCACGAAAATCGCACGCGGCTTCGAGGAGTTCTCAGAGCTCGGCCTCGTCGAGGGGGAGCTGCCGAGCATGAACGGCGCCCAGGCGCACGGCTGCTCGCCGGTGGCCAGCGCGTTCGCCGACGGCCACGACGTCTGCCGGCCGGTCAAGCCGGACACGATCGCCAAGTCGCTGGCGATCGGCAACCCCGCCGACGGCCCGTACGCGCTGGACCTGGCGCGGCGCACGGGCGGCGGCGTGGACTCGGTCTCAGACGAGGAGATCCGTGCGGGCATAAAGCTGCTCGCCGAGACGACCGGCGTCTTCACCGAGACGGCCGGCGGCGTCACGACGGCCACGCTGGCAAAGCTCGCCGAACGTGGAGACATCGACGCCGACGAGCGCGTCGTGCTGGTGATCACCGGCGAGGGGCTGAAGACGCTGGACGCGGTGCGCGGCACGTTCGAGACGCACACGATTGCGCCCACGGTCGACGCCTTCGAGGCCGGCGTTCCTCAGACGGTCTCCGTCTGATGGGAGTGCTCGTGAAGATCCCGACGCAGCTGCGCGCGGCGGCGGGCGGCGAGGCCGAGACGCAGGTCGACGGCACGACCGTGCAGGAGGTGCTCGACGGCCTGTTCGCGCGCCACGACGAGCTGCGCTCGCGGCTGTACGACGACGACGGCGGGCTGCGTCGCTTCGTCAACGTGTACGTCGCCGGCGAAGACATCCGCTTCCTAGACGGGCTGAAGACGCCCGTGGCGGATGGGTCGGAGTTGACGATCCTGCCCGCCGTGGCCGGTGGCTGACGGCCGGCTGCGGTCACTCGCCTTCAAGCTCTAGGGCGAGCCGCCAGGCTAGGCCTCAGCGCGTCGACGCATGGTGCGCGGTGGTCTGATCCGCGGGCGCCTTTGCCGTCGCGCCGGCCGGCGTCGAGCCGCTGATGCCGACGGTCGAGACCAGCCCGGCCGTGCACATCGCAGCGAGCGTGAGTGCGCGCATGCGCTTGGGTGTCAGCCAGCCGAAGTGGTGGGTCTGCAGCCAGGTCCTGAAGCCCGTGGCGCCCGAAGCGGCGGCTATCGCACATCCAGCACACATGCGCAAAGCGTAGCGCTCGCATCAGGTGCGCTCGGGAGTGCCGGCGCGGCCCTCCAGGCGGCGGCGCAGCTCGGCGCCGCGCCCGGCGGCGACGGCGCGCGCGGCGCGCGCCTCGCTGAGCTCGAGGCCCTGCGAGTGGGCGTAGTCCAGCAGGTCCTGGCGCTCCTCGCCCTCGCGCGCCGCGCGCAGGAACAGCCAGCAGAAAAGCCCGAGCGTGAGAAAGGACTCCTCGACCATCATGATCGCCCCGGCGATGTTCTGGTCGGCCAGCGGTGAGATGTGGTGGATCGCGTCGCCGGAGCTGTAGAAGGGGTAGAAGACGGTGCCCGACCAGAGGAAGATGTTGCCGAGCACGGTGCCGGCGAGGCGCACGGCGACGATGTAGAACAGCCGCGCGAGGTTGCCGAACCACCCGGGCATCGGCAGCGGGCCGACCAGGCACATCCACATGTTGATGCCGAAGCCGAGGAACATCGCATGCTCCAGGGCGTGCACCCCAGTGTGGCGCAGCGCGGCCTGGTAGAGCGCAGGAATGTGCCAGACGTACAGGTCGATCGCCCACAGCGGAAAGGCGACTGCCGGGTGCGCCAACGCGCGCAGGCGATCGAACAGCTTGACCGAACGAACTTCGGCCAGCAGGATCGGCGCGATCAGCGGGCCGGTGAGGCCGAGCACGATCAACAGTGCGGCGATGTCGCCGAGCAGCAGGTGCTCGATCATGTGCATGTACAGCAGGTCCTGGCTGGCCGAGCCCAGCGACGTCAGCGCGGCGGCGATGACCACGAAGCCGGCGTAGAAGCAGGCCTGGCGCCAACCGGCAACGGGGTGGCTCGTGCGGGCGAGCGTGCGCACGCGGCGCGCGTAGAGCAGTCCCAGCAGCGCCAGCGGCCCGAGCTGCAGCGCGGCCTCGATGTCGGTTGAGACGGCGAGCGGTAGCGCGGACATGCATCGTGCAGGGTACGCCAGCATGGGCGCCGGCGATGGCAGGCTGACGCGGCGATCGGGCGAATGCCGTTGCATAGACTGCGCCGGGCATGAGAGCTCCGCGCCGCCGCATGCCGCCCTTGCTGCTCGGCGCCGCGCTCCTCCTGGCGCTGGCGCTGCCGGCGAGCGCGCAGGCGCACGGGATCGTCGGCAAGGCCGACCTGCCGATCCCCGTGTGGCTGTTCAGCTGGACGGCGGCGATCGTGCTCGTCGTCTCGTTCGTCGCACTGTCGACGCTGTGGCGCACGCCGCAGCTGCAGAGCGAACACCGTCGGCGCCTGCGGAGCTCGTCCGGCGCGGGTGAGGCACGCTCGCGCGTCGCCCTGTCGCTCGAGACGGCAGGTGGGGCGATCGGGCTGGCGCTGTTCGCGCTGGTGCTCTACAGCGGCTTCGCCGGCGCGCAGGTGCCCGGCGCGAACTTCTCGGTGACGTTCATCTACGTGATCTTTTGGATCGGCATGCCTGTGTTGAGCGTGCTGTTCGGCGACGTGTTCGCGGCGCTGAATCCGTGGCGGACGTGCGCGCGCCTGTGTCGCGGCGCGCTGGGTCTGATGCGCGGCGACACGCGCGCCGCGGCGCCACTGCGCTATCCCGGCCGCCTGGGCGTGTGGCCGGCGGTCGCCGGCCTCGTCGGCTTTGCGTGGCTGGAGCTCGTGTACGTCAACCGCGACGAACCGTCGTTGCTGGCGGCGCTGTCGCTGGGCTACTTCGTGGTGATGCTCGCCGGAATGCTGTTGTTCGGAGTGGAGGAGTGGGGGCGGTCGGCGGATGGCTTCGGCGTGTACTTCAACCTGCTGTCGCGGCTCTCGCCGCTGGTTTGCGACGAACGCGGATTTCTCTGCTGGCGTCGCCCGCTGAGCGGCGTGACGAACCTGCAGATGAGGGCTGGGACGGTCACGCTGATCTGCGCGATCATCGGCACGACGACGTTCGACGGCTTCTCCAACGGCGGCATCTGGCGCAAAGCCGAGCCGCACGTGCAGAGCGTGTTCAGCGACCTCGGGCTGGGGGCGACGCCCGCGCAAGAGCTCGCGTACTCGCTCGGCCTGCTGTTCTGCGTCGGGCTGATCGCCGCCGTCTACCGGCTGGGGATCCTCGGCGTTCGCAGCGTCGGCGACCGCTACGACGTGGGCGAACTGACGCGGGCGTTCGCGCACACGCTCGTGCCGATCGCCTTCGCGTACGTGCTCGCACACTACTTCTCGCTGCTGCTGTGGCAGGGACAGGCGATCGGCTATCTCGCCTCGGACCCGCTCGGCGACGGCTCGAACCTGTTCGGCACGGCGGGCTATCAGATCGACTATCAGGTGATCTCATACGCGGCAATCTGGTATGTGCAGGTCGCCGCGCTGATCGTCGGGCACATCGGTGGCCTGGTGCTGGCGCACGATCGCGCGCTGGTTATGTACCGCGAGCCCGAGGAGGCGGTGCGCAGCCAGTACTGGATGCTCGCCGTGATGGTCGCCTTCACGAGCTTCGGCCTGTGGCTGCTGTCGGACGTTGGCACGTGAGCAGGGGCAGTCGGCTCGGCGCCAAATTGTCTTCGCTACGGTTTTTGGCGGTGCGACGTCGACCGATTCCCGCCCTGCTGGGCGCCTGTGCGCTGACGTTGGCGAGCGCGGCGGCGATGCAATCGGCGGGCGCCGGGGCGGCGTTGGCGGCCGGGCAATCGCAGAGCCCGCTCGACGACCAGGGCTCCAGCCCCAACTACCGCTCGCTGATCACTTCGGTATCGCCGGCCGTTCCCGGGCTGAGCGTGCAGGTGCTGCAGT
>DASYKG010000023.1:0-73692 GCA_035995645.1 Solirubrobacteraceae bacterium
GTCGGTGCCCTCGCAGGCGCCACGCTCGTTCACGCAGTCGAGGAAGTCCCAGATGATCTCGTACGCGACCAACAGCCGCAGCAGGTTCGGATCTCGCTGGCGGGGCAGTATCCAGAACAGAGCCGCGCCGTCGGTGTGACCACGCTTGCGCTCGATCGAACTCAGCGCGTCGTCGCGGATCGCCGCGTCGGGGATCGACCTCGCGCGGACTTGCCAAGTGTGCGTCTCGCGCGACACGGCTCTCAGGCCCCAGAGCAGCTGCCTTGAAGCGGCTGCAAGAAGGGCCCACACCTGTCTCGGAGAGAGTGGTAGCGGATCGGGCATCTATCCATGGATCGGAATTCTCCCGGATAGTAGGGTGGCCATCGGTCGTATCTTTTGGATCGTGCGATCAGTCCTGCAGACCGACCGATGCCCGCACGCGCGCAGCCGCATAGCCCGGTATTGCGACGATCGCCACGGCGACCGCGGTGATCAGCGCGAAGCTGCCAACGGCAGCCGGGACGGGCGAGCTTTCGATCACCGGGAAGCCATTGACGAGCGACAGCGCTCGGCTCAGGACGAGCTGGCCATACAGCCCGAACACGGCACCGAGCGAGCAGCCGGCGCCGAGCAGGATCGCGCTCTCCCACAGCAGCGCGCGCCACAACACGATGCGCCCGAAGCCGTCCACCTTCATGTCGGCGAGGCGCGCGCGGCGTTGCCAGATCATCGCCCCCATCGCCGCCGCCATCGCGAACACCGCGGCGATCAACACAAGTGTTCGGATCTGCGTCAGACGTGAGAGGCCCTGCGCAGCTTGCGAGTAGTGGCGAAGCTCGCGCTGGGCGCTCGTTTGCACCTGCAGGCCCGACCCTGGACCGATCGCTTGCCGCACCTCGCGGCTCACGCTCACCAATGCCGCGCCTGGCGCCAGCTGCACCTGGTATGCGCTGGGGTCGCCACTGCCCCACCCGCTCGCATAGTCGTCGGCGTTCATCACGAGCGCCCCCGGTGGCCACCCGAGGTTGGTGCTGAGCGCGGCCACGCGCAGCGTGAGCGGCTGCGCGCTCGGAATCGTGAAGGCTTGACCGATGTGCAGACTGTGTTCGCTGGCGATCGCGCGAGAAACCACCACCCAGCCGTGCCCTCTCAGCCGCGCGTTGGCCAGGCCCGCGTTTCCGCTGACGATCTGGCTGGACGCAACCGGTCGCGCGTCCGAGCGAGGTGGCGCGAGGATCCACATGCGGCGATCGCCCCAATCGAGAAAGCTGCCGCGATACAGCTTCACCGCACGTACGCCGGGAAGGCGCGCGAGCGCCATGCCGTAGACGTTCTTGAAGGAGGTCGTCGCGAACGAGTTGGACGCGCCATCGGGCGTCACCCAGATATCCGCACCCGAGTCGATCCCCCGTGCGGAGGCGTCGAGGCCACGCTGCAGGTTGTCTCTGGCGCCCTGGATCGAGACGCTTCCGAAGACGGCGATCGCTCCTGTGGCGGCAATCGCCAGTGAGCGGGCCCGGTTGGATCGCGAGCGCAGCTCGATCAAGGCCAGATACGACGCGGCGCCGGAGAGCATGTGCTGCAGCCGCGCGCTGGCTTTCACCGCGAGGTCGAGCAGGGCCGGCAGGCAGAGCAACATCGCGGCGGTGAGGCTGACGACAGCGACGATCGCTGCTTGCGTCGCTGCCAAGAGGATCGCCGTCGTTGTCGCCAGGCAAATGCCCGAGGCCACGAGCAGCCACCAGGAACGCCCGTACAGCTGCTCCGATGCGCGTCCCGCGGCCGGGCGCTCGACTATCGCCGCCCGCAACGGCACGAGCACGCCGGCGAAGGCGGCGATCAGGCCGCCCCCCAGCGCCAGCGCGATGCTAAACCACGTCACGACGCGTTCGCTGCCGATCGGAAAGGCAAACGACAGGTAGCCCGGGTTGGAGCTGAACAGCGCGGCCGACAACAGCTCGCCCAGCACCAGGCCGAGCAGCGAGGCGATCACCCCCAGCACGAGCGCGTCGAGCAGCAGGACCTCGACGATCATCCGGCGTGTGTAGCCGTCGAGCCGCAGGTCCTCGATCAGACTTCTGCGCTGCGGGACGGTCAGCATCAGCGCGTTGAACGCGAACAGGAAGCCGACAAGCGCACTGAGCGCCGAGAACAGAGCTGTCGACTGGTCGACCGGCCCGGCAGCGCGGCGGAACAGTCGCGTGGTGATGTCTGCAGGACGTACGTTCAACCGCCGGCCGGCCAGGCGCTGAAGCCCGGCCTTCACCGATCGATCCAGGGCCGCAGGCGAACGAACGTAGATGCTCGTCAGCCGCCCCTGCATGCCAGACATCCTTTGCACCGTCCGCAATGGGCCTAGCGCGATCGGACTGTCGCCCAGCGTGCCTCCGTCACTTTTCAAGAGCTTTGGAGCGAGCAGCGTGTTGACGGCGCGAGCGCCGATCTGCAGTGTGACCGGACGAATCGAATAGACGCCGATCTTCTGCGCAAGCGAAGCCGGCAGCGTGATCACCCTCGTGCCGCCGACCAGTTCGCCCTTGACGTGCTGAGCGATGCGCCCGCCAAGACTGGCAAGCCGCGGATCTGTGCCGACCAGATCGACCGACCGCTGGCCGGACGGGCCGACGATGTTGGCGTTCTGCTCGAGCACCGGCGCCGCGGCCTGCACACCGGGAAGGCTCGCGACTTCTTTCAGCAGGCGTTCGTCAAAGCCGGCGCTGCTGCGCGTGGCAAGCTGAAAGCGCATCGGCCCGACGATTCCGTCGGTGAGGCGCTGCACTGAGCCGTCGAGGCTCGTGTTGGCCACCTGCGAGGCAAACAGCAGGGCGACGCCGATCGCGATCCCCAGCACGGCGAAGAGTTCCTGCGTCAAGCGCGCACGCAGGCGAACGCGGTAGAGGCGCAGGATGCTCGACAGCTTCACGACAGGGCCCCGCCATGGCGCTCAGCCGGCATCGACGGGGGGGCGCCCCTGGCTCGGCTCATAGTCGATGAGCCGTCCGTCGCGCAGCGCGTATACGCGATCGGCGAAGGCGGCGGCCTGCGGATCGTGCGTGACGAGCACGACCGCCACCTCGCGCTCGCGGCACGTCTCGGCGATCAGCGAGAGCACCTGGCGCCCCCGCTCGGTATCGAGACTGCCGGTCGGCTCGTCCGCGAGCAGAAGCCTCGGGTCGGTCGACAGCGCCCGCGCGATCATCACCCGCTGGCGCTCGCCCATCGACAGCTGCTCGGCTCGGTGTGTGCTGCGCTCGGCGAGGCCGAGTCGCTCGAGCAGGGGCGCGATGCGACGACGAGCCTCGCGCGAGCCAACGTCCGTTCCCATCAGCTTCAGGGCGGCATTGTCGAGGGCGTTGGCGCCAGGGATCAGATTGAGCGCTTGGCGCACGAAGCCGAGTTCGTGCAGGCGATAGTGCGCCGCCTCGCGGTCACTCAGCTTCGACACGTCGCAATCGTCGAGCACGATCGAGCCGGCGTCCGGTCGAAGCAGCGCCGCGATCAGCATCAGCAGCGTCGTCTTTCCCGAGCCGCTGGGCCCGTACAGCGCTACGAACTCGCCACCGGACACCGATAGCGAGACGCCATCGACCGCACGCACAGGCGGCCCCGATACGGCCGGAAAGTGCTTCACGAGCTCGCGCAGCTCTAGCATCGACGCGTCGCTGCGCGAGCTGAGGGCAACATGCCTGCGGGCACTGCGCCGGACATCTTAGGCGGAGCGCTGGTACCCGGGAAAGTCGATCACGTTGTCCTCGCCCTCCGGTCCGGCAGAGGGCGCGATCAGGCGTCCGCCACTGAGCGCTCGAAGCTGATGAGAGCCGAGAGCGGCGGGCATGTCGGGCACGGTCATCAGCACCGCCAGGTTCGTATCTTGCACCAGCGTACGCAACAGCTGCAGGATCTCCTCGCGTTCGCGCAGATCGAGGTTGGCCGTCGGGTCATCGACGAGCAGCAGCCGCGGCGCGCGAGCGATGCCGTGGGCGATCGCGATGAACGCGCGCTCTCCGTCAGACAGGCTGTCCCAATGCTGTCCGGCGCACTGAACCATGCCGACCTGGCGCAGTGCAGCATCGGCAAGGCGATTGGCCTTACGCCGACCGTGCTCGACGAGCAACGGCAGCGCCACATAGTCGAGCATGCACAGCTCGCTCTTCGGCCCCGACCGGCGCACCATGCCGACCTCGCCGCGCCGTAGACGGGCATGAGCGCGTTCGGAAAGCGTCGACAGATCCTCGCCGTCGAAGCGGACCGAGCCGCGGTCCGGTGTCTCCAACCCGGCGGCGATCCGCAACAGCGTCGTCTTGCCGGCACCGCGCTTGCCCCACACTCCGATGAACTCGCCGGCGTCGATCGCCAGGCATGCGTCGGAGAGGACGCGAACTTCCGACGTCCCCCGCCAGTAGCTCTTGCTGACCGCGTCCAGCGAGAGCAGAGCGTCCGCCATCTACAGCCCTCGCAGCCGCGCGGGCGGGGCGGCAATGACTTCGCTGATGCCCGCACGGTCGTCCTGCTCGTGCTCGTCGCGCAACTGCTCGAGCAGCTCGCGCGCGTTCTGCAGCCATTCGATCCGCGCATTCCAGAAAGCCACCTCGGCTTCCGCCGCAAGCATCCGCATCAGTCCCGACCAGTCGCGTGGCGATTTCGAAACCTCTTCGGTAAGCCGCTTGAGATCCTGCAGGCGCCCCAGGCACACGAGTTCCTGGCCCCCCACCATCTCGATCAGCCTCGGCAGGTTGCGCGGCCGGCACAGCGCGATCTTCATGTGCAACTCGTCGCGAAGCGGCGGCGCCGGCGACGGATCGAGCATCCAGGCTTCGAAGTGGTCGACGCCCTCCTCGGTGGCCTCGTAGATCGTCCTCGGCGCCGCTCGGCGCGCCGGGCCGGCGCCCATCTCGCCCGCGCTGCGGACGAGGTCGTCGCGACTGAGCTGGTCGAGCGCCGAATACACGCCCGACGGGGCGAAGCCGGAGGAGCCAAAGCGCTCATCGAGCCGCTGAGCGAGCTGATACCCATAGCCTGGGCGCTCGATCACGAGTCCCAATACCGCATGCTTGGCCGACATTTTCGCCCTTCCTGGTGGCAACTGGCGTCAGCGCAGACGGTACTCCAATTCATGATCTCCTGCATTCCATTGGTGCCATGAATCAGATCGACTGGAACTTTCGCCCAGCCGAGAGGATGTGTTTATCGGGATGGCACCCCGCGTAACGTTACGTGATCCCAAGACGGTCGAGAAGATCCTCGTCCCCGCGCCAGTCGCCGCGCACGCGCACGGACAGATCGAGGTGCACCTGGCAGCCGAGCTCACGCTCTATCTCCCGCCGGGCGGCCACCCCGATCGCCTTGACCATACGCCCCTTGGCACCCACGAGAATCCCCTTTTGCGAGGCGCTTTCGACCCAGATGAGCGCTCGAACGCGGGCCAGCCCGGGGCGTGGGTGCTCGACCTCCTCGACCATGACCTCGACGGCATGAGGCACCTCTTGGAAGGTGCGCCTGATGACCGCCTCGCGCACCAACTCGGCCAGCACGATCGCCAGCGGCTGATCGGAGATCGTCCGCTCGTCGAACATGAACGGACCCTCCGGCAGGCATGCCGATAGGTGCTCCACGAGGGCGGACAGACCGGCTCCGGTGCGTGCCGAAATCGGAAACACCTCCTCTGCGATCGGCAGTTCGGCGGCCTGCGAGAGCGCCGCCGCGGTTGCGGCGCGCGAAATCCGGTCGATCTTGTTGACCGCGATCGTCACCGGCAAATCGGCGTCGACAAGCGTTGAAGCGATGAATTTGTCGCCGGGGCCCACGCCCTGCTCGCCGTTGAGCACGAGCAGCGCGACGTCGGAGTCGGCGAGCTGCTGCTGCACGCGACCTGCCATCCGCGCGGTCAGGGTGTCGCGCGGGCGCTGCACCCCGGGCAGGTCGACGAGCACCAGCTGGCAATCGCCGCGCGAGCGGATGCCGCGGATCGCGCGTCGAGTGGTCTGCGGGCGATCGGACACGATCGCCACCTTGTCTTGGACGATCGCGTTGACGAGCGTCGACTTGCCGACGTTCGGCCGTCCGGCGAGCGCGACGAACCCGCTACGGGTCAACCGTCCTCCCGCTCCAGCAGCTGGCGCTGCAGCTCCAGCATCTCGCCGTCATCGGTCTCGTGGTCCAGGCCGACCAGGTGCAGCACTCCGTGCACGAGCGCCTCGCGCACGTCTGCGGTGTGCTCCAGGCAGATCACCACGTCGCCCAGCTCGCGCGCCCCCGCTGCCGCCTGCGGCTCGGCGCCGTCGACCGGGAACGAGAGCACGTCGGTGGCTTCCTGCAGCGCTCGGTATCGCGCGTTCAGCTCGGCGATGCGTCGCTCGTCGACGAACTCGATCGCGACGTGCCCCTCATGGACTCCCACCGCACCCGCGGCGAGCGCGCACAGGCGCTGGATCTCCTGCGGCGGGGGGACGGATCGGGCGCTAGGAGCGCTAGCGGCGGCGTCCGGACGCGATGTCTCGGCGCCAAAGACCTCGACCTCGATCATCGCCGCTCAGGCGCTGCGATCGGCCGACCGGAGCCCAGGCGCCTCGCGCTGTGAGTGCACGTCGTATGCCTCGACGATGCGCTGCACGAGCTTGTGCCTGACCACGTCCTCGCCGCCGAAGCGCACGAACTCGATTCCCTCGATCGCGTCGAGCACGTCGCCGACGACGATCAGCCCCGATCGCTGATCGCGCGGCAGATCGACCTGCGTGATGTCCCCCGTAACGACCATCCGCGAGCCGAAGCCCAGACGCGTGAGGAACATCTTCATCTGCTCGGGCGTGGTGTTCTGGGCCTCGTCGAGGATCACGAAGGAGTCGTTGAGCGTGCGCCCGCGCATGAACGCCAACGGGGCGATCTCGATGACGCCGCGCTCAATGTGCTGCGAGACCTTCTCCGGGTCGAGCATGTCGTGCAGCGCGTCGAACAGCGGGCGCAGATAGGGATCGACCTTGGCCATCAGGTCGCCCGGCAGAAAGCCCAAGCGCTCACCCGCCTCCACGGCCGGACGCGTGAGGATGATGCGGTTGACCTCGTGGCGCGAGAGCGCCGCCGCGGCCATCGCCACGGCGAGGAACGTCTTGCCCGTGCCGGCTGGGCCCACACCGAAGGTCACCGTGCTGGAGCGGACCGCGTCGACGTAGCGCTTCTGGTTGACCGTCTTTGGCGCGATGCGCAGGCCGCGGTGGCTCCAGACGACATCCTCGAGCACGCGTGCTGGGGACTCGTGAGCATCCAGCGCGCCGGTGACGGCGGCGATCGTCCCGGGGCCGATCTGATGACCCCGCGCGATCAGCTCCGACAGCTCGCGCACGACCCGCTCACCCGCGTCGTTCTCGCTCTCCTCGCCGTCGAAGGTCAGCACGTTGCCACGCAGATAGACCTTGCAGTCCAGATGCGCCTGAAGCGCTCGAAGCACCGCGTCCTGGCTGCCCGCCAGCTCGACGGCGACTTCGTTGGAGAGCTCTACCTGCGTCCTCATCCCTGCAGCGACGCTCGCACGAGTCCCGACACGCGCTTGCCGTCTGCGCGGCCGTCGACCGCGGCCATCGCCTGCTTCATCGCCTGGCCCATGTCCTTGGCTGTCTGCGCGCCGCTGTCGCGCACAGCCTGCGCGACGATCGTCTGAAGGTCGGCGTCTGACAGCTCGGCCGGAAGGTAGGAGCGGATCAGCTCGCCCTCGGCCTCCTCGCCGGAGGCGAGATCCTCGCGACCGCCGTCGCGATAGGCCTCCGCCGCCTCCACGCGGCGCTTGCGCTCGCGCCGCAGCACTGCCAACTCGTCGTCGCCACCTTCCTTGACGGCCTTCTGCAGCTCGGAGAGCACAAGGCGAAGCGCACCGACCCGCTGCTTCTCGCCCGCGCGCATCGCCCCCTGCAGGTCGACCTTGATCTGATCCGCTATCGCCATCCTCGACCCAGGATACGCCGGTCAGGCGATGGCCGCGGAGATTTGACATCGGCGCCGGGTCGCACCGGCGCCATGCCCAGCGCCCGCGACAGAATATGGTCTCGCGCGTGAAAGACTCGCTTTACGCCGAAGCGCTCGCGCCGTTTCTCGCCGAGACAGCGGGCCTGCGCCCGCCCGGGGCAGAAATCATCGACGCCCACACGCACCTCGGCCTCGACGAGGACGGACGCTCGCTGACGCTAGAGCAGTTGCTCTCCCAGCTCGACGCAGCCGACGCGCGCCGGGCGTGCGTGTTCCCGTTGCACGACCCTGAACGCCATCCGTCTTATCGCCTGCCCAACGACCGGGTGCTCGCCTGGGCAGGCGAAAGCGACGGCCGACTCGTGCCGTTCTGCCGGCTGGACCCAGCTGAAGATCCGCGAGACGAGGCCGAACGCTGCTTGGCGGCGGGGGCACGCGGGATCAAGCTTCACCCGCGCGCGCAGGCCTTCGTCTTCGACGGGCCGGAGATGGACAGCGTGTTCGCGCTGGCCGAAGAGGCGGCGGTGCCGATCCTGATCCACGCCGGGCGCGGTCTGCCGCCGCTCGCCGAGGGCCTGGCCGACCTCGCACTGCGCCACCCCGGCGCGGTGCTGATCCTCGCTCACGGCGCGATCTGCGACCAGGGCATCCTGACGACACGCCTGGCCGACCATCCGGGGGTGCTCTATGACATGTCCTGCTTCTTCCCGCTCGACGTCATCGAGCTCTTCGCGCGCGTGCCGGCCGAGCGGATCGTGTTCGCGTCGGACCCTCCCTACGGCATGCCGGCGACGACGCTCTACCTGGCTTTGCGCCTCGCCCGTCAGGCCCGGCTGGACGAGCAGACGACCAAGTCCGTGCTCGGCGGCACGATGGCTTCGCTGATCGACGGCCATGGTCTGCCATCCGTCTCGCCGCCCCGGCGCGGCGCCACCGTCGCGCTCTCCGGACGCCTCGCGCGTGTGTACGGGTACGCCAGCCTCGTCGGTCCCGCGCTGTTCACAGGGGCGGGCGAGCAGGCCTACGCGATGCTCGACATGGCCCTCGCAGCCTGTCGCGACCCGCAACCTGGAACGGACGGCGAGGCGCTCGAGACGATCGGCAAGGCACTTGGCGCCGCGAGGGCGCTCGTGGCCGAGGAAGACGGGGTTCGCGCGGCGATCGACCTGGTCTACCGGGCAATCGTGCGCGCGGCGACGGAGATTCCCGACGCCGAGCCCGTCCTCGCCTGAGTCCCAGGCGCCGTTGGCGGGCTGGCTGTCCCGCGCTGTCGACCCGGTTGATCTTGGCGCGTCGCCGTCGACGCATTTGCCTGCGACGAATTGCAGTCGCGGTGCCGCGCCTCGCAGTCGCCACCCAGCGCGGCGGTCGCCGCGCGCAGTCACCAGAGCTCGCGCATGCGCCGCGACGGCGCGCTCGCGTGCGCGAAATCGGCTCGGGGAAGCCGAGGCGCAGCCGATGCTCACAGGCGACTGCAGGTCTCAGACGGCACGACGGCTCCTAGGTCTGGTCGGTCTCCCGACAGCGAGCTAGGCTCGACTCCTTTCCGCACCCTCTCTCCCTAGAGAAAGCCGCGGCATCGCGGCATCCGACAGCTCTTCACGCCGCGACCGCCGACAGCAGAAGCGTCGGTACGTCTCGACTTGCAATTTCTCGCTTTGACGCGTGATATCGCCGGTGAGCGTTCTCGCGCCAACCTCGCGCCTCGCAGTGAGCCTGAGACCCATCCCTCCGAGACCCCTTAAGGGGTTCTCGGACCTCCGCCACCTTCCGTTTGGCGTTCGCGCAGCCTGCTTGACGGCCAGCACAGCCGGCTCCTACAAGCACGCCCATCACCCGCCCGAAGTCGTGGCCGAGTGCCTCGATACGACCGTCCCAGGAGACAGACATGACACCGACCGCTCCGGCAACCGCACCCACCGCACCGCGATCGAAGCGCCGCGCCAGCCAAGCCCGTCGCAAGCTGCGCCGCGCAACCGTGCCCACCAGGCGCGCCCACGTGAGCTCTGCGCAGCGAAGGACGATCGCCAGCTACACCGACTGGAGGGGACATCTCCGTGAGATCGTCACGCGCGCTGGCTGTGGTGGAAGCGTGCTGGTCATCGACCGTGACGCAGCGACGCTCGCCGACCGGCGGCTCGTCGCTCACCTCGCCGAGGACGAGCCACGCGAGAACGCGGACATCGCATCGCATTGCTACCTGACACAGGCTCGACGCGGGCGCTGTCGCTGCCGGCTGGTGCTGCCCGAGGATCTCACGGCGATTCCCTTCGCCGGAGATTGCCACGACGATCCGCCTTGCCCGTCCGAGACAGCGCACGATCACGCGATCGACCGATATGGCTGGCGCTATGAGCTCGCGCGCCTGCAGACGGGAATGTCGATCCCCGAGTTGCGCTGGTGTCGCCGGCGTTCGCCGGACGGCGTAGAAGACGAGCCCGTGAGCGTAAGGGAGGCGATCGCCGGCCTGGAGAGCTACGAGCCGGTCCGTGCCCGCACGCGTCGTGCGCTGCAACTGCACGATCGTGACGGCACGGTCTCGACCACGGTCCTGCAGGGAGAGCTGTCGCGTATCGAAGCGAGTCCGATCGTGCTCAACCGAGGACTGCGAGAGGCGGTGCTCCTCGCGGCCGAGCGCCAGGGGTTGAGCATGAGCGAAATCGCAATGCGCTGCGGACGGATCAAGCGTGACTCCGCAGGCAACCAGAGCGGGGAGACCAGCTGGCTCTCGCGGCGTCTCGGCCTGCTGCCTGAGGGCGGCCGAAAGACGCCAACGCCGTGGATCCACAGCGACGTGCTCGCCCTGATCGCCCGCGACGGACTCGCAGTCAGCCCGCGCGAGGTCGAACTCGGATGACGGTACGCGCCGTCACCCGTCGACTGCAGCCTCGCGACTGCGCTGTGCGCTAGGCGCCGACGGCACAAAGACATCTCGAAGGGCCTTATCCGGCCCGACGTTCAGCAGGACACACGACGGCGGGCCCATTGGTCCGCCGTCGCTCGTTAACGACGGCCGGCTCGCACCGGTCCAATCGAGCGCGCCGCAATCGGCCGCTCGGGAAGGAGCACGACATGTCCCCAGCAACGCCGTTTTCGAAAGCCGCGGACCCTCTGGAGCCGCTCGGATCGCTCGCTGGTTGGCTCACGCACGCGATCGCGCTGGTCGCGATCGGGGCTCTATTCGGCATCGTCGCCGCGCGGGTGTTGCGCTCGCGAGGTCTGCACTGGAGCTGGGCAGCCGGCGTAATGCTCGTCGCCGGGCTGCTGCATTCGCCGTTGGCAAGCGTGGAGCCTGCGCTCTTGACAGCGGCCCTCTACGCGACGATGCGCGCCAGGCGATCGCACCGAGAAGACCTCGAGGCCGGCGCGGACCTCGCTGACGCCGCGGCACGGCGACGTCGGCCCATCGACCTGCTTCGGGCCGGCTTTGGCGCGCTCGTGCTTGGCCATCGCCGCGCGGCAGCGACCGGCTGGTTTCGCGCGGGCGAGATGGTCGTCGGTCGCGACGAGCGCGGGCGTCTCATATCGATCCCCTTCGGGGGTGCCCACGGGGGCACGCACACGCTGCTCGTCGGTGCCACCGGCTCGGGCAAGACAGTCACCCAGACCTGGATGGCCGTTCGCGCGATCGAGCACGGGATGGGCGCGATCGTGATCGACCCGAAGGGCGACGGAGATATGCGCGCAGCGGTCGCACACGCCGCGGAGGCTGCGGGCAGGAGCTTCATCGAATGGACTCCGCAGGGACCGTCGGTCTACAACCCCTTCGCCCACGGCAGCGAGACCGAGATCGCCGACAAGGTGCTCGCCGGGGAGCGTTTCACCGAGCCGCATTACCTGCGCCAGGCCCAGCGGCTGCTCGGCCACGTCGTGCGCTCCTTGCGCGCAGCCGGGGTCGAAGTGGATCTGCACACGATCGCCCAGCACCTCGATCCCACGCATCTGGAGATGCTGGTCCGCGCGCTCCCAGCCGATCAGGCACGGTCGACGGAGGCCTACCTCGACTCGCTGACCGCACGGCAGCTCAGCGAGATCACCGGCGTGCGCGACCGCCTTGCGATCCTCGCCGAGTCCGACGTCGGTCCGTGGCTGGATCCGAGAGCGACCGAGCGAAGCCACTTCGACCTGCTCGAGGCCGCGCGGCGTCGCGACGTCGTGTACTTCGAGCTCGACGCGGACAGCCGGCCACTGCTGACACAGATGCTCGGCGCCGCGATCGTCGGAGACCTGCAGACGACGGTCGCCGCGCTGCAGGGGCGTCCGACGCCGACGATCGTCGTGATCGACGAGTTCTCAGCGCTAGCCGCCGAACATGTCGTGCGGCTGTTCGGGCGAGCCCGCTCGGCCGGCATCAGCCTCGTCCTGAGCACGCAGGAGCTGAGCGATCTGCGCTTGCACGGCCGCGAGGCGCTACTCGAGCAGGTGATGGGGAATCTCACAGTCGTGCTCTCCCACCGCCAAGTCGTTCCCGGTTCAGCCGAGTTGATCGCAAGCCTCGCCGGCAAGCGCGGCGCCTGGAGAACTTCGCGAAACGGCGCCGGCCACGTGAGTCGAACGCGAGTGCGCGAGGAGGCGCTCAGTCCCGAGACGGTCATGGGCCTCGGCCTCGGCTGTGTAGCGGCGATCGTGCTGAGCGATGGCCGCGAAGCGCGCTTGGCGCACGTGCTCTCGCTCGACGACGCCCGCTGAGAACGAGCTGTCCAGCCACCTGGGCCCTGCGCGGCCAAGCGGCACGTCGCGTCGATGAGCCGACGACTGCGAGCCGCGCTCGTGCCACGGACGGCTGCCTGGAGAGCCGCCCCGCCCTCCGCGCGACGGCAGCCGGGCGGAGGGCGCCGCGATCCCAAAAACCCACACAGCAAGGAGAACGCAATGACCAGAAGGGCTCATCAACGAACACACGCGCCATCGCAGGAGCTGGTGCGGATTCTGCAGTGGACGGGAAGGATCGGCGCGGTGACGGCCGAGGCGCTTGCTCACCTCGATGACACGAGCGTCCCGTCGGCACGTGCACGTCTGAGCCTGGCCACGCGTCGGCAACTGCTTGCGCGTCACCAGCTCCTCTCAGATCGGCCGGTGCTGTACACGGTCACGCGCGCCGGAACCAGGGCCGCAGGCCTGCGAGGGCTGGATCCGGCTCGCGTGAGCGCGTCCAACTCGCTGCACACGATCGCCTGCGCGAATGCCGCCGCGGCGCTGCAACGCTGCTATCCCGAGCAGTCGGTCGTGGGAGAGCGCGAGCTGCGCCGGGATGAGCGTCGACATGGCGCTCCAGTGGCCAGTGCGGTCCTGCGTCACGTGGGCGGACACAGCCCGATGCTGCATCGGCCGGATCTCGTGCTCTGCTCCTCGGCTCCCGATCGCGGCAGGCCGATCGCCGTCGAGGTCGAGCTGACGATCAAGGCACCGCGACGCCTGGAGCAGATCTGCCGCGCCTGGGCTCGCTCGCGCGATGTCTCAGGAGTGCTCTACCTCACCACGCCGGCCGTCGAGAGGGCGCTGCGGCGAGCGATCGAGAGGGCGCACGCGAACGAGCGCATCGTCGTCCTGGGGCTCGATGCGCTGCCGCTGGGATCGATCGCGACCTCGCCGATCGCGAGAAGCGTCCCAAGCCAGCCGTAGGTTCGACGCGGGGTCAATCATCGAGCAACGGAGATCTACTCATGTCCTACACATCGATCAACCGCGTGGTGCTGGTCGGCAGACTGACACGTGACCCGGAGACGCGTTCACTTCCCTCTGGGACGAGTGTTTGCGGCCTGCGCATCGCCTGCAACGCAAGCTGGCGCGACGCCGACGGTGAGCTGCGCGAGCACCCGAACTACTTCGACGTCAACGTGTACGGCCCGTCGGCGGACAGCGTCGCGCGCTACACGCGAAAGGGCAGCCGAGTCGGCGTGGACGGCCGGCTGGAGTGGCGCGAGTGGGAGACGGACGAGCAGCAGCGTCGCCAGGCGGTCAGCGTCGTCGCCGAGCGGGTGCAGTTTCTCGATGGACCCGGCGAGGGCAGAGCCCAAGACGCGTCCAGCGAGCCCGACGGAGGCGACGAGGACGCTGGCGAGCGTGAGCTTGCAGGTGTTGGCGCGCAGGAGCTGGAGGTCACGTTCTAGATCCGAAGGACCCGGGCCTGCGCCGTGCGTGCGGCGACGGCCGGACACGAAAAGGACGCAGACCCTTCGGCAAGGGAGCGTCGCCTCCGGCGGAGCTCCCTTGCCGCTCGCCTGTGTTCGGGTGCCCAACGCGCCGAACGCCCCGGCGGCATCGGTCCACGTAAACTGGCGCGCCGGTCAGCACACAGACAGCCATTGGTCCCAAGGAGTCAAGTGCCAGTCAACAAGCAGGCGGTCGGCAAGACCTACGACCCGGTGCTCTATGCAGTCGGTCGCGAGAAGATCAGAGAGTACGCCCGCGCGGTCGGCGAGACGAACCCGCTTCACCTCGACGTCGAGGCTGCGCGTGAGGCCGGCTACGCCGATGTCATAGCGCCGCCCATGTTTGCGGTCGTCTACAGCGCCCCCGCCGTGGGGCCGCCGATCTTCGATCCGGAGATCGAGTTGAACTTCGCGATGATGGTCCACGGTGCGCAGGAGTTTCGATGGGGTCCGGTGGTCGTGGCGGGAGACGAGATCACGACGACTGCGAGTGTCAAGGACATCTCCGAAGCTGACGGTCGCGGCTATTACGTGTTCGACTCGATCTCGATTAATCAGCGCGGCGAGCAGGTGTGCCGCGGTACGTGGACGAACATCGTGCGAGGAGTGTGATCGGATGGCAGAGCTGAAAAGCGCAGAGCAGATCCCCCAGATGAGCATCACCCCGGATAAGTACCTGACCAACCGCTACGCCGGCGCGTCGGGAGATTTCAACCCGATCCACATAGACGAGGAGTTCGCGCGCGCCGTGGGCCTTCCCGGGCGCATTCTGCACGGCCTCTGGACGATGGCTCAGGTCGCGCGGGCACAGACGCAGGCTGCGGGGGGGCCGACCCACCTCAAGCGCCTGTCGGTGCAGTTTCGCGGCATGGGCGTGCCCGAGCGGGAGATCCTCGTAAGCGGAACGGTGCGCGACGTCAGCGGCAACCGCGCGCTCGTCGACACGGTCGCCGAGCAGGACGGCAAGCAGATCATTCGCAACGCAGAGGCCGAGCTGGAGCTTTGAGCTCCGCGGCGGTTTGAGCGCCACCCCCCGGCCTACAATCAGAATGATGCTCACCTCGCGCCAGGAGCGGATCCTGTGCAAGGTGGTGGACGACTACCTGCGCACCGGACAGCCGGTGGCTTCGAAGTCGATCGCCGCCGACACGCAGTTCGATTGCGGCCCGTCCACGGTCCGCAACGAACTCGCGCTGCTGGAGGAGCAAGGGCTGCTGGCGCACCCGCATGTCTCGGCGGGCCGTGTGCCCACGGACGCTGGCCACCGTTACGTCGTCGACCTGATGCTCAGCTCCGGCGAGGGGCTGGAGGTGCAGCGGCGAATGGAGCTGTCGCTGATCCGCAGGGAGGTCGAGCAGGCGATGCGCACGACCTCAGAGACGCTGTCGCAGATGACCAACCTGCTGGCCGTCGTGTCGGCGCCATCGCTGAACACTGCAACGATCCGTCACGTCGAGGTTCTCGCGCTGCAGCCGGAGGTGGCGATGGTCGTCGTCATCACATCCAGCGGCGGCGTGTCGAAGTTGTTCGCGACGTTCGATCGGCCGGTCGACTCCGGCCTGCTGGCGTGGGCGGGAGAGTATTTGCGCGAGCGCCTCGTCGGCTTCGGGCTTGGCGCGCGGATGCTTCAGCAGCGGCTGATCGACCCCGGCCTGTCGGCGCGCGAGCTGGCGTTTCTGGAGCGGCTCGTCCCGGCGTTCGGCGATCTCGCCGCAGATACCGAGGACGATTTGTACGTCGATGGGACCGCGCGGCTGTTCTCGGCGGGGCAGATCGAGGACGCCGCACAGCTGGAGGGACTCGTCGGCCTGCTCGAGCGCCGTGTGTCGCTTTTGCGCGTTCTGCGCGCGGCACTCGGGCAGCGCGGCATCTTCGTAAGAATCGGCCACGAGAACGAGATCCCGGCCATGCGCTCGCTGGCACTCGTAGCGACTGGATATGGCGGCGCTCAGCGCAAGCTCGGCGCCGTGTCGGTGATCGGGCCGGTGCGCATGGACTACGCGGGCGCGATCGTGACGGTGCGCGAGGCGGCCAACGAGCTTTCGCGCTTCGTCGAAGACGCCTATGCCGAGAGCTGACACGACAGGCATGCCGCGCGATCCCTACGAGGTGCTCGGCGTGGAGCGCGAGGCCTCCGCACAGCAGGTCAAGAAGGCCTTTCGCCAGCTCGCACGCGAACTGCACCCGGACGTCAACGCGCACGATCCCGACGCGGAGGAGAAGTTCAAGGAGGCCGCCGAGGCCTACGAGATCCTCTCCGATGAGGAGCGCAGGGCGACCTACGACCGCTACGGACACGAAGGACTGCGCTCCGGCGGCTACGCGCCCAACTTCGACGCATTCGGCTCGATCGGCGATCTGTTCGACGCCTTCTTCGGCGGCGGCGGCGCCTTTGGCGGGCGTTCGGGACCGATGCCGGGTGGGGACATCGCGGTGGCCGTCGAGATCGACCTCGTTCAAGCCGCACACGGCGAGAAAGTGGAGGTCTCCTATGAGGCGGTGGATCGCTGCGAGCACTGCAACGGCAACGGCGCCGAGCCTGGCACCCCGATCAGGACGTGCGAGCGATGTGGCGGCGCCGGGCAACTTCAGGCGGCCACGCGCACGCCATTCGGACAGATGGTCAGAACGGTCGTCTGCGACGTCTGCGACGGCGAGGGTCGCGTACCGGAGCAGCCCTGTGAGGAGTGTCGTGGGCGCGGCAGACGTGCGGTCACGCGCAAGCTGGAGGTGGATGTGCCCGCGGGCATCGCCAACGGTCAGCGCATCAGGCTAGGCGGGCGTGGCCACGCCGGAGAGGCGGGAGCGCAGCCGGGCGATCTGTATGTACTGGTTCGCGTGCAGGAGGACAAGCGCTTCGTGCGAGAAGGCGACGACCTGATCACGGCGCTGGACGTGCCCGCACCGGTCGCCGCGCTCGGCGGCACGTTGCAGGTCGCGACGCTGCAGGACAGCGCATCGGTCGAGCTCCCGGCGGGAACTCAGCCCGGCGAGGTGCTGACGCTGAGAGGCGAGGGCATGCCCGCGCTGGGACGCGCCAAGCGGGGAAACCTGC
This sequence comes from Solirubrobacteraceae bacterium, assembly GCA_035995645.1. Classification (GTDB taxonomy): domain Bacteria; phylum Actinomycetota; class Thermoleophilia; order Solirubrobacterales; family Solirubrobacteraceae; genus Palsa-744. The sequence continues at coordinate 17,143 of DASYKG010000023.1, forward strand.
GCGTTGTCGTCAACGTCGTCATCCCCCGGCGGCTGAGCGACGAGCAGCGCGAGCTGTTGCAGCAGCTCAACGGGACGCTCACCGACGAGAACCTCCGCTCGGAGGAATCGATGTTCGCCAAGCTGCGGCGCGCACTCGGCAGCCAGGCTGCGTGATCAGGCTAGCCGTGCGCGTGCGGCGCGCGCAAGCTGAGTTCGTCCTCGCCGAGCTGCTCGAGCTGGCGCCGTCGGGAGTCGAGGAGGCGCTGGTCGACGAGCACACAGTCGAGTACGCGGTCTACGGCGCTCCCGGTGAGCTGCCAGACCTTCCCGACCTAAAAGCCGCGGCAGGTGAGGCGCTTGTGGACATCTCGACCAGCGAGACGGCCGACGACTGGCATGAGCGCTGGAGGCAGTTTCATCGTCCGGTGCTCGTCGAGCCTTCGTCGCGGTGGCCTGCTTCAGCGAGTCCGGTGCCCGCCCTGCACGTACGACCGCCATGGGAGCCTGCGAGCACGCGCGAGGACGTGGAGGAGATCGTCATCGACCCCGCGCAGGCCTTTGGCACCGGCGGCCATGCCACGACGCGACTGTGCCTGCAGATGCTGCTCGAGCTGGCTGGCGGCGAGCGCGGACGCGGGCCACTGCTGGACGTCGGTACAGGCTCTGGAGTGCTTGCGATCGCGGCGGCGCGGCTGGGCTTCGCGCCCGTGCTGGCGCTCGATCACGATCCCCTGAGCGTCGACGCCGCGCGCGTCAACGCGGCCGTCAACGAGGTACGGATCGAGCTGCGCCGCATGGACCTGCGCAACGACGAGCTCCCGTGGCTCGGCGCCTGTGACGCGCCTGCCGGTGAGATCGTGCTGCTGGCCAACCTGCTGGCCCCGCTGCTGCTGAACCTGGCAGCCACGATCGCCAAGCCGCCGGCGCAGATGATCGCGAGCGGGCTGCTGCGCGAGCAGGTCGACGAGATCGTGCGGACGTTCGGCGAGCGCCACGGCCTGCGCGAGCGAACGCGCTCGGCCGAGGGCGAATGGGCCGCCGTATGGCTCGTGGCACGCTAGTGCAGCCGGAATGCGCCATCTCGGCGAGCGGCGTCGGTCAGGGAAGCTCACGCGCCTGCACCGACGTAGCGCCAGCCTGGGGATTCCCATGCGCCTGGACCACGCGAACCGACGGAGGCAGGCGCGCGACGCCGAATGCACGACGCAGGCCCTCGTGCATGTCGCGCTCGGCGACGAACAGCACGCGCTCCCTTCCGGGGTACTGCCAATCGACCGGGTACTCGCCGGCGTAGGCTCGGCACGCCCTCATCACGACGTCGGCTCGCTGAGCGCACTCGCGGGCGCGGCGCCGGTCGCGACACACGAAGACGACCAGCGGTTGGGCCTCGCGGCGCTGTCCATAGCGGCGAGTGTGGACCGACCAGCCGGAGAGGAAGTGGTCGTAGCGCTGGAGCTTCGCCACGCCGCGGCCGCTAGACAGGCGATCGTCGAGCTCCACGATCACGTCCACACCCCGTGCCGGGCACACTTCGCTGACGCTGCGAGAAGCCTCCGCTTGCGGCGCCTCGGCCCGATCGTCGGCGCGGACGGCGCGCGTCGGCGAGGTGGCCTCGCCAACCGGCGCAAGCTCGACGATCGCGTGCGGACGCACCGTCTCAAAGCGCTCAACCTCGGCCTCTGCGCCTGTGCCGTCGGCGCGCATGAAGTCGTGCGCGACGCAGCCCCCCGGCAGTCGCAGATCGGCCGGCGCAATCGCGACACGGCCCGCTGGCGTCGAACGGGTCGGCGGGGAGAGAACGGCCTGCTCGGGTCCGCGCAGCGCGCAGCGCAGATCACCTTGCCGGGACATCAGCGCGAGCACCCACCCGGCGACGTGGACATCGTGGCGAGCTTGGCGCAGGCGCTGCTCGTCTGCCCTGCGCGCGCTCGCGCAACCCACGGGGATCGCCGCCCCGTCCTCGGGGGCGGAGCCCAGGCCGCCGGTGGCTCGCAGCAGGGCCATGCCACGGTCGGTGATCACATAACACATCGGCACACCTCCGCCGTCGCGACGATGAAACTGAAAGCGCTCGACGAGGCCGGCGTCGGACAGTCGCTTCAGCCGGCGTTGCGTCGTCGTGATTGCGCGTCCGCGATTGAACCGCCGGTGCAGCTGGCTGCTGAGCACATGCCGCAGGTTCGCCACGAGATCGAGCATCGCCAGGTCCAGCGGATCGGCGTCCAGCGCGCGCGGTGAGTCCGGCCGCCGCGCCCAGCGCACGTTCTGCGCGAGATCGAGCTCGACCAGCTCGCGATAGCTCTCAGAAGGATTGGCGGGCAGCGCCGCGGGCGCCTCGGCGGGCGTGGTCGGAGGCGGCTGCATGGCGGGCTCGCGCTGCCCGAGCGAGCTGACATGCGAGCGCTGCGTCGCCGTTACGCCGCCGCGCGCGTCCGATGGCGTGCCTGCGGGAGCGCTCGACCCGGCTGGATCGGGGCCTGCACGGACTTGCTCGACGCGCGCGGGGCGGTGAGCGTCCTGCCAGTGAGGCTGGCGAAGGTCGGCCAGATGACGGCCACCGCGCTCGTGCTGGCGGCGCATATGCTCACCGATTCGCTCACGGTCCACGCGCAGCGGATTCGTTCGGGCGATGAACGGCGCCTGACGACCGGCGACCGTCGTCCAGCTGGCGATCGCGTGGTGCTTGGGCAGGTGCAGGCGCGCGTCGGGACGACCGAGCTTTGACAGGTGCTCGATGCCGGGGCGCACCGTGTCGGAGAACTCCGCCATCGTCAGCCCGACGGCATCCCTCGCCTCGCGCGTGGAAGCGGTCGCGAAGTACACGCGATGCGCGAACAGCGCATCGAGCTGATCGCGCACCTCGCGGTCGGTCCACTGCGCGTCCGACTGCCAGCAGGCGACCGTCTCCAGCCCCGCCGAGCGCTTGAGCGCCATCGTCTCGGCGAAGCCGCGGTTGAGCACGAGCGGAGCCTCGTCCACCTTGAGCGCAACTGCGATCCGCTGCCCATCGGCGACCATGTCCTGCTGGCGGGCCAGCGCCGCATCGAGCATGCCGATCAGAAGCTGCATCAGCACGGAGGTGTTGCCCGCGCCCATCGCGCCAAGGGCTCCCTTGACGACAAGCACCTCGCGCTGCGCGACGACTCGATCGAAGTCGACCGTCAGCGAGCCGTTGAGCAGCACGCGCTTGATCGACGCCGAATTCAGCAGTCGCGCAAGCTTGTTCACGGGAGCGTCGAGCTTGGCGGTCGTCATGCTGCGTGCATCGGCAAGCTGGGCGGTGAGCTCAGACGTGAAGAACGCGGATATCTCCTTGTACGCGGGCAATGTCCGCACGCGCGAGCCAACGGTTCGCCGATACGCATAGCCCTCCTCCCCCACGGAGAGCAGTCGCGCGGCGTCCCACAGCGTCGCCGAGCGATCGAACGCGATCACGGCGATTATCGCGTTGCGCAAGTACCGGTCAGACGAAGCGCGAATATCCGCGTCGGTGAACAGGTTCTTCAAGGCCGCGACGACGTAGTCGGCGATCACGTCGGCGGGCGCGTCGACCGCGAGCGGATTGAAGCCGCAGGTCGGATGCGCAAAGTCCAGCAGCGTGCACGTACGCTCGAGCGGCACGAGACTGACGGCGGCGTCCGCCGCATCTCCCTTGGGGTCGAGCACGATCACCGCGCAGCGCTCACGGCGAAGATCCTCGGCGACGGTGGCAATCAAGTAACTGGACTTGCCCTGCTCGACGGCTCCCGGCACCGCGACGTTCTGCTTTCTGAGCTCTGGGTGAATCGAAACCGGTCCGAGCGCATCGCGCAGTGTCCCGTGGCCGTCGAGCGGGCGTAGGATCGACGGCGGCGCCGGTGCCAGCGGCAGTGCGCCGCGGGCGAACGGCACGGTCGTGTAGTCGATCGAGGGGAGATGCCAGATCGACGCGAGCTCGGTCGTTGCGAAGACGCCTCGGTGCATCGGCGCAAGGGGGTTGCCCTCGCCACGTTCCAGACGCCGACGATACAGCGAGAGGACCCCGTGGCGAATCGTGGTGCCACGCTCGACAAGCCGATTCTCTGCGCTCTCCGCGCGCAGCTCGGAAGCGACCAGCTCACACGTCGCGCGGTCGGCGCCCGCCACGCGGATATCGACAAAGAACAGTGGCCTGTGTTGGACGTCCAGGCCCCCGCGGAGCTCGACGTCCTCGACCAGCGAGCGGTCGTGCACGATCACGTGTGCGTGTCGCTGCCGCGACAGGCGCTCCTCGCGCATCTTGAACAGGCGACGCGCGAGGCGCTCGAACAGGACCGGGGCCGGCGTGAGCGCGATCTGCAGGAACACGGGCTTGCTCGCCGCGCCCATCACGGTCAGCACGTTGTTGATAGACGGTTCGCGCTCGTGCTCGAAGCGATCGAGAAGCTTCACGCGCCTGATGAACTCCTGGTCCTTTTTCAGGCGAAGCAAGGACGCCGGAGCCCGCACCGGCTCCTCCAGCGCGCTCAAGCGGGAGTTGGAGTAGGCGCTGCGCAACGCCGCCTCCAGCGTCCGCTCGTACCCGCGGGGGCAGCACAGCGCCATCCACGCCGAGCTCGCGCTGCCGGCTTGAGACTGCGCGCCGGTGTAGTGCACCTCCAGCGCCACCGCGGGCTGCCCGAGCACGAGACGCCGCCACCAGCGGCGCAGGATCCGCTTGTGAAGCGCCTCGAACATCTTCACGACGGCCTCGGCGCTGGCGCTGTCGGTGCGATGCACCTCGATGCGCATGCGGACGTAGCGACGCCGCGTGCGCGCGATCCAGCGCGAGATCAGCACGGGCGTGGCGAGCGCGAACGCGAGCGCTGCGACGGTTTGAAAAGCTGCGACGGCTGTTGCGGGCCTCCAGCTCCATGCCTCGCCCGCCGCGCGCATGAAGGCACGCAGCGGGCCGGCTCCGGTGCTCGATGCCGACCCGCGAAATGCCCTGCCGAGCCCGCCGTGCAGACACCAAACGACCAGCGTGAAGCCCACGAGCAAAGCGAGCAGGCCGAGCAATCGCCACAGTAGGAAGCGGAGCACCTGCTGGCAGTTCCGACCTCCAGCGTCCGGCGGGACGCTTCAGCAGATTCAGCGCGGCCGGGTGGCTCGCTCGACGCGCGCGCCGCGCGGGGTCAGATGCCAGGCGTTCGATCCGCCCTTCTCCTGGCCTTCGCCCGTGTTTTCCACCAACTCCAGGCGCGCCAGGCGAGCGAGCAGCTTGGAGATCTGACCCTGGTCGGCGACGCCTGAGCGCTCGGCGATTTCGCGATTGCTGGCGCCTGGGCGCTCGCCGATGACCACGAGCACGCGTACCGTGCGATAGGTCAGGCGCATGCTCAGACCGGCCATCGGGTCTCTGTTTTGCGTGCTCTTGGTCGACGTGCTGCGATCGCGCTCGATCTCCGGCGCGGGGCGACTCAGTTCGCGGCTCGCCGCCCGGGCGCCCAGATACGGAAGAACGACGATGTTCATCAGCGAGCCGAGCAGACCCTTGAAGCGCTCCTCCCCATCCTCCAGCGCCCGCGTGTGCAGCACGGCGAACACCGCACCCACGACTCCTTCGGCGGCCACCTCAGGCGGTTCACGCACGGCGTTCGTCACGAAACGCCCGCGATCGATGATCTCCGCCAAATCCTCCAGCAGCTCCGCGCGGCGCTCGAGCACGCGCGGCCCCGCGCCAAGGGCCTCCAGTAGGCAGAGCCGTGCCAGCGCCGGTTCGTCGTCGAGGAACACCAGCAGCTCCGCCAGCCCAGCGCGAACGCCGTCGCGCCACACCGGCTCGCCCTCGTACGCCTCGCGGACGAGCTTGCCCACCTGCGCCACCGACTGCTCCAGCGCGGCCAGAAAGCAATCTTCGCGATCGGCGAACACGTCATAGAACGTCTTGCGCGAGACTTTCGCGCGGCTGATCACCTGCGCAACGGTCATCCGTGCGTAGCCGACCTCCTCGACGGCCTCGAGAGCGGCCGCAAGCATTCGACTGCGCTGAATCTCTGTCACCCGCCCGCGAGGGAGCGCCTTCGAGCTTGGACGCAGCCGTGGGGTCACTTTACGTGTCTGCTGGACAAAGGCCATTTCTTCCTCGCGTTCTGCTCTTCGACTGTAAGAAAGGTGTTTTGCCCACGTATCCCGCGTCACACGGGCCCTCTTCCATCCCAGAAGGGCTCCGCGATCCGTAAGGCTCACGCTGAAGGTTCAAGGATTTAAGTCCTTAAGTCGAGCCGCGTCTCCGACTATTTTTCCGGTAGTTCGAACGTTATCGCGTCAATCGGTCCGCTCTTTCAACCGCCACTGGAGATCGAGGTGCTTTGGTCATCGCCGGCGCGCGCGTTTGCGCCCGCAATCCCTGCGATTCACGCTTCGACTAGCCTAAGCGCGTGCTGTCAGTCCCCCCGATGAGGCTCATCGCAACTACCGTCGTGCTCTCGATCCTTGCCGTGCTACCGGCGAGCGTTTCAGCCAGCAGCTACGGCAGGCTCGTCGTACGCCACAGCGCAGCGCCGGGAGCGATGCTCGAAACGCAGTTCCAGCGGGTCACGCCTGCCGGCTCGTTCCTGCTCGTCGTCACCGAGCCGGCCAACACGCAGTTGCAGTTCAAGTGGTCGGTGCATTGCTTCAACGCCGCTCGGCATTCCAGCGGCGGCGCCAGCGGCGAAGCAACGGTCACCAGCGGTCATTGGGTAAAGCAGGTCCGTGCAAACTGGATCAAGGACCCCGCCTACTGCTCCGGCAGCGTCGTCGGGTCGGCCGCCGCCAGCCCCGTGCTCGTACGCGTCTTCGCCCACTAGATCGTCGCAGCTACGCGCGGCGGCCGAGGGGGCTCACCCGCAACCTTGGCCTAGCGCTCGCAGACGCTGGCGTCGGCTCGAGCAGTACGGTGAGCTGATGACTTTGCCGCCTACGGCGGGCGCATCGAAGCAGTACCGCTACGGGGATTCGAACCCCGGTTTCCGCCATGAGAGGGCGGCGTCCTAGTCCCCTGGACGATAGCGGCGCACAAGCGACAGCGACGAGGCTAGCAAAGCACTCGGAGAGGCACCAACGCCCGGCTGCGACGCGGCGTTGCGCGGATCTTCACGCCGACGCCCGGTCGCCGCGGATCGTGCGATATCTTCGCCCTCTCGCCCTCTCGCGGATGTGGCGGAATTGGTAGACGCGCACGGTTCAGGTCCGTGTCTGGGAGACCAGGTGGAGGTTCGAGTCCTCTCATCCGCATCGCAGCCGACCGCTGCGGCCGACCGTTTCCGGTCCGGCGAGAGCCGGCTCGGCGTCAGTCTCCTGTCATCCCTGCGACTTGCCGCAGGAGCGTGAGCGCAACCGCCAAGCCGAGAACGACCGCTGCATTGACGGCGAGCTCCGAGAGCGCCGTATGTACGACGCTCTGCGACGGTTCGTGCTGCGTGCCCTCCAGCGAGAGCCGCGCGCCGACCGCCAGGATGGAGCGAACCGCGCTGATCGTGCCGATGATGAGAAACGGCTGCAATTGCAGACCGGCGTCCTGCAGATGGACGACGACGGTGCGCATGACCTCGAGGATGATTATCGTGAACAGGACTGCGTTGACCGCCGTCGTCGTGGCCGTTACGAGCGGCTGACCGGTCGTCATCAAGTCCCGGACCGCGTGCGCGAGGACGATCGCCGCGACCACGAGCAGCACCACTGCGACCACGTAGTGCATGAACGTGTTCCCGACCATCAGGACGTTGAGATACGGGCGACGGCTGATTCGGTCCCGCCGCTGCTGAGATCTGCCCTGTCGCTGAGCCTCTCGAGACACTTCGCCGCTTACTCAATAGGGCATGTGGCGTCGAACTCAATACCACTGGCCGCGCCGTGCTCGGGTCGCGCGAGTGTGGCCGCAGCGCGGAGCATGACCGCTTAGGCGATTGGGCCCCTGGCCGCGCCCCGCAGGGCGGCCGCGGAGGCAGTCAACGCCGGAGAACGAAAACGGCCGCCGGGGTCGCCGGCGGCCGTTCGCTACTTCTCAGCTGTTTTGTTGCAGCTCAGCGGCCAGTGTCGCGACGCTGGCGACGCTGCGCCGTGACGAGCGAAAAGCCCATCGCGATCAAGAGCACGCCACCGCCGATGGTCCAGCGAAGGTCAAAGCCCGTGAAGGGCAGCGTCGACGCTTTTTTCGCCGCCGGTTCGGTCGACGTGGTCGGTTCGCTTTTGGTCGTTTCGGGCGCCGTCGTTTTCGTCGGCGTGCTGCTTTCTTTCGACGGTGAGGTCCCTGTCGTTGGCGTCGGTGTCGTGCTGCTCGTCGTCGGTTTGTTGTTGTAGCCGGACAGACCTTCTCCGGCGGCAAGCGCCGTCGTCGGCAGCACGAGTGCCATCGTCAGAGCGAAAGCGACCGGCAACACCATGAGCCTGCGCATCGCGCTGGACGATCCTTTCCTCATCGGTGCTGCGCCTGCCTTCTGCGGCCTACTCGAGGCCACGACATCGGTCCGAGTCATGCCAACCTCCCGTTGATGGTGTGGGGTGAACGCTCCAGCCCTGTTCGGGCCTCTTGCCCTGTATAGGGCCGGATTCTAGTCACAAGACGTCGTCATTAGTTCGTCGTTCGCAGGTGCTCGCCTGCCTTGCGACCATAAGGTCTATCAACGACGCCGGTCGGCGAAACTCCGCCCAGGCGCCTTTTCCGCCTATCGACTGCAGTCCGGCGCCACTTGAGCGCCGCGCTGCGCTGCGATTCGACCGCCGGCCAGCAGGTCTCGTCGAGGCGCGCAGGCGCTGCGATCAAGACACGCGCACGCGCCCTTGCAGCGATCCCGCGCTCAGGTCGCTGCGCAGCACCTTCTTGTCGAACTTGCCGACGCTCGTCTTCGGGATCTCCTGCAAGAAGGCGAACTCGTCCGGCAGCCACCACTTCGCGACGCGTCCGCGCAGGTGCTCGACGAGCTCTGGCGCCGAGGCGCTCGCACCGTCGCGCAGGACGACGCAGCACAAAGGACGCTCCGCCCAGCGCTCGTCCGGCTTGGCGATCACCGCCGCCTCCAGCACGTCCGGGTGCGACATCAACTCGTTCTCCAGCTCCACAGATGAGATCCACTCGCCGCCGGACTTGATGACGTCCTTGGCGCGGTCGGTGATCTGCACGAAGCCGTCCGCGTCCACCGCCGCGATGTCACCCGTGCGCAGCCAACCAGCATCGAACTTCTCCTCGCTTGACCCGTCGTTGAAGTAGCGCGCCGCGATCCACGGTCCGCGGACCTCGATCTCGCCAGTCGACTCGCCGTCCCACGCGACCTCGCCATCGTCGTCTGTCAACCGCAGCTCCACCCACGGCAGTGGACGCCCCTGCTTGGCGCGCAGGTCCCAGTAGCCGTCGTCGTGCTCTCCCTCCAGCGGTCGCGAGAACGTCGCCACCGGGCTCGTCTCGGTCATCCCCCACGCTTGGAAGATGTTCACGCCATGACGCTCCTCGAAGTCGCGCATGAGCTGGCGCGGTACGGCCGACCCACCGCACGTGGCGTTCGTCAGCGACGAGAGGTCGACCTGTGGATGCTCGTCCGCGAAGCGCAGCAGATCGGCGAAGATCGTCGGCACGCAGCCCATCAGCGTCGGTCGCTCAGACGCGATGAAGTCCGCCAACGGCTCAGCCGCAAGGAATTGGTTGGGCAGCATCAGATCGGCCCCCGCGAGCGCCGCGCCGTGCGGCAGCCCCCAGGCATTTGCGTGAAACATCGGCACGACCGCCAACACGCGGTCGGCGCGCGACAGGCCGAGACCGTCCTTGACCAGCGTGGCCGTCGAGTGCAGGCTGATCGAGCGGTGCGAGTAGAGAACGCCCTTCGGATCGCCGGTCGTGCCGCTGGTGTAACACAGGGCAGCCGCCTGGCGCTCGTCGAGCTCGGGATAGTCAAAGGCGCCCCCGCCGCCCTCCTCGATCAGCTCCTCGTAGCGCAGCACGTTCGGCAGGCTTCCCGCATCGCCGTCGCCCATCACGACGTAGTGCTCGACGGTCTCGAACGTCGGCGCAAGCTTCTCCAGCACCGGCACGAGCGAGTCGTCGACGAAGATCACCCTGTCCTTCGCGTGGTTGACGACGTAGCTGAGCTGCTCGCGGAACAGCCGGATGTTGAGCGTGTGCAGCACCGCTCCGACACACGGGATCGCGAAGTACAGCTCGAAATGGCGCTGGTTGTTCCACGCGAACGTCGCGATCCGCTCGCCCTGCTGCACCCCAAGGCGGCCCAGCGCACGCGACAGCCTGTCGATCCGCGCGGAGATCTCCGCGAACGTCGCGCGTTCGACGCTTCCCGGCTGTGCGAGCGTGAGCACGCTCGCGTCCGGGCTCGACGTGCTCAGCCTGCGGCGAATGTGGTGCAGCGTCAGCGGAAAGTCGTCCTGCATGAGTCCCCCCAGCGCTGCGCTCATCCCCTGCGAACCCCTTCCTCGCGCGGCGTCAGCTCTCGCAGCTCGCCGTAGATCCCGCGCGTGCGCTGGGCGATGTCGTCCCAGTCAAAGCGCAGCACGTGCTCGGAGGCCTCTGTGACCAGCCGCTCGCGAAGCGGCCCGTCGACCAGCAGGCGTTCGATCATCACCCCCAGGTGCTCTGCGTCGCCGCCGTTGAAGCGCAGTCCGACACGCTCGCCGACCGGCACCACCTCGCGCAGGCCACCCGTGTCGGCGACGATGCACGGGCAACCCGAGGCCATCGCCTCCAACGCGACGAGGCCGAACGGCTCATAGATCGACGGCACCACGCACAGGTCGGCGATGCGGTAGAGCGAGTGCAGCACGTCGTCGCCGATCCAGCCAAGGAAGCTGCCGTGCTCGGAGAGCCCCAGCCGCTCGGCCTGCGCCTTCAGCTCCGCCTCGTGCGTGCCACTGCCCGCCACGAGGAAGCGGACGTCCTCCACCCCCTCCAGCACGCTCGGCAACGCGTCCAGTGCCAGCTGAAAGCCCTTCTCATAGACCAACCTGCCGACGAACAGCACGAGCTTCTCGTGCGGCGCGGCGAACTTTCGGCGCAGAGACTGCAGATCGGCGGCGGGACGCAGTTCGCTCGGATCGATCCCGTTGGGGATCACCGCGATGCGTCGCTCGTCCATGTCGAAGATGTCCGCGACGTGCCCGCGCATGTAATAGGAGCACACGATCAGCGCATCCGCTCGTCGCACCATCCAGCGCTCCACCGAGTGGATGTGCGACTGCGGTGGATCCTGCACCCAGCCCTGATGGCGACCGTGCTCGGTCGCGTGGATCGTCGTCACATATGGCACCGCCAGGCGCTCTGCAAGCGTCGCCGAGGCCTGCGCGACGAGCCAGTCGTGCCCGTGCACGAGGTCGTAGCGAGCGTCTTCGCCAAGCGCTTCGCCCGCGGCCAGCATGTCGCCGTTCATCTGCTCCACCCACGCGACGAAGCGCTCCAGATCGCGCGGCCAGCTCGGCTCGCGAACCCTGTGGATCGTCACTCCCCCGAGCTCGTCGACCCCGGGCTGGCCGTCGGGGGATCCCTCGCCGAGCCCGCGCGTGAGCACGTCGACGCTCACACCCTGGCGAACGAGCGCCTCGGCCAGCTTGCGCACGTGGCGAGCCAGTCCGCCCTCGATCACCGGCGGGTACTCCCAGGAGAGCAGCAGCACGCGATCGCTCATGCCCAGACCCTATCTCGCGAGGGCCCGAGCGGACCCGAGCCATTGCGCGTCGCACGCAGCCGGCGCCAGCCTCCCGCCAACGGCAGAGCTCAGATCGCGATCAGCTCCAGCTCATCCAGGCGGCGTGCGGCCGGAGCCGCCCACGCCAGACCGTCTTCGAGGCACAGCACTCCCGCAGCGTGCAGGGCGTTCACAGCCGCATCGAGCTCGTCCACGCCCGCGCCCAGCTCGTCGCGCAGCTGCGCCATCGAACGCCTCTGCTCGTCGTCGTCGTCCAGCAACTCCAAGACGACGGCCCTTTCGAGCCGTGGGTCGCCGGAGGCCGGAGGCTCGCTCGCTTCTGTTTGCATGGGAGCCCTTCCTTTCCTGCTCGCGCCGGTCGTCGTACCGTCGCGTCGGTCGCCCGATTTCGATGGCCTGGAGAGTACACATAGCTTGGAACGGTTTAGTGCAGTGGCGGATCTCGGACCCTCTGCGATGATTGCGCCGTGGGCTCGCCGACTCCTCCGAGCTTCTTCTTCGGCGTGATGTCGCCGTACTCGTGGTTCGCCGCCGAGCGAATCGAGCGCCTGCTGCCGCAGGCTCGCTGGCGCGGTGTGCTGGCCGGCGTCGTCTTCAAGCAGCACGGCCGCACGTCTTGGGGACTGACCGAGGGTCGCGCCGACGGAATCGCCGACTGCGAGGCGCGCGCCCGCGAGCACGGGCTGGGGCCGATCCTCTGGCCCGAGCCATGGCCGACCAGCGACCTGCTCGCCGGGCGAGCGATGGCGTTCTGCGCTCGCCGCGACCGGGAAGCCGCGCCGGTGACCGCCACCGCCGTTGCGCCCGGGGACGACGACCGCCTGCTGAAGACCTTCGCTCTGAACGCGATGCGCCTGGCCTTTCTCGAGGGCGCCGACCTCGAACAACTCGACGCGGTGCTCGAGGCGGGACGTCGCAGCGAGATCGACGAGCACGAACTGCGCGAGGCCCTGCAGGATCAGCAGGTCAAGGACGAGCTGCGCACGATCACCGGCGAGGCGGTCGCCGCCGGCGTTTTCGGCGTGCCGACCGTGCTCGTCGGCGGAGAGCTGTTCTGGGGCGATGACCGCCTGCAGGATGCAGCCGCCGCCTACCGGATCAGCGGCGGTGCATCGAGCGCGCCCGTCGCGCAGCGCCAGGCCTGACGCGCGCGGCGCCGGCGCGCCTCTAAGGCGCCCGAGCCGGGCCGCCCGTCGCGCAGCGCCAGGCCTGAAGCACGCGGCGCAGGCACGCCTCCGGGCCGCACGCGCGCGGCCCGGAGCGGCGCCCCTAGCCGACAGGCGCGGCGCCTCGTGGCCCTAGGCCGACGGGCGCTCGCCGCGCGGGGCGAGGTCGATCTCCAGCTGTCGCGGCGATGGGCGCAGCGGCTCGCCACTCTCGCGCGGCCTTCCGCGCTTTGCCCAATGGCGGACGACTTCGCGGCTGCGACAGCTGTGATAGCTGATGCGGCGGTCCAGCGGAGCGAGCGCCAAGCCGCCGGGGGCCGGCGCCGTGACGATCGCGTGAAAGCGCCGGCCGCCCCGGTCGACCTCGACGATGTCGCCGGTCTGAATGCCCTCGAGCCTCATGCCGCACGCACTCCAGCACGATTTCGCCTGTCAAGCCTGCTCGCCCCGCGTCCCGGCGCGAGAGCCCGGGCCGGCCCGCGATGTGCGAACCCGTAGGCTTGATCGTCGTGCGATGGTTCGTGGACGGGATGAACGTGATCGGCACGCGCCCGGACGCATGGTGGAAGGACCGGCACGGGGCGATGGTGCGCCTCGTGCATCTGCTCGAGAACTGGTCCGCGGCGACCGGCGAGGACGTCATCGTGGTATTCGAGCAGCCGCCCCGCCCGCCGATCGCCTCCACGCTCGTCGAGGTCGCGCATGCGCCCCGCCCACGCCGCGACTCCGCCGACGACGAGATCGTTCGCCGCGTCGCCGCCGAACGCCAGCCGGGCGAGATCCGCGTCGTCACCTCCGATCTGTGGCTGGTCGATCGCGTGCACGCCGCCGGTGCCACCGTGGAGTCCGCCGACTCGTTCAGAACGCGTATCGAGGAGCCCTGATGGCATCCGTGACCCGCTACACGCGAAGCGGCGAGGCGAGCATCGCCTATCAGGTCGTCGGCGAAGGCAATCTCGATCTGCTGTTCATGACCGGCTGGATCTCCCAGGTCGAGCAGCTGTGGGAGCTGCCCGCGCTGCGCCGGCTGATGGAGCGTCTGACGGTTTTCAGCCGGCTGATCCTGTTCGACAGGCGCGGAACCGGCCTGTCCGACAGCGTCGGCGGAGCTCACACGCTCGAGCAGGAGGCGCGCGACGCGCTGGCGGTGCTCGACGCGGTCGGCAGCGAGCGCACCGCGCTGTTTACGTATGGCCTGGGCGGCCCCGTCGGCGCGATGCTCGCGGCCGAGCGACCCGAGCGCGTCGGCGCGCTGATCATGTACGCCTCGATCGCTCGCACGGTGTGGGCCGACGATTACGACTGGGCGATGACGATCGAGGATCGTGCCAAATGGACCGAGCTGAGCGTGGCGGCTTGGGGCGAGGTCGACGGGCCGGGTCTGCCGGTGCTCGCGCCTTCGATGGCCGATGACCCGGCGCTGGCGGAGTGGTTCGCACGCCTGCAGCGTCTCGCGGCAAGCCCCGGCGAAGCGCGCCTGTTGCTCAACGCCGCGGTCGACCTCGACGTGCGCGATCTGCTGCCGCAGATCCGTGTGCCGACGCTCGTCATGCACCGTTCGCGCGACAACGCCTGGGACCCGCGCCACTCGCGATACCTGGCAGAGCACATCCCGGGCGCGCGCTATGTCGAGCTCGACGGCGCCGACTCCTTTCCGTTCGTCGGCGACAGCGACGCGATCGTGGAAGAGATCGAGGAGTTCCTCACGGGTGGCCGCGCCGGCGGCGAGCTCGCTCGCGCACTGCTGACGGTGATGTTCACCGACATCGTGGATGCGACCGCGCGCGCGGCGGAGCTCGGAGACGGCCGATGGCGCGACCTGCTGGCCCGCCACGACCAGCAGGTGCGCAAGGAGTTGCGCCGCTTCAACGGCCGTGAGGTCAAGACCGTCGGCGACGGCTTCCTGGTGACGTTCGACGGGCCGCCCTCGCGGGCGCTGCGCTGCGCGCTGGCGATCACCGAGTCCGCGCGCGAGCTTGGCATCGAGGTCCGTGTGGGAATCCATACGGGCGAGTGCGAGTTGATCGGCGACGATGTCGGCGGTATGGCTGTGCATCTGGCCTCGCGCATCGGCGACCTCGCCGGCCCCCGCGAGGTGCTCGTCTCGGGCACCGTCTTCGGCACGGTCGTGGGCGGTCCCTTCACGTTCGAGGATCGCGGCTTTCACGACCTCAAGGGCGTGCCCGGCCGCTGGCCGCTGTTCGCGCTGGTGGCGTCGACATGAAGATTCGCGCGGCGCTGCTGGAGCAATTCGGCCAGCCGCTGGTCGTGCAGGAGCTCGACCTCGCCGAGCCACGACGGGGCGAGGTGCTCGTGCGGCTCGTCGCCTGCGGCGTGTGCCATACCGACCTGTACACCGCATCGGGCGTCGATCCGTCCGGCTACGCCCCGACGGTGCTCGGGCACGAGGGCGCGGGCGTGGTCGAGGCCGTCGGCGAGGCCGTCGGCGACTTGGCGCTCGGAGATCACGTCGTCACGCTGTTCTCGCCGCAGTGCCGCGAGTGCATCCACTGTCAAAGCCCGCGCACGAATCTCTGCCTGGCGATCCGCGAGCAGCAGAGCAAGGGCCACCTGCCCGACGGCAGCACACGCCTGTCGCGCGCGGGCGAGCCGATCAGGCACTTCATGGGAACGTCAACGTTCGCCGAGTACGCGGTGATCCCCGAGATCGCGCTGGCGAAGGTGAGCCCCGAGGCCCCGCTCGACCGCGCGTGCCTGTTCGCCTGCGGACTCTCGACCGGCCTTGGGGCGGCGATCAACACCGCGGCCGTGCAGGCCGGATCCACGTGCGTGGTGTTCGGCGCCGGGATGGTCGGGCTCGGAGCGGTTGCCGGGTGTCGCCTGCAGGGCGCCGAGCGGATCATCTGCGTCGATCTGTCACAGCAGCGGCTGGAGCTCGCGCGCGGGCAGGGCGCCACCGAATGCTGGCGCGCCGACGATCACACCGTCGAGCGCGTGCTGGAGGCCACCGGCGGGTTCGGCGCCGACTACACCTTCGAGGCGACCGGCCTCGTGGCCGTGATGCGCGAAGCCGTCGAAGCGGCGCGCATGGGCTGGGGCCTGTGCACGGTGGCCGGAGTGGCGGGCAAGGGCGAGACGCTCGACGTCGTCCCGCGCCTGCTGATCACCGGACGGCGCGTGTGCGGCTCGTCCTTCGGCGGGGTCAAGGGCCGCGATCAGGTTCCCGAGCTCGTCGAGCTGTACCTGCGTGGCGAGATCGACGTGGACCCGTTCATCTCCCATCGCATGCCGCTGGAGCAGGTCAACCGCGCCTTCGAGCTGATGCAGGCGCAGGACGGCATCCGCTCGGTGCTGCAATTGAGCGCCTGACGGGCCGCGGCGCGCGGCCGGCGAGCACGCCCGAGCATGGTCCGCTCCGGCGCTCTCACGCGCTGGTAAGGTCGCCGCATGGAGCCACTCGATCCTTTCGCCTCGGCGCTCGAGCTGGCGGCGGCGCTGCGCGCGAGAGAGATCTCCGCCGTCGAGCTGCTCGACCGATGTCTCGCCGCGGTGGACGAGCGCAACGGCGAGCTGAACGCGGTCATCTGGCGGGATGACGCGCAGGCGCGCGACGCCGCGGCCGAGGCCGACCGCCGCCTCGGCGACGGCGACGACGCCCCGTTCCTCGGAGTGCCGATACCGATCAAGGACCTGACCCCGGTGGCCGGATGGCCGGTCACATACGGTTCGCACGGCGCGCCCGCGGATCCGAGCGAGCGCAGCGAGCTCGTGGTCGACGCGCTCGTGCAGGCCGGCTTCGTCCTTTGCGCGCGCACCAACACACCGGCGTTCGGCCTGATAACCGCCGCCGAGAACAGCCGCTATGGGATCAGCCGAAACCCGTGGGACACCCAGCGCTCGCCCGGCGGGTCCAGCGGCGGAGCCGCGGCCGCCGTCGCCGGCGCCATGTTCCCCATCGCCCACGCCAACGACGGTGGCGGCTCGATCCGCATCCCCGCGTCCTACTGCGGGCTGGTGGGGCTGAAGCCCAGCCGCGGCCGCGTGCCGCGTCTGGCGCAGAGCTGGCTCGGCGCCGTCGTCGAGGGCGTCGTCACGCACACCGTCGCCGACTCCGCCGCCGTGCTCGACACGATCGCGCGCGTCGATCCGCTGGCCTGGTACAACGCCCCCGCCCCGCGGCGCCCGTTCACCGAGGAGCTGCAGCAGCCGCCGCGCCCGCTGCGCATCGGGCTGATGGCCTGCGCCCCGTTGGGCATCCCGACCGACGAGGCGTGCGTGGCTGGCGCGCGCGCGACAGCCGTTGCGCTGGAAGGACTCGGTCACAGCGTCGAGGAGGTCGAGGTGCCGACGGTCTCCGAAGAGATGATCCCGTCGTTCATCGTGCTGACGCAGGGCGGACTGGCCGACTACGAGGGCGTCGACTGGTCGCTCACCGAGCCGCACATCGCCCACCAGCGCAAGCTCAGCGGCGAGACCGGCGCCTACGACTATGTGTTCGCCGCGCGCACGCTCGAGCTGCTCAGCCGCCAGGAGGTAGCCCGCTGGGGCCGGGACTTCGACGTGCTGCTGACGCCCACGTCGGCGATCCTGCCGCCGCAGGCCGGAGCGATCCTCGCCGCACAGCACGCGACGCCCGAGGCGCCCGTGCTCGACGTCGTCGCAAGCGTCTCGTTCACCGCCTTCGGCAACGTCACCGGGCTGCCGGCTGTCAGCCTGCCGCTGCACAGCACAGACGCCGGCATTCCCGTCGGCGTGCAACTCACCGGCGCGCCGTGGGACGAGGCGACGCTGATCGGCCTGTCCGCCCAGCTCGAGCAGGCGCTGCCGTGGGCCGATCGCCGTCCCGCGCTCGGCGCCGTCGCCTAGTCGCCGTGGCCTTCGAGCAGATAATCGCGGAGCTGGACGACGGCATCCTCACGATCAAGCTCAACCGTCCCGAGCGCCTGAACGCATGGACGGCGACGATGGGTCGCGAGCTGATCGAGGCCTTCGACCAGGCCGACACCGACGACGACGTGCGGGCGATCGTCATGACGGGAGCCGGCCGCGGCTACTGCGCGGGCGCCGATCTGGCCGCCGGCGGCGAGACGTTCGACTACCGTGCCCGCGCCGGTGAGGCCTCGCTGCTGTCGCAGTCCGGCGGCGACGTGCCGCGTGACAACGGCGGCCAGTTCACGCTTCGCGTGTTCGCCTGCACCAAGCCCGTGATCGGTGCGATCAACGGCCCGGCGGTCGGCGTCGGCGCGACGATGACGCTGCCGATGGACGTCCGCCTGGCCGCCGACGATGCGCGCATGGGCTTCGTCTTCGCGCGCCGCGGGATCGTCCCCGAGGCGTGCTCCAGCTGGTTTCTGCCGCGCGTGGTCGGTATCAGCCGCGCGATGGAGTGGGTCTCCACCGGCCGCGTGTTCTCGGCCCAGGAGGGCCTGGACGCCGGGCTGTTTCGCAGCCTGCACAGCGCCGACGAGCTGATCCCCGCCGCCAGGGCGCTGGCGCGGGAGATCGCCGACAACACCGCGCCGGTGTCGGTGGCGCTCGCGCGACAGATGATGTGGCGGATGCTCGGCGCCGAGCATCCGATGCTCGCGCACCGCGCCGACTCGCGCGGCATGCTCGCGCGCGGCCAGTCGGCTGACGCCGCCGAGGGGATCACGGCATTCCTGGAGAAGCGCCCGGCGCGCTTCCCCGATCGCGTCAGCGACGGGCTGCCGGAGATCTTTCCCGGCTTGCACGAGCCGGCGTTCGAGTAGCGCGCGAAGCTCGCCGAGCGCGGGCTAAGGCGCCTTCTGGAGGATCGCGTCGTGCGGCACCTGCGCACGCGCCACGCCGATGCCGTCGCACAGGCGGATGCACGGCTCATAGACCGGGTGAAAGCCCAGCAGCTGCGGGATCGTGACGATGCGATAGCCGCGCCTGTGCAGCGCCGCGATGATCTTCGGGTAGGCGGCCAGCGTCTGGCCGCGCGGACCGCCGCCGTCGTGGGAGATGACGATCGAGCCGGGGCGCACCTGCGCGAGCACGCGCTGCTCGATCGCCGCGGACCCCGGCTGGGCGTAGTCGCTCGGGTCGACGTTCCATGTCACCGTCGCCAGGCCGAGCGAGCGCGCCGTGCGCGCGACCGAGCTGTTGACGTAGCCGTAGGGAGGGCGAAAGACGCACGGCGTGTAGCCGCTCTGCGCGCGGATCGCGGCGATCGTGCTGTCCAACTGCCCGCGCACTTCGTGTGAGTGCGTGAGGTCCGGATGCGTGAACGTGTGATCCCCCGGCACGTCGCCTTCACGCAGCTCGCGCAGGATCGTCTCGCGGTACGTCGAGGTGACCTGCCGCCCGACCATGAAGAACGTCGCCTGCGCGTGACTGCGCGCGAGCATGCGCACGAACGCGGGCGTGTCGGGATACGGGCCGTCGTCGAAGCCGAGCGCGACCTCACGGCGGGCTGGGCCGTGGCTGTAGACGAAGTCACCGCGGCTGCGACAGCCGACCACCCGGTAGAGGGTTCCCCCGGGCTTCGGCGGGGTGACGCCGATCGGCCCGATCAGCGCCTGTGAGCCGCCGAGCAGGCGCGGCGAGCCCAGAGCGCCCGAGCCCTCGCCGCCACCGGAGAGCGCGGCGGCGACGGTGGCGACGCCCAGCACGAAGACGAGCAGTCCCGCCACCTGCCTGACCGAGCGCGCGTGGTCGGGATGAAGCGAGGACACGGCTGAGTCCCACCGCCGGGCCCCCGCTGAGAGCACCGAGCGCACAACGACACCCTAGCTCTCAGCCGAGTACCAACTCGGCGATCCTGCGAAGCGTCGGCGCGTCGGCGGAGACGAGCATCGTCGTCACGATCGACTCGCGCCACTTGTCCAGATCGTGGCGGATCTTCTGCGGCGGTCCGACCAGCGAGAGCTCCTCGATCAGCTCGCGCGGGATCTTCGCGCCAGCTTCGTCCTTGCGACCGCTCAGGTACAGCTCCTGAATTTCGTCGACCTCGCGCTCGTAGCCCATGCGGATCGCCACGTTGGCGTGGAAGTTCGCGCCTTTCGCGCCCATGCCGCCGAAGTACAGGGCGTAGAAAGGACGCAGCGAGTCGATCCCCGCGTCGACGTCGTCGCAGACGATGAAGGGCACGGTCGCACATACCTCGAACTCGTCGGGCTCGCGTCGGGCGCCAGGCCGCGAGAAGCCCTCGCTCAAGGCGGCGCGGTTGGCGTCCTGGTGCGTCGGCGAGAACAGCATCGCCAGCCAGCCGTCGCACAGCTCCGCGCACAGCGCGACGTTCTTCGGACCCTCGGCACCGAGGAAGATCGGGATGTCCTCGCGCAGCGGACGGATCGAGGACTTCAGCGGCTTGCCGAGCCCCGTCCCGCCGGGCATCGGCAGCGGATAGTGCGCTCCGTCGGCCACGAGCGGAGCCTGTCGCGCCCAGATGTCGCGCAGGATGCCGATGTACTCGCGTGTGCGCGCCAGCGGCTTGGCGAAAGGCATCCCATACCAGCCCTCGACGACCTGCGGGCCAGAGACGCCGAGGCCGAGGATGAACCTGCCGTTGGACAGATGATCCATCGTCATCGCCGCCATCGCCGTCGCGGCCGGCTGGCGTGCGGACATCTGCACGATCGCCGTGCCGAGCTTCAGGCGCGTCGTCGAGGCGCCCCACCACGCAAGCGGTGTCAGGCAGTCCGATCCGTAGGCCTCGGCGGTCCAGATCGAATCGACGCCGAGGCGCTCGGCCTCGGCGATCGCCTCGGCCGCGCCGGGCGGCGGTCCGCCGGCCCAGTAGCCGGTGTTCAGTCCTAGCTTTAGGCCGTCGGTCATTCGCTGGATCGCGGCGGAGCCTAGTTGATCTGCTCGACCGCGCAGCGAACGTCCGCGCCGACCGGCGGGCAGCCGATCGCAGCGGGTGCTTGGCGTGCGGAGAAGGCGACCGACTCGGGATCCTCGAGCCGGTGCGAGAGCGCTAGCGCCACTCCGGCGAGGACGATCAGCACGACGCCATAGACGTTCGCCGTCGCGAGCAGGCCGAACTGCGTGACGGCGATACCCGCGGCCAGCGCGGGCAGGCTGTAGGCGAGATAGGAGGCGACGTAGATCGAGGCGACCAGCGCAGCCCGCCGGTCGGCCGGAGCGCGGTTGCTGACGGCCCTGAACGCACCGGCGAATGCCGGGCCGAAGCCGAGGCCGGCGATCGCCGTCGCCCCCAGGAACAACGCCGTGGACCCGTCGTTCAACGCCACGAGCGCCAGACCCACGCCGAGGATCAATGCCACCAACCCACGTCGCGCCGCCGAGCGCGCGTGCGTCTCGCGCAGCAAGACCGAGGCTGCCGAGCTGATCCCGGCCATGATGAAGATCGACAGGCCGCCGGCGACGTGGCTGCTGTCGTGCAGCACCTTCGCGGTCAGCGACGGCCCCAGCGAGAGGATCAGCCCGCCCAGCGCCCACGTCGCGGTCAAACACGGGATCGTGGCGACGAATGCGGCGCGCAGCGACGGCGGGACCGCCACGTCGGCCCGCAGCGACTTTGCCCATGCGGGGTTGCGCTCGACGGTCTCCGGCAGCGCGCACGCGAGCAGCGTCGCGAGCACGAACGCGGCGAGCAGCAGCCAGTAGACCAGCCTCGTCGGGTCGGGCCCGTATTCGACGAGCAGGGCGCTGCCGAGCGCGCCGGCGGCGAGGCCGCCCATCGGCGCGGCCGCGGCGACCAGCGCTCCCAGCCGTGGGCTGCGCGGCGGCTGCAGGTCGATCAGCGCCGCGCTGATCGCCGCCGTGGCGATCCCCGTGGCGATTCCCTGCAAGATCCGTGCCGCGAACAGCCAGAGCACGCTGCGTGCCTGCGCGAACAGGAGCATGCCGGCGGTCTCCAGCGCCAGCGCCAGCAGCAGCGTCGGGCGCCGGCCGAGGTGGTCCGACAGCGAGCCCGTCACCACCAAGGCGCCCAGCAGCCCAAGCGCATATACGGCGAACACGGCCGTCAGCGTGATCGAGGAGAAGCCCCACTGCGCTTGATAGACGATGTACAGCGGCGACGGCACGCTGGAGGCGAACAGCAGCAGCGCGAGCGTCGCGGCGAGCAGCCAGAAGGCAGGCGCTCGGCCGAGCCTGGCGCCACGCGGGAGAGCGCGTGAGATGACGGGTTGCTGCGTTGCGTCGATCGAACTGCGCTCCTCGATGGATTACACGACTAACCTAGCCTCGATGCCCTATTCGACCGCCGAGGCTCGTCAGGGACTGCTCGACACGGTAGCGCCGGCGATCGAGCGCCTTGCCATGGCGCTGGCCACGCTCGGAGAGGCTTATGAGCAGCTCGACGAGCAGAGCGCCGAGCGCCTGGAAGAGCAACTCTTCCGCCCGGTCCAGATCGCCTACGGTCGCGCGCAGCGCACGTACGCGGGGTTTGCCGAGCGCCACCAGCTTCCCGCCCGCGCGTTCGCTCCGGCGCCGCCCGTCGCTCCGTCGGCGGGCGTGCGCGGCCTCGTCGACGCCGCCACCGCGGCGGTCGCCGCCGCCGACGCCGCGCTCGGCGAGCTGCAGGACTCGATGGCCCCGATCGAGGTCGGCGACGCCGAGCTGCGCGACGGGCTTCGCGAGGTGCGCGAGCTGCTCGGCCAGCTCAATGGGCGCAGCCGCGAGTTCATCCGCACACTCGGCCGCTAGCGGACCTGACGCAGCCGCGCGGACCGCAGGCGCGCGGAGGTGAAAGCTCAGTCCGCGCGCACGAGCGCGTCGCCGGTGACCTGCGCGAGGGCGGTGTAGCCGCTGAGCGCGAGCGTCAGGTCCAGCTCGGCGAGCAGGCAGCGCAGCACGTGTTCGACGCCCGCCTGGCCGTCGAGCGCGAGGCCCCATACGTACGGGCGGCCGATGCACACCGCGTCTGCGCCGAGCGCGAGCGCCTTGAACACGTCGGCGCCGGTGCGCACGCCGCTGTCGAACAGCAGCGCAAGCTCGCTCGGCACGGCCTCGCGGATCGACGGCAGGGCGTCCAGCGCACCGATCGATCCGTCGACCTGGCGCCCACCGTGGTTGGACACGACCACCCCGTCGACGCCCGCGTCGACCGCGCGTCGGGCGTCCTCGGCGTGGACGATTCCCTTCAGCACGATCGGCAGTCGGGTCTGCGCACGTAGCCACTCGATGTCCGTCCAAGTCACCGTCGGGTTGGCGAACTGGTAGGCCCAATGGCCGATCGCCGGCCCGGGATCGTCCTCGGGCGACTTCTCCAGAGCGGCGCGAAAGACCGGATCGCTGAAGTAGTTGGCCACGCCCTCTCCCTTGAGGAAGGGCAGATAGGCGTTTGAGAGGTCGCGCGGGCGCCAGCCGAGAAACCACGTGTCGAGCGTCAGCACGATCGCGCCGTAGCCGGCCTGCTCGGCGCGCTGCACGAAGCTCGCCGCCAGATCGCGCTCGCGCGGCCAGTACAGCTGATACCAGCGCTTGCCCTCCCCCATCGCCTCGGCGACCTGCTCGATCGAGTGCGACGCCGCCGTGCTGAGGATGAACGGCAGGTCAAGCGCGGCGGCGGCACGCGCGGCCGCAAGCTCGGCGTCGGGGTGCACGATCGACTGCACGCCGACCGGAGCGAGCATCAGCGGCGCGGGCATCGGCGTCTGCAGCACCGACGTCGCAAGCTCTCTCTGAGAGACGTCGCGCAGCATCCGCGGCACGATCCGCCAGCGCTCGAACGCATCGAGGTTGGCCTGCATCGTGCGCTCGGAGCCGGCTCCTCCTGCGACGTAGCCGTAGGCCTCCTCGCTCAGCTTCTCCTGTGCGCGCAGCTGCAGCTCCGCCGCGGAGATCGGCAGCTCGGGCCGCTGCTCGAGCAGTCCGCCCGCATAGATCCCGTACTGAAAGCTCGCGTAGTCGGGCAGCGCGGCCAATGGCTCTGCGTCGGTCATGCGCCGCGCAGCCTAGCGATGGTCCTCGACCTCGACCTCGCGCAGGCGATGCGAGTCGACGTCGTAGACGAAGCCGCGCACGACGTCGCGGTGCGGCAGGAACGACGAGCGGCGCACGCGCAGGATCGACTGGCGCACGTCTGCGTCGAGATCGCTGAACGACTCGATCGCAAACGCCGGGGCGACGCCGGTCGCCTCCTGCAGCTCGGCGCGAAAGCCGTCGTCGCTGAGCGCGAGCATGCCGCAGTCGGTGTGGTGGACGAGCATCACCTCGCGCGTCCCCAGGCGTCGCTGGGAGACCGCGAGCGAGCGGATCACGTCGTCGGTGATCACGCCGCCGGCGTTGCGCAGGATGTGCGCCTCCCCGTGCTTCAGGCCAAGCGCCGCGAACACGTCCAGCCGCGAGTCCATGCACGTGACGATCGCCAGGCGCCGGCGCGGGCGCACGTCCAGGTGCTCCGCGGGCAGCGACCCGGCGAACGCCTGGTTGTTGGCCAACAGCTCGTCGATCGCGTCCATACGCGCGCCACCCTAGACGCTCGCCGCCGGCGGCGAGGACACCTCCGCGCACGCCCGCCTCGCCGCGACCCTCGCTGGGGCGGCGCTCAGCCCGCCTGGCGCTTACGCAGGTAGCGCGCGAGCCCTTGAAAGCTCTGCTCGGGCGGCAGCGCCTGCCCGTAGGAGCCGGCGCTGTGACCCTGCGCGGCGCGGGCGCGCACATGTGCGACGAAGCTCGCCTCGTCGCCCTGCGCCGCCCACGCCTCGACCTCGTCCAGATGGCTGCGCAGCTCGGCCAGGTGCTCGGCGACGTCGTCGAAGGCTCCGAAGTGCGTCACCGCCAGGCTGCGCGGCCGCCAGCGTTCGATCGTGTCAAGCGACGCCCGCCACGCCTGCAGGTCGATGTCCGGCGGCGGCGTCGGCGCGAGCACGCGTCCGGCGCCGATGCGCACGCCGGCGACGTCGCCGGTGAACGCCCGTCGGCTGGGCTCGTGCAGGTAGGAGACGTGGTGTGAGGCGTGACCGGGCGTGTAGGCGACGCTGAACGGGCCCAGCCGCTCGCCGCCGCGCAGCACGCGCAGGCGCTCGGCGGGCACCGCCAGCACCTCGCCCCAGAGACGCTGCATCTGCGAGCCGTACAGGCGAGTGGCGCTGTCCAGCAGTTTGCTCGGGTCGACCAGGTGCGGCGCGCCGCGCTCGTGCACCCAAACCTCCGCCTGCGGAAAGCGCCGCGCGAGCGTGCCCGCCGCGCCGGCGTGGTCGAGGTGGATGTGCGTCAGCGCGATCGCCCGCGGCGGGTCGCGCTCGAGCAATGGCATAAGCGTGTCGAGGCTGCTGCTGGGACCAGGGTCGACGAGCACGTCGCCCACCCGCCACGCGCCGATCACGTGCGGGCGTCCGAGGTGCAGCACGTCGATCAGCTGCGGCTCGCCGTCGCGGAGGTCGTTCTCGTGCATGGCTGGCGCTGATTAGAGCAGGAGCCCGCCCGCGCGCAGCCGCCCGGCGCGCAGCGACAGCTCCATCTCAAAGCGCGCCTGCGGATCGTCGAGCGCGTCGCCGAGCAGCTCGCGCAGCTGGTTCATGCGGTAGCGCACGGTCTGCTCGTGCACGCCGAGGCTGCGCGCCGTGGCCGCGCGGTTGCCCTGCTGCTCAAGCCACGCCTGAAGCGTTGACTGCAGACGCTCTCGCGTACGCTCGCTGACGCCGGCGAACGCGCCGAGGCGTGCCGCGCGAAGCGCGCGAAGCACGCCATCAGGGTCGTTCAGCGCGAGCGCGCCGAGATGGTCCTCCACCCAGCGCGGACGTCCGTCGTGGCGCGCCTCGGGGGTGAGATCGATCAGGACGCGTGCCAGGCGCAGCGAGCGCGCGGCCTCGCGCCAGCCGACCGCCGGCCCGACGGCGGCCGGGCGCCGCAGGGCGCGCGCCACGAGCGCGCGTGCCCCCGGTCGCAGCGGATCGGCCCAGATCGCGAGCGTCAGCTCGCCGTCGACGACCGCGATCGCGTCCTGTCCGAGCGCTCCCGCCACCTGCGCTCCGCCGCTGCCGCGCACGACGATCGCCGCGAGCGTGTCCGGCAGCGGCCAGCGCGCCGCCGACGCGGCCTCCTGCACGAGCTCTTGCTCCTGCGCGGGCTCGGCGGTCAGCGCGGCGAACAGCCTGCGGAAGTGACGCTCGCGCTCGCCGGCCCGTTCGGCCTGCGCGGCCGCGTAGCCGGCGACCGACTCCCCCGACAGCTCGTCGATGTAGACGAAGATCGACTCCGCCAGCAATTGCAGCGAGGCCACGTCGAGCCCGGCCGCGCCGCCCGCCTGCGCCCAACGCCGCCAGGCGATGCGCGCGCCGATCCGGTAGGCCGACTGCAGCGCGTCAAGGCTGCGCCCCGCGCGAAGCTCCCCACGGCCCAGCCCGCGGTACACCGCGCGATCCTGCGCGCGCCCGGCGACCGGGTCGGCGATCAGCTGCAAGAAGTCGCGCAGCGCCTCGCGCACGCCGAGGCGCAGCCCGCGCTCGAAATCGCCCTCCAGCGGCCGCGCGTAGTCGGCCACGTCGAGCACGATCGTGTCGATGATCTCGTCGGCGAGCGCGTCCAGACCAGGACGCAGAACCTCCGCGACACCGCCCGGCAAACCCTCCCATGGCTTCATCGTCAATCGCGGCATCTAACCGAAAACCTACAAAATCATCTAAAAATAATCGTGTATCTCAGTCAAGATACACAGCTTGTCCCGGTTTACTGTGGCAAAGGTGACTCGCTTCGAGCGTTCAGCCAACATCGCCGCGGTGCTGCTGCCGTTCGTCGCCTTCTGCGCCGCCGTGGCGCTGCTCTGGGGCCACGGCGTCGGCCTCGCCGATCTCGCCGTGATGGCGGCGATGTACCTGCTCACCGCCCTGGGGATAACGATCGGCTATCACCGCCTGTTCACGCACAACGCCTTCCGCGCGCGTAAGCCCGTGCGCTACGCGCTCGCGGTGCTCGGCTCGATGGCCGTCGAGGGACCGCTCTCGGACTGGGTCGCCGACCACCGCAAGCACCACGCGCACACCGACGTCGAGGGCGATCCCCACAGCCCCCACGTCGGCGGCGGCTCGGGTGTCGCCGGGCTGTGGCACGCGCACATCGGCTGGCTCTACAGGACCCAGGGCCAGGCGGCGACCAAGCGCTATGCGCGCGACATCGTCGAGGACCGTGGCCTGCGGCTGATCAGCCGGCAGTTCGGCGCGCTCGTGCTGCTGTCGCTGGCGATCCCCTTCGTCGCCGGGCTGCTGATCCACGGCACGCTGACCGGCGCCCTGCTGACGCTGCTGTGGGCCGGGCTCGTGCGCATCTTCCTGCTGCACCACGTGACCTGGTCGATCAACTCCGTCTGCCACTTCTTCGGCCGCCGGCGCTTCGACGTCGACGACCGCTCGACCAACGTCTTCTGGTTGGCGATCCCCTCGCTCGGCGAGTCCTGGCACCACAACCACCATGCCTTCCCGCGCTCGGCCGCCCACGGGCTGCGCGCCTGGGAGCTCGATCCCTCGGCGCTCGTGATCGCTGCGCTGGAGCGCCTCGGCCTGGTCTCAGACGTCGTGCGCATCGGCCCCGAGCGCCAGCGCCAGCGCGAGTCCGTCGAGCAGCCTCCCTCCGCGCTCGGCGTCGATCGCGCCTAGCCGGTCCGCTACTGGGACCGGGTGCTAGTCGCCCGCCGACAGGCCGAGACGCTCGGCGCGCCTGACCGCGTCCGCGCGGTTCTTCGCGCCGAGCTTCTTGTACAGCGAGCTCGTCAGATCCTTGACGGTATGCGGGGAGAGGTGCAGGGCCGCCGCGACCTCGCGGTTGGTCAGACCGGCGGCGACCAGCTCGAGCACCTCGCGCTCGCGCGGTGACAGCGGCGTGGCGCCGGCGCCGACCTGCGGCTGAAACACCGTCAGCCCGAGACCGACCATGCGCACCGCCCGCGAGATGTCCGCCGCGCCCCAGTCCTTCGGAATGAAGCCCGCGGCGCCCGCCGCCCTTGCCGCGCTTGCGGAGATGCGCCCGGCGCCGGAGATCAGCAGCACGTTGGTCATCGGCGAGCGCTTTCGCAGCTGCTCGCAGACGTCCGCGCCCGACTCCTCGCCGATGAACAGGTCGACGAGCGCCACGTGGGGCTCGTAGCGCAGCGCCAGCGCGTAGGCCTGCTCGCCGCCACGCGCGCTCAAGCAGCGCTCGACCCATGGCTGGTTGGCGAACATCAGGCGAAAGCCCCAGTGGACGACGTCGTGATCGTCGACCACCAGCACGCGCAGCGGCCGTTCGGCGGACTCCTCCGCGGCGCGCCCGGACGCCGCTGCGGTCATCGGGCCTCTTCCTGCGCTTGCACGGGCACGACCAAGCGCACTCGCCAGCTGCCGTGCTCGCGCCGGCCGAACTCGAGCACGCCGCCCGCCTGCAGCGCCTCCATCGCCGCCAGGCGCAGCCCGACGCCGGCGCGCCGCTCGGCCCCGCCGGAGCCTTCGACGCCGTCGTTGGCGATCTCCAGCACGAACGTCTCGTCGAGCGTGCGCGCGCGCACCGACACGCGCGTCGGCTGTGCGTGCTTGCACGCGTTGCGAACCGCCTCGGCGAGCACCGACTGCGCGAGGCCCTCCAGCGCGCCGGGCACCGCGATGACCCGCGCCCCCTCTGGCACGATCTCCAGGTCGGGATGCTGGCGCTGCAGGCGGCGCACCTCCTCGGCCAGCGTCGTCTTCGTATCCGGAGCCGATCGACCGAGCGGCCGCTCCAGCGCCGAGCGAAGCTCGACCAGCGAGCGCTGCAACTCGCGCGCGCAGCGCGCCCGCGCCGGCTCGTCCAGCGGCTGCTCTGCAGACAGCGCCAGCGAGATGCCGAACAGGCGCTGGATCACGTTCTCGTGGACCTCGCGCGTGAGGTCGATGCGATGCTCCAGCTGCCGCGCCTTGTCGTGCTGGCGCGTAGCCACGCGCGCCATCGAGGCCAGCGCCGCCGTCTTGCCGAGGATCCACAGCACGTCGCGCTCGGCCTCGTCCAGCGGCTGCTCGTCAGGCTCGCGTTCGGCGACGATCGCCCCCAACCAGCGACCGCGCGCGCTCATCGGCGAGCAGACCAGCGCGTTTGCGTCGAGCAGCCTCACGTACTCTGCCGGCAACTCGCGCTCCAGCTCGTCGGTCGCTTCGATCACGCGGTCGAGCTCCAGCGCACGCTTGGCGATCGGCGCCGACTCGACCGTGATGAACGCGTCGGCGAAGATCGACACGTCGATGTTGAAGCTCCCCGCAGCGCGCACGCGACGGCGCGCCGAGTCATAGCGGAAGATGATCGCCCGCCGCAGGCGCGTCGCGCGCACGGTCGCCTCGCACAGCCGGCTGTAGAAGTCGTCCTCGTCCTCGGCCGTGCTCAGCTCGCCCTGGGCGAGCACGTCGGCGAACAGCTCGATCGCCGTCGCGTGCGCCGCCGACAGCTGCCCGCTCGGGCGCTCGACCGCCCGGGCGCCCGTCTGAGCGTTCATGCCCGATGACCTTCTTCGCTACGTCGCATTCTGCGTCCTCGCTGGTTCGCCGCCGCGTGGGCGCCGACGCTGAAGACACTACCGAGCGCATGCGTGCTCGTTACTGCATTCGCCCTCGCACACCCCCCATTCGTCGGGATGCACCCCCGCGCATGGGGTGCGTTCGCAGCTTTGCGCTTGCGCGCGGCCCGCACGGCGAGCAGGGTCGCGTCGATGACCTGCGAGACCGCCACCGCCGCAGCTCTCTTTCCCGGCCAGGGGGTCTCCCTCGCCGGCTCGCGCGCGATCGTCGCCGAGACATGCCCGCAGCCCTATGCAGGCTGCTGTGAGCTGCTCGGCGAGGACCCGTTCGAGCGCGCCGGCGAGAGCACGCGCTTCGCTCAGCCGGCGATCTTCCTCGCGAGCGTCGCCGGCTGGATGAGGCTCGACGGCGAAACGCCGGGCGCGCTCGCCGGCCACTCGCTCGGCGAGCTGTCCGCGCTGACCGCCGCCGGCGCCCTGCGCCTCGACGACGCCGTCTCGCTCGTCGTCACACGCGGCGCGCTGATGGCCGACGCGGCCGAGCGCGAACGCGACGGCGGGATGCTCGCGGTCCTCAAGGGCACGCTCGCCGACGCGCGCGAGCTCTGCCAATCCCACGGTGTCGATGTCGCAAACGACAACGCGCCAGGGCAGACCGTCCTGTCGGGCGGCCACGCGGCGCTCGACGCCGCGAGCGCCGACGCCCGCGCGCGGGGGCTGCGCGCGATGCGCCTCGACGTCGCCGGCGCCTTTCACTCCGCCGCGATGCAGAGCG
Source organism: Solirubrobacteraceae bacterium (assembly GCA_035995645.1). GTDB lineage: Bacteria > Actinomycetota > Thermoleophilia > Solirubrobacterales > Solirubrobacteraceae > Palsa-744. The sequence goes on from DASYKG010000023.1 coordinate 47,037, forward strand.
CGTGCGAGCCGTTTCGCCGCGCGCTGGACGCGGTCGAGATCGCCGAGCCGCGCATACCGGTCTTCTCCAGCATGACCGCCGCGCCGTTTCGCGACGTGCGCGGCGAGCTGGCGCGAGCGTTGGTCCGCCCCGTCCGCTGGCGCGAGACGATGCTCGCGCTGCACGCCGCGGGCGCCCGGCGCTATCTCGACGTCGGCCCCGATCGCGTGCTCGCCCGCCTGGCGGAACGCAACCTGCAGGACGTCGAGGTTCGCGCGGCGATCGATCTGCAACCACTTCGAGAGCTCGGCGGCGTCGGTGCTTGAGCCCGCCGCGACCGCGGCCCCCGCCGCGCCGGCCAGCGCCGCCGTGCCCGGCAATCGCACCGCACGCGGCCGCCTGCGCTCGCGCAACGCGGGTGCGCTGGGGATCGGCGTGGCACTGCCCGAGCGCGTCGTCGCCAACGACCGCGTGGCGGACGCCATCGGCGTGTCGCAGGAGTGGATCGTGCGCCGCACCGGCATCGCCGAGCGCCGCCATGCGCTTGCCGGCGCGCGGCTGAGCGAGCTCGCGGCGGACGCCGGCGCAGCAGCGCTCGCCGACGCCGGATTGCCCGCGCAGGAGCTGGCGCTGCTGATCCTCGCGACGTTCACCGCCGACGCGATCATCCCGCCGGCGTCCGCGAGCGTCGCCCACCTGCTCGGGGCGACGGGGGCGGCGACGTTCGACCTCAACAACGCCTGCGCGGGATTCATCTCCGGCCTCGCCGCAGCCGACGCGCTGATCGGTGCCGGCGGCTTCGCCAACGCGCTGGTGATCGGCGCGGAGATCGTCTCGCGCCACCTCGACCCGAGCGATCGCAACACCGCCGCCGTGTTCGGCGACGGCGCGGGGTCGATCGTGATCGCCGGCGATGCGCCCGGCGGCTTCGGGCCCTTCGCGATGGGCGCCGACGGCTCGCAGGCGCAGCTGATCACGATCGACCACGACAGCCGCTCGCTGCGGATGGACGGGCACGAGACCTTCAAGCAGGCGGTCGCGCGCCTCTCCGAGGTCGCGCTGCAAGCGTGCGAGGCCGCCGGCGTCGAGCTCGGCGAGATCGACGTGTTCGTCTTTCACCAGGCCAACAGCCGCATCACCGCCGCGCTGGGCGAGCGCCTCGGCGTCGATCCCGCGAAGGTCGTCGACTGCATCGCCACGCTCGGCAACACCTCCGCCGCGAGCATCCCGCTGGCGCTCGCGCACGCTCGGCGCAACGGACAGCTGCGCAAGGGCGACAAAGCGCTGCTCGCCGCCGTCGGCGCTGGCTTCACGTGGGGCGCGACGGTCGTCGAGTGGGAGGCGCCGTGAGCGTTCGCCAGCGACCGCGCGAGGGCTGCGCGCTGGTCACCGGCGCCTCCCGCGGCATCGGCGCCGAGATCGCCCGCGCGCTCGCGCGAGACGGCTGGCCGGTCGTCGTCAACTACCGCAGCGACGAGGCCGCGGCGCGCGAGACCGTCGCGGCGATCGTCGCCGACGGCGGTCGCGCCGAGGCCGTCCAGGGCGACGTGTCCAAGCCGCGCACCGCAGAGACGCTGCTGAACGTCAGCCGCGAGCGCCACGGGCCGGTGCTCGTGCTCGTCAACAACGCCGGAATCACCGACGACGGCCTCGCGCTGTCGCTTTCAGACGAGCAGTGGCTGGGCGTGATCGACACCAACCTGACCGCGGCGTTCCGGCTGATCCGCCCGGCGCTGCGCGAGATGATCGGCGCGGGCTTCGGGCGCATCGTCAACGTCGCCTCCGTCGTCGGCACCGTGGCCAATCCCGGCCAGTGCAGCTACGCGGCCTCCAAGGCGGGACTGATCGGCCTGACAAAGACGGTCGCCGCCGAGGTGGCGCGCCGCGGCGTGACCGTCAACGCGGTCGCGCCCGGGCTGATCGAGACCGACCTGACCGACGGCGTGGCCGACGCGCTGCTGGCGCGGGTGCCGGCGCGCCGCGCCGGGCGCCCGGAGGAGGTGGCCGACTGCGTCGCCTTCCTCGCGTCGGAGAAGGCCGCGTACGTGACCGGAACGACTTTGTACGTCGACGGCGGACTGTCCGCCTGATCCCATGAAAGGAACGCCCATGACAACCGACACGCAGACGATCGAGCAGGTGGTCTTCGACTCGCTGGAGCGCTTCGGCGCCGAGCGCGAGCAGATCAGCCGTGCGGCGAGCTTCGAGGAGCTGAACATCGACTCGCTCGACCTCGCCGAGCTGTCGCAGATCGTCGAGAGCGAGTTCGGCGTCGAGCTGACCAGCTCCGATGTCGCCACCGTGAAGACGGTCGGCGACGCGGTCGACCTCGTCGCTGGCCGCGCCTAGGCGCATGGCGCAGATCGCCATCACGGGCGTGGGCGCGGTCTCGCCGCTCGGCATCGGTGCGCCCGCGCTGCTGGCGCGCTGGCTTGCCGGGGCGTCCGGCGTGCGGGACGGCGAGGCCGCGTGCGCCGACTTCGATCCGGCCGACTTCCTCTCGGTCAAGCAGGCCCGGCGAGCGGACCGCTTCACGCAGCTCGCGCTCGCGGCGGCCGCCGAGGCGATCGCCGACGCCGGCTGGCAGGACGAGCTCCCCTACGACCCACGCCGCGTCGGTTGCTTGATCGGCACGGGCATCGGCGGCATCGCGACGATCGAGGACAACCACACCAGGCTCGCCGCCGAAGGGCCGAAGGGCGTCCTTCCCCTGGCCGTGCCGCTGATGATGGGCAACGCCGGCACGGCCGCCGTGAGCATGCGCCACGGCCTGCGCGGACCGGCCTTCGGCGTCGTCTCGGCGTGCGCCGCGGGAGCGCACGCGATCGGCACGGCGATGCGCACGATCTCCGCCGGGGACGCCGACGCCGTTGTCGCCGGCGGCGCCGAGGCCGCGCTGACCCCGCTCGCGCGCGCGGCCTTCGGCGCGATGGACGCGACGTCGCGCTGCGGCGTGTCGCGGCCCTTCGACGCCCGTCGCGACGGCTTCGTGATGGGCGAGGGAGCCGGCGTGCTCGTGCTCGAGGACGCCGCCAAGGCGCGGGCGCGCGGCGCGAAGGTGCTCGCGACGCTGAGCGGCTACGGCGCCAGCAGCGACGCCCACCACCTCACCGCTCCCGACGCGCGCGGCGAGGGGGCGGCCGCGGCCATCGGCGCGGCGCTGGCCGACGCCGGCCTGCGCGTGGAGCAGATCGACTGCGTCAACGCGCACGGCACCTCCACGCCGCTCAACGACCGCTCGGAGACCCAGGCGCTGAAGCTCGCGCTCGGCGAGCACGCGCGACGAATCCCCGTCTCCTCGCTGAAGGGCTCCACCGGTCACCTGCTCGGCGCCGCCGGAGCGGTCGAGGCGATCGTCGCGCTGCTCGCGCTGCGCGAGCGCATGGTCGCGCCGACCGTCGGCCTGCAGCAGCCCGACCCAGAGCTCGACCTCGACTACGTGCCGGGTGCCGCGCGAGCGCTTGATGTGCCGAGCGAGCGATCCGCGCGGGCGATCTCCAACTCGTTCGGCTTCGGCGGCCACAACGCAGTGCTCGTGATCGAGGCGCTCGGGCGATGAGCGTCGCGCTCGCGTCGCCCCCGTGCGAGCGCCTCACGCCGCTGGAGCGCCTGGAGGTGCTGTGCGACCCAGGCTCGCTGCAGCTGCTGCGCACAGGCGTGCGCTCCCGTCGAATGGCGCAGAAGGCGCGCGACGGAGACGGCGTGCTCGCGGCGAGCGGCCTGATCGACGGCCGGCCGGTCGCCGTCTTCGCGCAGGACGCGACGTTCGCCGGCGGCTCGCTCGGGCAGGCGCACGCCGACACGGTGGTCGAGCTGCTGCGGCTGGCCGAGCGCTCGCGCATCCCCGTGATCGGCTGCATGGAGTCTGCCGGCGCGCGCATGCAGGAGGGCCTTGCGGCGCTCGGCGGCTACGGGCGCATCTTCCGCCACCACGTCGCGCTGTCGGGGCGCGTGCCGCAGATCTCGATCGTCTGCGGCGCCTGCGCCGGCGGCGGCTCCTACGGGCCGGCGCTGACCGACTTCGTCGTGATGACCGAGCAGGCGAGCATGTTCCTCACCGGCCCAGGCGTCGTCGCGAAGGTCACCGGCGAAGAGGTCGACGCGGCCGAGCTCGGCGGCCCGCGCGTGCACGATCGCAACGGCGTCTGCCACATGGCCGCGCCGAGCGATCTCGACGCACTGCTGCTGACGCGCGAGCTGCTCGACCACCTTCCCCAGCGAGCCGGCGAAAGGCCCGCGCGCCGCTCGGCCGTCGCTGCGCCCACGTTCGCTCCCGACCTGACCGTGCCGGCCGAGGAGCGAAAGGTGTATGACGTGCGCGACGTCGCGCGGGCGCTCGTCGACGGCGGCCATCTATTGGAGGTGTCGCCCCGCTATGCGCGAAACGTCGTCTGCGCGTTCGCTCGCATCGAGGGCCGCTCGGTGGGAATCGTCGCGAACCAACCACGCCATCTCGGCGGCGTGCTCGACTCCGACGCCGCGCAGAAGGCGGCGCGCTTCGTGGGCACGTGCAACATGTTCGGCGTCGCGCTCGTCGTGCTCGTCGACACGCCCGGCTTTCTGCCGGGCGTCAAGCAGGAGCGCGGCGGCGTGATCCGCCACGGCGCGAAGCTCGTGCACGCCTTCGCCGAGTGCGTCGTCCCGCGCGTCACCGTCGTCCTGCGCAAGGGCTTCGGCGGTGCGGTGATCGCGATGAACAGCAAGCAGCTCGGCGCGGACTTCGTGTTCGCCTGGCCGCAGTCGCAGCTCGGCGTGATGGGCTCGACACAGGCCGTCGAGATCGTCAACCGGCGCGAGATCGCCGCGGCGGCGAATCCTCAGCGCGCGCGCGAGCGCTTCGCGGCGGCGTACGCGCGCGAGCACCTCGCCGTCGATGCCGCGGCCGCCGAGGGCTTCGTCGACGAGATCATCGCCCCCGCCGAAACGCGCGCATGCGTGGCGGGATCGCTTGCGACCCTCGACGCGGCCGCGTGGCGCGCTCCGGCCGGCGGGAACATCCCCCTGTGAGCGCCGTCGACTGGTCGGCGCCGTTTGAGGACCTGCGCACGGGACAGGCGATCAGCACACGCGGTCGCACCGTCACCGAGGCCGACGTCGTCGGCTTCGCGGCGCTGACCGGCGACTGGCACCCCCAGCACGCCGACGCCGGCTGGGCGGCGCAGAGCCGCTTCGGCGAGCGCATCGCCCACGGGATGCTGATCCTCTCCTACGCCGTCGGGCTGATGCCGTTCGACCCCGAGCGCGTCGTCGCGCTGCGGCGCATCGCCGACGTCGTCTTCAAGCGCCCGCTGAAGATCGGCGAGACGATCAGCGTCGACGGGAGGCTCGCCGAGCTGTCGCCGCTGGACGAGCAGATCGGCCTCGTCGGCTGCGCGTGGTCGGTTCGCAATCAGGACGACGCGCTGGTGTGCCGCGCGCGCGTGGACGTGCTGTGGCGGCGTGACGAGCGGGCGGAGCACACCTACGCGAGCGGTGTGTTCCCATGCTGAGCGGCCGCAGGCTACTGATCACGGGTGTCGTCACGCGCAACTCGATCGCCTTCGAGGCGGCTCGCCTGGCGCAGCTGGCTGGCGCCGAGGTCGTCCTGACGGGGTTCGGGCGCGCGCGGCGGTTGACCGAGCGAGCCGCCAAGCAGCTGCCACAGCCGGTCGAGATCCTGCAGCTGGACGTCAACTGCGACGCGGACATCGAGGCCGTGGCGGCGGAGCTTCAAGAGCGCTGGGGCGTTCTGGACGGGCTGCTCCACGCGGTCGCCTTCGCTCCCGCCGACGCGCTCGGAGGCGACTTCCTCGGCGCCTCGCGCGAGAGCGCGAACACGGCCTTTCAGACGAGCGCGTTCTCGCTGAAGGCGCTCGCGCGCGAGCTCGCGCCGCTACTCGCCGAGGGGCACGACGGCGCGGGCGGCTCGATCGTCGGACTCGACTTCGACGCGGCGGTGGCGTGGCCCGTGTATGACTGGATGGGCGTCGCCAAGGCGGCGCTGGAGAGCGTCGCGCGCTATCTCGCCCGCGACCTCGGCCCGCGCGGCATCCGCGTGAACCTCGTCGCCGCCGGCCCGATCCAGACGCTCGCGGCCGGGGGCATTCCGGGGTTCGACGAGCTGGCGGCCAACTGGCGCACGGTCGCGCCGCTGGCCTGGGACGTGCACGACGCCGGCCCGGTCGCCGAGGCGATCTGCTTTCTGCTTTCCGGGCGCGCGCGCGGGATCACGGCCGAGATCTTGCACGTCGACGGCGGCTACCACGCGATGGGCGCGCCGATCAGATGAGCGACACCGTGCTGTTGACGGGCGCGACGGGATTTCTCGGCATGGAGGTGCTGGCGCGCCTGCTGCAGCGCAGCGACTGCGAGATGATCGCGCTCGTGCGCGCTCGCGACCGCGCGGCGGCCGAGGATCGTGTGATGGGCGTCTCCTCGACGCTCTACGAGGACGTTGCGCCGGCGCTGGGACGCGTGCGCGCGATGCCCGCAGACCTCGCGCGGGGCGACCTCGGGCTCAGCGCCGCCGATCGCCGCGAGGTCCTGCGGCGCGCGACGAGCATCGTGCACTGCGCGGCGTCGATCGCCTTCGACCTGCCGCTGGCGCAGGCGCGCAGCATCAACGCCGGCGGGACCGCGCGGATGCTCTCTCTCGCGCACGAGCTGAACGCCGCAGGGCGGCTGCGGCGGATGGTGCACATCTCGACGGCATATGTCTGCGGCAGGCGCGCGGGCGTCTTCGCGGAGAGCCAGCTGGACACCGGCCAGGTCTTCCGCAACACCTACGAGCGCTCCAAGGCGCACGCCGAGCGAATCCTGCGCTGCGGCGGCGCCGACCTGCCGCTCGTGGTCGCGCGGCCGAGCATCGTCGTCGGCGACAGCCGCTGCGGCTGGACGCCGTGCTTCAACGTCGTGTACTGGCCGCTGCAGGCGTTCGCACGCGGGCTGATCGGCGAGATCCCAGCGGACCCCGACGGGGTGCTCGACATCGTCCCCGTGGACTACGTCGCCGACGCGATCCTCGCGCTGCACGACGACGACGCGACGGGAACGGTCCACCTGGTCGCCGGCGAGCACGCCGTGAGCAACCGTCAGCTGCTCGAGCTCGCGTGCGCTCGTCTCGGACGGCCGGCCCCGCGATTCGCGCGCGCCGGCGCGAGCCCCCGTGCGCACATGCCGGGCGTGCGCGAGGCGGATGCGTACCTGGCGTACTTCGACGTGCGCGCGACGTTCGACGACGCCCGAGCGCGCGAGCTGCTGGCGCCCCGTGGCGTGTCCTGCCCGCCGCTGCAACGCTATTTCTCAACACTGATCGACTATGCCGAACGCGCCCGCTGGGGCAAGCTGTCGCCCACGCGCGCATCCACCCACGACCGCGCCGGCGCCGGGGTCGCCTAGAATCACCCCTGTGGAGAGCTCAGCCACCGCAGTCACCGCGGATTTCGGTGACCTGGAGCGCCATCGTCGCGAGCTGACGGCCCACTGCTACCGCATGCTCGGCTCGCCGTTCGAGGCCGAGGACGCCGTGCAGGACACGCTGCTGCGTGCGTGGCGCTCGCTCGAGCGCTTCGAGGGCCGCGCGTCGCTGCGCTCGTGGCTGTATCGCATCGCCACGAACGTCTGCCTGGACATGCTCGACTCCAAGCAGCGCCGCGCACGGCCGATGGACCTCGGCGAAGCGCGCTCGCCGGACGGCCCGATCGGCGAGATCCTGCCCGAGACGACGTGGATCGAGCCGGTCCCTGACGTCCTCGTCGCCGGTGAGGGCGACCCGGCCCGCGTGGCCGAGTCGCGCGAGAGCATCCGCCTGGCGTTCGTCGCCGCGCTGCAGCACCTGCCGCCGCGCCAGCGCGCCGCGCTGATCCTCTGCGAGGTCCTGCAGTGGAAGGCCGCGGAGGTCGCGGAACTGCTCGACACGAGCGTCGCCGCCGTCAACAGCTCGCTGCAGCGCGCACGCGCGACGCTCGACAGCGCCGAGATCGCCGATGCCGGCCAAGGCGCGCTCAGCGAACGCGACCACGAGCTGCTCGGACGCTACGTCGAGGCCTTCCAGCGCTATGACATGCAGGCGCTGACGTCACTGATCCACGAGGACGCCACGCAGTCGATGCCTCCCTATGAGATGTGGCTGCGAGGGCGCGAGAACATCTTTCAGTGGTGGGTCGGGCCGGGCGCGGGCTGTCGTGGCTCGCGCGTCTTGCCCACGCAGACGGCCAACGGCTCGCCGGCGTTCGCCCAGTACAAGCCCCGCGAGGACGGCGGCGAGGGCTACGAACCGTGGGCGCTGCAGGTGCTGGAGATCGCCGACGGCCGTATCGTCGAGCTGACGTTCTTCCTCTCGACCGACACGATCTTCCCGCTGTTCGGCGTGCCGCTGCAGTACCCCGGCTAGCTGCGCAGCACGTCGTCGAGCCCGGCGAAGGCCACGAGCATGCGCAGATCCTGCGAGGCGCCGCACAGGCGCACCGAGCAACGCCTGCGGCGTGCGGCGAGCGCCAGCCGGGCGAGCGCGTCGACGGCGACGGCGTCGGCGTCGATGCCGGCCACCTCGCATCGCAGCACATCGGAGGCGCTGCATGACAGCGCGGCGCACGTGCGCTCGAACAGGCCCGGCAGGTCCTCGCGCCGCAGCGGCCCACGGATCTCGATGCTGACGCTGCGCTGGGCCGAGGCGGCCATCTGCAGTCGCGCCGGGCCGGCTCGCTAACCCGTCTCCATCGAGCCGCCCGCCGCAGCGGGCGCCCCGGCGCCCTCGGCCGCTGAGCTCGCCGCGCGCTTGGGCGAGGCCAGGCCGAGACAGATGACGATCGCCACGCCGACGAAGGCCGCACCGATCACGAACGCCAGGTGATAGCCGCTGGTGAGCGCCACGGCGATCGGCTTGCCGGCGTCGGTGAGGTGCTTGCTGTGCGTGGCCGAGGCGGTCGCCAGCACGGCCAGCCCGAGCGCCCCGCCGACCTGCGCGGCGGTGTTGACCAGGCCGGACGCCAGACCGGCGTCCTGCGGGGCGACATCCGCCATCGCCAGCGTCATCAGCGCGGGGAACGACGAGCCTACGCCGATGCCGAGCAGCAGCATCACGGGCAGCACGTCGGTCACGTAGCTGCCGTGCACGGGGATGCGCGCGAACAGCAGCAGGCCGGCGGCGACGAGCACCATGCCCGGCAGCAGCGTGCGCCGCGCGCCGAAGCGCATGATCAGGCGTTCGGAGTAGCGCAGCGAGAGCGTGCCCATGACGAGCGTCGTCGGCAGGAAGGCGAAGCCGATCTTCAGCGGGTCGTAGTGCAGCACGCGCTGCAGATACAGCGAGCCGAGAAAGAACGTGCCGAACATCCCGGCGACGAGCAGCGCCTGGATCGCGTTGGCGCCGACGACGTCGCGCGAGCGAAACACGCGCAGCGGCATCAGCGGCAGGCGCGCGGTCGCCTCACGCACGACGAACAGCACGAGCAGCGCCAGCGAGCCGGCACCGAAGGCGAGCGTCGTTCCCGAGCCCCAGCCGTGTTCGGCGGCGGGCGAGACGATCGTGTAGACGCCGAGCATCAGCGAGCCGACGATCAGCGCCGCGCCGGGAAGGTCGGCGCCGCCGCCCCAGCCGATCCCGCGCCCGTCCTGCAGCAGCCGCTGCGCGGCGAAGGCGGTCAACAGGCCGATCGGCACGTTGATGAAGAAGATCCAGTGCCAGTCGATCGCCTGCGTCAGCACGCCGCCGGCCAGCAGGCCCACGGACCCTCCGGCGGAGGCGACGAAGCCGTACACCCCGATCGCCTTGGCCTGGTCGCGCGGCTCTGGGAACATCGTCACGATCATCCCGAGCACGACCGCCGAGGTCATCGCGCCGCCGGCGCCCTGCACGAAGCGCGCGGCGACGAGCATTCCCTGGCTCTGGGCCAGGCCGCACACGAGCGAGGCGACCGTGAACACGGCCAGGCCGCCGAGGAAGATGCGCTTGTGCCCGACGAGGTCGCCGATCCGACCGGCCAGCAGGAGCAAGCCGCCGAAGGCGATCAGATAGGCGTTGACGACCCAGGCGAGGCCCGATCCGGAGAAGCCGAGATCTGTCTGGATCGACGGCAGCGCGACGTTGACGACGGTCACGTCGAGCACGATCATCAGCACGCCCGTGCAGAGGACGTAGAGTGCTAGCCAGCGCGTGCGGTCGCTATCGGTGCTCATCGTTCGCTTCTCCTTCGTCATTCATCGGTGTTTTGAGATGCAGACGGCGCTCGCGCGGGAAACTCATCGCGGCGATGAGATCTGCGACTGCGACTCGTCTTATCAGCACAGGCACGCCATTGGCGGCGTGCGGCACAAGAGCCGGCGCAGCGCCGGTCGAAAGGAGCGAGCGATGTTCGGCAAGACGGAGGCGTTCAGCGGCTTTGCGGTGGACGACGTGGCGAAGGCCAGGCAGTTCTACGGCGAGACGCTCGGCGTCGACACCTCGGAGGAGCACGGCATCCTCAGGCTGAAGCTCGTCGGCGGCACGCGCCCGACGATCGTCTATCCCAAGCCCGGCCACACTCCGGCCGAGTACACGATCCTCAACTTCCCCGTGCAGGACATCGAGGCGGCGGTCGACGAGCTGACCTCCCGCGGCGTGCGCATCGAGCGCTACGACGGCTTCGAGCAGGACGAGCGCGGGATCATGCGCAGCGGAGGCCCGTACATCGCGTGGTTCAAGGACCCGGCGGGCAACGTGCTGGCGGTTTTGCAGGAGCGCTAGCTCAGCGCCCGGCGAGCGGAGCGACATAGCGCAGGAACGGCTCGACCGCGAGCGGGCCCCCGGTGGCGCGCTGCACGAGCGCCACCGTGTCCAGCCGCCGACCGTGACAATGCACGTTCTCGGCGAGCCACCGCTGAATCGGCGCGACCTCGCCGCGGCGCAGATCCTGCTCGCGCGAGCCGATCTGCGCCTCCATCGCCTCCCACAGCTGCGCGGCGATCAGGCAGCCGAGCGCGTAGCTGGGGAAGTAGCCGAAGCTGGCGGCGCCCCAGTGCACGTCCTGCAGGCAGCCGAGCGCGTCGGAGGGCACCTCGACGCCGAGCAGGCGGCGCATGCCGTCGCGCCAGGCGCCGGGCAGGTCGGCGACCGCGAGGTCGCCTTCGACCATCGCCAGCTCCAGCTCGAAGCGCAGGATGACGTGCAACGGGTACGTCAGCGGGTCGGCCGAGACGCGGATCAACGACCGCTGCACGCCGACGAGCGTCGCGTGCAGGTCGGCGCCGCTGACGGGGAAGCCGCCCCTTCCAAGCTCTCCGGCGAGCACCTCGGCGAAGGCACCGCTGCGCGCGACGTGGTTCTCCCACAGCTTGCTCTGGGACTCGTGGATCGACATCGAAGTGCCGCCGCCGAGGTTCGTGCGATCGAGCGCCGGGTCGATCTGGCGCTCGTAAAGCGCGTGTCCGTACTCGTGCAGCGAGCTCAGCAGCGACTCGACCTCGCCGTCGCCGTAGCGCGTGGTCACGCGACTGTCGCGCGGACCCACCCAGGCGGTGAACGGATGCGCCGAGACATCCACGCGCCAGCTGGCATCGTCGACGCCGATGCGGCGCAGCGTGCCGGCGACGGCCGCTTCTTGCGCGGCGACGGGCACCGCCAGCGAGCGCTTGGGCGAGTGGGCCTCGGCCTCGGCGACGAGCGGCGGCAGCGCCTCGGCGAGCGCGGCGAACAACCGCCGCAGGTCGTCGGTCGCCAGGCCGAAGTCGTAATCGCCGAGCAGCCCGTCATACGGGAGCTCGTCGCGCTCGGCCAGGCACTCGCCATAGGCGCGCGAGAGCTCGACGTTTCGCTGCAGCGCCGGCGCGAAGGCTGAGAAATCGTCGGCTTCGCGCGCGACGCGCCAGCTCTCCTGGCCCTGGGCGCTGGCCTGCGCGAGCTCGACGGCAAGCTCGGTGGGAACGCGCCGGGCGCGCTCCCAATCGCGCCGCGCGATCCTGGCGATGTCCGCGTCGAGCTCGTCGAGGATCTGGCCGTCGAGCTGCGCCAGCCACTCCCCCACCTCCTGCGATGTCGCCCGTTCATGGGTCAGACGGGCGAGCGTGCCGAGCTGCTGCGCACGCGCCGGCGCGCCCTCGGCCGGCATCATCACGAGCTGATCCCACGCGGCGAGCATCTCCATCGCCGACAGATCGCTCAGCTCGGCCATGCGATCGCGCAGTTTTTCCAGGGCGTTCACCGCGCTGAAGGGTAAGCGCGGTCCCGACGGCACCCGTTCGCGCTGGACCCTCGGGCTGCGTTTCGCCTGGGCCAGAGGCGTGTGCTCAGCCCTGGGCGAGCACGATCCCGAGCAGGAGCAGGCCGAGCGTGGCGCCGAGGATCGTCATCAGCGCGATCACGCGGTCGTCGGGCCGCACGAAGTCCCCGCGCTCCAGCGCCTCGTCGACCTCGCGACGGCGCAGCGCGGCATAGACGATGCACACGACGCCCAGCACGGTGTAGCCGGCGCCGGCGATCGTGTACGGCCAGGTCACGCCGCTGGTCAGCGCCGGCACGACCTTGCCCGCGCCGATGCCGACGGTGAGCGCCGTCAGACCGGTCCGCCACCACGCCAGATACGTCCGCTCGGACGCCAGGTGGGTGCGCCTGGTCGCGTCGGCGAGGTCGCTGCCGGTTGCCTCCGCGGGCGCCGCGGCGACGTGCGGATCCTGGCCGCCGGCCACGCTAGCGGGCGGGCTCGTGGCGAGGGCGCATGTGCGGATCGTAGATCAAGCCGTGCCAGCCAAGGCAGGCGAAGACCGAGCGGACGAAGCCGCGTCAGGCGATCCGTCCACGTCGGCGTAATAATCCGCGCATGCGAACGATCTCCATACGCGCAGCCCGCGGGCGGCTCGGTCGCGCATGAGCTATGTCCCGCCGCAGGAGATCCTCGAACGCTACGCGACGGTGCTGGTCGACTTCGCGCTCGGCGGAGGCCGCGGGATAAGGCCGAACGAGGTCGTCCGCATCGCCGCAAACGAGAGCGCCAAGCCACTGTACGCCGAGCTGGCGAAGGCCGTGTGGCGCTCGGGCGGGCACGTGATCGCCGCCTACGAACCGGACGACGACGGCGACGTCAACCTCTCGCGGGACTTCTTCCAGCTGGCGAGCGAGGAACAGCTCGACCACTTCAACGGCCACTACTTTCGCGGCGTGGTCGACGAGATGGACCACCAGGTCTCGGTCCTCGCCGACAGCGACCCGCGGGCGCTTGACTCGGTCGAGCCGGCGAAGATCATGCGCCGCGGGACGGCGATGCGCCCGCTGCTGGACTGGCGTGGCGAGAAGGAGAACGCGGGGCGCTTCTCGTGGACGCTCGGGCTGTACGGCACGCCGGCGATGGCAGCCGAGGCGGGCATGAGCTCGGAGGAGTACTGGGAGCAGATCATCCACGCCTGCTTTCTGGACTCCGAGGACCCGATCTCGCGCTGGCGCGAGGTGGTCGAGCGCGTGAGCGAGACGCGCCGGTGGCTGGACGCGCTGGACATCGAGCGCGTGCACGTGCAGGGCGAGGACGTCGACCTGCACGTGACGATCGGCGAGCAGCGCCAGTGGCTCGGCGGGCGCGGTCGCAACATCCCCAGCTTCGAGACGTTCACCAGCCCCGACTGGCGCGGAACCGAGGGTTGGATCTACTGCAACCAGCCGCTCTACCGCTACGGCAACCTCGTCAAGGGCATCAGGCTCGGCTTCGCCGACGGGCGCGTCATTGAAGCCAGCGCCCAGGAGAACGAGCCGGTGCTGACGGAGATGATCGCCACCGAGGGCGCCGACCGGATCGGCGAGTTCTCGCTGACCGACCGGCGGCTGTCGCGGATCACGCGCTTCATGGCGCACACGCTGTACGACGAGAACGTCGGCGGGACGTTCGGCAACACGCACATCGCCGTCGGACGCTCATACCAGGACGCCTACGCGGGAGACCCGAGCGAGGTCACCAGCGAGCGCTGGGAGCAGCTCGGCTTCAACGACTCGACCGTGCACACGGACATCGTCTCGACAACCGATCGCGTGGTCACCGCGAGGCTTCGCGGCGGCGACGAGCGCGTGATCTACCGCGACGGCGAGTTCCAGCTGGACTAGCGTCTGGCTATGCAGCAATCGGCGATCTTCGCCCCGGGGCTGCTGCGCGATCGCTCAGCGCTGGTCACCGGGGGCGGCACGGGGCTGGGCAAGGCGACGGCGCTTGAGCTCGCGCGCTGCGGCGCCGCGGTAACGATCGCCGGGCGCCGAGCGGACGTGCTGACGGAGGCCGCCGCGGAGATCGGGGCGCTGGTCGATGGCGAGGTGCACACGGTCGTTGGCGACGTGCGCGAGGCACAGGATGCGCGGCGGCTGATCGGCGCCGCGCTCGAGCACGCCGGACATCTCGACCTGCTCGTCAACAACGCCGGCGGCCAGTTCTTCAGCCCGGCCGAGCTGATCGCGACGAAGGGCTGGCGCGCGGTATGGCGGCTGAACGTCGACGGCATGCTGAACATGGCCGAGGCCGCCTACGAGCTGGCGTTCGCCGGCGGCGATGGCGATGGCGACGAGCGCGATGTCGGCGGGCGCGATGTCGACAGGAGCGATGTCGACAGGCGCGCGGAGGCGGGTGGCTCGATCATCAACGTGACGTTGTCACCACATCACGGGATGCCGGGCATGGCGCATTCGGGTGCGGCGCGCGCGACAGTCGAGGCGCTCACGCGCGAGCTGGCACGACGCTGGGCACCCGCGGGCGTCACCGCCACGGCGATCGCCGTCGGCACGTTCGACACGGAGGTGATGGTCAAGTACCCCGCGGCTGTGCGCGCGGGCATGTCGCGCTCGGTGCCGCTGCAGCGAACGGGCACGGTCGCCGAGCACGCGTGGTTGGTCGCATTGCTCGCGTCGCCGCTGGGTAGGGCGTTCAACGGCTCGACGGTCACGCTCGACGGCGCTCGCGACAACTGGTTCGGTCCGTGGCCGCCTGCCGGGCTGGCCGACGATCAGGGCGAGGTGCCCGTCGAGGAGCGGCGGTAGGATGAACACTCGGCGTGCGGGCGAAGTGTTGTGGTTGCACAGAAGCCTTCCAAGCTTCTAGGGCGGGTTCGATTCCCGTCGCCCGCTTGCTGGCCACGGGGAGTGGCGCAGTCTGGTAGCGCACCCGGCTGGGGGCCGGGCGGTCGCAGGTTCAAATCCTGTCTCCCCGATTACTGAAATGCCTGCAAAGCAGCGCTTTTTCCACTGTAGACGCAGGCGCCGCTCTCGCCGTGGTGTTCTATTTGTGTTCTATCTGTCTCGTGGTCACAAGACCCCGCTGAAGCGAGTTGGCCTGCCCTCGCTGCACATTCATGACCTTCGACTACGGTCGGTACGCACATGGCGCTCAGGCGTATGGACCGGGCTCCACAGGAGTTGGTGGCCACTCCGACTTCAAGACGGCCCTGGTCTACGCTGACCACGCACCAAGTGCACGCGAGGCGGGGCGGATTGAGGCAGTGCTTCGGACGGAGCCCACGCCGGCACAAAGACCACGCGGTCTTCGGGAACAAGCATCCATCAAGCACCGCCGCGGACCTCATCGACGAAGCGTTGCTTGAGGCATGGGCTGCGTCGTGACAACGCGTTAGTTAGTCGCTCAGTATGACCACAGCGCGTCTGGCCCATTTAATCTGATAGTTTGCCTCCTTGGAATCCGCCGGCCTAGGGCGGCATGCCGCGCCAAAAGGGGAGGGCACGAAACGTGGACGGCGCCGGCCAGGGTTCGACTCCCGGACCAGCCAGACGGCTCGTAGCTAACGGTTGGCTTCGCGTGTCGTCAGTTTGGGGCTGGCTTGGTGACCACGTCGAGAAATGGCTACTCGATCAACGCCGAGGACGCCTGCTTCGCACCGCCATTGTGCTTGGCTTCATGAGCGCTGCGGTAATTATTGCAGCCGCGGTCGTAGTCACCTCACAAGTATCGAAGCAGAGTCTTCAGTTCGAAAGCACGCTTGATCTGAACTTTCCCGAGAGCGCAATGTTTGACGAGGGAAGTCTTCTCTATGTAGGGTCCGGAGGCGGGCATATCGCCGCGTACGACGCGATTCGCTCAAGTGATCAAGGTGAAGCAGTAGTCTCCCATCCCATTCATTACCTCACAGTACATGGAGACTACGTTTATGCCGCTGGTGAAGAAGACATTACTAGGCTCACACCAATCCTTCGGGAACACCGCACACGCGTAACCGAAGACTTTGGGGGACCAATCACGCTTACGGGTCTGGCATCTGGTCCGCTGGGTGTGTGGGGCATCGTGGCGCCAGGCCGAGCGCTTGTGCGGTTTGCGAGCGACACGCTTGCGCCCGTCCAAGAGATACGCACGCACATTCGAGTCGAGGGACTAGCCATTAGCGCGGGTGGCGTCTGGTCGCTGGGCAGGCGTGACGTATTGCTCAGTCGCCCGCGTGCTGGACGATGGCAAACGACGAAGCTTGAACTGCCCTGTGAACCCCGAGCGCTCACCACGGAGCATAACCGGGCGTTTGTGCTCTGCACCGCAACGGGGCAGCTATATGTCCTCTCCGATGTGGGAGCGAACCTCGAACGAGGTTTTACCGTCATCCCTCACGCCCTAGGGCTTGGACTTAGCGGGGGTTCGATCTGGGTTCTCGCACCAGGCGATGACCGTGTAACGCAATACTTGCTAACGAGCGGACGACAGATGGGGACCCCGATCGCTGTCGGCACTAGAGCGGCGCAGATCAGCACGGACAGACAAGCGGTATGGATTGGCGAAGGAACAAACACGCTCACCCGGATCGACCAACAACGAGTGGTGCTCGGTCAATCGGCCCGACATTCCGCCACTAGATCCACCTTCTTGCTTCTGCCGATTTGGGCCTGGAGCGTACTTGCGGGAGTTCTCGTTGGAATCAGCTCGGTTCTCTTGGTGCTCAAACGACAAGCTAACCCCCACTCATGGCTTCCCGGCTATTTCCCACCTCGCCGCATCGTAATCTTCATGATTGACAAGGAGCTATATAGTGATGTCGCTTCTGGTCGTCTTCTCCGGCGGGCAAAGGTGCGACGGCGGTTTGGAGAACTGCGACACAAACTAATGCCTGCCGTGGTGACTGGAGGCACCGAGGAAGAAGATGAACGAGGGGCGTTTCCGAAGACGATGCATGTTCGAGAAACGATCTTGCGGCTTGTGAAGCTACAGATTCCGTACCGCGGACTCAACTACATCTTTGGCGTTAGTCATCGTGGTACACGCGCTACGGATGCCACCCCGCCGACCGAAGAGGATATTCTCCGGCATTTCAGAGACGTTGCCAAGCGAGGCACAATCTGCCTTATCGCGGGTAGTGAGTGGCTGGTCGCTCCGTATGAGGCGGGTCCGCGGAGCTACGTCACCCTGGAACTGCCAGAGATCCTTGATCGTGTGGTAGGGGAGACACGGGTAGTCGAAGTGCCGGAGGGCGCGCGCGTTCGCTTTCGGTTCGCTAAACGGTCTATGAGAAAAATCGCCCGCGACCGATGTGAGCCCGGCGCACGTGTGCCACTCGATGTGATCGCGCTTGCGCGGCCGTACGACGAGGGTGTTGCACCGACGCTCGACGTGGTCGTGGCTTGGCAGCCGGCCCCAGGAGCCGGTGCTTGGAAGCCGCGAAGAGGAGCAAGGTGATCGACAATGGCGTCAATGCCTATCTCGCCTCCAGCCACTCCTCAAGCATCGCCCGCGTAAAGCGGATGTGCCGCCCGACGCGGATGCACGGCAGCTTGCCCGTACGTACCGCGTCATAGACCCAGCTCGTCTTGACCGACAGCAGCGCGGCGACCTGCTCAGGCCGCAGCAGCGGCCCGTCGAGCGGCCGCAGCGGTGGCCTTATCTCGCCGGCGACCTCCTCCCTCGTATGGGGGTCGGGACTACTCATCGCGAGCCCCCTCTTCTTCACCGGCCGGAACGTCGTCAGACTTCCCGCCGAAGCTAATGCGCCCCACGACCGAGTGCTTGGAGCGCTTGGCGCCGTCCTTCTCCCACTCGCTGTAGATCAGCCGGCCGACCACGCCGACTTGGCGCCCTTTGGCCAGATGCTCGGCACAGCGATCGGCTTCCTCGCCGAAGGCAGCGACGTCGACGAACGTCGGCGGCTTGTCGCGGCGGTCGTTGACGGCCAGGCGCAGGTCACAGACGCTGCGGCCGTCGGGCAGCGAGCGCAGCTCGGGGTCTGCCGTCAGCTGGCCGACGAGGATCACGTTGTTGATGTTGGGTGCGCTGCTCATGGGGTCCTCCTTGGTCGGTGGATGTTCTTGGCAAGGCTTGAGAGGCGGCCGGTGAGCGCGCGGAGCGGCGCAAGCCGCTCGGGACGTGGCGCGTGCGCCTCTGCTGGGTGGTTGACGCGGGCGATCACCGGCGCGCCGGCGCCGGGGGTGAGCACGACCGCCTGCCCGGTGCCCAGCTGCTTGATCGCGCTCGGGTGGACGTGGAACTCATAGCCGCGCCGGCGCGAGCCACGGCCGCTGTGGGCAGTGCCGAGCATCGCCGTTGCCGTCTGCTCGGTGGCGATCCAGCGCGGCGTCGTGCCGGCCATCTGGGCGATCAGCTCGGCTGACTCCGGCACGTTCTGGCGGTGGGCGATCACCGTTGCGACGTTGCCGAGCGTCTGATCGCGCAGCGCGCCATCGCCGGCGCTCTTGAGGTCGACGAGCTCTTGCGTGCCGAGGATCAAGCTGATGCCTGCCGAGCGCGCGCGGCCGAACAGCCTCGCCGTGTGCTCGGCGGCCACAGCGGAGAACTCGTCGATCATCACGACCGTGGGGATCGGGCTGGCCTGCAGGCGCGCGACCAGCGCGATCAGGTCACTGACGATCGCCGCGGCGAGCATCGCCGCCAAGAGCGGACGGCGGTCAGAGTCCAGGCGAAAGTAGACGACGCAGCGCTGGCGCACCGCGAGCTCGAGGTCGAGCAGCTCGCGGCCTTCTGAGGGATCAAGCCACGCGCGAGCGTCTGACTCGGCGAGGATCGACAGGCGGTCGCGCACGCCGGCGAGGTCGCGCTTCTGGCGCTCGGTCAGCGAGTCCAGATAGCGCTGGGCCTGCTCTGATTGCTGCTCGGACAGATTGCGCGTGTAGACCTCGAGTTCGCGCGGGTCGAGTGCGGCCATCAGGGTTACAGGTGTCACCCCGACGCCCGCCGCCTGCATCGCGCGCACGGCGTGGCCGAGGTAGCGCTGGGCCTGGCGCAGGTAGTGGGGCTCGGTGAAGGTCTCACCCGACAGCGCCTTGTCGGCGATCTCGGTCTCTGAGCCGTTGGCGTACGGGTTGTAGGCCAGCGGGCCCTCGGGGGTCCACTGCATGAAGGCCGCTCCCGTCCGTTGCGCGGAGAGCGTGAGCTGCTCGCGCAACATCTGATCGCCCTTGGGATCGACCACGACTGCACCGTGGCCAGCCTCGATCAATCGGCAGGCGATCCAGGCCTCTGAGACGGTCTTGCCCGCGCCGGTGGCGCCGAGCACGAGCGTGTGCTTGCCCGACTCATAGCCGATCGGCATCGACGCGGGCATACCTTTGCGGTCTGCGCCCAGCACCAGGCGGTCATCTTTGATCCAGCCCTCGCGTGCGATACGCCGCTGGCGCAACCGGCGCAACAGCGCGTCGCGGATGCGCAGGCTCTCGCGCGCGGCCTCGGCGAAGTCCGCGCCGCGGTCGAGGTTCTGGCGGTGCCAGCCGGCACCGAGCGCGCTGGCGTAGAGGCAGGCGCCCCAGACCGGCAGGATCAACAGGTGACGACCAAGCGGCAGTGCCGCGGGGATGCCCAACAGCGCCCAGGTCCAGCGCAGGCCGCGCCTGGACAGGACGATCGCGAGCACGAAGCCACCGGGCACGACGATCGCCGCGGCGAGCGCCAGTGCCTTGACGACCTGCTCAAAGGTGAGCATCGGAGACCTCGCTCTCAGCCGCGACCAGGCCGGCGACGTCATCGAGCGCGAGGACCGTGATGCGGTCCTGTGCGCGGACCCCTGCGACGGCCCGGGCGACGGCGCGGGCCGCCGGGGGCGTCGCCAGGTAGTAGACGTGGTCGACGTGGCGCGCTCGCGCATAGCCGCGACAGATCGCCTGCAGCCGGCGCGGCGCCTTGATCGACAGCTCGACCTCGATCGCCAGCAGGCGCTGGTCTGGCCCGATCAGCGCGAGGTCGGGGCGGTGAAGCGCCGGGCGACCGCCCGGCAGCTCGCCCAGGCTCGCCGAGGCGATCAGCTCGGCGTGGTCGTTCTCGCCGACGCGGATCTCGCGGTCTGAGAGCTGGTCCCAGCCCGGAAGTTTCGTATGAAGCGCCACGGCTGTGGCGGCGAGCTCCCATGCGTGCTGAAAGCCTCCCGGTCCAAGGCGGTAGGGGCCGAGGCGCTCGTTGAAGGTCCAGCGCAGGCCTTCGGCGGTGGCGACATATAGGCCCGGCTTCCCGTACAGCAGGCGCTTTTGTTCGAGCAGGCCGTCACGGACGAGACGGCTGAGGCGGGCATAGGCCCAGCTGCGCCCCATGCCAAAGCGGGCCATCACGTGCTCGGCCGAAGCAGCTCCGATCCGTGCCAGCCAGCCGACGATCTGCGCGTCGCGGTGAGTTTGCATGGCGCCTCCTTGCGGCGATCGACATGACTCGTTGTGAAGAGGTGTCGATCAGAGGCAGCTGTAGACCCCCCTGGCAATTTCGAGCTAGCGCAAGCTAATCGAGCCGATCAAGCGTGCAGGGAGCGCGCGAAGCGCGCCAGCTCTCACGTGGATGCTTGCTGGGCCTCGGCGTCTACGGCGGCACTGAGGGGGGAGGGGATGCCAGAACGGCTCAAGCGCTGCTGCTCCTCAGTGCTGGCCTGACAACCCAACTCAGACCACCGCCCGGACCTCAACCACGCCCCTTGAGCCGACAAGACGCGAACAGCATCGTGTGCCCCGGGGGTATCCGATCGTCAAAGCTCCCTCGCGAACCGCTCAAGGTTTCGTCGGCTATCGCCGACAAACTCATCACTGAAGCTTTTCTATCCCATGCAGCCCGCGCGACAAGCCACGTCCCTGCCCCGACCGTTTCCTGCCCCGGTCCTGATAGCGGCTGTCATCCTCGCGGCTGTCATCCTCGCTGGATGCGGCACGGCGTCCCCAAGCGAACCCCCCGTGGCCGCCGGCGCCGCCGAATCCGCTCTCCAGCGTCTCAAGTCACCGCCTGGCTTTCACCTCGCAGCCTGCAAGTTCTCCAAGAACATTGCGTACACACGTTGTTACAGGCAAACCGCGTTCCTACCGCTAAACCCCGCCCGGTTTGCTGCGCTCATCACCTCCTCTGGGCTCACGCCCACTTCCCGCACTGTGGCCTGCCCGCGCTACGTCCGACCTCGCCCCGGCGCGAATGCGTGGGAGCACTGCGTCGCTCGTGCCAGCGCCGCATCAGTCGAATTCGACACATTCGCGACCTCCACTCGCATCGGCCGGAATACGGTCAAGCCCTCGGACCGGCAAATCGCGGCAACGCTGCGCGGTACGGCCTTCGAAATTTCCGTGGTCGCGACACACGGACCACGCTCATAATCTTTCCGCAATCAGGCGCGTGACGCCGCATACGGACTTTTATCATACCGGGCTCAGCTCACCCGTATGAAAAAGGCCGTACGAACACGCGAATGTGGTAACTCCTTTTCACCAGCGCAATGAAGCTTTTTATTACGCCAGTCCAGCCGGTCGTCGTCTCCGCCTTTATGAGCGGCGCAAACTTGCTCAGTACTCGCTCGCTCAATTGCGCATAGAGTTCTTGCGTCCGCGCTAGGTCATACGTTGCGTACGAGAGGTTGTGATTGTTCATGGCGATTTCCGTTATCACAGCGAAGTAGTAGTAGTTGGCCGCTGCCTCGAAATCTTCCCTTGTTCCTCCATTCAGCCTTCTCCCGGTCGCCCTCCGGACCTGCGTGTAGTTGTTCGTGAACGCGATTTCTTCCGGGGCGGGCGAATCCTTCCCCGTTGGATCGCCACGATTCGCAGGATCGTCGCGGGCGTATGTGTACGGTTCCAGCGTGCTTTCCACCGCTGGGTCTACAGTGAGCAACTGTGCGGTGGTGGGGTCGTAGTATCGTGCGCGTAGGTAGATGAGCCCTGTGTCGGTGTCGGTGTATTGGCCGTCATAACCGAGCGGCGACGCGCTCACGCCTGTGCGTCCAAGCACGTTCCCATAGGCGTCATACGTTGTCGTGCCCACGCTTTCGCCTGACGCGCCAGTCAGCATCCGCGTCGAGCCCTGCTGGTCGTGATGAAGGTAGAGCACCGATCCCGCGGTCGCAATCTGCTCGACCGGAAGCCCGTTGGGGCCGTAGACGTAGCTGTTCGCCCCGTCGCTGAGAACCAGCGGGAGCTTTTCCGCTGTATTCCATGCCATGTAGGTCGTCGCTCCCGAGATTGTCTGCGACGTCCGCAGTCCATCGCCGTTGTAGCCATAGGAGTCTTCGATCGCCGACACTTCGCCTTCATGCGGGCGTGCGACCGTTGTCAGGTTGCCGGCTTGGTCGTAGCCGTAGCTGGTCGCCGGCCCGCTCGCCGGTTTGGTTTTGATGCGCTGGCCGACTTCGTTGTAGGAGTAGCTGAAGCCGGTGCCTTTTTCAAGCTCGTCGGCCGCGTCGTAGCTGTACGCGAGGCTGCCGATTTCGGTTGGATTGTTCGCTTCGTCGTACTTGTAGCCCGTCGGCCCGCCTTTTTCGAGTCGGCGGTTGGCGTCGTAGGTGTAGGCGGGTTTTTCTTCGCCCGGGAGTCCTTTGCTGGTGACGCCTTTGACCTGACCGTCTTTGTTTCGGGTGTAGACGAGCGACGCGAGGGTTTCGGTGCCCTTCGTCATCTTAACTTCTTTCATCGCGTCGGTCGCGTCATAAGCATAAGTGTCTTCGTTGCTCGTGCCACTCGGGAACGTCGTGGCCCTGAGGTTGCCGTCGACGTCGTACGCGAATTTGGTTGCGTGTCCAGACCAGTCGGTCACCTTCTTCAGGCGGCCAGCACTGTCGTATTCGCGGGTCACCGTTTTCCCGTTGGGATAGGTGATGTTCGTCTGCTCGTTGGCGAGGTCGTATTCGTAGCCCGCTCTGTTGCCGTGGCCGTCTTTGGTTTCGGTGAGGCGGCCAAGTTCGTCGTATTCGTAGGTGGTGGTCCCCGTACCGTCGGTCATCTTGGTGCGATCGCCGTTGTTGTCGTATTCGTAGCTGGCCGCATGGGTTTTGCCGTCGGAGTAGCTGACTTCGGTCAAATGGTTGTCGGAGTCGTATTTGTAGGTCGTCGTCCGTTTGAGCTGGTCGGTGAGCTGGGTTACGTTACCGGCGGCATCGTATTCCTTAAGCGTCTTGCGACTGAGCGGGTCGATGACTTCGGTGATCTGCTCAAGAATGTTGCGTTCGTATTTCGTCGCGTGTTTGTTGGCGTCGGTATGGCTCGTGACCTGGCCGGCGCCGTCGTAGCCTGTTTCGGTCACGGCGCCATTTGGTTCTTTGACTTTGGTCTGCTCGTTGTCGGCGTCGTAGGTGTACGCGGTTTCGTGGCCTTCGGGGTCGGTCTTGACTTCGACGTTGCCGTCGCCGTCGTATGTCGTCTTGGTTTCGTTCCCGAGCGGGTCGGTCACCTTGATCGGCCGGCCCTCCGCGTCGCGTTCGGTCGTCGTCTTGTACGTCGCTTCTTCGGCGCCTTCCACGTGACCCTTCGGGCTGACCATGCTCGTTTCCTGTGAGTCTTCGTTGTAGCCCCAAGTACGCTTGTCGCCTTCGGGGTCTATTTCGGCGGTCCGGTCTCCGGCCCCGTCGTATTCGTATTTCCAGACCCGTTTGAGCGGATCTTCCATGCTCGTCTGACTACCGTGTGAGTCGTAAGCGTATTTTGTGATCTGCGTGGTGGAGCCGGGCGCCGGGCGTTCGACTGCTTCGGGATTGCCGTGACTGTCGCGTTTGTAGGTCTTGGTCTCTTTGTTTGGCTTCGTTTCGGTTTCGACGTCGTGCTTGGAGTCGTAGGTCCATTTCGTTTCATTCCCGACCGGGTCCAGCAAGCTCGTGCGGTTGGCGTGGCCGTCGTAGCCGTATTTAGTCGTGTGGCTGTTGCCGTCCGTAAGGCTCAACAGATCACCGGCCGTATCGTATGTCTTGGATTCCGTGGTAGCGCTTGACGTTCCGTAGCCTCGCGTGACGGCGCAGGGCAGGTCCGCGCTTGTGAAGTACTGGACGGCTTCGGCGCCGGTGGCCTGGTTCCTTATCTGCGTGCGAAACGGTCCATATTCGAAGGTCGTCGCCCGCCCGATCGGATCGGTCTGCTTGACTACTTGGTGGGCACTGCTGTATTCGTAGTTTGTTTTCCCGCCACGTCCGTCGACCAATTCCTGGATCTCGTGCGAGCTGTCGTAGTTCTTGAACTGCCAGCGGAGGGCGGTTTTGTTTGGCTGTGAGACAGACGCCAGGTTGCCAGCTTCGTAGGTGTATTTCACGACGTATTTCATCGGATCGGTCGCCGCTTCCACGAGACCTTCGGAGTTGTAGGTTAGTTTGATCGTGCGGCCCGTCGGGTCGGTGATCGTTTCCAGATGGCCACCGCCGCCGTAGGCGAGGGTCGTTGCGTTGTTGTTGCGATCAGTCACGCTTTCCAGGCGTCCCGAGCCGGCGAAGCGCAAGACCGTCTGGTCCTCTTCGGTCAGCGCGTATCCCGATGATCCTGAGCCGCTGAGTGTGTCCTGCGTCCACGCTGGCGCCGTGAAGGCGCCGCCCGAGCCTTCGGCGAACGGGATCGTGCTGCCGTTAGCGCGGACGAGCGTCGCATGGTGGCCCGACGGTTCGAGGACGAGGTGGTCGGTGAACGAGCTCGACCAGCCATATCCGAAGATTCCGTGCACCCCTGCCACTGCCGCCTGGGAGTTATACGTTCGCGTCAGGTTGAGCCCGACGCCCCGGCCCCCGACCGCGAAGTCGGTCTCGGTCTGCGACATGTTCCCCGTCGCGCAGCTCACCGAGTCGGCTTCGTCGCACAGCGTCTGCTGTCGCGGGTTTTCTTCGCCACCCCACTCGGTGGACGGTTCGGCGACCACCGGATACGTGATGCGAAGATTGCTGCTTTTTACTAGCTTCTGAACGATACCTTGGTTTTCGAAGAACGCTTCCACATAGGTGTCGCTGCCATCGGTCTTTTGAAAGGTGCCGGTGTTGACGAACAATGATTCGGAAAGCGAGCCTATGGCCTCGAGGGGGGTGCCTTCGGTTATGTCGAAGGTACCGATGTTTTCTAGCCTGGCGAACTGCCCCATTTGGATGGCCCCGGCGGGCTCGTTGAGTTTGAATGTCCCTTCGTTGATCAGGGTGCGTTCGAGGAGTTGGCCGGCGGGTTCTTCCTTCGAGGCTGTCGCCCCAGGCATGACGATGGTGGCGCCTGATCCAGACATGATCCCGCCTTGCCAGGTCAGTGAACCCGACACCTGCATGGCGCCGGCACCCGACAAGGTGGTGCTGATCCCGCTGAGGACGAAGTTGGCGACCGTGGCTGTGCTCCCACTCGTCACCGTCATGGTCTTGCTCACGAGCGATATCGTGCCGCTGGGCGACGTGAAACTGCCAGCCGTCACGTTCGCGCCTTCGAATCGAACGGCTCCCTTCAATACGCTTTTGCTGGCAAGGACGACGTCCTTGCTTTCATCGGCAAACGCAATCGTCGCGCTGACGCCGTTGACCGTGCCGCGATTTTCGAAGTCGCTGTCGACTTGCATGAGTTCGCTACCCACGTTCTTTTGGAACGTGCCGGTATTGATGAACAGCGCCGGAGCGCCCGAGCTTTCACTCGCGATAGTCGTGCCGGCACCGTTGGCATTGAACGTCCCTGAGTTCTTGACCTGCGCGCCTGCGCCCATCCCGAAGTGGCCGCTCGCAAGCGTAAAGGTGCCTTCGTTGACGAATGTGCGTTGGGAGAGGAAGACTTCTTCCCCGCCTTCCTCAGATCCCGAGGCGCCACTGGCGAGGATCGTGGAACCGGACCCCGACATCCTCCCGCCGGACCAAGTCAGCGAGCCGGTCACCTTCAATGTGGCCGCGCCGGTCAGGGTGCCACCGTGAGCCAGCAGCAGCGAATGGATGCTCGATAGTCCCAGGCTGTTCGTGAGTTCGAGGGAGCCAAAGCCGCCGGAGATCGCGATTCTCCCTTCTCCCTGAACGACACCTGACTGATTCGTGCCGGACGCGATTACGACGGTCTTCCCAGCGCCGATGCACGCCACATCACCAGCGTTTGGGACGTGTTCAGCGGACCAGTCGCTCGCGATCTGCCAATTGGCTTCGCTAGGCCCGGTCCAGCTATCGGTGCAGCCAAGCACCGCGATCGCGGACGAGGCGGTGCGCCCCGAGCCGCTCGCGTTCGTCGCCGTCTCTTCGACCCTGAGCGTGTGGCCGACGTCGCCGGCGACGGGAGCGTAGGTCTGGCTGGTTGCGCCGGAGATGCTCGTGCAGCTGTTGCCCGAGCTGTTGCACTGGCGCCACTGGTAGGAGTAGCTCGTCGGTTCGTGGGTCCACGAGCCGTGATGCTCGGTGAGCGTATTCCCTTCCATCGGGATGCCGGTGATCGTTGGCGGCGAGGTGTTGGCGGGCGCCGAGCTGAGCGTGTAGGTCGCATAGATCGAGGCCTGCTCGGAGTCTTTGGTCGCAGATCCGAAGGGGTTGGTCGGTCCCGAGCTGAAGGTGTTTTCGTTGTACGCGCGGCTGTTTGAGACTTCGTCATAGGCGTAGCCCATGCCCTCGG
>DASYKG010000024.1:0-43578 GCA_035995645.1 Solirubrobacteraceae bacterium
CTTCGACAGCGCCGACGTCGGCTACGCCTGCGGACAGGTGCGCTTCGTGCAGGACGCCGTCGGCGCCGCCGCCTCAAACCAGGAGGGCGTCTACTGGCGCTATGAGCTCGCCGTGCGCGCGCTCGAGTCGCGACTGTCCTCCGTCACCGCCGGCAACGGCGCCATCTACGCCACTCGCCGCGACGCCTACATCGTCGTCGACCCGATCATGGGCCACGACCTCTCGCTGCCCTTCAACATGGTCAAGCACGGCCTGCGCGCCGTCTACGTGCCCAGCGCGCGCGCGAGCGAGAAGATGGTCCCATCGCTGCTCGGCGAGTTCGCGCGCAAGCGGCGCATGATGAGCCACGCCTGGCCGATCGTCCTGCGCGGCGGCATGCTCTCCCCGCGCGGGTATCCACCGCTGTACGCGCTGATGATCTTCTCCCACCGCCTGCTCCGCTACGCCACCCCCGGCCTGCACCTGCTCGCGCTCGCCGCCAACGTCGCGCTCGTCGCCGGCCGATCCTCGCTCGGTGGCGCGAGCGTCCTCTACACCGTCACCCTCGCGCTGCAGCTCGCGCTGCTGCTCGCCGCGCTGCTCGCCGGCGGCCTGCGCGCCCGCCCGCTGCTGATCGCCCGCTACTACGTCCTCACCACCGCCTCGCCCGCCGCCGGGCTGTGGGACTGGCTGCGTCATGGAACGCCGGCGTGGTGGGATGCCGCCGAGGGAACGCGATGACCGACCCAGGCCCTGCATGATCCGCCGCGCGATTGACATCGTCGTCTCCGCCGTGCTGCTCGTGCTCAGCGCGCCCGCGCTACTCGCTGCGATCGTCGCCATCCGCGTGGAGTCGCGCGGCAAGGCGATCTACCGCCAGCGGCGCTCCGGGCTGCACGGGGTGCAGTTCGACATGCTCAAGCTGCGCACGATGGTCGACGGCGCCGAGCACATCGGCGCCGGCCTCGCCGTCAACGCCAACGACTCGCGCATCACCCGCGTCGGCGCGTTTCTGCGGCGCACGTCGCTCGACGAGCTGCCCAACCTGATCAACGTGCTACGCGGCGAGATGACGCTCGTCGGGCCGCGCCCCACGCTCCCCGCGCAGGTCGCCCAGTACACCGCGCGCCAGCACGGGCGGCTGTCGGTCAAGCCCGGCATCACCGGCTGGGCGCAGATCAACGGCCGTGCCTCGCTGCCGTGGTCCGAGCGCATCGAGCTCGACCTCTACTACATCGAACACCGCTCGCTGCTGCTCGACCTGCGCATCCTCGCGCGCACGCCCACGCTCGTGCTCGGCGGCGGCGGCCTGTACAAGGGCCAAGCCGGCGGCTGGGAGGGCGAGCTGTGAGCCCGCCCGCCGTGCTGCTCACCGGCGTCGGCAAGCGCTATGACATCGTCGCCAGCTTCGCCGCGCTGACCCGCACGATCGCCGCCGATCCCTCGCCGCTGGCCCCCGCGCAGTACGCCGCGCACGTGCGCTGCGCCGTGCCGCGCATCGACGATCCCCGCTATCTCACCGCCCTGCGCGAGCTGTGCGAACTGCACGAAGTCGGCGCCGTGCTGCCGCTCACCGATCTCGACATCGAGCTGCTCGCCGTCGCGCGCGCCGAGCGCCGTCTGCCGGCGCTCGTTCCTTCCCCCGAGGTCGCGCGCGCAACCTACGACAAGTACGAGACGCATCTGCTGCTGCAGCGACTCGGCCTGCCCTCTCCGCCCACCGTTCTGCCCGACGCCGATCTGCACGCGCTCGGCTACCCCGCGATGGTCAAGCCGCGCCGAGGCTCCGGTGCGCGCTCGATCCACCTCGCACGCGACGCCGCGCAGGCGCGCTTCTTCATCGACTACGTCGACGAGCCGACCATGGTGCAGCGCGCGATGGGCGGTCCCGAGCTTTCCATCGACTGCCTCGGCGACCTGCACGGGCGCTGCCTCAACGCCATCCCGCGCACGATGCTCGAGTCGCGCGGCGGCGAGTCCATCAAGGGCGCCGTCGTGCGCGACGACGAGCTCATCCAGCTCGGCCGGCGCACGATGGAGGCGCTCGCCGTCACCGGCCCCGCGACCATCCAGGTCTTTCGCGATCCCGACATCGGCATCGCCATCACCGACGTCAACACGCGCTTCGGCGGCGCCTTCCCAGCGCCCGCCTACGCCGCGCTGCCCGGCCGCAGCTATCCCCAGCTGATCGTCGCGATGGCCGCCGGCGAGCGCGTCTCTCCACACGTCGGCGAGTTCCGCGACGGCATGACGTTCACGCGCTACTACTGGCAGCTCGAGCTCGACGAGCGCATGCAGCCGACCGGCCGCGAGATCGTCCCCGGCGGCCCACCCTCACCGAGCCGCTAGTCCTGTCAGTAGAATCGAGGGCGTGTCCACGGCAGTCGCAGACCGCCCGGCTGCGCCCACCGAGCAGCAGCCGACCGCCGGCTCCGCCGGTGGCCCGCCCGTGCCCGCCCCCCCCGCGCTCGGCGGCCCCACACGCGCCTGCTCCAATTGCGCCGCGCCGCTCACCGACGGCCAGGACTGGTGCCTGCAGTGCGGCACCGGTGTGCCCGACAGCCTGCGCTCGCGCGCGCCCACCTGGCGCTCGGCCGCCGTCATCCTCACGACGCTCGCGATCCTCGTCGCCGGCGCCGCCGGAGCCGCCTACGCCGCGCTGAGCAAAGGCAGCGGCAAGCCGCGCTCGGCCACCACGACCGTCGCCCAGGCGCCCGCGCCCGCCACGACGACGACAACGCCCGTCGTGCCTCCCGCCAGCGAAGTCCCCGGCACCGCGACCGCCAAAATCGGCGCGCCCACCACGATCAAACCAGTGACCCCGCTCGGCGCGACCAAACCGCCGAAAATCCCGCTCTCGGCGCCGACGCCCACGACGACCCCCGCCGGCGCAACGCCCGCGCCCGCCGTGACCACGCCCACGACGCCCAAATCGACACAGGCGCCCGTCCCCGCCGGCGAAGCCCACCCCGAAGCGCTGCTGCTCGACACCAACGCCGCGTCCACCTACAACCCCTACAACTACAACCCCGCCAACTTCGGCGACCCCAGCCTCGCGATCGACGGCGACAGCTCGACCGGATGGACGGCGCTGGTCGAACCGACCGTCGCGCCAAAGCTCGCCGAGGGCCTGATCGTCGACCTCAACACCTCGCGTAAGCTGTCCGCGCTGGCGCTCACCACCACCACTCCCGGCATGACCATCCAGGTATACGGGGCCAACAGCTCCACGCCGCCGGCCTCCATCACCGACCCAGCCTGGGTCGCGCTCACCCCCTCGCTGACCGACGGCAAGCGGCACACGCGCATCAAGCTCGGCGGAACGGCCCCCGCGATCGCACAGGCCGCCAAGAAGCCCTACCGCTTCATCGTGCTCTGGATCAGCCAGGCGCCAGCCTCCGCCGTCGGCACACCGCAGGCGCCCGGCCACGTCAGCGTCAACGAACTCGAACTCTTCCCGCGCAAGAAGTAAGCCGCGGCCGCCGTTTCAGCAGACGAGCAGCTCTCAGCCGGAGCCGGCGCGCGCGCGTTTCGCGGGCGCTTTCGTCGCTTTGCCCGCCCGTTTGCGTCTCTGCGCCGCCGGACGTTTGGCGCGGCTCGTCGACGTGCCCCCGCCCGCCCACACCTCATCGAGGAAATCGGCGATCTCACCCGTCAGGCGCTCGGGCTGCATGCGCAGCTCCATCAGCGAGCTTGCTTCGATCAGTCGCGCGTTGGGCAGCTCTTCGGCGAGCATCCCCGCGTCTGAGAACGGGTGCACCGGGTCGCGCCGGTGGCCGAGCACGAGCGTCGGCGTCTGAAACGTGCGCCGATCGTTGCGGTGCGGCGCGATGCGCCCGAAGAACAGGCCCTGCAGCACTGCGCCGCTCGGTCCCGGTTCCTGGCGTACGAGGTCGAGCATCACGTTGCCGTAGTGCGGCAGCAGCCGCCTCGGCACCGCGCGCGCCCCGCGCCCGAGCAGCTTCATCGCCGACTCGCCGAACGTCAGCGCGGCGAGCAGCGGCGTGAAGGCCAGCGCGCTCCACATCAACGCGTTGTCGAGCACCGGCATCTCGATCACCATTCCGCGCAGGCGCTCGGGCGCGGTCAGCGCGATGTTCAGCGCCGTGTTCGCGCCCAGCGAGGTGCCCATCACGACCGCTTCGTCGATCTGCAGATGGTCCATCAGCGCGACGATCTGGTCGCCGAAGAAGCGCATCGAGTAGCGCCACATGTCGCGCGGGCGATCGGACTTGCCGTGGCCGAGCAGGTCGACGGTGATCACCCGGTTGCCGCGCGCCGCGAGGTCTTGTGCGAGCGGGCGGTGCATCTCCTGTGAGAGCAGCAGGCCGTGCACGAGGATCAGCGGGCGCGTGCCCGCGCGCGAGCTGCGTGCGGTGCGTCCCCGGGCACCCGCCTCGGTGACGGCGGCCGGGCCGCCGCCGTACTCCGTGTAGGCGATTCGCTGACCCTCGAACTCGAAGCTGGCCATGCGACAACCCTACTTATTTGTCGCGCAAGAACAAACTGGCCGTTCGGCCAACGCGTGCGGCGACGGCGCGCTAGCTTTGAGCCTCAACCGCTTTCGCCGGGCGCCCCTCCCGGCACGATCAGGAGGAAGACCATGGCCAAGCAGCCCCGCATCCTCGCCGGAGAGACCGCTGCGATCACCGGCGCAGCCCGAGGGATCGGGCGAGCAACCGCGCAGGCGCTGCTGCGGCAGGGGATGAAGGTGGCGATCGGCGACGTCGACCTCGACGCAGCCCGCAAGACCGCCGACGAGCTCGGCCCGAGCGCCGTCGCGATTGCACTCGACGTGACCGACCGTGAGTCCTTCTCGGCCTTCCTCGACGACGCCGAGCAGCAGCTCGGGCCGCTGGACGTGCTCGTCAACAACGCCGGGATCATGCAACTCGGGCGCTTCATCGACGAGGACGACCTGACGGCCCGGCGCATGATCGACATCAACATCCACGGCGTGATCCTCGGCACCAAGCTGGCGCTCGCACGGATGATCTCGCGCGACCGCGGCCACATCGTCAACATCGCCTCGCAGGCCGGCAAGTTCGGCACGCCCGGCGGTGCGACGTACTCCGCCACCAAGCATGCCGTCGTCGGCCTGACCGAGGCCGTGCGCGGCGAGCTGCGCCTGATGGACGCGCACATCGACCTCAGCTACGTGATGCCCTACATCGTCAACACCGAGCTCGGCTCCGGCCTCGGCGAGGCGCGCGGCCTGAGCAACCTCGAGCCGGCCGACGTCGCCGACGCGATCGTCGAGGCGCTGCAGCTCGGCACCGTCGAAGTGTGGGTGCCCAAGTCGGCCAAGCGCACGAACGTGCTCGGCACGATCCTGCCGCGGCGCCTGTCCGAGGGCATGGCGCACGCGATGAAGGCCGACCGCGTGCTCGCCGACGCCGACACGATCTCCCGCCGCGCATACGAGCTGCGCGCTTCGCACTCAGAGCCCGGCCTCGACAAAGCGCCTGAGCAGGCTCAGATCTCAAGCTCAGTCGCACCGCCCGGCTCCGGCGGGGACTGAGGGCGGCGGGACCTAGCCGGCCGTCAGCCAGTCGGCGATCAGCCCGCCGATCTCCGGGCCCTTGTCCTCCTGCAGGAAGTGGCTGGCGTCCTCGATCACGCGCGGCTGCGGGCCGCCGATCGCCGCGGCGAAGCGCTCGCCGACGTGCGGCGGCAGGATCGGGTCGGAATCGGCCCACAGGATCAGCTTGCGGCGGTCGTCGGGCGCGAGCGCGTCCTGCACGCGCTGGCCGGCGGCCGCACCCGGCGCGTCGGGCGTGCGCGGGATCATCAGCGGAAACGCGCGAGCACCCGCCTTTGAGGCGGCATCGGGATATGGAGCGTCGTACGCCGCGATCACCTCGTCTCCCGGGTCGCGCTTGCACCCGCCGCGCACGAGAAAGCCGACCGGCAGGTCCTCCGTGCGCTGCACGAAGTCGCGAAACGCGACCCACGCGTCGGTCATCCGCTGATGGCCTGTGAACAGCCCCGTGTCGAGGATCACGATTCGCTCGATGCGCGCGGCGTGCTCGACGGCCAGCCGCAGACCGATCGGACCGCCCCAGTCGTGTACGACGATCGTCGCCCCGCCGACGTCCAGATCCTCCAGCAGCGACGCCGTCATCGCCGTGTGGCGGTCATAGGAGTACCAGCCGATGTCCGCCGGCTTGTCCGAGCGACCGAAGCCGGCGAGGTCCGGGGCGATGCAGCGAAAGCCCGCGTCGCGCACCGGTCCGATCACCTTGCGCCACAGAAACGACCACGTCGGCTCGCCGTGCACGAAGATCACCGGCGCTCCGTCTCCCTCGTCGATGTGCGCCAGGCGCACGCCGTCGACTTCGCGGTAGCGCGCGGCGAACGGAAAATCGGGCAGATCCTGAAGCGTTTCCTCCGCTGTTCGCACCACGTCGACCATCGCGCCGGGCAGCATATCCGGCGCCTCATCGGCTAGGCTCGCGCCCGTGCACACGCTCGCCACACAGCTGCTGCCGGTGCTCGCGGCGGAGAAGAGCAAAAACGCCTACTACATCGCCGGTGGACTGCTCGTCGCATGGGCATTGGTCGTGTCCGTGCTGTTCGGACTGCGCAAACCCGACTTCCCAGGAAACCCAGGTGGACAGCGGATCGTCATGGCGATCACCGCTGTGCTCGTCATCGCCGCGGCATCCACCGCCGTGCTCACCTCAGGCTCGCCTGCAGCGAAAGGAGAAGGGGGATCGGTTGCGTCGCAAGCCGCGGCGAAGGAAGTGCAGAACTCGGCCAAGAAGCCGTCGACGTCCAGCCCCGGCTCGTCGCCCGTCAAAGAAGAATCCTCTGCCACGACGGGGACCGGGCCGACGTCCGGTAAACCCACGAGCGCGAATACCACTACCGGGAAATCGCCGAAGGCGACCACGGGCACGCCGGCGCCGCCGTCCTCGCCGGCGGCAGCCGCCACGACGACGCTCAAGCTCGCGGCCAACCCCGCCGGGCAGCTCGCCTTCGACACCAAGCAGCTGAGCGCGAAGGCCGGCAAGGTGACGATCGACTTCGCCAACGCCTCGCCGATCGAACACGACGTCGCGGTCGCGCAGGGCAGCTCGGTGGTCGGTCAGACACCCGTCTTCACCGGCGGCTCCAAGACGCTCTCGGTGACGCTCAAGCCGGGCACGTACACGTTCTTCTGCACCGTTCCCGGCCATCGTCAGGCCGGCATGGAAGGCACGCTGACCGTCTCGTGAAGCTGTACGTCTGCTGGGGCACCTTCTCCACGCCGCGCCCCGGTGGGCACCCCTGCGCAAACGCCTTTCACGCGCTCAAGGACGCCGGCCACGATCCCGAGGTGGTCAAGTCCTACGGCTTCGCGCCGTTGCCCGCGGCGCTCAACAACACGGCCGGGCGCCATCGCGCCCAAGAGCTGACGGGCAAGCGCTGGGTGCCCGTGCTCGAGCTCGACGACGGCACGGCGATCGCCGACTCGCACGCGATCGTCGCATGGGCCGCCGCCCACCCCGCCTGAGCGACTGCGCCCGGGCCGATCTCCGCGGCGTGCCGGCGCTCAGCGCGCAGGGCCGCGCGGCGACAGCCGCCAGGCGAACAGCACCGCCGCCACGGAAGTGGCGAGGTTGAGGCTGGAGACGCCCGCGCGCATGGGGATGCTGATGCGCGCGTCCGCGCGCGCGAGCAGCTCGTCGCTGAGGCCGTATCGCTCCGTGCCGAAGGCCAGCAGCGCCCGTGCGGGCAGCTCCGCCGGGGCGATCGGCTCGCCGCCGGGGTCCAGCGCCAGCAGCGTGCGCTCGCCGTGGCCGAGCTCGTCGAGCTGCGCGATGCGCGCGACAGGCAGCGCGAAATGCAGCCCCGCGGCGCCGCGCAGCGCGTCGGGAGCCCACGGATCGTGGCTGCCGGTGCTCAGCACGCCGGCGATGTCCGCGGCAGCGGCCACGCGCACGCAGGCGCCCATGTTGCCGAGGTCGCGCGGGTCCTCCAGCAGCACCACCGGCTCCGGACGCTCCCCCGCGAGCACGACCGCGGGGTCGATCGCATGGCGCTCGGCGAGCGCGATCACGCCCGTCGTCGGCGTCAGCGGAGCGAGCTGCTCGAACACCGCCGGCTGGACCTCGTAGGCGAGCGAGCGCAGCCGTTCGGCCTGGTCGGGAGCAAGGCGCGCGGCGAGCCGGTCGAGCTCGGCGGCATCGCTGCAGACGACCTCGAAGACGTTCGCGCCGAAGCGCAGCGCGTGCTTGAGCGGGTGAAAGCCTTCGAGCACCGCCAGCGAGGGATCGCGCCGCGCGCGCCCGAAGCGCGGAATGAGCGATCCCTCTTGCACTAGGCGATAATGGCAGTTCTACGATGTCGCTCGAGGGCATTCACCACATCACCGCGATCACCGGCGACGCGCCCGGCAACGTCGAGTTCTACACTGGCGTGCTCGGGCTGCGCATGGTCAAGCAGACGGTCAACCAGGACGACCCGACCGTCTATCACCTGTTCTATGGCGACGACGACGGCTCGCCCGGAATGGACCTGACGTTCTTCGAGTACCCCGGAGCGGCGCGCGGAAGGCCCGGCGCGGGGATGGTTCACCGGATCGTCTGGCGCGTCGACTCCGCCGCTTCGCTGCAGTTCTGGAAGGAGCGCTTGGAGCAGCACGGTGTGGCCAGCGAGCTGAGCGGGGAGAGCCTGGTGTTCGCCGATCCGGAGGGCCTCGGGCACGAGCTCGTGTCGACATCCGTCACCGACGCTCCGCTGCACGCGACATCACCGGAAGTCCCCGCCGAGTATGCGCTGCAGGGCTTCCACGGCGTGCGCGCGTACAGCGCAGATCCCAGCGCCAGCGCTGGACTGCTGCTCGACGGGCTCGGCTTTGAGACCTCCGACGGACAGACGTGGGAGGTCCGCGGCGAGCGGCGCGGCAGCTTCTACGCCTACGACGACGCCCCGCCCGAGGCGGTCGCCAGTCAGGGCGCTGGGACGGTTCACCACGTGGCGTTCGCCTCGTCGATGGCCGATCACGAGAGCTGGCGCACGCGCGCCGCGCAGGCCGGCGCTCACCCCACGCCGGTGATCGACCGCTTCTACTTTCGCTCGGTGTACTTCCGCGAGCCCAGCGGCGTGCTGTTCGAGATTGCCACGATCGGCCCCGGCTTCGCCGTCGACGAGGACGCCGAGCACCTCGGCGAGCGGCTTTCGCTGCCGCCGCGCTTCGAGCCGCTGCGCGAGCGTCTGCAGGGCGTGCTCACGCCGCTGCCGTATCCGCGCGGCGAGTCATAGCCATTCGTCACAGCCATACCTCCTTGGACGGGTGGCCATAGCCAAAGCGGCCAGCGCCGATGCGCCGATTTGTCCAATGAAGCAGTTGCCCCGATCTGAGGCGGCGAATAGACTCGCGACAGATGGTCACCGGTGGGGGCACCACGATCGACGTGCCGAGCTCTGACCCCTCGCCGGCCGCAGCACAGCCGGGCGAGCCGGCTGTGCGCATGATCGGCGTGCGCAAGACCTTCGGCGAGATCGTCGCCGTCGCCGACCTCACGCTCGATGTCCACGCGGGGGAGTTCTTCACGATGCTCGGCCCGTCGGGCTCGGGCAAGACGACGACGCTGCGTGTGATCGCCGGCTTCGAGCTGGCCGACGCCGGGCGCGTGCAGCTGCACGGCGTCGACGTGACCGACCGCCCACCGTACGAGCGTCCGCTGAATACGGTCTTCCAGGACTACGCGTTGTTCCCGCACATGAGCGTCGCCGAGAACGTCGCCTACGGTCTGCGCGTCAAGGGCGTTGCGAAGCGCGAGCGCCGCCAGCGCGCCGCCGAGGCGCTTGCGATGGTGCGCCTTCCCGACGTCGGCGAGCGCCGCCCGATCCAGCTCTCCGGCGGACAGCGCCAGCGCGTCGCGCTCGCCCGCGCGCTCGTCAACCGCCCGCGCGTGCTGCTGCTGGACGAGCCGCTCGGCGCGCTCGACCTGAAGCTGCGACAGGAGATGCAAGTGGAGCTGAAGTCGATCCAGCGCGAGCTCTCACAGCGGATCACGTTCATCTACGTCACCCACGACCAGGACGAGGCGTTGACGATGAGCGACCGCATCGCCGTCTTCTCCGACGGGCGCATCGAGCAGGTCGGAACGCCGGGCGAGATCTACGAGCGCCCGGCCAACGAGTTCGTGGCGTCGTTCGTCGGCACGTCCAACGTGATCCAGCGCGATGGTCGCCTCTACACCGTGCGCCCGGAGAAGATCCGCCTGCTGAGCGAGAGCGAGAGCGATCCGGGCGCGGTCGCCGCCACCGTGCGCGAGGTTGCCTACCTCGGCCCGGTCACTCGCTATGAAGTCGAGTCAGACGACGGTGAGACGATCGTCGTGCTCGAGCAGAATCTGCAGACTTCGGCGGCGCAAGCGCTGGCCAAGCGGGGAAGGCGCGTGAAGCTCGTCTGGAGGCAGCAGGACGCTTCGCCGCTGCACACAAAACAAGAGGAGGCACAGAGCAGATGAGACGGGCAAAGATCGACTGGGTGCTGGGGGCGGTGCTCGCGATGATGGCCGTCGCGGTGACGGCCTGCGGCAGCTCATCCAGCAGTTCCTCCACGGCGGGTCTGCCGACGAAGATCGGCCCGGGAGAGGGTCAGCTCAACCTGGTCGCGTGGGAAGGCTACGCGCAGCCGCAATGGGTCAAGCCCTACGAAGCGCAGACGGGCTGCAAGGTGCACGCCAAGTATGCGGGCTCCTCCGATGAAATGGTCACGCTTATGCGCTCGGGCGGGGGCGGCCAGTACGACATGGTCTCGGCCTCCGGCGACGCCAGCCTGCGCTTGATCCGCGGCGGTGAGGTCGCGGCGATGAACGTCGCGCTGGTGCCCGAATGGAAGAACTTCATACCGCAGCTGCAGTCGCCGACGCACAACACCGTCGCCGGCAAGCACTACGGCATCTCGCTGCAATGGGGCCCGAACACGCTGCTCTACAACACCAAGTCGGTCACCCCCGCGCCGACGAGCTGGTCGGCGATCTACAGCTCGAAGTACAAAGGCCAGGTCACCGTGCCCGCCAACCCGATACAGATCGCCGACGCGGCGCTGTATCTGTCAAAGACACAGACCAGCCTCGGCATCTCAGATCCTTACGAGCTGACCAAAGAACAGCTCAACGCGGCCGGCGAACTGCTCAAACACCAGAAGCCGCTGATCAAGAAGTACTGGGCGCTGGCGTCGGACGAGATCGAACTGTTCAAGAACGGCGACGCGGTGATCGGCGCTGCGTGGCCCTACCAGTACAGCACGCTGATCGCCGACAAATCGCCTGTCAAGCAGATCATCCCCAACGAGGGCGCGACGGGATGGGCGGACACATGGATGATCTCGGCGCACGCCAAGGACCCCAACTGCGCCTACAAATGGGTCAACTGGGTGTCCAGCCCGAGGGTGCAGGCCCAGCAGGCGATCTCCTATGGCGAGACGCCCGTCAACACGAAGGCGTGCCCGTACATGGAAAAGATCCAGAAGGGATCGTGCGGGCTCTACCACGCCAACGCGCCGGCGGCGTACTTCGACACGATCAAGTTCTGGAAGACGCCCGTCGCCGAATGTGGCAACGGCCAGAGCGACTGCATGGACTACACCAAGTGGCAGCAGAAGTGGACAGAAGTAACCGGGTGACACGTGGGCGAAGCCGGTGAGCTCCACCGGCTTCGCCGACAGACCCAATGCCCGCATGCGCGTGTCGGCGGCGCTGTTTCGCCGGCCGTGGCTGCGCGGCGGTCTGCTGCTCTCCGGTCCGCTGGCGTGGTTCGTGCTGATCTACCTCGCCGCCCTGGTGGCGCTGTTCGTCTCCTCGCTGTGGAGCGTCGATTCGTTCACCGGCAACCTCGTGCACACGTGGACGCTGAACAACTTCAAGACGCTGTTCACCGTCGGCACCTACCGCACGATCGCGCTGCGCACGATCGGCATTGCGGCGGCGGTTACCGTCACCGACGCGCTGCTCGCACTGCCGTTCGCGTTCTTCGCCGTGCGCATCGCCTCCAAGCGCGTGCAGGGGGCGCTGTTCGTGGCGGTGCTGATACCCCTGTGGTCGAGCTACCTCGTGCGCGTGTACGTGTGGCGGTTGATACTCGCCAAAGAGGGCGTGCTCAACTGGGCGCTCGGACAGATCGGGCTTGGCTCGCTGAACATCGGCTACTCCAACTGGGCGATGTGGATCGTCTTCAGCTACATCTGGCTGCCGTTCATGATCCTGCCGATCTGGTCGGCGATCGAACGCGTGCCCGACTCGCTGATCGAGGCCTCCGCCGACCTCGGCGCGCGCGGCTGGCGCACGTTCTCCTCGGTGCTGTTCCCGCTGATCCTCCCAGGCATCGTCGCCGGGTCGATATTCACCTTCGCGCTGACGCTCGGCGACTACATCACGCCGACGCTCGTCGGTGGCGCCGGCTCTGATTTCATCGGCAACGTCGTCTACGCGAACGTCGGCGTCGCCAGCAACGTGCCGTTCGCCGCCGCGTTCGCGACGGTGCCATTGGTCGTCATGGGCGTCTACCTGCTGATCGCCAGGCGGCTGGGAGCGTTCGAGGCGCTGTGATCGGCACGAGCCGCCTCAGCCGCATCGCCTTGGCCGTGTGGACCGTGTTGATCCTGCTGTTCCTGTTCGTGCCGATTGCGCTGATCGTCGTATACGCATTCAATCCCTCGAACGTGCAGAGCTGGCCGCTGCACGGGCTGTCGACCAAGTGGTTCAGCTCGACCTGGCACAACGCGGAAATGCGCCACGCCTTTTGGCTGTCGGTGCGCGCCGGGCTGATCTCCACGGCGATCGCGCTGCTGCTCGGCTCGATGGCGGCGTTCGCCGTTCACCGCTTTCGCTTCTTCGGTCGCGAAGCGATCTCCTTCCTGCTCGTGCTGCCGATCGCACTGCCCGGGATCATCACCGGCATGGCGCTGAACTCGTTCATCAACTTCAGCGGCATCGGCTTCTCGCTGACGACGATCATCGTCGGCCACGCGACCTTTTGCATCGTCACCGTCTACAACAACGTGCTCGCGCGCCTGCGCCGCACGCAATCCTCACTCGTGGAGGCGTCGATGGACCTCGGAGCCGACGGATGGCAGACGTTCCGCTTCGTCACGCTGCCGATGATCGCCACCGCGCTCGTCGCCGGTGGGCTGCTCGCCTTTGCGCTGTCGTTCGACGAGATCGTCGTGACGACGTTCACGGCTGGCGCCCAGAACACGCTGCCGATCTGGATCTTCGGCAACATCCGCCTCGGCCAGCAGCTGCCGCAGGTCAACGTGGTCGTCCTGTTCGTGATCCTCGTCAGCCTGATTCCCGTCGCGCTTGCACGGCGCCTGACCCGTGACACCGGGATCCTGCGCCCGACCGCCGCGGCGCCTGCCGCCGGCGCCTGAAAACGCGAGGACCGCCCGCCGGCGTTTGGAGTCGGCGGCGCCAGGTAGGTTGGTCGTGTGAGCATCGACGCCAACAAGGAGGTCGTGCGCAGCTTCTACTCCGAGGCGATCAACGGCCGCGACACCTACGCCTGCGAGCGCTGGTTGTCCAAGGGATTCGTGCACAACGGGGTCAAGCGCGGGCGCGAGGGCCAGCGCGAGGTCGTCGTCTACCTCCTCGCCGCGTTCGAGCCGCTGCGTCACGAGATCCTGCTGCTGCTCGGCGAGGACGACCTCGTCGCCGCGCATCAGCGCTGGAGCGGTCGCCACGTCGGCGAGTTCCTCGGCTGCCACGCCAGCGCGCGCGAGGTGTCCTTCACGTCGACGGCCGTGCTGAAGATCGCGGGCAGCGAGATCGTGCAGGCTTGGGATGAGATGGACACGCGCGCGATCGCCGCGCAGCTCACCTCCGGTTGATGCGGCGCGGCTGCTGCGAGCGTGGCGATGTCGAAAACCGGCGCGCGGCTCCGACATACCCTTGAACGCGCCAATCCGGGCGCGCACGAACAAGGAGAGCAAGCGATGAGGTTCATGCTGATCCAGGCATACGGCGGCGTCGAGGGTGTCGAGCCGATGAGCACGTGGTCACCGCAGGACATCGACGCGCACATCGCCTACCAGCACAAGCTCAACGACGAGCTGCGCGAGCGCGGCGAGCTGGTCGACGCACAGGGGCTGGCCGCGCCGGAGCTGGCGAAATTCGTAAAGCACGACGGCGTCGGCACGCCCGTCGTGACCGACGGGCCCTTCCCCGAGTCCAAGGAGCTGCTCGCCGGCTACCGCATCGTCGACGTCGAGTCGCCCCAGCGCGCGATCGAGATCGCGGCCAAAGGGTCGGCCGCCCCCGGCCCCGACGGCGTCCCGATCGAGCAGACGATCGAGGTGCGCGAGGTGATGAGCACACCGCGTATCTAGGCGTGGGACGGCCGGAGGGCCTCGAGGGCCTGCTGCGCGCAGCCGCGCCGCAGGCCCTCGGCGCGGTCGTGCGGCGGTTCGGCGACTTCGCCGAGGGCGAGGACGCCGTGCAGGAAGCGCTCGTGGCGGCGGCCGCGCAATGGCCAGCGCAGGGCACGCCGGAGAATCCTGTCGGCTGGCTGATCGCCGTGGCCAGCCGGAGGATGACCGACAGGCTGCGCAGCGACCAGGCCCGCAGGCGCCGCGAGCAGCTGGCGTCCAGCGCAGCGCCGCCCGCCGGCGAGTCCCAGCCTGTCGGCGACGACACGCTCGCGCTGATGTTCATGTGCTGCCATCCGGCGCTCACGCCGGCGTCGGCGATCGCGCTCACGCTGCGCGCGGTTGCCGGGCTGACCACGGCGCAGATCGCCACGGCGTTCATCGTCCCCGAGGCGACGATGGCGCAGCGCATCAGCCGCGCCAAGCAGCAGATCAAGGTCTCACGCGTGGCGTTTGCGATGCCGAGCGGCGACGAACGGGCAACGCGCCTGCGCTCGGTGCTGCACGTGCTCTACCTGATCTTCAACGAGGGATACCTGACGAGCAGCGGGCCCGCGCTGGCGCGCAGCGAGTTGTCCGGCGAAGCGATCCGCCTGACGAGGAGCGTGCGCGCCGCCCTGCCCGAGGACCCCGAGGTGGCCGGCCTGCTCGCGCTGATGCTGCTCACCGAGGCGCGCCGTCCGGCTCGTTCCGATCGCCACGGCGCGATGATCGCGTTGGAGGAGCAGGACCGCACGCTGTGGAGCGACGAGCTGATCGCCGAGGGAACCGAGCTGGTCGCACAGGCGCTGTCGGCTGGCGCTGTCGGGCAGTACCAGCTGCAGGCCGCGGTCGCCGCGGCGCACGACCGCGCGCGGCGTGCGCAGGACACCGACTGGCGCGAGATCGCCGGCTTGTACGAGCTGCTCGAGCGGATCACGCACAACCCGATGGTCGCGCTGAATCGGGCGATCGCGGTGGCGATGGTCGACGGCCCGGCTGCCGGGCTCGCGCTGCTGGAGGCATTGGCCGAGCCGCTGTCGCAGAGTCATCGTCTGCACTCGACGCGCGCGCATCTGCTCGAGCGCGCCGGCGAGCGAGAGGCCGCCGTGGCCGAGTACCGCGCCGCGGCGGCGCGCACGACGA
This sequence comes from Solirubrobacteraceae bacterium, assembly GCA_035995645.1. GTDB lineage: Bacteria > Actinomycetota > Thermoleophilia > Solirubrobacterales > Solirubrobacteraceae > Palsa-744. Next base: position 15,468 of record DASYKG010000024.1, read on the forward strand.
GCCTGCCCGAGCGCGACTACCTGCTCAAGCAGGCGGCGAGGCTCGCGCAGCCGTGATCAGCCGCGCCCCGCGACCGTGCGTGAGGAAGCTGAACGCCCAACGCGTGAACACGAGCAGGCGATTCTGAAAGCCGATCAGGTACCACAGGTGGACGGCCAACCACGTCGCCCAGGCGAGCGGGCCGCTGAGGCGCAGGCCCTTGATGTCGGCGACCGCGCGAGCCCGGCCGATCGTCGCGAGGTTTCCCTTGTCGGTGTACTGAAACGGCTCGCTCGCCCTGCCGGCCACGGTGCGCAGGATCGAGCGCCCGGCATGGCGACCCTGCTGCATCGCCACGGGGGCGAGCCCGGGAAGCGTCTGCACGTCGTCTCCTCTGCGAATCGCGACCATGTCGCCGAGCGCGAACACCTCCGGGTGCTCGCGCAGCGTAAGGTCTTCCTCGACGATCAGGCGTCCGCCACGATCGAGCTCGCCGTCGCCGGCATCGCTCAGAGCGCGCGCCAGGCCCGACGGCGCGACGCCGGCCGCCCACACGACGGTGTGCGATCCGTAGCGTGTGTGCTCGCCGTCGGGACTCCTCGTCGTCACCGCGTCGTGGTCGATGTCGGTGACCAAGTGCTGCAGCAGCGGTGTCACGCCGAGCTTCTGCAACGATCGCTCGGCGCTCGCAGACAGCGACGGCGGAAAGCCGGTCAGCACGCGGTCGGCCGTCTCCACGAGCAGCACGCGCGCGGTCGCGGTGTCGGCGCGGCGGTAGTCGCGCACGGTGTCGTGGGCGATCTCGGCGATCTGGCCGGCCATCTCCACGCCGGTCGGGCCGGCGCCGACGACGACGAAGGTCAGCCACGCGCGCCGGCGCTCCGGGTCGGGCTCCCACTCGGCGGCCTCCAGCGCCGTGAGGATGCGACTGCGGATGTCCAGCGCCCCCTCCAGCGACTTCAGCTCCGGGGCGTGGGCGTGCCAGTCGTCGTGTCCGAAGTACGAGTAGGCCGATCCGCCGGCGACGATCAGGCTGTCGTACTCCAGGGCAGCCGGCGCGGGGACGCCCTCCGCCGCCGGGCGCAGGTCGACGCGGCGCGCGGCCAGGTCAAAGCCCGTCGCTTCGGCCAGCACCACCTCGACGTTGGTGCGCCCGCGGAAGATCGTGCGCAGCGGGTAACAGATCTCACTGGGCGACAGCGCTCCCGTGGCAACCTGGTAGGCGAGCGGCTGGAACAGGTGAAAGTTGCGCCGGTCGACGAGCGTCAGCTCGACGGGTCCCTTGGCGAGCTTCAGCGCGGCCTGCAGGCCGGCGAAGCCGCCGCCGACGACGACGACGCGGTGAGGCGCGGTCTCGCGCATGTGTCCAGGCTACGACGTAACGGCGTGCGAGGATGCGCGCGTGCGCAGACCAGCACTCCTTGCGACGGTCGCGCTGACGACCTTGGCGCTGGCCGCGTGCGGATCGGGCACGACGGCGCGCACGGTCGCAGCGCTGCCGGCCGCGCCCGGGAGCGCTGCGGCGCACGCCGCCGCCAAGAGCCTGCGGCTGATACGGGTCGCGAGCTTCAACGAACCGACATATCTCACAGCGCCGCCGGGCGACCCCAGCAGGGTGTTCGTGCTGCAGCGCGCCGGCCGTGTGATGCTGCTGCTCAACGGTCATAAGCGAGCGCAGCCGTTTCTGGACATAACCGGCTCGGTCTACGCGCAGGGCAGCGACGAGCAGGGGCTGCTCGGGATCGCGTTTCCCGCCGACTACGCCACAAGCGGCCGCTTCTACGTGTACTACACGGTTGCCGGCAACGACATCAAGATCGTGCAGTTCCACCGCTCGGCGACCAACCCGAACGTCGCCCAGGCGGGCAGCGCGCGCACGGTGCTGACGATCGACCACCACGCCTTCACCAACCACAACGGCGGGCAGCTGGCTTTCGGCCGTGAAGGCGACCTGTACATCGGTGTCGGCGACGGCGGCAGCGAGGGCGACCCCAACGGCAACGGTCAGAACACCGGCACGCTGCTCGCGAAGATCCTGCGAGTGGATCCGTCGCCGAACGGCGGCTACACGATCCCCCCGACCAACCCGTTCGCCGGCCAGAGCGCCAAGCGCAGGGAGATCTGGGCCTACGGCCTGCGCAATCCCTGGCGCTTCTCCTTCGACCGCACGACGGGCGACATGGCGATCGGCGACGTCGGCCAGGATCGCTGGGAGGAGCTCGACTTCGCCGCGGCCGGCAGCGGCGCGGGAGCGAACTACGGCTGGAGCGTGTGGGAGGGCGATCAGCGTTTCAAGGCCGGCCAGCCGGCGAACGCGGTGTCGCCTGTTCTCACCGCCTCGCACAGCAGCGGATACTGCGCGATCATCGGCGGCTACGTCGTTCGCGACAGGTCACTGCCGAGCCTGTACGGCAAGTATCTGTTCGGCGACTACTGCCGCGCGAAGATCGAGTCGGTCAAGCTCTCGCGCGGGCGAGCGACCGGCCTGCGCGAGACCGGGCTGGAAGTGCCCGCGACGTCGTCATTCGGCCAAGACGCCCGCGGACACATCTACCTCGTATCGCTGAAAGGACCGGTGTACCGCCTGGCGCAGCGGTGATGCCGCGCGAGCCAGGACCACGTCCGGCGCGCGTTCTCAACGCCTGCTGCCTCACTTGCTCACACTGCTGGCGCCAGTCCGAGGCTCGGCCATTGGGCACACGCGCATGCCCAATGGCCGAGGACGGTCACCGCGAGCGCCACTCACGGCTTGTAACCGCTGCGAGAGGGATGGCTGAGCACCACCGCGTCCGCCGGCGCGAGTGTGACGACCTCCGTGCCGAGCCGGCGAGACGCGTCGTCCTCTTGAAACGGCAGAAGACCGGCCACGCCTGCCTGCTCGAACGCGCGATGGATCATCCGGCCCCCCGGGATCAGCGCGAACTCGTATCCGCGCCGCTGGCACAGCCGGCAGCGGAACGCGATCACGGCGACCCCGATCGGATCGACGTACCTCAGCTCGCGCAGGTCCAGCGTGATGCTCGTGACCCCTTCTTCACAGAGGCGCTCTATCTCGGCTTCGAGCGCGTGAGCCGACCTTCTGTCGAGCTCGCCCGTGAGGATCAGCGTGTGCTCGCGGATGCCCACGCTCGCCGGCACGAAGCCGGCCTCGCTCACAGCGGGCGTCGCGTATCTCGTCTTCTCGTACGTGGCGGTCTGCGCCTGAGTTGCAACGGCTCCGATCGGGCCGTCGTCGTAGGCACCGACGCTGGCGGCCATCGCCATCTGGTGGCGTTTCATCTGATACAGCTCCTTCCAAAGGACTCGTGTTGACTTCGAAGGCGCGGATCGCCAGATCCAGCGCCAGGGGTGGAGCGGGCCGGGAGGAGCTAGCCGGGTCGCTCGGGAATCAACACGAAGCATGCCGTCAGCCACGGCTCACACGAAAGCCGTAGCCGGCGCATCGCCCGCGGACCGCCCAACAGCAGCAGTCCAGCGAGCGTGAGAAAGATCGAGAGGGCGACGCCGCCGGGCGCGCCACCGCCGACCGAGGCACCCGACGCACCGCCGGGAGCCGGTCCGGGTGCTGGGCTGATCGGTGCGTTTCCCATGGCGGAATCGCCGTGGCCACGCTCGCCGGAGAAGCCGACCGCCGCCGCAGCCAGGACGCTGACGGCAGGAGAGGCAACGAGGACCGACGCCAGAACGCGCTTGCCGCCCAGCCAGCCGACGGTGCAGTTGTCGCTCGTTCTCGCGCCCAGCGCCGCGAGGTCGCAGCCCAGCGGCCCCGCTTGCCGCGCCGCTGTCATCGCCGCCCGCGCACCTACGGCGACGATCGCGGGCGTGGCGGAATCCTGCGCCTCAGCCCCGCCGGCCGTGGGCGGCGAGGTCGGCGCCTGCAGCAGGGCGGCTTGCGGTTCTCCTGTGACGTCGGTGTGGGCGGCAGCCGTGGAGGTCGCGGTGTCCCCGTTGAGCGAGGATCGAGAGACGCCAGCGCCTGCGCCTTCGGGCCCTTCTCCGGAGCCGCCCTGACCGGTGTGCGTTGCTTTGAGGCCTTCTTCCGCCCCCTGGCCGACGGCCGGCGTCGTTCCTGGAGTTTCGCCGAGGACGTTGCCGGTGGGCGGGCTTTCCGGGTGTTCTTCAGGCGGCGGTGCTTCTTTGTGTTCTTCGGGCGCCGGAGCTTCTTTGTGTTCTGCTTCTGGAGCTGGCGCTTCTTTGTGTTCTTCAGGCGGCGGCGCTTCTTTGTGTTCTTCGCCGGGAAGGCCGCCTTCGGGCGATCCTCCGGCGCCTTGGCCGGTGCCGGGGCCTTCGTGGCCAGTTTCAGTAGGCGTGCCGCCAGCGCCAGCGGGTTCTGAGGCGGGGCCGCCGGCGGCAGTCCCTTCGCCGATCAAAGTCGCCTGAGCTTCGGACGTAAGCGGGGGGTCGGCGTACGCGCTGGCGGCGAGAGCAAGCGTGGCGAGCATCGCCAGAACGACTGCTCTAAGGCTAAAGCTGCTCATACCTACCCATCCGCATCCATGGATTGTGCCCTATCGCGCGCATCTTTTCTCGCTGTATGCGTATCCGGTATGGCAGACAACAAGGAACGGGGCGTCAAACTGGCGTCAAGTGGCCGGCGACGGGCCAGATCCGGCGACTCAGAAGCCGCGCCGGAGCGTCCGCGAATCGGTCCTGCGTGGTGCTAGGACCCGGCAAGCGCAGTCAGCGCGATGCTCACGTGCACCGGTACCTCCTCGGGCGTCTCACCGGCCCTCACCAACGCATCGACCCGTGCAAGCGTCTCGGTGCGCCGGTCGGCGGGAAGTGCCGCAATCCAGCTGATCGACGCGACGTAGTCGACAAACCGCTCGCACGACGCGGGTTGGGAGCTCGTTACGCGGATCTCGCGAGCCGAAGTCCAGCCACCGGCGGTGCGCACGGAGTCCTGCCATGGCGGCCCGTCGAAGTGCGGGTGCTCCGGGCGCAGATTCGCAATCAGCGCGCCGAGGTCGCCTGCCCAGGACGCACCGCTCCAGTCGGGCACGGTCGACAGCACGGCAAGGCCGCCGCCGGGTTGCAGCACGCGCCGGATCTCGGCGAGCGCGACTGCGTGATCGAACCAGTGAAAAGCGTCGGCGACGGTCACCGCGGCGACGGACCCGTCGGCCAGCGGGATGGCCTCGGCGAACCCCTCGCGCACTCGCTCGCTGCCGACGCCGGCGGCGAGAACCTCCCGCAGCGCCGCCTGCGGCTCGACGGCGACGACCTCCAGGCCGATGCCAAGCAGCGCCCTTGCGAGCTTGCCCGTTCCCGCTGCCAGATCGAGCACGGGGGCGGCCGCCGGGAGATCCAGCTCCGCCGCGATCGCACCGGCGACGGCAGGCGGACAGTCCGGTCGTCCACGCTCGTAGGCTCCGGCGACCTGCGAGAAGTGCGCGGTGAGCGAGTGCAGCGCCATCGTCCCGCACCGTAGCCGCTCGCTCGCCGCCGGCAGGCCGACGCCCGAGACGATCGCGCTCCTAGGCGAGCTCGTCAGCGAGGTCGGCGACCGAATCGACGATTCGCGACGCGCGGTATGGGAACCGTCCGGCGGCCTCGCGGGTGGTCACGCCGCTCAGCACGAGGATCGTCTCCATGCCCGCCTCGAGCCCGGAGACGATGTCGGTGTCCATTCTGTCGCCGATCATCGCAGCGGTCTCTGAGTGCGCGTCGATCGCGTTGAGCGCCGAGCGCATCATCAGCGGGTTCGGCTTGCCGACGAAGTAGGGCGCCACTCCGGTTGCGTGACTGATCAGCGCGGCGACCGAGCCCGTCGCCGGCACGGGGCCCGCGACGCTGGGACCGGTGGGATCCGGGTTGGTGGCGATGAAGCGAGCGCCCGCCGCGATCAGCCGGATCGCCCGCGTGATGCGCTCGAAGGAATACGTGCGCGTCTCACCGAGCACGACGTAGTCGGGAGCCTGCTCGTCGAGCGTGTAGCCGGCAGCGTGCAGCGCGGTCGTCAGCCCGGCCTCGCCGATCACGAACGCCGATCCGCCCGGGCGCTGATCCTGCAGGAATCGCGCCGTCGCCAGCGCCGAGGTCCAGATCGCCCGCTCGGGAAGGTCGAGCCCGCTCAACGCCAGCCGGGCGACGAGGTCTCTCGGGGTGTAGATCGAGTTGTTGGTGAGAACGAGAAATGGCGCTTGCAGCGCGCGCAGGCGCGCGAGAAAGCGATCGGCTCCCGGGATCGCCTCGTCCTCGCGCACGAGCACGCCATCCATATCCATCAACCACGAACGGACCTCGCGTTTGGACATCGGGCCGAAGAATGACGCACTCGCCTGCTCAGAGCTAGACCGTTCAGCTGGAATCCACCCTGACGGCCATGCGGGATCGATTTGATCGCGGGTACCGTGCGCCGAGTCGACTCGATGAAGCGCGCTTGGCAGAGGCGGCTCCATGCAGTTCAGGCCGGGACAGCTGCAATATTACGCCCCCGCGTCTTTTCGCGAGCGAGCGGATTGCTCGGCACCGTCTTCAGTCGTAGTCGTAGTCGTAGTCGTAGTCGGAGGGCGAGGGCGACGGCGAGGCGGCGCAGGCGCGGCCGCGGGCGGCGAGGCCGTCGGTCACGGCGACTGAGGAATCTTGACAGAGCCGGACCTGACGGCAGGCGCGGACGGTGGTGGCACGACCGGTCCGATATCGCCGTCGGGCGCTTCGTCGAGATCGACGATCACAGGGGCGTGGTCGCTCGGGCCGGTGCCCTTGCGCGCCTGTCGGTCCACCCATGCGGCGCGCACCCTGTCGGCGACGGTGTGGCTCGCCAACACGAGGTCGATCCGCATACCTAGGTCTCGATGAAACATCCCCGCCCGGTAGTCCCAGTAGGTGAACACGCGCTCCCGCGGCCAGCGCTCGCGCACGACATCGCGCAGGCCGATGGCCTGCAGATCGGCCAGCGCCGCCCGCTCGGGCTCGGTGACGTGAGTGTGCCCGACGTAGGCCAGCGGATCGAACACGTCGATGTCGGCGGGAGCGATGTTCATGTCCCCGCAGACCATCGCAGCGTCTGGGCGGCTCTGCACCAACTCGCGCAACGCGGCCAACCACGCGAGCTTGTAGCGGTAGTGCTCGGAGTCGGGCACGCGTCCGTTGGGCACGTACACACAGTGCACGCGAATCCCGTCACAGGTGGCGGACACCGCGCGGGCCTCCGCCAGAGGGAAGCCCGGCGCATTGGGGATTCCGGCGAGGACGTCGTCGAGCCCGACCCGCGAGAGGATCGCCACGCCGTTCCACTGGACCTCGCCGTGCACAGCCAGCTGGTAGCCACGGCCGGCCAGCTCCCCGCCCAACAGCTCGACGAACGCGTCGTCGGCGAGCTTGGTCTCCTGCAGGCACACGACGTCTGGTTGGCGCTCGTCCAGCCACGGCAGCAAGCGCGGCACCCGCCGCGTGACCGAGTTCACATTCCAGGTCGCTATGCGCACGTGCGCTTACCGTATCGCCAGCACATCCGAGCTCGCCGAGGCCGTCAGGCGCTCGCGGTGGCGCAGCGGACTCGCGCCGAGCGGCGCTTACGCCCCCGCGCCGGTCATGTGTGTGGGCGCTTGACCGGCTTGCCGGCCGATTTCCTGGCCCTCGCCGCCGCGGTCTTTGCCTTGGCTGCGGACACGGCGGCGCTGTAGGCGGACTTCAGATTGGCCAGCGCCTCGCGCGAGGTCTCACCGACTGCGGGGAGATCCTGCGAACTTGTCGCTTCGACCGGCAGGATCCCGATCTCCAAGTGGGGCGCCGACGATATGCCGACGGCTCCGCAGCCGACCTCGGCGATGGGCTGCCCGGCGCTCACGTGCGTGCCGAGGGTGACCAGGGCCGGCGAGGCGTGCCCGTAGTAGATGTAGCGGCCGGCATCGGGACCGCTGTCGACCAGCAGCACGGGCGCGGCTGCGCCAAAGCCGTCGAGGCCCTCGCGCACGATGCTGCCGCTGGCGACGGCAAGCTCCGTAAGCCGAGCGCCGCACTGGTTGGCGTTGCCTCCGACGTCGACGCCTTGGTCCAGAGACCACCAGCTCGTCGCTGCGACGTGCGCGAGCGGGTATAGCGGGAACACCCAGCCGCGCGATCCGACTGGGTACGGGCTGGCGCTGAAGACGGGTGCCGGCGCCGTGACGGCTGTACCGCTGGATGGCGTCGTGCCTCCCGACGGCGGGGCTGTTGGCGCGGCGACGGGCGCAGGCGCGGGCGACACGCCTCCGGTGTCGTTTCCCAACGTGCCCTGCGCACTGGCGAGCATGCCGAGAAACACGAGTATGAGCGTGACCGCGTACGCCGCTGGGCGTCGATGCTTGCGCATTTGCCTCTCTTCGTCGGCCGGCGGGGTTAGCTGACGGGCTAGCGACTTGCGCCTTCCACGGATTACCGCGGAACTCGCCCCAACAACTCGGTTCCCCCGCTCCCAGGCGCCTGCCCAGGATTAGGCGTGGCGCAGCTTAGCGAAAGGCTCGGCGCGATGCGCGCGTTGCAAGGCGCGCATCGCCCGACGACGTGCTGTGGCCGATCGGCGATCTGCAGGGCTGTCGTGGATGCTTCGCGTGAACGAGGCGTGAAACCTGCGTCAGGGCCGCAGCCACAGCTGATTGAAAAAGGCAGGCTGGATCGGGTCCACGCGCCGCGCCGCCATGCGCCAGGGCGCCGCGAGGGTGTACCAGCTCTCATCGAGCTCGACGTCATCGGCGGCGTTGCGCCACTGCTTCCATTGCTTGAGATAGAGGGCGCGCCGCGACTTGGCTGAGAGAAGCCTCAGATAGTGCGCCGACTGCTTGGCAGGCATCTCCGGCAGAGTGCTGATCGTCTGCGTGCAGTCGAACCATCCGTCGGGGAACATCTCCAGCTGATTCGGCGTGAAGAAGGCGATCGTCCCCGGCTTCAGTCGCGCCTCGACGGCGCTGAAGTCGTCTCCGGGCACATAGGGCACGGTCCGCTCGACGCCGAACAGCTCCGTCAGATACCACTGCGCCACTCCGAGCGCCGGCGGGACATCGAAGATGCAGTACGTAAGCGGGCATGCCTCGCTGAAGACGTGCGCGACCCGACCGTACCCGGCCCCCAGCTCGGCGATGCGGGCTCCCTCGCGCAGCACGCCGGTACGAGCCACGTAGTTGCACTCGATGATGCTGTTGGCGAGATCTTGGGAGATCAGCCGGCCGCGGTGACGGATGCGTATCGGATTGCCAAGCTCCGGCTCAGACAGACGCTGTGTCAGGCCCAGCGCGTCTTCGTGGCGGGCCGCCTCCCATGCGGCTCCGACGAAGCACTTGTAGCGCCAGCTCGCAGACCTCGAGAGGGAATAGGCGTCCTCGCGATCGGTCGTGCGTAGGTCTGAGGGGCGATCCTCCAGATGGGTGAGCAGCGGCGCGAGCGATGGCCGTTGCAACCAGCGCCGCACAGCCCGCTGGATCTGCGGGTCTCGCAGCGACGTGACCAGCCAGTTGTAGTAGTTGTTGGAGACCGTCCGCTTGAAGTTTGCGACCCCATGCGTGCGCAGCATCTCGAGGTTCTGGTCGATCAGCTGGTCCCAGAAGTCGCCCGGGCGGTACACCTCCGCAGCAGCGGCGACGTCTCGTCTTGCTGCCTCGATCATCGCGGCAACACCCTCCTCTACTTCTACGGGAAAGACGCGCGCGGATGTTTGCATAGCCGCCACTGGCGGCTGTATCGGCTGAGTCGACCCCCTTGCTTTAGCGCTGGCGCAAGCCTACGGCAGACGGCCGGTTCGGCAAGCCAACCGGCGCGAGGAGCACACGAGATGCTGACGACCTTGCTCCCCTCCTCGATCAGCTCCTCGACCGTGATGTGAAGATCGGGAAAGGCCCGATGGAGCCTCGCGAACACCGCCCGATTCTCGATGCGCTCGAGCCCGGCGTTCGCGATAGCGCACTGCCGCTGCTGCGTGAGCACTGCGAGCGCTCGCAGGCGTTCCTCGCGGCGCTCACACCTCCCGAAGCGGACCGGTGATGAGCACGGCAGCGCCGGCGACGTGATCAGGCCGGAACAACTACGAGATGCGGTGCGCGAGCTGGGTGCGCGACCTCACGTCGAGCTTGCGGAAGGCCTTGCGCAGGTGGTACTCGACGGTGCTTGGGCTTATGAACAGCTGAGCGGCGATCTCTCGGTTCGTGGCTCCTTTCGCGGCAAGGCGTGCGACCTGCTGCTCCTGCGGAGTGAGCTGGTCGAGCGTGTCCACGGTCCGCTTGCGGGCGTGCTCGCCGGTCGCCAGCAACTCGCGCTCGGCGCGGCCCGCGAACGCCTCGGCGCCCATACTTGCGAACGCCTCGAGCGCGATGCGCAGATGCCTTCGGGCGTCGAGGCGACGTCGTTTGCGTCGCAGCCACTCCCCATAGAGCAGGTGAGTCCGCGCGAGCTCCAGTCGCACACGGGGACCAGAGAGGTGCGCAATCGACTCGCGGTACAGACTCTCGGCGACCTCCCCCTCGCTCAGCAGGGCGCGCACACGCGCTTGGATCCCGATCGCCCACTCCGAGCCAATCGCGCCGGTGCGTTGCGAGAGCCACTCCAGGGCCGACTCGAGCAGCGCTCGGTCGGCGGTCCGCGATGCCGCTTCGGCCAGCTCGGGTACCAAATACGCTCCGTATCCGATCGGATCGGGCCGCATCGCCTCCCGGGCTGCATCGCGCGCGGCGTCATGTCGGCCGAGGCCGTTGTAGAGCACGGATCTCGCGTAGTTGTTGGACGTCCATCGCCGTGCCGCCGCCTCCTGCGAGCTGGCGTCGATCAACTCAGACGCTTGCGCCTCGTCGCCGCGCCAAGCGGCGAGGATCATCGGGGCGTTCACGAGCGCTGGATTCCCGGTCGCCTCAGCGATCAAGCGGGCTTCGTCGATCATCAAAGTGGCCGCGGTCAAGTCGCCGGCGAGCATGTGGCTCCTGGCCAGGAAGCTGAGCGCGAACTGCAAGTGCACGAGTGCGCCGGCGTCGCGGGCGACCTGCACCTGGCGAGCGGCCAGGAGATGCAAGGCCTCGTCGTCCCACATCTCAAGCGCGACGATGTTGCCGTCTCTACTGCTCGAGACCGAGAGCCGGCCGACATCCTCGTTGGAGACGTCCGCGAGCAGGAGCTTCAGAGCACGAGCAAGCGTCGGCACCGCGGCCGCGTATCCGTCGGTCAAGCGGATCGCGAACGCGTCGAGCAGCACGTCAACAGCTCGAGGCGGGGCGGTAGCGGCTGGTGCCGCCCGCGCGGCCTTCGCGACCGCCGCCGCGCCGCCGACGACTTCGACGTCGCTGGACATGGCGCCCGCGAGCGCCTCTAGGTACGTCTCGCGGGCCAGCTCGGGGTCGAGCGGCTCAAGCAGTCTCGCCGCGCTCAGGAGCAGGCGACCGGCTTCGCCTCCGCGCCGCTGCTCGGATGCGATCTGGCCTCGCAGCAGGTCGACACGTGCCCGTGCGAGCTCGTCGAGCAGTCTAGCCTCGATGCCTGCCAGCAGTCGGAGCGCAGCCTCGGGAGCGCCAGCGTCGCGGTTTGCGCAGGCGGCCGCGAGCAGGCGCTGCGCGCGCTGCGCGGGCTCAGGCGTGAGCGCGGCGGCGCGCTCGAGGAACGCAGCGACGGCCGCCAGCCCGCCGCGCGCCTGCGCCCGTCCCGCGGAACGCTCGAGCTCTGCGGCGATGTCCTCGTCGGGCATCGATGCGGCCTGCGCCCGGTGCCAAGCACGGCGATCCGGATCGATCTCCGGATCGGTTGCATCCGCCAGGGCTCGGTGGACCGCGCGGCGCTCCTTCAGCCCGGCTGCCCGATAGGCAGCCGAGCGAACCAGTGGATGACGGAACACCACTCGGACGCCAAGCTCCAACAGACCCTCGGCTTCGACGGTCTCCGCGATCGACTCGGGGATCCCGAACTGCCGAGCTGCCCGCCATACGACGGCTAGGTCGCCCGTCGGATCGGCCGCCGCGATGAGCAACAGGCGACGCGCATCGCCCGGAAGCCTGGCCAGGCGCCGGGTGAAGCTCTCCTCGATGCTCGTGGACAACGGCACCGCAGGCAGCCCGAACCCGCCTGCGAGCTGTATCGGCGTCATCCCTCGCGGCAACTCCAACAGAGCGAGCGGGTTGCCATGTGTCTCGAGAACGATCCGATCCAGCACGTGGTCATCCAGGCGAGCCGGCAAGACCGACTCCAACAGTGCCCGCGCATCACGATGCCCCAGGGGCTCGACATGAAGCTCCGGCAATCCCGCGAGTGCGCCGCCCAACTCGCGGGCAGCGAAAACGAGCGCGATCTTCTCCGCCGGCAGGCGACGGGCCACGAACGCGAGCGCGCGCGCCGACGCGCGATCGAGCCATTGCGCGTCATCGACGACACACAGCAGCGGCCGCTCCTGCGAAGCCTCAGACTGCAGGGCAAGCACCGCAAGTCCGACCAGGAACGGATTCGGAACCTGTCCAGCACTCAGCCCGAAGGCGACACCAAGCGCATCGCGTTGGGGAGCCGGCAGACGCCCCGATCGGTCGAGGATCGGTGAGCACAGCTGCTGAAGCGCGGCGTACGCCAGCTCCATCTCCCCCTCGACACCGGCTGTCTGGAGGACGCGAAACTCCCGCCCGCCCTCGCCTGCATAGTCGAGCAGCGCGGTCTTGCCGACGCCCGGCTCTCCATGCACGACCAAGACCCCACCGTGGCCGCCGCGCGCGGCGGCCAGTAGCCGATCGAGCGCCGCGCGCTGGCGGTCCCGACCGAGCAACTGCCGGACCGGTGAGGGCGCTCCGTTCATCTCCGGCCCAATCATTGCTGAGGGCGACACTGGGGTCATGGACTAAGGAATTCCGGGATTCGATCGCCTGGCAGCGTGCGCCACGATGCGCGGAGTGGGGAGCACGATCATAGGAGCGCTCGATGAGCACGGCGGGCCCGTCTGATGTCGGTGTCCTCGACGCGTCGTGAGCCGAATCGATGGGCGGTCCTGGCCCTGCTCAGCATCGCGCAGCTGATGGTGGTGCTGGACGCGACGATCGTGACCATCGCGATCCCTTCGGCCCAGAACGCGCTGCATTTCTCGATCGACAGCCGGCAGTGGATCGTCACCGCCTACGCACTTGCGTTCGGCAGCCTCCTGCTGCTGGGTGGCAGGCTCGGTGATCTGTTCGGATACAAGTGGACCCTGATCGCCGGCCTGGTGGGATTCTCGATCGCCTCGGCGATCGGCGGGCTGGCCCAGTCCTTCGGACTGCTCGTGGCCGCCCGAACGCTCCAGGGGGCATTCGGCGCGCTGCTCGCACCCTCGGCGCTGGGGCTGCTGACGGTGACCTTCGCGGAGTCTCCTGACCGGCCCGCAGCGTTCGGGATCTTCGGTGCGATCGCCGGCGGCGCCGCCTCGCTCGGGTTGATACTGGGCGGCGCGCTCACCCAGGTCTTGTCCTGGCGCTGGTGCCTGTACGTCAACCTTGTGATCGCTCTGCCTACGACGATCGTGGCGCTGCGCCTCCTGGTCAATCACGCTGCTGCGGAGCGGGATCCGATCGACATACCGGGGGTTCTCACCTCAGCGCTGGGCCTGTTCGCGCTGGTCTACGGGTTCTCCAACGCCGAGACCCACTCCTGGAGTGCAACGGCCACGATTGTGGCGCTCGTCGCCAGCCCCGTGTTCCTGACGGCCTTCGTGCTGGTCGAGCGCCGAGCCGAGCATCCGTTGCTGCCCCTGCACATCATCTGGGACCGTGGGCGCGGCGGCGCGTACACCACGCTCGCGCTCGCCGGCGCGGGGATCTTTGCGGTATCTCTCTTTCTCACCTACTTCCTGCAGCAGCAGCTCGGACTGTCGCCGCTCACCACCGGACTGGCGTTCCTTCCGCTGACCGGAGTTCTCGTGGTCGTCTCGACCACCGTGCAGACCCGCGTGATCCAACACACTGGGGTAAAGCCGCTGGTGCTCGCCGGCACGATGCTCGGCGCTATCGCGATGTTCCTGTTCACGCGCCTGACGCCCGGCTCCAGCTACGCCAGCGATGTCCTCCCCGGCCTGCTCGTCCTCGGCGTCGGGATGGGATGCATCTTCGCGCCGGCGTTCTCGACGGCGACGCTAGGCGTGGAGGGAAGCGAGGCCGGAGTCGCCTCGGCGATGGTCAACACCTCCCAGCAGATCGGCGGCTCGGTCGGCACCTCCCTGCTGAGCACGATCTTCGCCAGCGCCGTCGCCAGCTACACGGCCGATCACCTGCACGCCGCCGGCCTCGCCAATGCCGCGGCAGTTCACGGCTACACCACGGCGTTCTGGTGGGGGGTTGGAATCTTCGCGCTCGGGTTCCTGCTGGCAATCGTGATCCTGCCCGGCGCGGCCAAGCCTCGCGTACCCAGCGTCAAGGCCGCGCTTGCGCGTCACGCGATCGGCAACTGCCACCACTGCGATGCTGTGGACGGCGCCCGGCATGGGCCTGGCGCCGGGACGGTTCCGCCATCCCTCAGAACTGGAGCGACTCGATGAGTGAAGCGACACACAGGCAGCGGAGCGCAATCGTGTTTGGAGCGCGAAACCTGGGGCGTGCGGTCATAGAGACGCTCGTGGCGGAGGGCTGGGCGGTGGCGGGCGTGGCGCGCTCGCAGGCCACTCTCGACGGGGTTACTGAGGCCGGGGGCCTTGCGCTACAGGCAGATGTGACCGATCCGGCCAGCGTGTACGCCGCGCTTGACGAGGTAGCCGCGGCGCATGGCGGTGTGGACCTCGCGTTGAATGCGGCCTCGGCTTACGGCGGCGACCGCGGCGGGCCTTTTGGCGGGGGCCCGATTGTCGAGGCCGACTTCAGCGGATTTGACTCGTGGGCTGCAGCTCCGGCTCGAGCCGCGTTCTCGTTCTTGTCGGCCAGCGGGCGGTTCGCCGTGGAGCAGGGTGGGCCGGCAACGCTGGTGCAGGTCACCGGCGGGTCTGCCCGGCGCGCCATGCCGGGCCGCGGCCTGTGGTCGGCGGGAGCATTCGGCGTACGAGCCATCACCAACGCTGCCGCGCTCGAGCTCCGCCCTGTCGGTATTCACGTGGCGTTGCTGATCGTCGACGCCGGCATCCAGCCGCTCGCCGGAGCCCCTCGTGGCGGAATCTCGCCCGAAACGCTTGCCGACCCACGCCGGATTGCCGACGCAGTTCTCTTCCTGGCCAACCAGGATGCGCGCGCGGCGACACACGAGCTCCAGCTCACCCCGCTCGCCGAGGCCTGGACCCCCTAACCCTCGTAGAACGCTGCAGCAGGAGGCACGCGGTAGCCGGTGTGTCTCGCGCGCCGTCGCTCCTGCGTAATTGCGAGCGCGTGGCGACGCCCATCGCGGTCCTGCAAAGGACGATCTCCCGCATCCCCTGTCGTGTCGCGTCGTCCTCGCCCGACCGAGGCCGACACTCGGGTCGCGGACTAAGGAATTCAAGGATTCGATCGCGCGCTCGTCGCTGCACGATTGTGTCCATGAACACGCCAGATACGACAACTGAGGCACACGCGAACACCC
Organism: Solirubrobacteraceae bacterium; assembly: GCA_035995645.1. Classification (GTDB taxonomy): domain Bacteria; phylum Actinomycetota; class Thermoleophilia; order Solirubrobacterales; family Solirubrobacteraceae; genus Palsa-744. Next base: position 30,891 of record DASYKG010000024.1, read on the forward strand.
GCCCGAGCAGCGCTGAGGACCTGCCGGACTACGCGCCGATCCCCCGGCCGGCGCTCGGCCCGGCGCTCAACGAGCAGGGCTACTACGTGGGACGTGTCGAGCAGAACCTCTATTGGGTCACTGACGGCACCTACCAGTCAGCCTTCCTGACAACAAAGGACGGCGTCGTCCTACTCGACGCGCCACCCACGATCGGTCACAACATCCAGCGCGCGGTGGACGAGATCGCCTCCGCCAACGGCGTCAGCAACAAGGTCACCCACCTCGTCTACTCCCACCATCATGCGGACCACGCCGGCGCGTCATCGCTGTTCGACAAAAGCGTCGCGCGCATCGGGCACGAGGAGACCCGGAAGCTGCTGTTGCGGGATGACGACCCCGCAAGACCCGCACCGGAGGAGACCTTCCGGGACCGCCGCACGCTGGAGATTGGCGGCGAGCGCATCGAGCTGGCCTGGCACGGCACCAACCACTCGCCGGACAACATCTTCATCCACATGCCCGACCACGACACGCTGATGCTCGTCGACATCGTCAACCCGGGCTGGGCGCCGGTGTACCAGAGCAACCTCACCGAGGACGTGCAGGGCTACATCGCCGCGCCAGACACGGCTCTGACCTACTCGTGGAAGCACTTCATCGGCGGCCACATGGGCCGACTCGGCACGCGGGACGACATCGCGGTGCACCAGCAGTACATGGCCGACATCGCCGCCAGCTCCTGCACGGCGCTGGACACTGTCGACCCGACGCCGTACTTCATCAAGTACGGCGAGAACACTTGGGCCGCAGTCAGGGGCTACCTCGACGCGGTCGCCGCCACCGCCGCAACACCCGTGATCGAGAAGTACACGGGCGTGCTGGCGTCGGCCGACGTGTTCACCGCGAGCACGACGTTCCACGTCATGCAGTCACTACGTCTCGACCTGGGCTACGGCTCGCAGGTTCACCCATGAGCCGGGACTAGACGACGCGTCCGAGCACTTCGCGAGCCCTAACTCAACCATCAGACATCGCGACAACAAGCTGTGGCAACTAACGCAAGGAGACAGACCATGAACAGGGACCTAGGTGTATGGACCCACGATGACTGCGCGCTGGTGTTGATCGACTATCAGAAAGAGCAGCTCGAATCGATCCGCTCGGAGACGCCCGCAGATCTGATCGAATTTCATGTCCGCTTCCTGAGCAGGACCGCAAGGGCGTTCGGCGTGCCGATCGTGCTGTCGACCGTCGGGGTCGCGTACGGCTTCAACAGCCCGACGCAACCCGCGATCCTCGCCGAGCTGCCTGACATCGAACCGATCGACCGCTCGTCGATGGACTCGTTCGAGGATCAGGCGTTCCGTGAGGCTGTGGCGGCGACCGGGCGCAAGCGGCTGATCTTCGGGGGACTCCAAACCGAGGTGTGTTTGGCGTTCGCGGTGGTCGAGGCGCTAAAGAGCGGTTACGAGGCACAGTTTGTGACCGACGCCGTCGGTAGTCGATCCCAGATCGAGCACCGCACCGCGATCGAGCGGCTGTCGCGCGCCGGCGCCGTGCCGAACACCGCCATCGGGGTGTTCTGCGAGCTCTTCCGCGACTGGGCGGGGCCGCTCGGCCCCGCGGCCCAGGAGCTCAGCGGGTGGTATTTCAGGGAAGTCCCCAAGGTGACCGACACCGTGGGTATCGCCGAGGCGGAGGCGGACCGCGCCCAAGCTGCAGTGGCTGGGTAGATGTCCTCTCGGCTTGAGGGAACGGTCTGTGTCATCACGGGCACGGGCGCCGAGATGGTTTCGATGCACCCGCGTCGGCTCACGGAGCCCTCGGACTGTAGGGCGCTCATCGAGCTGGTGACCCCGCTTACCGCACACGTTCGTTGCCTCGCCGGCAGCGGGCGCCCATCCACCAAAACGCTCTACGCATCGATCTGAAGGAGGAGCAAATGGCCAGCGCACCGATCCGCGATCAGCTCGGCGACCACCTGATCACCCCGCAGAACGCGGCGCTCGTACTGATCGACTACCAGCCGTCGCAGTTCGCGACGGTCCGCTCGATGGACCGGGACCTGCTGCTGAAGAACATCGTCTCGACCGTCAAGACGGCCAGGGCGTTCGGGCTGCCGATCGTGCATTCGACCGTCAACGTCGCATCCGGCCAGCAGCAGCCGACCGTCCCCGAGCTGGCCGATCTGCTCGAGGACAGCCCCGCGATCGACCGCACGGGCGTCAACTCGTGGGAGGACACCGACTTCGTCGCCGCCGTGCATGCCACCGGCCGACGCAAGCTCATCTTCTGTGCGCTCTGGACGGAGGTCTGCATGGCCTTCACGGCCCTCGACGCGCTGCGGGAGGGCTATGAGGTCTACCCCGTCGTAGACGCGATCGGCGGCACATCCGTGGAGGCGCACCGCGCCGGCATCGAACGCGTCGTTCAGGCCGGGGGCGTGCCGATCGGCTGGGTCTCGCTCGCGTGCGAGCTACAGCGCGACTGGAACCGGCTTGAGACGGTGCCGCAGATCGTCGAGATCGTGCTCACCGAGAGGCTGCTCAAGGAATGACTCGCACCAAGCGGCTGGCCTCCCGGCAGGAAATCTCAACAGCGTTTGACATGGGTGAGCGACCCTGGAGCGCTGCCAGACAACCCAACCGAAGGGAGATCCTCGGTGAGCGCCGAGCAGCAAGAGACCCTCGACGCAATCCTGCGACAGTCGGCCTTTCCCGCCGGCAGCGATGTCAACGAACAACGGCGACTGCTCCGAGAGTTGCTGTCGGCGCAGCCGCTGGCCGCCGAGGTGACCGTGACGGCAGCCGAACTGGGCGGCGTCCCAACCGCCGAGATCACAGTCGACGGAATCGAAGCTCGCCACGTTGTTCTCTACTTCCACGGCGGCGTGTACGTGATGGGGGACGCCGTCCTCGCTGCTGAGCTGGCCTCGCAGGTCGGCCGGCGGACGGGCGCGAAGGCCATCTCCGTCGACTACCGGCTAGCCCCCGAGCATCCCTATCCGGCAGCGATCGACGACGCTCTTACGGCCTACAAAGCTCTCCTGGAAAACGGCATCCCCCCTTCGGACATAGCCTTCGCCGGAGACTCCGCCGGCGGCGGCCTGGCCGTCGCCACCCTGGTCAACGCCCGCGATCACGGGCTGCCCCTGCCAGCCGCGGCCTTCGTCATGTCGCCGTATGCCGATCTCACGCTGGGCGGGACGACCATCGACGCCAAGGGCGCACTCGATCCGCTGCTCAGCCGGGAGGCGCTCGAGGCGCGAGTCCCTGACTACACGGCGGGACAAGACGCCGCTCTCGGCCTCATCAGCCCGATATTCGCCGACCTGTCCGGCCTGCCGCCGCTGGTCATCCAGGCGGGAAGTCACGAGGTTCTCCTCGACGACGCCGTCCGCCTCGCGCGAGGAGCCGCCACCGCCGACGTCGAGGTCACGCTCGACATCACCCCTCGGGTACCACACGTCTTCCAGGCCTATCACTCCATTCTTGACGAAGGGGCCGCGGCGCTGGACAGAGCCGGGCAGTTCCTGTCGGCGCATCTCGACAGCGCAGAACAAATCACCGGAGAGCGAAAGGCGGAGCACAAGCTGTCCTCCTAGCCCGGACGTCGCGAGTTGAGATGCCCCACCACCGAGTAAGGGCAGGTCGCCAGGCCTGACGGCCCACATTGGCGATCGGGCGCACGAACGACCAATCAAATGTCGGCCGTCATGCGACGTGTTTCCCGCTGAATTACGGTCTCGGGGTCGGGACGCAGGAGCGGCCCCTCGGCGAGGGTAGCCCGGGTGGCTTGCGGTCGATGACCCGCTCATACGCGTCCGGGACACTCGGAGGGATGAAGCGGCCAGCCAGTTCTTCCGGGCGCCAAGGCGGTTGGACGACGGGTGGCTGTAGGGACTCCGCGCTCCTGCGGTGCCCTAGGGAATCCGTGGGCTGATCTGAGAGGTCCAGCGGCGAGCAGTCGAGTGCGGCAATGACGGCGCGCCGCCGAAGATGCCGAGTGGACTGCGGACTGCCGCGAGGCTAGTAGCCGCGACGGGTGAGTACGAAGAGCGGGATGTCGCGGTCAGCGAGGGTCCGGAATGCGTCTGCGGAGGGTTGCAGTTGTAGCCAGCGCTGCCACAGCTCGGCAGCCTCGCGCCCAGTTGCTCGTCGGGCGGTGACAGGGATCGTCTGCCCCCCGATGTCGATCGTTGCCTCGGAGTTGCCTTGGAGGTTGAGCGCCCAGGCTGGATGGTGTGTCAGGCCAAGGTTCATGCCGGCGAGGACGAGGTCCTCGCGATGGCCGAAGCAGGCGACGGCTGTGGTACGGGGCAGCCCGGTCCTACGTCCGGTTGTGGTGAGCGCGAGCACGGGCTGTCCGGCGGCGAACAGCCATGATCGTCGCAGCCGGCCTCGGGTTAGTCGCAAGAGCGAGGCGTGAAGGCGCGTGATGCGGGCGCTGAGAAACCTGATCTTGATCGGGGCGCAGGTGATCCGAGCAACTGTTGGACCGATCATTGGGAGCTCGACGAGCCATCCGAGCAGGACGCCGAACCGTCGTCGGCGGCTGGAGATCTCGACGAGCTGCGCGAGCGGTATTTGGCGTCGGGGCGTCACGATCTCAACGCCCGGCGGCTCGCAGTTGTGCTCGAGCCACTTGGGGCAGGAACAGGCGGCGGGGGAGGTGGCGTCCGAGGAACGCGTTGATCGTTCCGGTCGCGCCGGGTGAGGAGATCGTTTGCCCGCGTTCTGCAGCTCGTAGTGCCGCGCCGGCGACCTCAGAGGGTTGGGTCCAGAGCAGCCGCGGGATGCTGTCGATGTTCATCCCGAGGCGCTGTTGAGCGCCGGTGCGCGTGAAACCGGGGCAGACCGCGGTAACGGTGATGCCGCTCTCGACTAGCTCATAGCTGAGTGCCTCGGTGAGGCTGTTGACGAATGCCTTGCTTGCGCCGTAGGCGGCGGCGCCCGGGACCGGGTAGAACGCAACTCCGGCGGAGACGTTCAGGATGCTCCCGCCGCCGCGGCGAGCCATCGCACCTGCGGCCGCGCGTGTCAGACGCAGGGTGGTGAGGGCGTTCAGGTATGCGTCGTCGGTGAGGAGGTCCGGGTCGAGCTCGAGGAAGGGCCCGTACTGGCTGGCGCCTCCGGCGTTGTTGACAAGCAGGTCCACCGGTTGCTCGTCTGATCGGAGCCTGCTCTCGACTGACGCCAGTGCGCTGAGCGTCGTGAGATCGGCTGCGAGCGGCTCCGCGTGGATACCAGAGGCGGCGAGCTCGGTGCTGAGCCGCTCAAGCGGGTCGTGACGGCGCGCGACCAGCACGAGGTCACATCCACGGTTTGCGAGGTGTCGTGCGAATGCCTCGCCGATTCCTTCCGAGGCGCCCGTGACGAGCGCTCGTCTCCATTTCATCTTCTGCATTAGTTGCCTCCCTTGCGGGCCCTGGGGACAGGACGCAGGTCTTGGGTGGCTCTCAACACGTGCCACGCTACACCTTTCTTGGTAGGCTGTCAAGAGCATGCCGAAGACGCGGGTTGAGATCCCTAAGCAGGAGAAGGTCGACGAACTGGTCGAGGCGGCGGAGCGTCGGCTGCGTAGCGGTGGCTATGAGGCGTTGTCGGTCGCTGCGATCGCACGCGAGTTGGGCATCGCGCAAAACGCGATCTACTGGTATTTCCCCTCGAAGGACCACCTGTTCGTGGCTGCTCTGGAGGGGATGCTGCGCGGTATCGCCGCGCGCAAGCCGTCTCGCTCCAAGGACCGTGCCGAGCGCGTGCTGTGGTTCATCGACCAGTTCGCGCCGGTCTGGAAGCTTCAAGGGGCGATGGCAGAGCGCGCGCAAACGTCGGGGGTGGTCGCCGACTTCGTCGAGCGCTTGGATGAGCTGCTCTCGCGGATGCTCTCAAACGCCTTTCGCGATCACATCCCCGACGCGCAATTGCCACTCGCGGTCCAGACCTTCCGCGCGACAGTCCAGGGGACGTTGGTCCAGGGATTGGACAAGCGCGAGCGGCGCCGAATCCTCAGGTTCACTCTCGAGCGGTTGATCACTATCTAACGGCCGGGCGACGGGATCGGTCCCCGGATGGCACCCCGGCTCCGAGTCTGCCGCGGCTCCGCGTCCCTCCTGGGCCACTGGTCTGGTTTCAGGGATGGGGCGGGGGAATGGATGGAGTGGAGACCAGTGGAGACGGCCGCAACGCAGCGCGGCGCGCTAGTCGCGACCCGGGTTCGCACCCGCGCAGCAGGCACCACGCGGAGCAAGGTCTGTTTCGATGAGCGGTTTCCGAGTCCGCCCGCGGGTTGGAAGCGGGCAGCGTCTGACGCTTCAGCTTGCACCCGGCTCCGGTGGGTCGCCGATTCAGATGACGCGTGCCTGGCGATGTCTTCGGCAGCCTCGCGGCGGCTTCGTGGCGCCGCCGTACTTCCGGGCTCCGGCGCGAGCAGACCGACCAGCGCGCCGCTGACCCCGGGGTCCGTCCATAACGCCGTCGGGGTGTCCCACCACGGCGACCTGGCGATCGTGGGATCTAAACACCGACATTATCGGAAATAGTCGAACACCTGTCCGCCCGCTCTTGCGGCCGCCTCGATCGGCGTGGTAAAAGCCTCGCCATCTACTGAGCGAAGGAGGGGGAGATGCGGGGAAGCGGGTGCACTGTCCGAAGGGGCGTACGGCCGTCGAGCAGTTCGGGCGGCAACGGTCGGAAGCAGCGGCGTTTGGTCGCGACCTCGTTTCCGCCCGCTCTCGTGCTGGTCTTCGTCGGCGTAGCTCTGTGTCTGCCGTCGAGCGCCCTCGCCGAATCGCTCTGTACGACCACGTGGACCGGACCCAGCTCGGGCAACTGGGAAACCGCCGCTGACTGGTCGGCTGGTCGCGAACCGAGCTCCACTGACGTCGCTTGCGTCGGTGCATCGACAGAAGTCAGAGTGACGTCAGGCGCCCGCCAAGTCGGCGTACTGGTCGTTCGTGGGACGCTTGCGATCTCAGGCGGATCGCTAGAGGTCGCAAATGGCCTGGAACCGTCCACAATCGCGGCCCTTTCGGTTCTCGGCGGGACGCTGACGGGTGCAGCGGAGACCGACGTGACCGGATCCTTCGTCGGTGGGTTCAACGGGACGCTCTCAGGCGCCGGCGCGCTCGTAATTGAGCCAGGCGCTACGGGCACGGTGGAAACCAACTCATCCGTGTCTCTCAATCGGAAGCTCATCAACGATGGTGTCTTCACCGTTCCGGGCACAACAGGCGTAGCTGGAGAAGAAGCGGGTACATTCGTCAACAATGCAACGCTGACCGTGAACGCTGAAGGAATCCGCTCAGGCCTATATCGCGCCAGCGGCACCGGCGCGACGCCGACTCTCAACAACGCAGGCATCGTGCAAAAGACGGAAGGCACGGGTCAAACCGAAGTCGCGTTCGCCGTCAACAACAATGGAGCCATCAATTCGAAAAGCGGCCACCTAATCTTCCAGGGTGGTGGCACATCCGGCTTAGAACGCACTGGCTCATGGACGGCGACCGGAGGCGGCGACATTTGGTTGCACAGTGGGTCCTTCGCACTCGGCTCTGAAGTGCCCCTATCGGGCACCATACGTATCATGGGAACCGCGATAGCCGGTCATATCTCCGGCTCCAATGGGAGCGTGGATATCGAAGGCGGCTCGTTGACTGTCTCCGGGCCGGCAGCATCGAGCGTCGCGACCCTGGCGCTTCTGGGTGGCACCGTGACTGGTGGGGGCGAGATAGATGTGACGGGCTCGTTCGTTGGCGGTCAGAATGGCTCAATAGAAGGCTCCGGAGGGCTCGTGATCCAGCCGGGAGCAACGGGCACCGTCGCTACGAACTCTGACTTCATACTCAACCGGGCCCTGACAAATAACGGATCGTTCACGGTTTCGGGGACATCCGGAGTCGGCGGCGGGGAACTCGGTAGATTTACGAATAATGCGACGCTTACCGTTAACGCGGAGGGTACCCGAGGTGGACTTTACAACGCAAGCAACGGTCCCGTTGCCGTACTGAGCAACAGCGGACTCGTACAAAAGACCGAAGGCACCGGGCAGAGCGAAGTGGCCTTTGAAATCAACAATAATGGGAGCGTGATCTCGCAAAGCGGGCACCTCATCTTTCAAAAGGGCGGGACGTCCGGCACAGAACACGCTGGCTCTTGGACAGGAGCTAGCCCTGGGGACATCTGGTTGAACAATGGCGCGTTTTCCCTCGGCTCGGAAGTTCCGCTGTCAGGTGCCGTCCGCGTCATGGGGGCAGCGACAGCCGGACAGCTGGCGGCCGCCAACGCGAACCTGAGCGTCGAAGGTGGGTCCTTGACGATCAGCGGCCCGGGCATCTCCACGGTGCGTAGCCTCGAAGACCGCCGCGGAACGGTGACCGATGTCGCCGAGGTCGACATCACCGAATCGTTCCTTGGAAGCGAAAACGCAACGCTCGCAGGGCAGGGCGGGCTCATAATCGAGCCGGGCGCCCGAGGCGAAGTCAAGGAAAACGAATACACCGACCTGGTTGGCCTACTCGTCAACAAGGCGACATTCACGATCCCCGTGAACAGCGGACTCGTCGGGGGCGAAGGCGCCGTGTTCCACAATGAAAGCACGCTCACGGTCAACGGCCAGGAATTCCAGCCTTTCGGCCGGCAAACCGGGATGCCCCGATCTAGCAGCAACGCCAAACCGCTGCTCGTCAACACCGGGACGGTTCAGAAGATCGAAGGGACCAAGACCGCCTCGATCCACTACTGCTTCGAAAACTTCGGCTGGATCCACGCAGCGACGGGGCAGTTCGAAATCACCCAGCCAACGTGTGGCAACGAACCCGCGAGCGAATACGGCGGGGCGGAAAATGGCTCGGGCACCGAAGAGGAAAAGGCCACCTGTGGAGAAGACGTAAGCTGCGCGTCGGGAAATCTATCAAAGACCCAAACAGACTTTGCGATCGGCGGTCGCGGCGTCGGACTGAACCTCACAAGGACCTACAACTCCCAGGCCGGAGTGGAAGGCGCGAAAGGACCTTTCGGCTACGGATGGACGAGCTCCTTCAGCGACCGCCTCACAGTCGAAAAAGCCAGCCAGAAAGCGACCCTCCACCAGGCCGACGGGAGCACCGTCTCCTTCAAAGAAGCAACCGGAGGCGCCTTCACCGCCCCCGCATGGTCGCAGGACCTCCTTAGCGGTAGCGAAGCGTCCGGATACGCCCTCACGCTCAGAGACCAAACCGTCTACAAGTTCGCCGGCGCGACAGGGCGGCTTGAAAGCGTCGCGGACCGCAACGGCAACACGACCAATGTCGAATACGACGAATCCGGGCGGCTCAAAGCGATCGCTGACCCAGCAGGGCGCAAGCTGACGCTCGCCTACAACGCTGAAGGGTTCGTCGAAAGTGCCGAAGATCCGATGAAACACGTCGTCAAATACACCTACGAAGCCGGGAACTTGGCGAGCGTCACGCAGCCCGCTGAAGCCGGTCTGCGGTGGCAGTTCAAATACGACGGCGCCCACCAGCTCACCGAACTGACCGACGGGCGTGGCGGGAAATCGACCACCAAATACAGCGCCGGCCATCAGGTCATCGAACAGACAGACCAGATGACCCGAGTGACCACGCTCGAATACAAACCCTTCGAAACCCGCACGACGAACAAAGCGACGGGCGCCGTCACGGCCACTCAGACTACGAGCACAGGCCTCGCGGCCGCCACGGTGCACGGTTACGGGACGGCGAGTGCCACAAGCGAAATCAGCATGCACGACGCCGAGAGCAACCTCCTAAGCATCACCGACGGGAACAGCCACACCACGAAATACACCTACGACACGCGCGGCAACCGCAGCAACCGGGTCGACCCCACCAACCACGAAACGAAATGGACCTACAACGCCACCCACGACGTCGAAACGGAAACGAAGCCCAGCGGCGAGACCACGACGTACAAACGCGACAGCCACGGCAACCCTGAATTCGTCGAACGCCCGGCGCCCGGCGGCACCACGCAGACGACGAAATACGGCTACGACCCGCACGGCCAGCAGACCAGCATGGAAGACCCGCTCAAACGCGTATGGAAATACGAATACGACGCAGCAGGGAACCGGACCGCCGAAATCGACCCCGAAGGGGATAAGCGAACCTGGGGCTACACCGAAAACTCTCAGGAAAGCTCGATGGTCAGCCCGCGAGGCCACGTCAAAGCCGGCGAAGAAGCCAAATACACCACCACAACCGAACGCGACGCGCAGGGGCGCCCGACGAAGGTCATAGACCCGCTGAAACACGAAACGCTCTCCAAATACGACGCCGATGGAAACCTCGAAACCAAGACAGACCCCGAACTGCACGTCACGACCTACACGTACGACGCTGACAACGAGCGCACGAAGGTCCAGGAACCGAACGGCACGATCACCGAAACCGCCTACGACGGCGCCGGCCAGGTCACGAGCCAAACCGACGGCAACAAACACACCACCGGCTACGGCCGCAACGTCCTCGAGCAGGTCACCTCAATCATCCCGCCAGCGGGCCTCAGCCACGCCACGACCAAGGAATACGACAAAGCAGGCAACCTAACCGCCGTCGTCGATCGGGAAAAACGCACGACGAGCTACAAATATGATGCTGCCAACAGACCGACCGAAGTGACGTACTCCGACGGCAAAACACCCGCCGTCAAATACGAATACAACATCAACGGCGACCGTACGAAGATGGAAGACGGCAGCGGAACGACCACCTACGAATACGACCAGGTCGACCGACTCACAGCCACGAAAGACGGACACGGCAACACCTCCGGCTACGAATACGACCTCGCCAACCAGCAGGCCAAGATCACCTACCCCAATGGCAAAGCCGTTACTCATGGCTACGACAATGCCGGTCGGCTGACGAGCGTCACCGATTGGCTCGCACACACCACGAAATTCTCCTATGATGCAAACGCGAACGTCAAAGCCGCTACGTTCCCAACGGGCACGAGCAACGAAGACACGTACGCATACGACGAAACCGATGCGATGAAGGAAGTCAAGATGACGAGAGGCGCCGAAACGCTCGCCTCGCTCGTATACGCGCGCAACAAAAGCAGCCAGGTGACCAAAGCCACGACCGTCGGCCTCCCGGGTGAAGCGATCCCTGCCTTTGGCTACGACAAAAATGGCCGCCTCACGAAAGGCGCTGGTATTGGGTACGCCTACGACGCCGCCAACAACCCAAACGCGGTTGGCGGCAACACGTACCGCTACAACGCGGAAGATCAGCTGGAAAAGAGCGAAGCGACCGCGACAAAAGTTACCCTGGCAAACTACACGTACAACGAAGTCGGCGACCGGACCAAGACAACTCCGACCAGCTCTCCCGCGACGTCCTACGCGTACGATCAGGCCGACCGGCTCACGACAGTCACACGCCCGAAAGGTGAAACGACGGCAGCCATCGAAGACACCTACGCCTACAACGGCGATGGTCTCCGCACTGCACAGACAGTATCCGGTATGACGACATACCTCGCCTGGGACCTCGTCGAAAAGCTACCGCTGATCCTCAGTGATGTCGGAAATAGCTACATTTATGGGCCCGGCGGTCTCGCGCTCGAGCAGATCGTGCCCACCGGCGCCGTCGTTTATCTACATCACGACCAGCAGGGATCGACCCGCCTCCTTACCAGTGTCACCGGCGGAAACGTCGGGACCACGACATATGACGCGTACGGAAACCTCGTGGAACATAAAGGGACCAGCACAACGGCGCTCGGCTATGATGGTCAGTACACCGATGCGGACACCGGTCTGGTTTATCTGAGGGCCAGGTATTTCGACCCGGCCACAAGTGAGTTTCTGACAAGCGATCCGATCGCCCTTCCGGCCAATGGGCAGCTTGGTAGTAAACGCTACATTTATGCAGGGGACGACCCATTGGCGCGAACGGACCCCACGGGAGCATGTTGGCAGGATCGGTTTGGCCAATGGGGACCAGATTGCGCCAACAACCCGTTCGTCACGGCAAAGGGCGCGCCTACCGCGAGGTCCCCGCAGGTGGTCTATAAGTGCTTCAAGACTTATCTCAACTGGCCGCAGGCGCCGCGAGACGCGACGCTTACCGTCAAATGCGTCCCCAAACGGAGCGGTTTGCGTGGGTGCACAAAGCGGTTGACCTCCCCATCCCCCTTCGTTGACATCGGCCAAGCCGTGGCGTTCGCGTTCGATGCTCTCGCAGGAGCGGACGTCGCCGTGTGGGAGTGCTTCATCGGCGCGCGGGAAGTTGAACGTCGGTAGCACAGGGATTGTGAGCATTCGTATCAGCGCCCGTGGACGACGGTGGTCAAGGAGGGGAAGGCCGCCCTTGGGGTCTCCTGACGCTGGTAGGGTGCCACGACTCCCACTCGTAGTAACCATGGTGGCTAGCTAGTGCTATATCGAAGCCCCCTGTTCGCGCGACTGGGGATTGTTTTTGTGGCGGTCGCAGTGACGTATGGCCTTGGCGCCGTCGAGTGGAGCTTCCCCATAGTAGTTGTCGCCCTGGTCAGCTTGGAGGTGATCTGGCGACGATCAGGGCGCGGTACGTCGCGCGCGGCACGTCGCACCACTCGTCGTGGGCGGGACCCGTGAGCTGGCAGGAGCGCGCCGGAGACGCGCGTGTCGCGCTGAGCGAGGAGTAGTCGCGTGCCGACGAGCTAGATCAGGATCGTGCTGCCGCCCGACGGCTCCACGA
>DASYKG010000025.1:0-31707 GCA_035995645.1 Solirubrobacteraceae bacterium
CGCTGCCGCCGGCGTCCTGTTCGCCGTCAACGTCACCGCCGTGATGCCGGCGACGCCGGCCAACGTCGGTGTGTTCCAGGCCGCGTGCGTGGCCGTGCTGGCCGGCGCCTACCACGTCTCCACCCCCGACGCGATCGCCTATGGCATCGTGCTGCAGGCCGTCGAGGTCGCCACCGCGCTGATAATGGGTCTGCCCGCACTGCTCAACGAGGGGCTCTCCTGGCGCGACGTCCGCCTGCGCACGATGCACGCGGCGCCCGTCAGGCTCGGTCCGCTCCCGCAGGGCGGTGCCGGTCTCTCGCCTGCCGATGGCTGAACGACGATTGGCAGGCATCGGCGACGTGACGGCGTATCGAGACGCCATGAGCGATGCCTGGGTCTACATGCTGCGTTGCGCCGACGGATCGCTGTACACCGGCTGGAGCACCGACGTGGCGAAGCGCCTCGACCGCCATCGCGCGGGCAAGGCCAGCCGCTACACCGCAAGCCGCCTGCCGGTCGAGCTGGTGTATGAGGCGGCGATGCGCGACCGCACGGCGGCGCGGCGCGAGGAGGCGCGGATCAAAGCGCTGCGGCGGCGCGCGAAGCTCGCGTTGATCGCCGCCGATTCGACATGACCTGAAGGCGCCGCGAGACCGCCATCGCAGGGCGTGCCGGGGCGCGAGCCGCAGGTCAGTCATGATGGGGGTATGGCAGGCGAATCCTCAGCGAGCAGACCCGGCTCGCGCAGCGTGAAAATCGGCGCCGACGAGCGCACCGGCTGGTCTTCGGATCGTCCGCGTCGCGACGGCGCGCCCGAGCGCCCGCCGAACATCTCCGCGCACTGCCGCGTGCTCAAACCGGTCGACCGCCTGCGCTACTCGCCCGGGAGCCTCGTCGTCGTGACCTCAGCCTCGGCGCCCGAGCGCGAGGCTTTTGTGCAGCGTCTGATCGAGGACCGAGCGAGCCTGCTGTCGCTTGCGAAGGTCCGTGGACTGCTGGAGGGGCGCGTCAGCGAGCAGGAGCTCGAGACGCGCGCGCAGGAGCTGCTGGCGGCAGCCGTCGCCAAGCGCCTGGAGAACAGGGACACCGTCGTGCTGGTGACCGAGAGCCTCGACGCACAGGAGCGCGAGCGCTTCGTGCGCATCGCCGCAGCGCTCAAACGCCCTCGGCATCTGATCCTGCTGGAGACCGCGCGCGACCAGGTCTCCGAGGAGGACCTGCCGACGCTCAACGGCCTGCGCCGCGCGCTCGACGCCGGCGAGCTCGGCGAGGAGGGCTTTCAGACGGCGCTTCGCCTCGGCGGCGGCACCGCCTCGGAGGTCAAGCGGATCCTCTTTCGTCCGCCTCCGCGCGACGACGACTGACTAGGAGGCTTCGCCCGCCATCGCGGGCTCGTCCTCGGACTCCACCACGCCGTCCGGCGGGTCGGCGTCGTCGATCTCACCGAACAGCGACGGGTCGCGGTTGGAACCGCGGATCACGTCGTCGGGCGATCCGTCTGCCAGCAGCCGGCCCTGGCGCGTGCCGAAGTAGATCGCCTGAGGGTGATGGGCGATCAGCGCGAGCGTCGACTGCTCGGGCTCGGGCGCGTAGCCGTCGGTGATCGTCATGCCGATCTGGTCGAGGTTCAGCAGCTTCTCGACCTTCAGGTGCTCGGCCTGCTCAGGCACCGCGGGGTAGCCCCAGGAGTAGCGGCGGCCCTGTGTCTCGTCGATGCCGAGCATCTGGCGCGCGCGCCAGTGCAGCCACTCGGCGAGACCCTCGGCCGTCTGCACGCCCAAACCGTGCACGAACAGCTGCTCGGCGAACTCGCCTTCGGCCTCCAGCTTGGCCATCAGCTCGGTCACCTCTGAGCCGACCGTCACCGCTTGCACGGCGATCACGTCGAGCTCCTGCGGCGGCTTGCCGTCGACGGCGGGGCGGAAGAAGTCGGCAAGGCAGATGCGATCGCCCTTGGGCTGGCGCGGGCAGACGAAGCGCGTCAGCTCGCTCTCGCGATCGTCGGGGTCGAGCACGACGATGTCGTTGCCCAGCGAGTAGCACGGGAAGAAACCCAGCAGCGCGCGCGGGTGCAGATAGGTCTGCTCGCGCCACATGCGCTCCAGGCGCGGGCGGAAGTCTTCGCGCAAAAGCGTCTGCCACGCCTCGCCTTTGACGCCGCGGCCGCCCCAGTGAAGCTTGAACAGCACGTGCGTGTCGAGGTGGCGATAGACCTCGTCCAGGTCGACGTCAATCTCCTGCACTCCCCAGTAGGGGGGAGCGGGGATCGGCACATCGGCGCGCGCGGAAGAGCGCACCGAGTCGTCGGCGAAGTTCAGCTCCTCCTGCGGTGCGTCGCCCTTGGCGCGGAACTCAGTCGCGCCTGCGAGTAGCTTCTCCACGAGCGCGCCGCGCGCGTCGGCGTCGACCAGCTGGTCCATCACCGACAGGCCCTCAAAGGCGTCCTTGCAGTAGAAGACGCCCGGCTCGTAGACCTCGTCTGAGTCTTTGCCGCCGGGGTACAGCGTGCGGTAGCTGAACGCGCGGTTGATCGCTGCGCCGCCGATCAGCACTGGGTAGGACAGTCCCTTGGCGTGCAGCTCTTGGATGCACGCGGGCATCTGCTTGGATGTCGACACGAGCAGCGCCGACAGGCCGATCGCCGTGGCGTCGTGCTCCTGTGCGGCGTCGACGATCGTCTGGATCGGCACCTGCTTGCCGAGGTCCACGACCGTGTACCCGTTGTTCGTGAGGATCGTGTTGACCAGCGACTTGCCGATGTCGTGCACGTCGCCGAAGACCGTCGCGAGCACGACGGTGCCCTTCGTGTAGCCCTCGATCTTGTCGAGATATTTCTCCAGCTGCGCGACCGCGCGCTTCATCACCTCGGCCGACTGCAGCACGAACGGCAGGATCAGTTCGCCAGCGCCGAACTTGTCGCCGACCTCCTTCATCGCCGGCAGCAGCACCTCGTTGAGCGTAGGCACCGCGCCGATCTTTTCCACGCTGTGGTCGATCTGCTGCTCGACACCGTCGCGGCGGCGGCGCAGGATGTGGAAGTGCAGCGCCTCCTCCGGCTCCATGCCCTCGGTCGGGTCGGCGGCTCCCGCCGGGCCCTCCTCCTCGCCCTTTGACTCAAAGTGCTCGATGAACTTCTCCAGCGCGTCCTCGCGGCGGTTGAACACGAGGTCGTCGGCGAGCTCGCGCTCGTTGTCCGGAATCTCCGAGTACGGCGTGATGTGGTTGGGGTTGACCATAGCCAGGTCCAGGCCCGCGCCGACGCAGTGGTGCAGGAAGACCGAGTTGAGCACCGCGCGCGCGCCGGGGGAGACGCCGAAGGAGACGTTTGAGACCCCCAGCGAGGTCTTCACGTGCGGGATCTGCTGCTTGATCGCCTCGATCCCAGCGATCGTCTCCACGGCCGACGGACGCCACTCCTCGTCGCCGGTCGTCAGCGTGAACGTCAGGCAGTCGAAGATCAAAAGCTGCGGGTCCATGCCGTGCTCCTCACAGCACAGGTCGCGGATGCGCTTGGCGATCTCCACCTTGCGCTCGGCCGTCTTGGCCATGCCCACCTCGTCGATCGTCAGCGCGATCAGCGCCGCGCCGTGCGCCAGCGCGACCGGCACCACGCGGTCGAGCTTTGCGCGACCGGCCTCGAGGTTGACCGAGTTGACGATCGCACGCCCGGGAATCTGCTCGAGCGCGCGTTCGATCACCTCCGGCTCGGTCGAGTCGATCTGGATCGGCGCCGGCTGCGTCAGCGAGACCTTCTTCGCGACGAGGCGCATCTGTTCGTCCTCGTCGGTGCGCTCGGTCAGCGCCACGCACAGATCGAGCACGTGCGCGCCGCCGGTGACCTGATCCTCGGCGATCTGCACGAGCCCGTCGTAGTCGTCGGCGAGCAGCAGCTCCTTGGCCTTGCGCGAGCCCTGCGAGTTGACGCGCTCGCCGACCATCGTCGGCGCCGGCTCCTGCTGCAGCGGCGTCGAGGCGATCATCGACGAGAGCTGCGGCGGCCGTGGCGCCGGGCGCACGCCGACGGGATTGCCGGCCACGCGCTCGGCGATCGCCGCGATGTGCTCCGGCGTCGTGCCGCAGCAGCCGCCGACGATGCCGACGCCGTAGCGCTCGACGAACTCCTTCAGCGCTTCTGCAAGCGGCTGCGGCTGCTCGGGGAAGATCGTCTCGCCGTCGGGGCCCTGCAGCGGCAGGCCGGCGTTGGGGATGCACGCGACCGGCAGCGGCGAGAACTCGCCGAGGAAGCGAATCGCGTCGCGCATGTCCTCCGGTCCCGTCGAGCAATTCAGGCCGATCACGTCGACCTTCAGCGCCTCCAGCGTCGTCAGCACCGAGGAGATGTCCGTGCCGAGCAGCATCTTGCCGCCGTTGGGCAGCAGCGAAACCGATGTGTGGATCGGCAACGTGCGCCCGGTGCTCTTGAAAGCCTCGCGCGCGCCGAAGATCGCCGCCTTGACCTCGAGGATGTCCTGCGCCGTCTCGACGATCAGCAGGTCGGCGCCGCCGTCGATCAGCCCGGCGGCCTGCTCGGAGAACACCTCGACGAGCTCGGCGAAGCGGATCTGCCCGAGCGACGGGTCCTCCGACGCCGGCAGGAACCCAGTCGGTCCGATCGAGCCGGCGACGAAGCGATTCTCGCCCGCTGCCTTGCGTGCGATTTCCGCGGCCTTCGTGTTGATCTCGACGGTGTAGTCGGCCAGGCCCCACTCGCCGAGCTTGATCCGCGAGGCCTGGAAGGTGTCGGTCTCGAGCACTTCCGCGCCGGCCTCGATCATCGAGCCGTGCACGCCCTCGATCACGTCCGGGCGGTTGAGCACGAGCGCCTCGTGACACTTGCCCGCCAGGCCGCCGTAGTCCTCGGCCGTCAGCTCGAACTGCTCGAGCGTCGCGCCCATGCCGCCGTCGTAGACGACGACGCGGGATTGGATCGCGTTGAGAAAGTCGCGCGGCATGCAGCCATGCTAGCTGGCGCCAAGCGTCGCGCCGAGCGCCGGGAAGGCCGCCACGCATCCGCCGGGAAGGCCGTCTCGCAGCGCACCGCGCGAGCCGTCAGCCGGCCCGCGCGGTGTTCGCAGCAGCTCTCCTACGTTTCGGCTTGAGCTTTGAACTCGAGCTTTTCTTCGTTGGTGATTTTCTCGCTGGCCTTCAGGCCCGCCTGTTCGGGCGACGCGCCGCCGAACGATGCGCTCAGCGTGTCGTTGCGACCTTCTTCGAAGGCTTCCGGCAGTTGCTTGCCGGCCGTCTCGCTGAAGATCAGCGAGTAGGCCGCAAGAGGTTTGTCGACCGCGCTGATCGCACCGATCACCGATCCGTTGACCACGAGGCTTTCTTTGCCCGTGCCGCATTCGCCCGAGATGATCGCCGACGCGCGCCTGAGGTCCCAGCCCACCGTGGAGATCACTTCGCTGCCGCTTTCGACGTCCTTGATGAAGCCCAGCTGCGCCTGCAGCGCGCCTGTGGCGATTTCGCCTGGGGCGCCTCCTGAGCTCTCGCACGGTTCGCCGGTCGCGGCGAGCTTGCAGCCACTCAAAGTCAGCGCGAGGGTTGCGGTTTTGGTCCCGGTGTATTCGCCGTTACTCGCAGAGCCCAGGCACTTGACCTGTCGTTTGCCGGTCGTTTCCAGCGTCACGGCTTTGCTGGCCCCGGTGAATTTCTTGCCGCTGCCTGTACCGGGCAGCCATTCGAACTTGCCGAAGTGGCCTTCGTTTTTCTCGACGCACCCCGAGTCGACGTAGCCGCCGTGGAAGACGGTCGTTTTTTCGACTTTTTCGCCTTCCGCTTTGACGCATCTGCCGAGCTCCGGAAGCACCGCCTGAGCCTCGATGGCCGTCACCGACGCAGCGGCGATCGAGCCGTTCAGGATCGCCGTGTTCTTTCCTGCCGCAGCCGGAAGCCCCGTCTGCAGGTCGACGGCGGGGTCGATGACCAACGACAGCGGTTCGGCGCAGCCGTTGGCGCCGGGAGCCGCGAACGCGTTGTCGACCAACGAGCTGTTGACGATCGTGAACAGCTGCCCGTGTCCGCCGATCACCGTTTCTCCAGGGCTGCCGCTGATCGGGGTGTTCGGAGGTGGCGGGTTGGTGGTGCCGGTGGTCAGGTGCGGCGTCAGCGGTTCGGCGTTCGAGCCGACGTAGCAGGTCGCGCCGAGCGCCGGGTTGTCGAGTTTGACCTTCATCGGAAGGACGGCCGCCACGCCTTCGCCGCTGTTGGCGGCGACCACGTTGACTTCCACTGGGCCGGCGACTTCGGCGGTCGCCGTGACCGACGTCAGCGGAGGAAGCAGTTCGATCCCCACGATGCCTCCAGGCACGGGAAGGGCCGTTTTGGACAGGGTGTTGCCGTCCGCTGCCGGCACGAGCACGTGCGAGCTGGCCGTCAGGCCGCCCTGGAGGATCACCGGTTTGGTGATCGGCACCGTCTTGCTGCCGAGATGGAATTCACCGCCGGTGGTCGTCGAGACGATGCACAGCACCACTTCTGGATTGCTCGTCGGACAATCTGAGAATTGCGCGAATTCGTGTTGGATGCCGGCCAGCGCCGGTGGTGCGCCGCCCACGCCGAGAAGCGTCATTGCCGCCGCGACGAGCGGAACCGCCAGCCGCGTGCTTCTGCCTCGACGGCCCCCCTGCGCGCCCGAGCCCCTTGTCGTCCGGTCCATGCTCTGTCCCCTCCTCAGCCTCTGCATTTTTAGTGGCTGGCACGCCAATCTCGCACCAAGCCCATGACAACTACCCGCCATGGCGTATCTCAAACGCCAATCTAGCCGGTATGGGAGGCCGACGGTTGATAGCATCCCGCGCCGAGCAAGGCCGCGGGCAGCCGCAGCGACATGCCGGGGCCACGCTGCAACAGGCCGGGGCCACGCTGCAACAGGCCGGTCGCGCGAGTGTTCACCGACGGGACGGAGAGGGCCGATGAGCAGGCAGGCGATCGCCGTGATGTGCGCGGGCAGCGCAATCGTCCTGGCGGCCGGGTGCGGAGGAGGGAGCGGCTCTGAAGCGAAGCGCAGCTCCGCGGACACAGCGCGCGCCAAGCGGCTCTGCCCGAACGTGATCTCGGCGGAAAAGCGCTACGTCGCCGCGACGACCGCAATGAGCATCCGCTTCAGCAAGACGCGCCTCGTCCACCGCACGCTGCAGGCGAGCGAAGCGCTGAGCGAAAAGTCTGCCGAGCTCGGACGCAGCGGCTCCGTGCGCGACAAGCGCCAGCTCGCCGCGCTCGTGGGCGCGCTCTCGAGACAGCAGCAGGTGCTCAGGGCCTTCGAGCGCCACGACGTGGCGCAAGCGTCGAAGCTCGCGACGAACATCAACGCACCGCTCAGGCAGGGCCTGGCGGATCTGCACGCGATCTGCCGCAGCACGTAACGCGGCGCGCTAGGTCGCGCTACGGCCTACTTGATGAAAAGCATCTCCTGGTACTTGGGCAGCGGCCACAGGTCGTCGGCCACTAGCCGCTCCAGGCGGTCTGCCACGTCGCGCACGTCTTCCATCGCCGCAATCACCGTGTCGCGCATGTACACGGCCCATTTCTGCGGCGCGCTGTCGGGCTGGTTGTCCGGCAGGTTCACGTCCTCGAGCTTCGTCAGCGCGAAGTGCAGCTCCTTGACCAGCGGCTCGATCTCGCCGACGAGCTCCTCCAGGCCGCTCGCGCGCAGTTCGTTGAGGTAGCGCACGGCCGCCGGCAGCACCATCGTGCGGGCGATCGCCGCCTCGGTCTCGGACTCGATGTTCAGGTTCACCGCGTACTGCTCGGTGAACACCTCATAGCGGGCCTCCAGCTCGCGCTTGGACAGCACCTTGTACTTCTTGAACGCCGCCAGCGTCGATTTCTCCACCAGCCACGGCAGCGCGTCAGGGGTCGTGCGCAGGTTCGCCAGACCGCGCTTCTCGGCCTCCCTGTGCCACTCCTCGGAGTAGCCGTCGCCGTCGAACACGACTCGCTTGTTCGCCGTCCACGCGTCCTTGACGACGCTCGTCACGGCCTTCTCCAGCGTTGCGCCTGAGCGTTTCAGTGCGGCTTTCAGCTTGTCCGTCAGCTCGTCGACGGACTGCGCGACGATCGTGTTGAGCACCGTGTTGGGAAACGCCGGCGACTGGTTGGAGCCGAGCGCGCGGAACTCGAACTTGTTGCCCGTGAAGGCGAACGGGCTCGTGCGGTTGCGGTCGCCGCCGTGCAGCGGCAGCGGTGGCAGCACCGGCGTGCCCAGACCGAGGAACGAACCCGGTTTGGAGGCCTGCGTTTTGCCCTTCTCGATCGCCGTGAAGACCTTCTCCAGCTCGGCGCCGAGGAAGATCGAGATGATCGCCGGCGGCGCCTCGTTGGCGCCCAGGCGGTGGTCCTGCCCGGCGCTGGCGATCGACGCGCGCAGCAGCTGCTGGTGCTCGTTGACGGCCTTGATCACCGCCGCGCAGAAGAACAGGAACTGCAGGTTCTCCGCCGGCGTCTCGCCCGGCTCGAGCAGGTTCAGACCGGTGTCGGTGCCCATCGACCAGTTGTTGTGCTTGCCCGAGCCGTTGACGCCGGCGAACGGCTTCTCGTGCAGCAGGCAGACGAGGCCGTAGCGCCGCGCCGTGTTCTGCAGGATCTGCATCGTGATCATCTGGTGGTCGGAGCCGACGTTCGAGTTCTCGAAGATCGGCGCCACCTCGAATTGGTTCGGCGCGACCTCGTTGTGGCGCGTCTTGATCGGCACGCCCAGCTTGGCCAGCTCCTGCTCGACCTCCAGCATGTACGCGAGGATGCGCTCGGGGATCGAGCCGAAGTAGTGGTCGTCGAGCTCGTGGCCCTTCGGCGGCTTGGCGCCGAACAGCGTGCGCCCCGTCGTCACCAGGTCCGGGCGCTCGAAGTAGTACTGCTCGTCGATCAGGAAGTACTCCTGCTCACAGCCCGTCGTCGTGAACACGCGCGCCGCGTCGTCGACGCCCAGCTCGCCCAGCGCGCGCACGGCCGCGCCCGACAGCGCGTCCATCGAGCGCAGCAGCGGGATCTTGTGGTCGAGCGCCTCGCCCGTCCACGAGGTGAATGCCGTCGGGATGCACAGCAGCGCGCCGTTGGGGTTCTCCAGGATGAACGCCGGCGACGTCGGGTCCCATGCCGTGTAACCGCGCGCCTCGAACGTCGCGCGGATGCCGCCCGTCGGGAACGACGAGGCGTCGGGCTCGCCCTGGATCAGCTCCTTGCCCGAGAACTCCGCCAGCGCCGTGCCGTCGCCCGACGGCCCGTAGAAGGAGTCGTGCTTCTCCGCCGTGGACCCCGTCAGCGGCTGAAACCAGTGCGTGTAGTGCGTGGCGCCTTTCTCCATCGCCCACTCGCGCATCGCCTGCGCCACCGCGTCCGCCAGCGAAGTGTCCAGCGCCTCGCCGCGCGCGAGCGTGCGCGCCAGCGCCTTGTACACGTGCTTGGGCAGGCGGTGGCGCTGCACGGCCGGCGAGAACACGTTCTCGCCGAACACCTGGTTGCCGGCGACGGTCAGGTCCGGCGAGCCCAGCGCGTCTCCGTTGGGGCTCCACTGCGCGGCGGTGACGTTTTGCTGACGAGTCCTTGGCATGAGCGGAATCGATTCCTCCTGGAAAAGTCGGGCGAGTGGGCGTAAAGCCTCGGCGAACGGGCGCAGAGCCGAACGCAATCGTAGTGCCAAGCACGTCCGAGGACATCACCGTGTGGCGAAATCGCATCGCCCCGCGATTCGACAGCAGGCCAAACCCGCGGCGTCCGCGCCGGCGCCGCCGCAGCTGCGCCGCGATGCTTCTACGGCTGCGCGGAGAACTGCCCGGCGACGACCTTGCCGGTGCTCGGATCGACGTGCGTCGTCGGCGGCGCCGGAGCGATGTGCGCGCCGAACGTCGCCGTCAGCGGCGCCTTCGTCTTCGCAAGGCCTCCGAGCCCGGCGTTGATCCTCACGTGAACGCGGTGAAAGCCCGACTTCACCGGGACGACCTTCCATTCGAACGTCCGCGTTTGTTTCGGCGCCAGCGGCCCGAGCGCCCACGTGTTGACGTACACCGTCTGACCTCCGCCCGGCGGGCTCACCGCCTGGCTCTGAACGGGGCTCTTCGCGGGCGTGCCCGGACCCTGTTCGACGACCCACACCGGCCGCTTGTTCGCGGCCAGTTCGGGATATTTTTCGGTGTAGTAGAAGGAGTCGACCGTCACCGCCACGTTCGGAGCGGTTTTTGCATCGTCGTTTCGCACCGCGATGCGCATCGTCGTCGGGCGCGCGACCGACTGTTGCGCCTTGAACGTCAGATCCGTCGGCGTGAGGTCGTAGGTGTGTTCACGTTCTCCCGCGGTCTGCTTGGCCCCGCCGCCGCAGCCCGCCGCGAGCAGCGCGATGCACGCTGTCGCGATCCCCGCCGAGATGCCTGATCTCGCCCTCACCGGCGAGGCACCATATCAACGCTCCCGCCGTGCAGCCGAAGCTGCGCGGCCGCAGCGTGTCAGCCAACGGTGGCGCAGACGAGGCGCATCGCGTAGAGTTCGCAAGACCACCGACGGCAACCCGAGGAGGGGCAGCAGAGATGGTTCGCAGCGTCGCCGAGCGGGCGTTCGTCCCGGCACGGCACGTGCTCGAGGAATTCGGCGACATGATGATCCTCACGGGGAGGACCATCCTGTCAGCCCTGCGCCCGCCCTACCCCTACGGCGGGGAGCTCGTCTCGCAGTTCCTCTTCGCGCTGCGGCTGTGCTGGTTTCCGCTGCTCGTCTCGACCGTTTGCCTCTGCTACGCGGCGCCCGGCCTGCAGGCCGCGAACTTCCTCACGATCTTCGGCGCTCTCGACCGCCTCGGCGGCTTCTTCGTGCTTGGCGCGATTCGCGAGATCGGCCCGAGTGTGACGGCGGTCGTCGTCGCCGGCGTGGCCGGCACGGCGATCACCGCCGACCTCGGCGCGCGCAAGGTGCGCGAGGAGCTCGACGCGCTGCAGGTGCTCGGCGTCGACCCCGTTAAGAACCTCGTCGTGCCGCGCTTTCTCGCGCTGATGGTCGTGACCGGCCTGTTCGACATCTACGCGCTGCTGTTCGGCATCTTCGGCGGGATCATCGCCGAGCTGATCAACGCACAGCCGCTCGGTCCCTTCTGGAACACGCTGTTCGCCAACGCCTCCACGACCGACCTGTGGGGCTCGGTGCTGAAGACGACGATCTACGGCGCGATCATCGCGATCGTCTGCTGTTACAAGGGCATGAGCGCCTCCGGCGGCGCCGAGGGCGTCGGCCGTGCGGTCAACGAGGCCGTCGTGCTCGCCTTCACCGCGATCTTCTCCTTCGACTACGTGTTCACGCAGACCCTTCTTGCGACCCACCCGCAGATCCTGGTGATCAAGTAATGGGTGAGCTTCTGGCGATGCCGCGCGAATGGCTCGCGGCGACCGGCGAAATCGGCAAGTTCACCGGGCAGATCGTGCGCGACGTGTGGGGCCTGCGCGTGTTTCGCTTCTTTGGCGAGGCGCTGCGCCAGTCGGGCATCTTGATCGTCGGCTCGACGACGATCATCTGGACGCTGATGTTCATCCTCGGCCTGCAGTGCGGGATCGAGGGCGCGTACTTCACCGCTGCACAGGGCGCGCCCGCGTACTCGGGCGTGTTCACCGCGTGGTGCGACCTGCGCGAGATCACGCCGTACGCCTTCGGCTACATGATGGCCGCAAAGGTCGGCACGGGAATCGTCGCCGAGCTCGGCGCCATGCGCATCTCCGAGGAGATCGACGCGCTGGAGGTGATGGGCATCAACTCGATGACCTTCCTGTGCGCCACGCGCCTGCTCGCCGCCTGGCTGGTGCTGCCGTTCATGTACCTCGCCGGCATCGGCGCGGCGTTCCTCGCCTCCTACATCGCTGTCGTGCAGCAGATCGGCTACGTGTCCTCCGGCGGGTACTTCCTGATCTTCTGGCAATTTCAGAATCCACCCGATTTCCTCTACAGCCTGATCAAGGCCATGTTCATGGCCACCGCGATCGTGCTCGTGGCGTGTTACTACGGCTACAATGCCAGTGGTGGGCCCGTCGGCGTGGGCCGCGCGACCGCCAAGTCGATGGTGCTAAACCTGGTGCTGGTGCACGTCATCGGCATGCTTGGAACGCAGATCTTCTGGGGCGCCAATCCGCGCGCCCCGATCGGCGGCTGACGTGGCGCGCGAGGACGTCCCCGGACCGCACGGCGACGCCGAGGGCGCCGGCGAGTCCTACGAGCAGATCGAGCACCACGCGGCGCCCACCCAGCCGGGCGGCGAGTCGGACTTCGCCACCGCCGAGACAGCCCCGCGCAGCGGCACTTCGTTCGGCGAGCGCGAACGCCAGCGCCAGCGCGAACGCGAGGGCTCGGAGGAGTTCGAGTTCCACACGGGCACGCTTCGTCCGTCCGAGACGCCGGACGCGATCGAGTTCATCGACGTGCACAAGTCCTTCGGGCGCAACCACGTGCTGCGCGGCCTGAACATGGGCCTGCCCGAAGACAAGATCTCGATGATCATCGGGCCGTCGGGAACCGGCAAGTCGGTCTGCATCAAGCACATCGTCGGGCTGCTGTACCCCGACGAGGGCGACGTGCTGGTGCACGGCACGTCGATCCCCAGCCTCGCCGACGCCGACCTGTTCGAGATCCGCAAGAAGTTCGGCGTGCTGTTTCAGGACGGCGCGCTGTTCGGCTCGCTGAACCTGTGGGACAACGTCGCCTTCCCGCTGCGCCAGCACACGGAGAAGGGCGACGAGGAGATCGCCGAGATCGTCAACCGGCGCATGAGCGAGGTCGGCCTCGGCGGCGAGGGCGCGAAGATGCCCAACGAGCTCTCGGGCGGCATGCGCAAGCGCGCCGGCTTCGCGCGCGCGCTCGTGCTCGACCCCGAGATCGTCCTGTTCGACGAGCCCGACTCTGGCCTGGACCCGGTGCGCACCGCCCTGCTGTGCGAGCTGATCAAGGAAATCCACGCCGAGAACGGTGGCTGCTACGTGGTCATCACGCACGACATCATGAGCGCGCGACGCGTCGCCGAGCACATCTCCGTGCTGTGGAAGGGGCGCATCGTCGAATCCGGCCCCGCCGAGGAGCTGTTCGCCTCCGAAAACCCCTTCGTGCGGCAGTTCCTCTCCGGCGAATCGGCCGGCCCGCTCGGCATGGAGTAGCGGCGGCGGCGTCGTCGGCCATCGGTCGCAGGCTTGCCCCGGGAGCGCGCCGGCTGTGGGACCGTTCTCTCTCTTTGAAGCGCGATAGCAATTGTATATATTTATATAAGTACGTATATACCATTGCGCACCAAACAGGAAAAGCGCACCTCACGTGCTCCGCCGCGTAAATACCATGGCTATCGGTGCGCAACGCGCATGCAACCCGACGCTTTAGCCTCACGACCGTGAACAACGCTTCGCGAATGCTCTCGTCGCTCGCCGGCGGCGCCGCTCGCCGTCCGCGGCTGGTGGTCGCCGTGGCGATCGTGCTGGGGCTAGTGGGCGCGGGGCTCGCGCTGCGGCTGCGCCCGACGGCCGCGACGAGCACGTTCGTGTCCAGCTCGAGCTCGCAGTACAAGACGACGCAGCACTTCTATGAGAACTTCGGCGAAGAGCCGGTCGAGGTGCTCGTCAAAGGGGACCTGCAGCAGCTCGTGCTCAGCGAAGACATCGACCGCCTCGTCGGGCTGGAGGGGTGCCTGTCGGGCAATGTGCCGGCGAGCGCGCTCGGCCGCGAGGGCGGCACCAACGGGCCGTGCGGACAGCTCGCGCGCGCACACACGGTCAAGGTCGCGCTCGGGCCGGGCACGTTTGTCAACGAGGCGGCCAACCAGATCGACGAACAGCTCGCCCTGCAGACAAAGCAGGCGCAGACGCAGGCCAAGCAGGCCGAACGCGTCGTCTTGCACGCGGCGCTGCGCCGCGGGCTGAGCGCCGCAGAAGCGCACACGCTCGGCAGCCAGGCGGCGAAGATCACGACGGCTCGCTTTCAGGAGGGGCTGGTGACGCTTGCGCTGCAATACGGCCTCACGTCGCGCCCGAGCCTTGACAACCACAGCTTCGTCACCTCGCTGGTGTTCGACTCGAGCAAGCCCGCCGGAACGCCCAAGCAGCGCTTTGCCTACCTGTTTCCCAGCCACGATGCAGCGCTCGTCTCCATACGCATGCGCGCGGGGCTCAGCGAGTCTCAGCGCACGCGCACGATCGCGCTGATCCGCCAGGCCGTTGCAATGCCGCAGTGGCGCCTGCGCCACGGCGAGTCCTACCTAGTCACCGGCGAGCCGGTGATCGTCTCAGACCTCACGCACTCGATCACCAGCTCGATCGAGCTGCTGCTGATCGCGGTGCTGCTCGTCATCGCGGCGACGCTCGGGCTGATCTTCACCGGGCGCCCGCGGCTGCTGCCGCTCGCCGTCGCGCTGCTCGCCGCCGCGCTGACGTTCGGCGCGCTGTCGCTCGCCGGCGCTTCGCTGACGATGGCCTCGATCGCCGTGCTGCCCGTGCTCGTCGGGCTGGCCGTCGACTACGCGATCCAGTTCCAGTCGCGCGTGAGCGAGGAGGCCGAGCGCGGCGGATCGCCGGAGGCGCTCGTGCGCCGCGCGGCCGGCCTCGGCGCGCCGACGATCGCCACCGCCGGCGCGGCGAGCGCCGCCGCGATGCTCGTGCTCGTGCTCTCGCCCGTCCCGATGGTGCGCGGCTTCGGCCTGCTGCTCGTCGTCGGCGTCGTCGTCGCGTTCCTCTGCGCGCTCACCGCCGGCGCGGCCGTGCTCGCGCTCACCGCTTCCGGCGCTTCCGGCGAGCAGGGGCCCGGCGCGACGCGCGTACGACGGTGGCGCCTGCGCGAGCCCTTGGCGGGCCGCGTTGCGGACGCCTGGAGCGGCGTGTCGGCCGCGTGGCGCGGCGCCGGCGAGCTGCTGCGCGAGAACGCGCTCACGCGCGCGATCGCGCGTGCCGCGCTCGTCGGCGCGGTGCGCCGGCCCGGGCGCGTGCTCGTCGTCGGCCTCGCGCTGGCGGCGCTCGGCTGGGGCGTGGACACGCAGACGAAGGTGGAGACGGACATCGCCAAGCTCGTGCCGCAGAGCCTCAGCTCGCTGGAAGGCCTCAACGCGGTCGAGCACACGACCGGCGTGGGCGGCGAGATCGACCTGATGGTGAGCTCCAGCTCGCTGACCAGGCCGGCGACGATCGAATGGATGAGCCGCTACGAGAGCGCCGTGCTCAAGCGCTTCGGCTACTCGGCCGCGCGGGGCTGCGGACGCGCCCAGCTGTGCCCGGCCTTCTCGCTGCCCGACCTGTTCGCCCAGCAGGTCGCCGTGACGCCCGCCGGCAAAGCGCCGGCGAAACGCGCCAAGTTGACCGCATCGCAGGTGAGCGGGCTGCTGGCGGCGATCCCGCCGTACTTCTCCCAGGACGTGATCACGGCCGATCGCCGTGTGGCGACGCTCGCCTTCGGCATCCGCCTGATGAGCCTGCAGCGCCAGCAGCAGCTGATCGACCAGATGCGCTCCAGCCTGCACCCGCCGGCGGGCGTCAGCGCGCAGCTCGTCGGGCTGCCGGTGCTCGCGGCGAAGTCCGCCGCCCAGGTCGCCTCGCCGCTGCGACGCGTGGAGACGCTGCTGGCGAGCCTCGCCGTCGTCGCGCTCGTGCTGCTGCTCGCCTTCCGCGGCGACGTGCGCCGAGCGCTCGTGCCGCTCGTGCCGATCGCCTTGGCCAGCGGCTGGTCGGCGCTGATCCTGTTCGCCGTGCGCGTGCCGCTGAACCCCATGTCGGTCACGCTCGGCGCGCTCGTGATCGCCGTCTCCACTGAGTTCAGCGTGCTGCTCGCCGAGCGACATCGCCAGGAGCGCCTGGCCGGTCACGACACGATCGAGGCGCTGCGGCGCAGCTACCGGCGCACGGGCGCCGCCGTGGCCGCGTCCGGCGTCACCGCGATCGCCGGCTTCGCCGTGCTTGCGCTCTCGGACATCCGCATGCTGCGCGACTTCGGCCTGGTGACGCTGATCGACCTGAGCGTGTCGCTGCTCGGCGTGCTCGTCGTACTGCCCGCTGCGCTGCTGCTGTTCGGAGCGGCCGGCGAGGACGATGGCGCGCGCGAGCCGGTGAGACTCCGCGGCGAGCCGCGCGAGCCCGTTCATGAGCCCGCCTGAGCCGCGGCTGCCCCAGCCTCGGCGCACGCCGCGCTTCGGCGGCTACGCCGGGCTGCTGGCGATTCTCATCCTCGTGCTGATCACGATCAACACGATCGTCACCAAGCCCAACGGCGTCAAGGGCCTCGCGCCTGGCGAACGGTTGGCGCCGTTCGCCGTACCGCTCGCGCTCGGCAGCCTCAACGGCGACGCCGACACGGCGACGCACGCCAACGAGGGCGCAGCCGGGCGCGTGCCAGCGTGCGACGAGCGCGGCGCGCAGATCCTCAACGTGTGCCAGCTCTACGAAGGCGCCCCTGTCGTGCTCGCGCTGTTCGTCGACTCCGGCTCCTGCGCGGCGGTGCTCGACGACATGCAGGCGCTGGCTCGTTCGTTTGCAGGCGTGCGCTTCGCCGCCGTCGCGATCAAGGGCGGCCGCGCGCAGATCCGCCGGCTGATCCGCTCGCGCGCGCTCACGCTGCCCGTGGGCCTGGACAAAGACGGCGCGCTCGCGGCGCTGTACAAGGTGGCGACGTGTCCGCAGGTGACGTTCGCCTACCCCGGCGGTGAAGTCCAAAGCAAGGCGCTGCTCGCCCGCCCCTCCCGCGCGACGCTGCGCCGGCGCGTGGCCGAGCTGGTCGCCGCGTCGCGCGCGCGCGGCTGGAAACAGCCCTCGTGAGCTCGCCGCCGGCGGCCACGCCCGGATGGTGTGCGCGCGAGGTCGAGCAGGAGCTGCCCGGGCTGCGCCTGCTCACGGCGCACGTCGACGTCGCCCGCAAGGGCTCGCTGACCGGGCAGTCGCCCGCCGACGTGCAGGGACGGCTGCGCGAACTGTCCAACCGCTTTCGTGGTGCGGCCGCGGTGGCGGTGCGACGCGAGCCTGTCCCGTCGGCCTACCGCATCTTCTTTCGCCACATCGGCCTGGACCCGGAGGTCGTGCGCACGCCGATCGAGGCGGCCGTGCTCGAGCGGATGATCAAGGGCGGGTTTCTCAGCGGCGGCCTGCTGGAGGACGTGCTGCTGATCGCCCTCGTCGACACCGGCGTGCCGGTCTGGGCGCTCGACGCCGAGCGCGTCGACGGGCCGCTGGGCATCCGCGCGAGCGCCCCCGGCGAGCGCCTCGGCCGCTCCGACGACGCCTCCGCGCTGCCGGCCGGGCGCCTGGTTATCGCCGATGCCTCCACGCCGCTGGCGGTCCTCTTCGGCGAGCTCGCCGCCGGCCATGCCCCCGAGGCGCACACCCGGCGCCTGGCGCTGTTCGCCGTGCAGGTCGCCGGCGTGCCCGAGCTGTATGCCGAAGAGGCGTTGTGGATCTGCGGGTCCTCGCTGCAGTCGGCGTGAGCATGCGCGCGGCTCTGCTGCGGCTTTGCCGCGGCGCGCCGGCGCGTCACACCGTCGCCCGGGGCTCGCCTCAAGGGTCACATTCGCGGTCGCCGCGCTGGTAGAATCGGGCCCGTCCGGCGTTACGAGGAGGAGTCGGAGGCGTGAGCCAGTCCGAGCAGTTGACGATCGACCGCGGCGCAGCGACCGTCGAGCCGGTCGACGAGCACGCCGCGCGCCGCTCGCTGCGGGCGCAGGTCGCGCGCTTGGAGCGCGAGCTCTCGCACGTCGTCGCCAGCGGCTTCCCGCACATCCCCGCAGACGCCGCGCGCGATCGCGCCGCGGAGGCGTTTGGCGGCCCGCGCCTGCTCAGCCTCGCGCAGCTGGAGCGCCAGCGCGACACGCTCGCCGGGCGCGTGCAGGACATCCGCTCCTTGGCGCGCAAGCGCGCCGAGCACGAGCGACGCTCACACGAGCTGTTGGCGCGGATGAAGCTCGAACCGGGGCGCTACAAGTTCGTGCGCCTGCCGGTCCGCGATCTCGGGCAGGGCGGCTGCGGGGTATGGGAGGTTCGCCCGCGGCTCGGCCTGATCGGGATGCTCGCCGGCTGGTGGCAGCTCACACTGTCGTCGGGCTGTCCGTTACCCAGGGGGTCGCGCTCCACGCGCGGCCCCGCTCGGCAGACGTGAGCATCATCGCGAGCGTGCGTCGCTGACGCTCGGTCATCGAGCCGATCGTCTTCTTCTCCGACATCGGTATCTGCGCGAGGAACTTGCGGCAGCGCGTCTGGCCCCAGCGGCGCTGGCTCATCAGCAGGTCGGCCACGGCCATGCTCTGCGCCTCCCATGGGCACGCGAGGATCACATCGGCGGCATCGATCTCGTCCATCGAAACCCTGCGCTTGAGATCCGCGCGAGCCAGGCGGACCTTGTTGGCGCGCTCCAGCGCCCGCATGTACTGCGGAGCAGGGGCGATTGTCACTGTCGCGTTCATTTTGGGACTCTCCCCGTTGCGGCACGGGCTACCGAGCCACAACATCCGTGCTTGTGGTTGACGAGTGCGCGCTCGTCATTAACGTCCGAGATCGATCCCCGGGTCCCCGGCTGCGACCCGAAAAGTGTTGCAACGATGGCAGTTGGGGAGCGAACCCGAACGTCGTGCAGAGCGCTCCCGCAAGCTATGTGCGCCGGCCCGCTCGGTCAACAGTGTTCTCGCGGTTCTCACGCTAGAAGCGACCTTTTTCTACCGCTCTTGTGCTTGTGAAGATTTGGACAAGTGCGCCTGCCACGGCTGACCGCGCGCGGCGTCGGCTGTCAGGCCGGCGAGACGTGCGCGGACGGCCCCGGAAGCGGACCGTGCTCGGACTCGAACTCGCGCTTGACGCGCGCGAAGACGTCCAGCGCGCGCGCGAGCGTGGCCTGGTCGTGCGTGGCCATCACGCTCGTGCGCAGCAGCGCGCCCCCAGGCGGCACCGCCGGGTGCAGGGCGGTGTTGACGAACACACCCGCGTCGTACAGCGCGCGCCACAGCAGCGCTGCCTTCCAGTCGTCGCCCACGAGCACCGGCACGATCGGCGTGACGATCGTCTGCTGCAGCGGATCGGCGCCGGCGCCGGTAAGCAGGCCGGGGGCGTGCTCCTGCACGCGCGCGTCGAGTGGCAGCGCCTGCGGGGAGACGACGGCGAAACCGCGCTCCTGCAGGCCGTCGCGCAGCTGGCGGGCGTTCTCCAGCACGCGCGCCAGCAGCGGCGGCCCGTCGTCGGAGCGCACCACGCGCAGGGCCGCGAGCGCCGCGCCGACGGCTGCGGGCACCGCCGAGGCGGTGAACAGGAAGGCGCGCGAGTACAGGCGCAGGTACTCGATCACGTCGCTTGAGCCCGCGACGAAGCCGCCGCACGATGCAAGCGACTTGGAGAACGTGCCCATGCGCAGGTCGACGCGGTCGGCGACACCGAGCAGTTCCGCCGTGCCGGCGCCGCGTGCGCCGAGTACGCCGGCGCCGTGCGCCTCGTCGACCATCAGCCGCGCGCCGTAGCGCTCGCACAGGTCGCAGACGTCGTTGAGCGGGGCGATGTCGCCCTCCATCGAGAACACGCCGTCGACGACGACGAGGATGCCGCCACCGTCCTGCTGCGCGCGCTGGAGCATCTTCTCCAGCTTGTCCAGGCGGTTGTGGCGAAACGGCCGCAGCTTGGCGCGCGAGAGCAGGCAGCCGTCGAGGATCGACGCGTGGTCGCCTGAGTCGGCGATCACGGTGTCCTGGGGGCCGAGCAGCGTGCCCAGCGTGCCGACGTTCGCCTGGTGGCCGGTCGTGAAGACGATCGCGTCCTGCGTGCCCATCCACTCGGCGATCTCGCGCTCGAGCTCCAGGTGCAGGGGGATCGTCCCGTTGAGCAGCCGCGAGCCCGTGAGGCCGGTGCCGTAGCGGTGCAGCGCGTCCTCGGCGCCTGCCATCACGCGCTCGTCGCCGGTCAGGCCGAGGTAGTTGTTGGAGCCGAGCATGATCCGCTCGGCGCCCTCCATCTCCACGACCGGCATCGCCGGCGAGGTGAGCACGTGGAAGTACGGCAGGATGTCCGCCGCGCGCGCGGCGGCGAGCAGCTCCGCGCGATCGTGGTCGCGGGCCTTGGCGAAAACGTCGGTTGAGGTGTGCATGTAGTGTGCCTCGGCCGTGGGAGTCGAAATCAGCTCTGTCTCGGGCGCAAGAGACCTGAAACGGTTCATCGACCTCCCGTTTCGCCTGCATGCTAACCACCGGCAGTGGGTGCCACCGCTGAAGCTCGAGCGGTGGCTGTTCCTCACGCGCGGCTTCAACGCCTTCTTCAGCCACGGCGAGGCCGAGTACTTCCTCGCGCGTCGCGACGGGCGCGTCGTCGGGCGCGCCAGCGCGCAGGTCAACCACGCCTTCAACGACCACCAGCGCAAGAAGTGGGGATGGTTCGGCTTCTTCGAGGTCGAGGACGACCAGGAGGCCGCCGACGCGCTGCTCGACGCCGCCGCGGCGTGGCTGCGCGAGCGCGGCATGGAGCGGATGGTCGGCCCGGCGGACTTCTCGATGAACGACGAGAGCGGAATCCTCGTCGAGGGCTTCGAGCTGCGCCCGATGATCCGCCAGCCGTGGCACCCGCCCTACTACCGGCAGCTGGTCGAACGCGCGGGGATGACCAAGGCGATGGACCTGTTGATGTGGAACCTCGAGGTCAGCGAACGCGACAAGGTGCTGCCGGTGATCTGGGAGCTCGCGGAGAAGGCCGAGAGCGAGCACGGCATCCGCGTGCGCCCGATGCGCCGGCGCCAGCTGCGCAAAGACATGGACGCCTTCGCCGAGGTCTACAACGCGGCGTGGTCTGAGAACTGGGACTTCGTGCCGTACTCCAAGAAGGACCTCGACGCGCTCGCGCAGGAGATGCAACTCGTCTTCGACAAGCACTGGGCGATGATCGCCGAGCGACTCGACACCGGCGAGGTCGTCGGCATGGCGATGACCTTCCCCGACATCAACCAGGTGCTCGCGAAGATGAACGGCAAACTGCTGCCGCTCGGCTGGTGGCACTTCCTCAACAAGGGCAAGCTGACCGACCGCGTGCGCGTGGGCTTTCTCGGCGTAAAGCCCGAGTATCAGCACACGGGTGTCGCCGCGCGGCTGTATCAGCTGCACTACGATGCCGCCGAAGCGCGCCCGCAGGACGGCGGCGAGATGGGCTGGATCCTCGAGACCAACACGGCGATGAACCGCGGCATGGAAGCGATGGGCGGGCGGATCGTCAAGCGCTACCGCGTCTACGAGCGCGAGCTGTAGCGCCGCTAGCGGCAGTGCGGTCTGCGCGGCTCTCTACACTTCGCCGCGTGAGCCTCGACGCCCAGAACGACGCG
This sequence comes from Solirubrobacteraceae bacterium, assembly GCA_035995645.1. GTDB lineage: Bacteria > Actinomycetota > Thermoleophilia > Solirubrobacterales > Solirubrobacteraceae > Palsa-744. Next base: position 21,238 of record DASYKG010000025.1, read on the forward strand.
TTGCCGGTGCTCGCGCAGGAGGCGACCGTCGTCGACGGCTATCCCTTCGCGGGAGAGCTGTCGCGCGGGCGTGCCTCGGCGGCGATTCCCGCCGTGCAGGCGGCCGCGGTCGCGGCCGGAGGCTTCGTCGCCGGCGCCGCCGTCGTCGGCCTGGTGACGCGTCGCCAGCGCAACTCTGCCGCGCTCGCCAAGGGGCGCCGGGCCGGACGCCGGTTGGGACGCGGCGGTCGCGGTCGCCGTGCGGCGCCCGCCGCGAGCGAGCTCGTGCAGATCGTCGGCAGCCGCTCGCTGCTGGTCGACGTGCACCTGCTCGGCGGTCGCAACTAAGCGCCGCAGAGGCACGCGCGTGACGAGCGTCGAGCAGCGCGTCGAGATACGCCCGGCGGGACCGTTTCGTCTGCCGCGTGGTGGCATGGACGGCGTGCTGCGACGCCGCGGCGGCGTGCTCGAGCGCCTGCTGCACCACGACGGTGAGCCGGTGCTCGTGCGCGCGGCGCAGACATCGCCCGACCGCGTGCTGCTGGGCGCACGCGCGAGCACGCGCGAGGCCGCCGCGTACGGCATCGCGCGCATGCGCTTCGCGCTCGGCGTCGACGAGGATCTGCGAGCCTTTCACCGGCGCTTCGCGCGCGACCCGCTGATCGGCCGATCGGTCCGTCGCCGTCCGTGGCTGCGCACGAGCCGGCGCCCGGAGCCGTTCGAGGCGCTCGCGTGGGCGGTGTGCGAGCAGCTGATCGAGTACGAGCGCGCCGCCGCGATCGAGCGCCGCCTGCTCGCCGCGCTCGGGCGGCGCTGGCTCGGCTGGGACGGCGCTGCCAGCCCGCTGCGCGATCTGCCCGCGCCGGCGGAACTCGCCGGGACCGCGCCGGCGCTGCTGGAGTCCTTCGACCTGGCTGGCACGCGCGCGCTGACGCTCGTGCGCGCCGCGCGCGAGGTCGCGCTCGGGCGCGTGGACTTGCACAGCTCAGAGCACGAGCACGGCTGGCGGCGACTGCGCGCGATCCCCGGCGTCGGGCGCTGGACGGTGGAGATGCTCGCCCTGCACGGTCAGGGCCGCCACGACCAGGTGCCCGCAGGCGATGTCGGGCTGCTCAAGCTCGTCGGTCGCCTGCTCGGCGGCGGCGATCCGCGTGCACGCGCGCAGGAGCACGAGGTGCGCGAGTTCTTCGCCCCGTATGAGGAGTGGGCCGGGCTCGCGGCGACCCACCTGTACGCGCTGTGACGCGCGCGCCATGGGCGAGACGCTCGCAGCTACTCTGGGGCGCGCGGCCGGCGCCACGGCACCGCTCGCCAGCAGCTAGCGCAGGATGCCCGTGTGCCCGATCGAGTAGCGCCCGGGCTGCGGCCAGACACACAGTCCGTGCGGGCCTTCGCCGACCTTGATGCGGTGCAGCAGGTGCCCGGTGGCGGTGGAGATCGCGTACACCTCGCCGTTGTAGCGGCCGGACAGCCACAGCACCTTGCCGTCGGCCGAGAGCCCGCCCATGTCCGGCGAGCCGCCTTCTGGCAGCATCCACTTGGCGATCGGGCGACGCGTCGCGAACGACAGCACGCTGATCGAGCCCTCCATGCGGTTGGAGACGTACAGCACCTTCGCGTTGCGGCTCGGATAAAGCCCGTGCGCGCCGGCGCCGGTGTGCTCGAAGCGGATGACCCGCATGGTGCGCGCGTCGATCAGCCACACGCCGTTGCTGGCCATGTCGGCGACGTAGAACGTCCGCCCGTCGGGTGAGAGCTTGACGTCCTGCGGCATCGCGCCGCCGGCGAGTTCGATCGTCTTTACGATCTGCTCGCTCTGCAGGTCGACGACGATCATGCGCCCGGCGAACTCGCACGAAGCAAGCGCGTAGCGGCCGTCGGCGGTGTAGTCCATGTGGTCCACGCCGGAGCACTGTGGCGTCTGAAGCGCGTGGTGCAGCGCCATCGTGTGGGGATCGCGGAAGTCGAGCCGGCGGTTGGCCTCGGCGACGACGATCGCCCAGCGCCCGTCGGGCGTGAAGTACATGTTGTACGGATCCAGCGCGGGGATCGGCTTGCCGGGTCGCGCGGTGCGCGGATCGATCGGCGTGAGGCTGTTGGACAGGTCGTTGGTGACGTACAGCGTGCGCAGGTCCCACGACGGGGTGACGTGCTGGGGCAGCGTGCCCACGGCGAAGTGCTCGATGATCTTGAACGTGCGCTGTGAGATCACGTCGACCGTGTTGGACTTGCTGTTCGGCACGTACACGAGCGCCGGGTCGTGGCGCACCACGGGGCTGAGCAGACCGGGCCGGCCGGCGGCGTAGACGTTGCTGGCGTCGAGGACCGGCGGGATGCGCCCGGGCTTGGGCACTTCCACGGCGCCGTGACCATGGCGCGCCGCTTCGGCCTGTTGCTGGGACGTCGCCTTGCCCGACGACCCGCAGCCGATCAGCGCCAGCGCGATTGCCAGCGCGATCGCGAGCAGACCGCCCGCGCGGGCGCGCGCAGGTGCGGGCGCGGGTCCGGGTCCGGGTCCGGGTTGGGGTTGGGGTGCGCCGAGTGTCGCGCGGGATCTCATCGCGCGACGGGGAGCAGTGTCAGTGCGCGGTCGTACACGCCGCCGGAGCTGTTGCGGCCACCCACCGCAAGGATGTGGCCGCCGAGCGATGTCGCGCCCATGTCCGAGAGCGCTTGCGGCAGGCGCCCGGCAGCGCGGACCGCTCCGCTGAGGGGATCGATGGCGAGGATCGTCGAACGCTGTCCGGAGAGGCTTTCGCTGCGGCCGCCGAGCAGGTAGAAGGAGCCGTTGAGCGCGGCGCCGGCGGCGTGGGTGACCGGGTAGGGAAGCTCGCCGATCCGGCGCACCGTGCGCGTCGCCGGGTCGAAGGAGAGAATCGCGCGTTCCGCGGTTTCCCCGGAGGTGCCGCCGGCGATCAGCACGCGACCGTCCACCGCGGCCACCGCCGCATAGCGCAGCGGACGGGGAAGCGTTCCGACGACGCGCGCGCCGGCACCGGGCGTGAACGCGACGATCGTCCGCAACGGCGCCGACACGGTGTAGCCGCCGGGGATGTAGGCCGTGTGCCCGATCGTCGCGGCGACGATGTCTGAGGCGCCGACGGGAAGGTGGCCGACCGAGCGCACGCCCGAGGGCGCCACGCGATAGATCGCTTCGCTCGTGCCGCTGGGCTCGCCGCCGCCGAACAGGTAGGTCTGCCCGTCGATCTGCGCAGCGGCGGCATCGTGCAACGCGAGCGGCAGCCGCGCGACTTCGTGTGCGCCGGAACCGTCGATCATCACCGCCCCTGCGACCGAGGAATCGCTCGCGTCCAGGCCGCCGATCGACAGCGCGCCGCCTGAGGCGGGCGCCACGGCTGGCAGCTGCACCGCGGCTGGGAGCGCCGTCGAGGCGCTCACGCCCAGCGTCGCCGCAGGGCGCGGGGCCTGCGCGGCGGAGGAAGTCGTCGCATGCCCGCTCGTCGTCGCGTGCGCGCCGGAGCTCCCGCCGCCACAGCCGCCGAGGACCGCGGCGAGGGCCGCGCCGGTCAGCAGTGCAAGCGCGCCTGCGCGCTGCCGCGCGGCGGTCGCCCCATTCGGGCGGCCCCGCCGGACACGGACAGCCGCGGGATCTGCTGCAACTCGCCCGCTCCTCGACACCCCGCCAGCTTCATCGCGGAGCCTAAAGCTGACGTGAGGGAGCAAATGAGAACCAGCTTAGGTCGTGAGCCACGTGGCCGGCGGGCGCTATGGCACGATCACCGCCGCGCCGGTGAAGCGCCCGGCGCGCAGGTCGTCGAGCGCCTCATTGGCGCCCTCCAACGGGTAGGTGCTCACGCGGGTCTGAACGGGCACGTGCGGGGCGAGCTGCAGGAAGTCCCTGCCGTCGGCGCGCGTGAGGTTGGCGACCGAGCGCAGCACGCGCTCCTGCCACAGCGCGCTGTAGGGGAAGGAGGGGATGTCTGACATGTGGATGCCACCGCACACGACGATCCCCGCGGGGCCGACGGCGGCGAGCGCCAGCGGCACGAGCGTGCCGACGGGCGCGAAGACGATCGCCGCATCCAGCGGCTGCGGTGGCAGATCCTCCGACGCGCCCGCCCACACGGCGCCGAGCTCGCGCGCGAACGCCTGCGTCGTCTCGTCGCCGGCGCGCGTGAAGGCATACACCTCGCGTCCCTGCGAGCTGCAGACCTGCGCGAGGATGTGCGCGGAGGCGCCGAACCCGTACAGGCCGATGCGCTCGGCGTCGCCGCACATGCCCAGCGCGCGGTAGCCGATCAGCCCCGCGCACATCAGCGGCGCGGCCTGCTCGTCGGGATAGCCGGCGGGGATCGTCAGGCAGAAGCGCGCGTCGGCGACCGCGTACTCGGCCATTCCGCCGTCGATGTCACAACCGGTGAAGCGCGCCCGCGGACACAGGTTCTCGCGGCCGCTGAGACACCACTTGCACTCGCCGCAGCTCCAGCCGAGCCACGGAACGCCAACGCGATCGCCCTCGCGCGCGGTCGCGCGTTCGGCGCCTTGCCGACGGTCGGCCTCGGTCGTCTGCGCCGGCTCGCCGACGGCCTCGACGGTGGCGATGATCTGATGACCGAGCACGCGCGGCGGGGACTTGATCTCGACCTCGCCGTCGAGCAGGTGCAGGTCGGTTCGACAGACGCCGCACGCGTGCACGCGCAGCAGCAGCTCCCCGGGACCCGGCGAGGGGACTTTGCGCTGCACCGCGCGCAGCGGCCGGCCGACTCCCTCGAAGATCATCGCGCGCATGGTCAGCCGAAGAACAGCTCCGCGGTTCGGTACAGCTCGGGGTCCAGCAGCTTGGGCTCGCGCAACGCCTCGGCGAGCGGTGTCTCGACGATCTGCGTGCCGCGCAGGCCGACCATCGCGCCGAAGCGCGCGCCGATCGCGGCGTCCATCGCGGCGACGCCGAAGCGTGTGGCGAGCACGCGGTCGAACGCCACCGGGCTGCCGCCGCGCTGCACGTGCCCGAGGATCGTCACACGGCTGTCATAGCCCGTCAGGCGCTCCAGCTCGCCCTCGAGCGCCACGCCGATCCCGCCGAGGCGCGCGTGGCCGAACGCGTCGGTGGCGCTGCCCTCGCGCGTGTGAAGCGTTCCCTCGCGCGGTATCGCGCCCTCGGCGACGACGACGATCGAGAAGTTCGGGCCGCGCGCGTGGCGCTTGCGCAGGTGCGCGGCGACTTCCTCGACGTCGAACGGGCGCTCGGGCACGAGGATCGCGTCGGCGCCTCCGGCGATCCCCGAGTGCGCGGCGATCCAGCCGGAATGGCGCCCCATCACCTCGAGCACCATCACGCGGTTGTGCGACTCCGCGGTCGTGTGCAGGCGGTCGATCGCGTCGGTGACGATCTGCACGGCTGTCTGAAAGCCGAACGTCAGGTCGGTGCCGCCGAGGTCGTTGTCGATCGTCTTCGGCACGCCCACCACCGGCACGCCCTGCTCGTGCAGTCGCAGCGCCACGCCGAGCGTGTCCTCGCCGCCGATCGGGATCAGCGCGTCGATTCCGCGCGCGCTCAGCGTCTGGCGGATCGCCGCCGTCCCGTCGCGACCGTCGGCGTAGGGATTGGTGCGAGACGTGCCGAGGATCGTGCCGCCGCGCGGCAGGATGCCGGCCGTGCTCGTCAGCGTCAGCTCGACGGCGTCGTCCTCGAGCACGCCTGCCCAGCCGTGGCGAAAGCCGACGAAGCTGTGGCCCGGCTCGGCCAGCCCGCGCCGCACGACGGCGCGGATCACGGCGTTCAGGCCGGGACAGTCGCCTCCGCCGGTGAGCAGTCCGACGCGCATCGCTTGAGCTTAGATGCCCTGGCCGGGCAGGAACTCGTCGGTGAACGGCGGCAGTTCGGCGTTCGGGTCGTGCGTGAGCAGGTGGTTGGAGAACATCCACGTGCCGAACGAGGCCCACGCCGACGGGCTCTGCCAGCCGAACGGCCTGCCCGCTTCTGTGGGGACCGTCGCGGGCAGCGTCTGCTGGATCGAGGCGAGCTGCAGCTTCGCTTCCAGCGACGGGTTGGCCTTGACGACGAGCGCAGCAGCCGCGGCCGGGTCGGCGCGCACCTCGCGCTCGCCACGCGTCAAGGCCTGCAGGAACGCGCGCAGGTCCTGCCCGCGCTTGTGCGCCTCGTCCGCGCGTACGACGAGCACCAGCTCGTCGTACGTCGGCACGCCGGCGCGGTCGACGGGGATCGTCAGCGGACGCTTGTGCAGCTGCTGCAGCTGCAGCGCCTCGTAGTTCCAGAAGCCGCCGAGCGTCGCGGCGACCTTGCCCGAGAGCATCGCCGGCACGAGGTTGAAGCCGACGTTGACTTCTTTGACGCTCGCCGGGTTCGCGCCGGCGGCCTGCACGGCAGCCTTCAGCATCGCCGCCTGGTAGGGGATGCCGGCCGTGCCGACGGTCTTGCCCGCAAGATCGGCGACCTTCTTCACGTGGCCTGCGGGCAGGGCGATGATCGACGTCAGCGGACGCTGCACGAGCGCGCCGATCGACACCAGCTTCAGGCCCTGGTCGCGCGCGATCAGTAGCTCGGGCTCGTAGGAGATCGCCATGTCCGCCTTGCCCGCCGCCAGCAGCTTCAGCGGCGCGGAGGGATCCGACGGCGCCTGCGGTTGCACGTCGAGGCCGGCCACGCGGAAGTCGCCGTGCGCGATCGCCGAGTACAGCGCGGCGTGGTCGGCGTTGGGGAAGAAGTCGAGCACGACCGTGAACGGCTTAGCGCTGGCGGCGGAGATCGCGTCCTGCTTGGAGCCGCAAGCGCTCAAGCCGATCAGCGAGGCGAGCGCGAGCAGGCACACGGCAGCGCGGCGCATGGCGGCGCTGTTCGTGAAGGGGCGGCGCCAGGGGAGGGTGCGCGGCGCAGCGCGGTGCGGTGCGGGGCAGGGTCTCAAGACGTTTCTCCTCCTGGTCGGCTGGCCCATGGCGCGAGCGCGCGCTCGGCGAGCGTGAGTGCGTAGAAGCAGGCGATCCCGAGGGCGAACAACACGAGCGCCGCAGCGTACGCGCGGGGCGTCTGCAGCGCCGTCAGGTCGGCGTTGATCTCGTGGCCGAGACCTGCGTGGACGCCGCTGGTGACCGTTTGCGACTCGGCGATGTAGGCGCCGATCACGCCGACGGCCAGCGCGATGCGCGCGCCGCTGATCGCCGCCGGCAGCGCCGCGGGCAGCTCGGCGAAGCGAAAGGCCTGCCAGCGTGAGGCGTCGAGCGTGCGCAGCAGCTTGAGCTGCTCGCGCTCGATGCGCGCGAACCCGTCGACGGTCGTGACGAGCACGGGAAAGAAGCAGATGAGCACGACGACGGCGAGCTTCGGCAGCACGCCGAAGCCCCACCAGAACACCAGCAGCGGCGCGATCACGGCGACTGGCACGGCCTGCGAGCCGACCGCCAGCGGGTACACGGCACGGCGCAGCACGCCGGAGAAGTGGATCAGCACGGCCAGCGCGAAGCCGAGCGCGAGCGCGAGCACGATCCCCAGCACGACCTCCTCGGCGGTCGGGGCGAGGTTGGCGGCGATGAAGCCAGCGTTATCCCACAGCGAGGCGGCGACCGCGTGGGGAGCCGGCAGCACGAACGAGCTGGCCGCGCCGGAATCGGCATACGCCTCCCACGCGCCGAGCAGGACGGCGAGCAGCACGAGCGGCGGCGCCAGCAGGCGCGCGGCCCTGCCGGTGCGCTCGCGCCGCGCGGCCCGGCTCACGCGCCTGCGCCCCGTGCGAGCAGACCGAGCGCGCGCTCGCGCAGCGCGATCACCTCGCCGTCGGTTCGCGCGCGCGGGCGCGGGAGGTGCACGACGAGCTCGCAGATCACGCGGCCGGGGCGCGGCGAGAGCACGAGCACGCGGTCGGCGAGCACGATCGCCTCCTCGACGTCGTGCGTCACGAGCACGGTCGTGCGCGGCTCGCGCGCGAGCGCGCCGGCGAGCCATTCCTGCATCTCCGCGCGCGTGATCGCGTCGAGCGCGCCGAACGGCTCGTCGAGGCACAGCACGGGCTTTCCCGACAGCAGCGTGCGCGCGAACGCCACGCGCTGGCGCATCCCGCCGGACAGCTCGGCCGGATGGGAGTGCTCGAAGCCATCGAGCCCGAGCTGCGCGAACAGCGCCGCTGCGCGGCGGCGCGCGGACGCGCGCGGGACGTGGGCGATGCGCAGCGCCAGCGCCGCGTTGTCGACGGCGCTCAGCCACGGCAGCAGCAGGTCGCGCTGGGGCATCAGCACCGCCGGCTGGCTCTCGATCGTTCCCTGCTGCGGCGCCTGCAGCGCGCAGATCAGCTCCAGCAGCGTCGTCTTGCCGCAGCCGCTCGGGCCGACGAGTGCCAGCAGCTCGCCACGACGCGCGTGCAGCGACACGCCTGCCAGCGCACGCACGGCCCCGCCGCGACGGTCGGTGAACGTGTGGCCGACGTCGCTGAGGGCGATCGCGCTCGCGTCTGTCCGTGCGCCGGGAGACGGCTTGGCGGGTCGGATGACGATGCTCGGCACTTCGCTCCCTTCGCGGGCATTACCCCACAGGTTCTAAGGGTCGGCGCCGGGGGAATCGCTTCCCGTGCGCCATCTCAGCCGGCCTTCCCGCCAGCCCCCCTGGTGTGTGTTCGCTGTTGCGCTGATGCTACCGCGCGGCAAGCTCACGCCAGCACGCCGAGTCCTCAGGCGGATACAACAGGGCGCGTGAGCGCGCGCACGAAGTCCTCGAGCTGGGCGGTCGTCCAGCACTCGAAGGCCGTGCAGAACTCTTCGTATGCGGCGATCACCGAGTCGCCGTAGTTCCAGTACAGGCGCGGCTCGGGGTTCAGCCAGAACGTGCGCCCGGCGCGCGCGGCGATCTGCGCGAAAATGTCCGCGCGCGGGTCGCGGCCATTGGTGCGCGCGTCGCCGAGCACGATCACGGTGGCGCGCGGGTGCAGGTCGTCCTCGACCTGCACGAGGAACTCCGACCACACGCGGCCGTAGTCGGTGTAGCCGGAGATGTCGGCGACGCCGGCGTCGGAGCCGATGCGTTCTGAGACGGTCTTGAAGTTGCGCTCGTGCTCGAAGATGTCGGTGACCTCGGAGATGCGCTCGATGAACACGAACGAGCGCATCTTGCGGAAGGTGTCGTGCAGCGCGTGCAGCACGGAGAGGAAGAACACCGACGCGGAGGTGACGCTGGTGGAGACGTCACAGAGCACGTAGATCTCCGGTCGTTTGGGGCGGCGCGGGCGGAACTTCAGCTCGACGGGCACGCCGCCGGTCTGCAGCGACGCGCGCATCGTGCGCCTGACGTCGACGTGCGCGTGTTTGCGGTGGCCGCGGTTCTGCATCCCTTGCGTGGCCAGGCGGCGGCGCAGCTGGGTGACGACGCGGTGCACGGCCGCGAGGTCGGCGAGCGGCCCCGAGGGCAGCGCGCGGTCGAGCTCGCCTAGCGGCCGCGCCGGCGGCAGGTTGCCCGTGCGCTCGATCTGCGCGCGCTCGAGCTCGCGGCGCATCAGCGCCTCGAAGCGGCGCAGCGCGTCGCGCGGCAGTCCGTCGTGGCGCGGGTCGTCCTCGGGCAGGTCGGGCTGGGGCTCGGCGCGCAGGCCGAGCGCACGGCGGATGCGCTGCACGTCGACGCCGATCACCCCTGAGCCCTCCTGGCGGCGTGCGAAGGCGGCGATGGCCATGCGCGCGAGGTCGCGCATGGCGCCCTCCGAGCCGTCGCGCAGCGCCGCGGCGATCTCCGCGCGCAGCGCGTCGAGCTCCTGCTCTGTCAGCTCGCCGAGGCTCGCACGGTCCTCCTCGCGCACCCCCTCGCGCGAGGCCGCCAGCTCGACGGCGCGAAAGAAGAAGCGCTCGAACACCAGCTCGAAGACGCGCCGGTCCTCCTGACTCTTGGCGAGCGTCGCCGCGAGCGCCTCGCGGAAGTCCTCCTGCGAGCTCCAGCTGATCTCGCGCAGCACCGCGAAGGCGTCGAGCAGCTCGGACGTGCCCACGGCGACGCCTTCGCGGCGCAGCTCCTCGCCGAGCTCGAGGATGCGCGCCGGCATGCCCTCCGGCGCGGGCTGATCGTGCGGCGCGGGCGGGCGCTCAGGCGACATCGGCGGGCGATCCGAGCTTCAGCCCGACCCGCTCGGCGACCACGTCCATGTCGGCGCGGTGCTTGACGATCACCGACATGGTGTCGTTGAACGTCTGCGAGTCGATGTCCTGCACGCCGAGCAGCAGCAGCGCGCGTGCCCAGTCGATCGACTCGGCGATCGACGGCGGCTTCTTCAGGTCCAGCGCTCGCACCATGCCGATCACCTCCACCAGCCGCCGCGCGACCGTCTCTGACAGGTCCGGCGCGTGCAGGCGCACGATCTCCAGCTCGTGCTCGAGCTCGGGGTAGTCCAGCCACAGGTACAAGCAGCGGCGCTTGAGCGCCTCGGTGAGCTCGCGCGAGTTGTTGGAGGTGAGCAGCACGATCGGGTGCGTGCGCGACTGCACGCGGCCCAGCTCGGGGATCGAGATCTGAAAGTCGGAGAGCACCTCCAAGAGCATCGCCTC
>DASYKG010000026.1:0-73418 GCA_035995645.1 Solirubrobacteraceae bacterium
GTGTGCACGAGATCCTCGAAGCGGTTCATCGCGACCTGGCGAAAGACGGTGGCGATCGTGTCCTCGAGGTTCTCCGCGAGCAGCGCCAGGCGCGAGGCCGGCGAGGAGTCCTCGGCGAGCAGGCGCGAGAACACGATCGTCTCGCCGAACACCGACGCGGTCTCGGCGAGTGTCAGCGGAGTGCCCTGGTGGAAGATGCCCTGGCGGGCGGCGAGCGAGAAGTGCACGCCATGGCCGAGCTCGTGCGCGAGCGTGAGCACGTCGCGCCGGCGCGCTGTGTAGTTGAGCAGCACGTATGGCTCGACGGATGGGACCGCGGAGGCGCAGAAGGCCCCGCCGCGCTTTGCCGGGCGCACCGACGCGTCGATGCGCCGCTCGTCAAAGAAGCGCTTGGCGACGTCGCCGAGCTCCGGGGAGAAGGAGGAGTAGCAGCCGAGCACGATCTCGCGAGCGCTCTCGAAGGGAAAGCTGACCTCGTCCTCGCTGACGGAAGCCATGCGGTCGTAGTCAGCCAGGCGCTCCACGCCGAGCAGCCTCGCCTTCAGCCGATACCACCGCCGCGGGATCTCATAGCGACCGCGCACCGCCTCGATCAGCGCCGCGACGGACTCGTCGCTGGCCTCGTTGGCGAGGTTGCGCGCCGCCAGCCAGTGCGGGTAGTGGCGCAAGCGGTCGTCGATGCCCTTGTCGGCGAGCAGCGTGTTGAACAGAAAGGCGCGCGTGCGCAGCCCGGGAGCGAGCGCCTGGGTAACGGCCTGCGCGGTCGAGCGACGCGTCTCGCGGTCGGGCAGCGACAGGCGGCTGAGCGCGATGTCCAGGGCGACCTTCTCACCGTTGCCGGATACCGCGCGCTGCTCGCCGCCTTCGGCGGAGTCCTCGCCCGGCCGCGAGCCGTCGTCCGGCAGCCGCACCTCGATCGCCGACGTCAGCTCCTCGAACAGCCGCGTCCACGCGCCGGCGCCTGTGAGCGACTTCTCCGCGAGGATCTTCTCCTCGGGCTCTGAGAGCAGGTGCTCGCGGTAGCGGCGCACGTTGCGCAGGTGATGGCCGCAGAAGTCCAGCCCCTCGCCGGCGAGCAGCTCCTCGGCGCGCGCCTCATCCAAGGCGGCCCACTCGAGGTCGAAGAACAGCAGTGTTGTCTCGATCGCCGTGCCGCGTTCCTGGGCGAGCTGCAGCAGCGCGCCGTTGGCCGGGTCGGCCGTGTCGGTGGAGAAGCGCAGCGCGGCGTAAGTGCCGGCGCGGCCGACGAGGTCGTGGATCGTGGCAAGCTCCTGCATCGCCTCGCGCAGACGCTCGCTGTCGAGCTCGCCGAGCTTGCCGGCGTAGCGTCCGGCGAACTCCTGTGAGCGTTCCAGCGCCTCGCCGAGCCGGCGCTCGACGCCGTCCGGGCCCTCGCCGTCGACGAGCGGTTCGAGGTCCCACGCGGTGGCCTCTAGCTCGGGATCGGGGGACTCAGGTGCCGTCGCAGCCATCGCATGTCAGCTTATCCATGCGGTGTCGTGAGGTTGTTCGTGCGTGCATGCACGCCGCCGTGCCCCGAAGTGGCCGAAACAGCACCAACCGCAGGGCCGTGGCGGTCGACAGCTCTTTGAACTTTAGCCGTCACCCCATTAGCACCCTCTGTGGGGAGCCGCACAAAGGATTGGCCCGGCGCGCTCAGATCTTGGCAGCGTAGACGGCCGAGGTTTCGACGTTCAAGCCTTTCCCGCCATTAACAAAGCTGGCTGCGATCCAGAAAAGCGTCTTGCCGGCGTGAGAGGAATAGCCAAACACCCCATGCACCGTTTCGCTGTCGACCATCGTTGTTGTCTGGGGCAGTGGCAGGCTGTGGCGCGTGTGTGTTAAACGATGACGCGAGAGCGGTAGCTGTCGATGCTGTCCCCAGCGACAGTGCGATCGCAGCCGCCCCGACGAGGAACCGCCACGATCGGGTGAGTCTGCGGCCTCGTCGAGCGCTCCATCTCACGGTGCTTGCTTGACCCGCCCGCTACCGGAACGATGCGGCGTACACGGCCCAGGTAGCGACAATGAATCCCTTTTCGGTTGGCGCAGTGCTCCGCGCCGCTATCCACAGGACCGTGGTTGCGGTGTGAGTCGAGTAGCCGAAGACACCGACGGGCGATTCCAACGGGCCTAGATGCAGCCGTAGATCGGGAAGCTTCCAGGTGCGACGCTGGCCACCGCGCAAGCGGTAGCCCGTGAGCATACCGCGGGACACATCTTCTTCACCAACGCTGCCGATGTCGTGCCCTGTATCCCACGTCAGTAGCCCGCCGCGCACGTCGAAGTTACCCGGTACACCGCGACCGTGCAGCAGGATGGCCCGTCCGTGGCAGCGGTCGATCCGCACCTCCCCGCCGCGTTGGGTGTCTTGGACCAGCAGGCCGTCGCTGTAAGTGAAGGCTGCGGCCGGGCCGCTCGCGCGTTTACGAGCGAGCTTATAGATCAGGGCCTGACAAACCGGCGGAGCGCCTGGACGGTTCAGGTCAAGCACATGCGATGCCGGATAGAAACTCACCGCACCGGTAGCAATGTCATAGAGCGCCTCGCAAAGTTCGCCTCGTGTTAGTTCGCGCTCAGACTGATTACACGCGGTGCCCATGGGCGCAACGCCTTCCACGTAGCGGGCACCTACCGTGTTCCACTCTCCGCTCGCGGTCGGAAGCATTATCGTCGTCCCCGTCCGCGCGTCGAGTAGTTGAGACGCGCCGTCCTTGCAGAACAGCTGAAATCGCCCAGCCGATGCCAGCGGATCCAGGAAGCCCCGTTGTCCTTGATCGACGAGTTCGCATCCAGCCGCCGGTACGAGTCGTCGGTCTCCGGTGCGAGTATCGAGCACCACGATCGGAGCGCCCTTGCGTGGCTGCCACGCTGCGTAGCGCGTCCCATCACTCTCGAAAGACCTCGCGCTCGGCGCCAGCTCGTGGAGCTTCGACGCAAACGCTCGCGAAGGCGCGCTGGCCAGCACGATCGCCAAGGCGACGAGCATCAGGGTGCCGCTACGTCCGAACCCCTCGTGTGTCCGCGCCGCCTTCTGAGCACAACCGTTCGTAGTCATACGGTACTCTAACCCGTCGCCTGAACGATAGATGCGGTCCCTCGGCCTCGACGCTTCGTCGATCGCAAGTGGCCAAAAAGCGGCATTATGATGCGGGGCTATTTTTGCGGCGTCTTGCGCTTGTATATATTGTAGATCGTTCGGGGCTGGGACTGAGGATGGCGTCGTTCTTGTTTTGGCGGGAGAAATTCAGCTTCCAGCAGTCCGGAGTCGAACTTCGGTTCGCCACGGGTCGAGTAATAATAAAAGCGTTGTATCTGTTGGTGTTCGCTCTGTCGGGTGAGCTGAGTGCGGCCGTGGCTTACGTAAGCGTTCATGATGTTTTCCGCGGCACCCGACCTCAAGAAAGGTTCTTCGGATTTATTGTTCACGGCAAATTGCACGCCTTGCTCGCTCAGCCAAATGGCCGGGAACGGATGGGGCGCACGTTTACTGGACTTGTTGACAGCTGCAAGGAAGTTGCGGAAGCGTTTCCACCATTCCCTTGGGTGGCCCTTGAGCCCATTGCTCTGCGTCTTCGCTCCGTCCTTGTAGGCGTGCCATGCCCAGCGCCCCGCCGTGAGCGGGTGGCCCATCCCCCTAACGTAGGCCGCAAAGTATTTGCCGCTCGCGGTGGAAGGGCTGTTCGCCACCGGCATCTCCACGTCTGAGAAATCCCCTGCGGCAACGAAGCATTGTGCTTTAGGTTGGCATAGCCCAGTGAGTGCTCGCCAATATTCCCCCGCACGTTCCGCTTTGGTCGCGGTGGGCTGGGTCGCGTGGTTTGGCTCGTTCCACGGAGTGAAGTTCTTGACCTGACCTAGGATCGGGTGTTTAGGATTGTTGAGGAATCGTTCGACCCCGATCCTGTAGGCGGCGACAGACGGTGCTTCTTCGCAGGACTTATCGTCTTTAGCATCTTCTTTAGCTGGCACGGTCGGGTCCTCCCATTCAGTGCCCGCCGGGCAGCGTTCAAAGGAGATCAGCGGCTGGCCGGTGCCCCCCGCTTGCGCTTTGACCTGTGTGACCCATTCTTCGACATCTTCGAGCTGCCGTTTGGCGCCACCGTTGAATTCGGGCTGAGCTTCATCGTTTTCAGCTTCGATGACCATGTTCCAAGGAATCGTCCTGCGGAACCGAGTCACGTGCAGCGCCTGTACAAATGGCCATGCAAAGTAGTTGAAGTGGGGCTTTGGCTGTATCGCTTTTTCTTTTTCTTCTTTTTCGGTCGGGTTGCGAAGCTGTAGCCAGTTGTTGTCAGCGATCCCATAGCTCGTGGCAAGCAGGTCGGGGTTCCCTTTGGCGGCCGCCATGAGCAGGCCCCCTTCTGAATTTTCCGGCGGCGGTTCTCCTTGGCCGCAGTCTTCTTTGGGAAATTCAGGGTTTTCGTAGCACGTCCCCGCCGGTATTTCTGGCTGTTCTTCTGAACCTACGGGTTCGGCTTCCGGGTCGGCTTGACTCGTCGGACCCGTGAAGGCACCTGCGGCGTTGTAACAGGACGTTTCGACAGTTCCGCTGGGAACCGCGGTGACGACGGTCTCGACGGCGTCGGTTAGGGGATTGCAGGTCGGACTCGCCGGCGCTTGATAGCTGAATTTCTCACCGCTGGCTTCCCCGCCGGGGGGCGTGATGCTAACTTCAATGACCTTGCCGTTGGAGTTGGTGATTTTCTCCACCGTGCCGTCCGGCATCGTGATCTTGGTCAGGTCATTCGCAGAGTCATATTCGTATTCGGTCTTGCCGCCAGCCGCATCGGTGTAGGTCTTCAGCTGATGCAACGAGTTGTATTCGTAGTGGCGCACATGCGAGGCCGGATCGGAGGTCTGCGTGACGTGCGGCGTCGAGTCATAGGTGAGTTCCAGCGCCTTGCCCGAGGCCGGGCTAAGAGCGTGAAGCACGCTTTTGCCCGATACCGTCGTGTCGGCGATCGTGAAGATGTTGCCTTCTTCGGTCGTTTCGCTTGCGAGGACGCCGCTGGCGTTGAACTGGTAGGTCGGCGCGTCTTCGTTTGTCAGCGTGTACGTCCCGTCCGCGTTCTTCGTCAGCGTCCCTTCGTATTCCGTGGGGCCGGTGTAGGTTCCATCGGGAGCGCGCGTCAGGGTCACGACATACCCGTTGGGGCCGTGCAGGATGACCTTGGCCTCCTCGTCGAAGAGGAAGACACTTGGCCCCGTCGCCCAGCGCCAGCGCGGACCGAGTGTCCCTGAGGTCTGCGTCGCCTGCAGGTTGTAGAAGCGACCGAGCGACATACTGTGGTTTTCCACTTCCGGCACGATGTCTTCGCTTTTGACGAGCAGGTTGCCGCTGGCGAGGTTGACCGACGCCCTCGCCGATTCGCTGTCGGCTTCGTCTTCGAGCACGTACCAGCCAGGCTGTCCGGTCGCGGGGTAGCCGAATACCCCTTCCACTTCGTCAAATACGTTCGCGCAATAGGTGAGCGGTGGTTCTTCGCTTCCACTGGTTTCGGTGAGGACCGTCGCCTTCTGCGCGGCGGTGCACGGCGCGGGGGCTTTGCCGACTTCGTAGTAGGTGTAGGACCATGTCGGATGCAGGCCGTTGACTTCGGGCCCGGTGACGGTCTTGATTCGATGGGCGCTTTCGTAGGTGAGTTTGGTCACGTGGCCGGCCGGGTCGGTGACTTCCTTCAGCTCGCCCTCTTCGTCGTAGGCGTATTTGGTTTTGTGGCCTTCGGCGTCGGTGTAGGTTTCGAGCTGGTCGCTTGCGTTGTAGGCGTATTTGACTTCCCGTTTGCCCGTGCCGGATTCAGTCCATGCCGACGTGACGTGGAAGCCGCCTTTCAGTTCGTGGAAGCTGCGCGTGAAGGTGTGTCCATGACTGTCGGTGATGCTCGATATCCCGAAGCTGCCGTAGTGGTAGGTGATCGTGTTTCCGGCGGTGTCGGCGTCTGAGAGGATGCCGCCATTTGCGGCGAAGTCGATCTTGTAGCTCTGCTGGTAGAGCGGACCGTTGCCGTTGTGGTTGAACGTCAGGGCATAGGCGGCACCCGAGCCGTCGCTGGCATTGCCCGTGCAGGTGGTGCCATTGATCGCGCACAGCGTCGCGTCGATGCTGCGCGGCGTCAGGAACGTCCCATTTGGCTGTCGGATGAATACCGCGTAGTCATAGCGGTTGATCCCGATCCCAACCGAGCCATCGGGGTAGACTTCGGCGCCCGGCAGGCTGTACCACGGATTGACCGAGCCGCCTTCGGTGTTCAGGCTGTCGTAGTTGTGTTCGGCCAACAGCGGCGGCCCTGAGCTTGAGACAGACAGATCATTGCTGTTGACGAACAGGTCGCCGCTTGCGAGGTTGACCTTCATCGTCGAGCCTGCGTCGGTCGGGAAGGGCTGCATCGTGTAGACGGCGGGGTCCTCCTGTCCGCGCGGGGTCCAGGCGATCGTCAGGAAGGGCTTATTGGAGCTCGCGTCCAGTGAGTTGAAGCTGAGCATGTCTTTGGTCGTTTTCTGGGTGGTGTCGGCGAGCAGCAGGCCGTCGTTGGTCAGCGTGCCGTTGACCCATTCCTGGACGATCTGCGTCGGATACCAGTACTTCCAGCCGGCCGGCGTTGTCACCGACGGGTTGACGACGGCGTTGGTCGTAGAGAAGTCGCCGCCGGGCGAGGACCAGGCGTTGGTCCCGTCATAGGTGTTCCATGTGGCCGAGAGCGTCCAGGGCTTGGTCGCGGCGTAGGCCGAGACCGAGACCGCAGTGCTCGTGCTGGCGGAGGCGAGGTACATCCCGAGCTGCGCATTGAGCACGTTCGCCCCGGCTGGAAGCGCGGTTTTCGTTTCGAACTCCACGAGGCTGTTGTCCGTGTTGGTCCCGTCGTAGCCGACCGTGTCGGTGGTGGCGTTGCAGATGCTCGTCGTCGGCGAATTGGACGCCAGCGCGCAGTCGTGTGACGCGGTCGAGGAGACGCTGGCGTTTGGGGTCACGCCACCGGCTGGTTTCGCGCCAGCGGGAGCAGACCCGGCGGAGGCAGAGGCGCTAATCGGCTTCCAGGTACCGTTGGCTTCTTGGACGTTCACGGTCTCGCCAAAGAGCGTGGTCGTATAGACGCCCCGGGAGTTCTTGTAGGTTCGCGACTTGGCGGTAAAGAGCGACGGCACCGCTACCGCGCCCGGTGGCGCTGTAGCGGCTGCTTGACTGGTAACCGAGCCCGAGGCGCCGACCGTCGGACTGCCGTAGGCAAGGCACGCGAGGATCGTGGCGAGGCCGAGTACCCGGACGCGCCCTCTGGCGCGCTGATTCTCGCGACGAACCGGAGGTCCGATACGTGAATTGCGACCGACGCCGCGGGCGCAACGAGGCAACTTACGCATGTCCCACGCTCCTCATTTGTGTCCCACCCCCTGCGCTCGCAGAGGATGTCTGAGTTCACGGAATTGCCGGTCGACAGACCGCTAACCATCGCGTCCCGGTGCTTACCACCTTCGGTCCCTCGTGAAGTGACATCCGCTCAGAGGCCCCTTGAGATACCGATAAGTAGTTTCCAGAAGACGATTAGCGGCCGAAACTATAAATCTGAGCCCGAGTCGATCGCAAGAGTCGTCTCTGATTATTGTCGCCGTAGAGAAAATCTCTTTGCTGTCCGAATAGGACGTTCCGCCACTCCCCGTCCGCGTGAGTGCCGATGCGCGTATAGGAGACATCGACCGGGAGACCGCCGTACGTAGCAGACGGCATCAATCGCGCGTGGGCCAACGGCCCTCTCACCAACGCATCCGGCATGAACGCTCAGAAGTCGCGGACTTCCTGCACCTGCTCGCGCGCGCCGCGCCGGCATCCGTCAGTCGGCGCGGCTACTCGCCGGCGAGAGCCTGCAGCACGTCCAGCCGCGCCGCTCGTCTGGCCGGAAGCTGCGCGGCCAGCAGGCCGGCGAGGGCAGCGACGAACAGCAGCACGACCAGCGTGCCGACAGGGATCGAGATCACATACCCGGAGCCCGACAGCGCGAGCGTCACGACGAGGATCGCGCCGACGATGCCGATCACGAGGCCGAACACACCACCGATCAGCGCGGTGATGATCGACTCGTAGCGGATCATCTGTCGCACCTGGCGGCGCGAGGTGCCGATCGCGCGCATCATTCCCAGCTCGCGCGTGCGCTCGTAGATCGAGAGGATCAGCGTGTTGACGATGCCGAACAGCGAGACGATCACCGACAGCGCCAGCAGCACGTAGATCAGCGCAAGCAGCGTGTTGATCTGCTTGCTGAGGTCCTGCTTGAACTGCGCGGCCGTCCGCGAGCGGGCCTGCGGGAACTGGCTGGCGAGCAGCCTGTCGACGGCCGGCTGCACCTGCGCGTTGGTCGCACCTGGGGCGTAGGAGACGAAGTCCAGCGCATCTTCACGCTGTCCGAACGCCGAGCGCGCGAGCGGCAGGCTGACCGTCAGTTCCTGCAGGACCCCCGATTTTTCGTCGACCGTGCCGAGCACCTTCAGGCTCACACGCCTGTTGGAAGGCGTCAACAGCGAGAGCGTCTGTCCCACCTTCAGGTGATGCGCTTTGGCGTATTCCTTCGTCACGACCGTGCCGGACGTGCCGAGCCCGAGCAGCGTGCCCGTGGAGCCCTTGTCCCATTTCACGCGGTAGACGCGCTCGAACGTCGTCGGGTCGATCGCGGTGACCTTGGCGTTGCTCTTGATCCCGCGCACGCGACCCAGCGTGAACGCGATCGGCGTGACGCTGGCGACGCCCGGCACTTTGGCCAGAGCCGGTGCGATGCCTGCGGGGATCGCCGCTTCGTTGCCCGCCTGCGAGTTCTCCACGATCAGGTTGCCGGCGAACGAGCGGCTCACGGACTGGTCGATCGTCGCCTTGAACCCGTCGGCGAGCACGGCGACGAACGCCACGAGCGCGAGGCCGACCGTAAGCGCCGCCGCCGTCACCATCGTGCGCCCGGGCTGGCGCATCGAGTTCTCCCGTGCCAGGCGTCCGGTGACACCGCGCCAGGTGACAAGCAGCCCGAGCACGCGGGCCAGCGCGGGCACGACACGGTAGTGGCGACCGCGCGAGCGCTGCCGGAGCCTGCCCCACAGCACGAGCGCGCCGATGGCGGCGATGATCGCGATCGTCGTGCCCCCCTCGCCGCCGGCGACGGCGACGGCCAGGCGAATCCCGATCAGCACGAGCAGGATCGGCACCGCGTAGCGCCCACGCGTGATCGCCTGGCGCGGCGGGATCTCGACGCCCTCGCGCATCGCCGCCAGCGGCGGCACGCGGGTCGCGCGCAGCGCAGGCGGCAGGCCGGCGAGCACGGTGACGACGATGCCGACGAGCAGCGAGACGACGATCGTGCGCGTCTGGAGCACGGTGCCGCTGTCGGGCAGGTCGGCGCCGAACAGCTTGAACAGCTGATCCAGCGCCGGCGCGAGCCCGATCCCCGCGAACAGGCCGAGCACGGCGCCGACGACGCCCAGCAGCAGCCCTTCGCCGACGACCGCCTGCATGATCTGCCTACGCGAGGCGCCCATCGTGCGCAGCAGCCCGAACTCGCGGGTGCGCTGCGCGACGGTGATGGAAAAGGTGTTGAAGATGATGAAGGCGCCGACGACGAGCGCGACGTAGGCGAACACGAGCAGGAACGTGCGCAGGAAGCTCAGGTTGCCTTCCAGGTCGGAGGTGTTCTTGGCGGCCTGCTGTTCGCCGGTGCGCACGTCGACGCTGCCCGGCAGCGCCGCGCGGATCCGCGCGCGCAGCTGCGCGGGAGTCACGCCCCGCGCGGCGGCGACGTCGATCTGGTCATAGCGCCCGGTCTCCCCCGCGGCGTACTGCGCCTCGGCCGGCGTGAGGATCGCGGTGCCGGCCCCGCCGAAGGACTGGCCGCCGCCGAACTTGACGATGCCGACGATCGTGTAGCGCTTGGCCGGAGCGGCGCCGGCCACGATCATCTGCTGGCCGATCGTCAAGCCGCGGCGGGCGGCCGTCGCTTCGTCGATCGCGACTTCGCCGCGACCGGAGGGGAAACGACCCTGGACGGGGGTGAACGACTCGAAGCGCGTGGGCAGCTCGCCGGCGATGAACGCCGGCGCGCCGCCGCTGGTCAGGCGTTTGCGCTTGAGGTCGAGGAACGTGCCCGGCGTGAAGATGCCCCCGGCGGCTTCGGCGACCCCGGGCACGGAGCGCACCTGCTTGAGCATCGCATCGGTGATCGGCGATTCCTGCGCGCGCTTTTCGCGCCCGAGCGTCTCGGTCGGAGAGACGACGACGGAGTCGCCCTTGGCGGCGGTCTTGAAGATTCCGGCGAACGACTTGTTGATCGTGTCGGTGAGGATGTACGTGCCGGCCATCAATGCGACGCCGAGCGCGATCGCGATTGCGGTCAGCACGACGCGCAGCTTGCGCTGCAGAAAGCCGCGCAGGACGAGCCGCGTCATCTCATCCGATCGCCTTCATCAGGTCGAGCGCCTCGTCGGTGGTGACCGATGGACTGTCGTGCACGATGCGCCCGTCGGCGAGCACGAGCAGCCGGTCGGCGAACGAGGCGGCGTGCGCATCGTGCGTGACCATCACGACCGTCTGGCCGAAGTCGTCGACGGCATGCCTGAGCAGTCCCAGCACGTCGTCGCTGGCTTTCGAGTCCAGGTTGCCCGTCGGCTCGTCCGCGAACACGACGGCCGGACGTGAGACGAGCGCCCGCGCGATCGCGACGCGCTGCTGCTGGCCTCCCGACAGCTCGGCGGGCCGGTGGCTCAGCCGATCGCGGATGCCGACGGCGTCGATCAGCCGGTCGAACCACTCGCGATCGGGCTTGCGCCCGGCGATCGACAGCGGCAACAGGATGTTCTCCTCGGCGTCGAGCACCGGCAGCAGGTTGAACGTCTGGAAGATGAAGCCGATGCGGTCGCGCCGCAGCTCGGTCAGGGCACGGTCGGCGAGTGAGGTGAGGTCGACGCCGTCGAGGCGGACGGCACCCGAGGTCGGACGGTCGAGCCCGGCGAGGATGTGCATGAGCGTCGACTTGCCTGAGCCCGACGGGCCCATGATCGCCGCGAAGCGAGAGCCGGGAAAGGCGACGCTGACATCCGACAGGGCGTCGACGGCCGCCTCGCCCTCGCCGTAGCGACGGCTGAGATCCTGGGCCTCGACGAGCGTCTGCGAGCCGATTGCGGCGGCTGAGAAATCCACTGGCGCGCAGTCTAAGAGACGGCTCGGCCGCCGTCCACGAATGTCCTAGTCGGCGTCTCGCGGGGTCGGGTCGGCGCCCCCGAGCTACGTCCGGATCGCTCCCTAGAGTCGTCCGCCCGATGCACGAGACGACACCTCAGGTCTTTCTGATCGCCCGACCGTCGATCGACGTCGAGGGGATGCGCGCCTACCTCGCCGACGTCGGTGGAGAGTCCTGGCTGCAGCGCCGCCTGGAGGAGTCGGCGGACGCGCCGAACGGCGGCGAGCTGGTCGTCGAGTTCGGCGGCCGCGCCTGCTATCGCAGCTGGGAGCCTGGACTGAACCCGAACGTGACGAAGGTCCGCACCGATCAGCGCGAGTACTTCGCCAACATCCTACGCTCGGCTCACGGCAGCGTGCTGGAGCACGCGAACTACTCATTTGCGCTGCGGAATGTTTCGCGGGTGTTCTGCTACGACGCGGCTACCGAGGTGCTCACGGAAGACGGATGGAAGAAATGGCCGGACGTGGACGGATCTGAGACCTTCGCGACTGTCGATCCAGACAGCGGAGCTCTTGAATATCAAAAGGCTACCGAGCACTTCGCCGGGGACTACGACGGGGAGATGTACAGGGTCCGCTCAGAGCAGGTCGATTTGCTTGTAACACCCAATCACCGGATGTGGGTGAAGGCGCATGATACCCAAGCGAATAAGCGTGGTGAAGAGCCCTACCGAGTGAGGCTTGCCAGCGAGATAGTCGGAAAACGCGTGGCGTATCAAAAGACCGCGAACTGGAAAGGGCAGGAAGCGGGCACGGTTGAGATTCCAGGTACAAAGCGGGTATGGAAGGCGCACAACCGTGTTACGAATACAACACGACACTATGTCGGCTCAAGGTTCCCGCTTAAGGAGTTTGCTCGGTTCCTAGGCCATTGGCTCGCCGAGGGAAGCCTGAACGGGCACCAGATATGCATTGCACAGAACCGTGGCGAGCGGCTTGAGGCTATAGCTCAGAACATCCGAGCGATGGGCCTTCCTGCCTACGAGGTAGGCACCGGGCACGGGGCAGTGCGCACGCAGAACATTGCGCTGCGCGACTCCCTGGCCTCCTGTGGGCGGCAGGCCCACGAGAAGCGCATCCCCAGCTATGTCCATAACTGGGGTCCATCGATCCTGCGGGTGTTTCTCGAGGCGTATGTGGACGGTGACGGTAGCCGCCGAAGCGATGGAAACCACACCGTCATCTACACCACTTCATCGCACATGGCGGACGATTTGCAGGTGCTCGCGATCAAGGCCGGCTGGTCGGCGAATATTCGCATCGACGACAGAACCGGATTGGAGCGCGTGATGCCTAACGGACAGCGGTTCAAGAACGCGCGCGCCTGCTACATAGTCTCGCTGCTGAAGACCCGGACGCACCCACTCGTCAACCACAACGCAGCTAAGAGTGACTCATGGGAGTCCTACAAAGGGAAGGTGTATTGCGTCAAGGTCCCGAACGGCCTTCTCTTCGTACGTCGAAACGGAAAACCGGTGGTGTCGGGCAACACCCACGAGCTTGTAAGGCATCGCGCCGGCTCGGCCTTCAGCCAGGAGAGCCTGCGCTATGTGCGCCTCGCGGACATCGGCTTCCGCGTACCGCCGGCGCTGGAGCCGGTGCGCGAGCAGGTGCTGGCGATCGTCGAGCAGCTCGAGGAGTTTCAGGTGAGCGCGGCGTCCGAGCTGGGCATCGACGAGGAGGGGGTGCCCTTCCACGTCAAGAAGGAGGTCACGTCGGCGCTGCGCCGCCTCGCGCCGATCGGCCTGAGCACCGACATCATCTGGACGGCGAACGCGCGGACGCTGCGCCACGTGATCGAGATGCGCACGGCGCCGGGAGCCGAGGAGGAGCTGCGCATCGTGTTCGATCGGATCGCCCGCACGATGCAGGCCGAGGCGCCGGGGCTGTTTCAGGACTTCGTGCTCCAGGACGACGGTTCCTGGGTCCCGGAGCACCGCAAGGTCTGAGCGGAGGCCAACGCTGGGTCCCCGCCGGCTCAGCGCCCCAGCTGCACGTGCTCGAAGTGCAGCGTTCCGTTTTCCACACGCGCCAGGCCCATCGTGTGCTGGCGCTGGCGACGGCGATCGGTGGGACTGCCGGGGTTGAAGATCTGAAAGCCGTCATCGGCGTCGAGCAGCGGCATGTGCGAGTGACCGAACACGACCGCGTCGGCTCGCGGAAAGCGCCGGCGCAGCCGCGGCAGCCTGCCTCTGGCAGGGCCGGCATCGTGCGTCATCGCGAGCCTGATGTGGTCTATCTCCAATTCGAGCTGCGCGGGCAGCCGCTCGACGAGCCCGTGCTCGTCGACGTTGCCGTGAACGGCCACCACCGGCGGTCCGAGCGCGCCCAGCTCGTCGAGCACGGCGACGGTCGACATGTCGCCGGCGTGCAGGATCAGCTCGGCCGCGCGCATGTGCGCCAAGCACGGCTCGGGCAACCTGCGCTCGCCACGGGGCAGGTGCGTGTCGGCGACGATCGCGATCAGCATGCTGCGCTTGCGACCCGCAGGTCGCTCACCAGCGCCGCCAGCGCTGCGTGACGAGCATCGGCGTCGCGCTCGCG
Source organism: Solirubrobacteraceae bacterium (assembly GCA_035995645.1). GTDB lineage: Bacteria > Actinomycetota > Thermoleophilia > Solirubrobacterales > Solirubrobacteraceae > Palsa-744. Next base: position 13,754 of record DASYKG010000026.1, read on the forward strand.
CAGCACCGAGGAGGGATGCGCGGTCAGCAGTGCGGCGGGCGCCAGCTCGGTTTCCAGAAGCCGGCCGCGATCGCGGCCGACGCTCAGCTTGCTGCCGAGCAGCGCATGGCCGGCCACGAGTCCGAGGCACACGAGCACGGTCGGGCGCACGAGCGCCAGCTCGGCATCGAGCCACTGGCGGCAGATCCGGACCTCCTCGGCGCTGGGGCGCTGGTGGATGCGCCGCTTCCCGCGCGCGCGAAACTTGAAGTGCTTGACGACGTTCGTGAGGTACGCGTCGTCGCGCTCGATCTGCGCTTCCTGCAGCGCGCGATCCAACAGCGCACCGGCAGGGCCGACGAACGGCCTGCCCTCTCTGTCCTCGCGGTCGCCCGGCTGCTCGCCGACGAGCATCAGGCGGGCTCGCACACGACCCTCGCCAAACACCGTCTGCGTCGCGTCCTTCCACAAGTCGCAGTCGTGACAGCCGGCGGCGCTCTCGCGAAGCGCCGCCAACGAGCGATACCCGCCATGCGCACCTGCATGTGCAGTCGCATTGCCCGATGCCCCGCGCGCTGCGGGGCTCATCGGCTCGGCCCCTGCACCGCCAGCTGCTGCAAGCGGCGGCCGAGCCAGCGCGCGTTGCGCGGTGCGAACGCCTCCCAGTCGTTGTTGAGGTAGACGTACAGCTCGCGCTCGGCGCGCCACCCGTGCAGCCGCTGCGCCCATCGCTCTAGCTCGCGCTGGGAGTAGTTGCCCCGCCGTCCGCGCCGGCCGTAGTGCAAGCGCACGAATCCCCACGTCGCCGTCAGCTCGTAGGCCTGAAACGGGCGCTGAGGATGATCGGCGATCACGAGCGCCGCGCGGTGTCGGCGAAGCAGCGCGTAGACGTCGGGAGCGAACCAGCTCGGATGGCGAAACTCGACGGCGTGCCTGCCCGGGGGCAGCGCGTCCAGCGCCGCGTCCAAGCGCTCGTCGTCACGCTGGAAGCTCTCCGGCAGCTGCCACAGCACCGGCCCGAGACGCTCGGCTTGCATCAGTGGCTCGATCCGCTCGTAGAAGCGTGCCACGCCATCCTCGATCTGCGAGAGGCGCCTGACGTGCGTCAGGTAGCGGCTGGCCTTGACGGCGAACACGAAGCTCGCAGGTGTCTGCTGCACCCACCGCTGCACGGCATCGCGGCTGGCGAGCCGGTAGAAGGTGGAGTTCACCTCGACCGTGTCGAACCACTGCGCGTAGCGCTCCAGCCAGTGGCGGCTGGACAGCCCAGGCGGATACACCAGCGGCCGCCAGTCGCGGTAGTTCCAGCCCGAGCACCCGACGTGCACCGGCCGAAGTGTGGTCTTGCGCGCGACCGCGGCCGGACGCGCTGTCGCGGTGGCGGCCAGGCGCTCAGTCCTCCTGCGCCTGCATTTCCCTCACGCGTCCCTCCAGCTGCTCGGTGACGGCCGGGTCGCGCAGCGTGGTGACGTCGCCCAGCGCACGTCCCTCGGCGATGTCACGCAGCAACCGGCGCATGATCTTGCCCGAACGCGTCTTGGGCAGGTCGTCGGCCCAGATGATCCGCTTGGGGCGCGCGAACTTGCCGATTCGCTCGGCGACCGTCTCGCGGATTGCCTGGACCGTCTTCTCGTCACCGGCGAGATCTCCCTGCAGGGTCACGAAGGCGACGATCGCCTGCCCGGTGTCCTCGTCGTGCTGGCCGATCACCGCCGCCTCGGCGACGTCGGGGTGCGCGACGATCGCCGACTCGACCTCGGCCGTGGAGAGGCGATGCCCGGAGACGTTGACGACGTCGTCGATGCGCCCGATCACCCACAGGTAGCCGTCGGCGTCGCGCCGGGCCGCATCGCCGACGAGGTAGGTCTCCCCGCCGAAGCGCTTGAAGTACGTGTCGATGAAGCGATCGGGCTCCTTGTAGAGCGTGCGCAGCATCGACGGCCACGGCTGCGTGAGCACGAGCAGGCCCTGCCCCTCCTCGATCGGCTCGCCTGTCGACTCGTCGCGCACCTCCGCGAACACTCCGGGAAAGGGAAAAGTGGCCGAGCCCGGCTTGGTCTGGGTGATGCCGGGGAGTGGCGTGATCATGATCGCGCCCGTCTCGGTCTGCCACCAAGTGTCGACGATCGGGCAGCGTTCTGAGCCGATTACCTTGTAGTACCAGAGCCACGCCTTCGGGTTGATCGGCTCGCCGACGGAGCCGAGCAGCCGCAGGCTCGAGAGGTCGTGTTTGCGCGGCCAGTCGGCGCCCCACTTGATGCAGGCGCGGATGGCCGTGGGAGCGCAATAGAGGATCGTCACGCCGTAGCGCTCGACGATCTCCCACCAGATTCCCTTATCGGGGTAGTCGGGCGCGCCCTCCCACATGACCGACGTCGCGCCGTTGGCCAGCGGTCCGTAGACGATGTAGGAGTGCCCGGTGACCCAGCCGACGTCGGCGGCGCACCAGTAGACGTCTGACTCTGCCCGCACGTCGAACACGTAGCGGTGCGTCGCCGAGACACCGGTGAGATAGCCGCCGGTCGTGTGCAGGATGCCCTTCGGCTTGGCCGTCGAGCCGGAGGTGTAGAGGATGAACAGCGGATGCTCGGCGTCCAGCGGCTCGGGCGGGCACGCGGGATCGCCCGCCGCGACGATCTCGTCGTAGTAGACGTCGCGCCCCTGCTGCATCTGGCATTCCGTCTGAGTGCTGCGGACGACGACGATCTTCTCCAAGGTCGCCAGGTCGCCCATCACCTCATCTACGCGATCCTTGACCGGCGCGGTCTTGCCCTTGCGCGCGGCGCCGTCGACGGTGATCAACAGCTTGGCCTCGGAGAACTCCATGCGCTCACGCACCGCCTCTGCGGAGAAGCCGCCGAAGACGACGTTGTGCGGGGCGCCGATGCGCGCGCACGCGAGCATCGCGATGACGACCTCGGGAATCATCGGCAGATAGATGCCGACGACGTCGCCCTTCTGCACCCCCTGGTCCTTCAACGCGCTGGCGAAGGCTTCGACAGAGGCGAGCAGCTCGGCGTAGGTGAGGTCGCGCTCGGTGCCGTCCTCGCCGCGCCAGTGAAAGGCCACACGGTCGCCGCGCCCGGCGATCACGTGACGGTCGAGGCAGTTGTAGGACACGTTGAGCGTGCCGCCGGTGAACCACTTGTAGAACGGCGGATCGTCGTCGTCGAGCACGCGCGTCCACTTCTGAAACCAATCGAGCTGCTCGGCCTGCGCGACCCACCACCCCTGCGGGTCCTCCGCGGCCTGCTCGTAGACGGAGGGGTCGTTCAGCAGCGCCTGCTCGCGAAACTCGGCGGGAGGATCGAACTTCTCCACGTCCAGAAGCGCGGCGAGCTCGTCCTCTAGCGCCTCCCCCGGCCGTGCGGTATCTGGTTCAGTCGACATCGCTGCTCCTCTCGCTCGAGTCACGGACCTCCGGCGGCCATTCTCCCACCGGCACGCCGAGCGCCGGCGCGCGGGTGGGAGTGGCGCACTGCCTCAGCGGTCGATCCGCGCCAGCGGGATTACGGGCAGCACGACGCGCCCGAATGTCGAGTTGGCGACGGCGGCGAACGATGCGTACCAAGCGGCCGCGGCGGTCGCGAGACCGACATAGCCGCCCCAATGGGTGACCGTTTCGTGCGCGCCGGAGGCGCCGATCGCCAGCAGCACGAACGTCGCGGTCAGCAGCGCGAAGACGAGCAGCACCGCACCGCTCGTGCGCATCGCCGCCACGGTCATGTACGCGGTGAAGATCGCCCAAGCCCACAGGTACAGGCCTAGTGCGTGCCCGGCATTGCCGCCGATGTCCTTGGCGTAGAAGGCCTCGAGCGCCCAGAAGGAGATCCAGAACGCGCCGAAGGACGAGAAGGCGACGGCCCCGAAGGTGTTGCCGTTGCGAAACTCCCACATGCCGGCGAGCAGTTGCACGATGCCGCCGTAGGCCAGCGCGAGACCGAGCACGACGGGCACGCCCTTGCCGTTGACGAGATTTGCGTTGAACATCGACAGGACGAACGTCGTCATCGCAAACGCGGCGAGACCGAGCGGACCCGGATCGGCGGGTTTCCAGCCGACGGCCGGAACCGGTTCGGCGCGCCCGACGTCGTTTCGCGTCGGGTCCTGACGGCGGATAGTTGCTGCCTCCATGAGGGGCCTCCTTCCATCGCCCGTGAGGGGCGAGCTGACGCTGATCGCTATCGCTCGAGCTCCGAGGGAGCCGCAATCGACGTGCTCCGGGGTCGCTCTCAGTGGCTTTATTCCCGCTCGCGCGACGGCCTAATCATCGACCGCGCGTCCGCAGCGCGCACCCGCCAGGGCAGTCGATCAGCTGCGCGGGCCGCGTCTGCGCTTGCGCGAGGACCGGCCGGAGCTCGGCTTGGTCGGCTCGGGCGTCACGTCACCCGCGCCGGTGGCGAGCGCCGGCTGCGCGCCCGTCGCCGCATCGCGCATCTGCGCGCGCGTGGGCCACGGACGAGCCTGCCCGGACTCCCAAGCGGGCGGCTGGCCGTTGGGCCATTTGCCGACGTACAGGATGCCCATTGCCACGAGCCAGAATGCGGGGACGACCTCGAGCGTCGCGCCGCCGATCGGCAGGAATATGAGAATGCCCGTGAAGATGCCCAGCACGCCCATCCAGCGTGTGACGAGGCCCACGCGCATTGCATTGACCATCGTCACGATCATCGCCACGGCGACCGCCAGCCCGGCGAGCAGGTCGAGGTACTGGGTGATCACGTTGGCCGTCCCCTTCGTGAGCGCGTTGTCGACGGCGTGGTTGGAGAAGTCGTGGCCGACGGCGAACTTGTGCGTTTCGATCGCCAGCACGACTTGGTGCACGATGCTGATCACCGCCAGCGAGATGCCGCCGACGAGGATCAGCGGCCGTGCGGCTGTCCAGGTCTGCGGCCGGCGAAAGCGCGTCGCGTCGACGAGCAGCAGCAGCACGAGCGTCAGCGAAGCGATCGCGACCGCGGCGAGCACGCTTGCGGCGATCAGCGAGGTGGCATGGTGGCTGAAGAATTTGACTTCCGCCGCGCGCGGGCTGAGAGCCGGGTTGGCTTCTCCTGACAGCGCCGGCGCCAACCCTTGAAGCAGCCCGACCGATGGCGCCCCGTTGAGGGTCGATGCGGTGATGATGCCGCTCAGCAGGTACAGGACGCCGCCGGCGAAAGCCGGCACGCCGAGGCGGCTGCGCCGCTCGGTCTCTCTGGCGACCTGCTGGTCGATCTCACTGGTGCTGGCCATTGCGCAGGTCAGTCTATGATGAGCGCATGGAGAGCGGCGGTCTGGGAGATCTGTTCGGAGATCCGGAGGAGCTGCAAAGGCGCTTGGCGGAGTTCGCAGAGCAGATGCAGGGCCAGCAGAAACTGGCCTGGGCCGACAACGCGATCAAGCTCGCCGTGGATATGACCGTCGCGGCCGTGCAGCGGATCAACATTCAGGGCAACGCCGAGGCTCAGGCCGAACAGATCCGCACGGTCATGGCGCTGGTCTTTCCCGAGGCGGTAACGCTCGTGCGCGAGGCGCGCGCGGGGCTGCAGTAGCGCCGCCCCGGTAGTTGCGCCGCCCCCGGATTTCAGTAAGCACCCACTTCAGCGTGCTCGTCCTCGCGCTCGGCCTCTCGCTCCGCCTCGCGCGAGGCGCGCCCGGCGGTGATCACTTCTTTGAACGAGCGGAAGCGGAAGATGAACACGACGGCGCCGAGACCGACGATGGCCGTGAAAGCGGCGATCGCGATCTGCTGCCCGACGGAGTACGCGGCGACGACCGTGGTCGACGCGCTGCCGGCGAAGACCTTTACGAGCAGCGCCTGCTGCACGCCCGCCCCGCCCGGCGTGAAGGGCACGGCGCCGGCAACCTGATTCACGCCGAACACGAGCAGCACGTTCTGCACCGATCCGCCGACGCCGAAGGCGTCGAGCAGAAACCAGAAGGCGGCGAACCGGCACAGCCAGGCGAGCACTTGCAGAGACGCGACTTGGCGCAGGTAGCGCCGGCGGTCGCTGAGGATCGTCACCCCCTGGCGCACGCGCGCCCAGAACGCCTTGACGCGCGCCGAGAGCACGGCGAAGGCGACGAGCCCGGCGACGGCCAGCGCGGTGATCAGAAAGAGCGTCAGGCGGAAGTGCTGGGCCAGATAGGAGATTTCGAAGGCGCTGAGCTTGGAGAAGTCCGGCGGCTTGGGAAAGACGCCCTGGCTGAAGGCGTAGATCAGCACGAAGATGCCGACGGTCGCGTCGAAGATCGACTCCACGAAGAAGGCGGCGGCGACCGTCGGGTAGCTCGAGCCGGGGATCGACGAGCGCGTGAGGAACAGCTTGATCACGTCGCCGCCGCGCGCGGGGACGACGTTGTTGAAGCCGACCGCCGCGAAGTACGCGCCCCAGATGCGCCGCCATTGAAAGCTCACGTCCGGATAGGCCGCACGCAGGCTGTTGAAGAACCCGCGCGAGCGCAGCGTGAGGTTCAAGCCGAAGAAGGCCAGCCCGAGCACGAGCGTCCCCCAGTGCACGGCCGCGAGGTCTGAGAAGAACTGGCCGACGGCGTTGAAGAACGTCGTGATGCTGTCGCCGATCGAGGTCGAAGCGAGCGGGGCGGGCACGCCTCAAGCGTACGGATACCCCGCGCGCCCCGGGCGCCGTCGCAGCGAGAGCTCGAGCGCCGGCCACATGTCAACCCGTGGTGCTGTAGAAAGGACGCATGGCCAAACGCACGCCGCCCGCACGCGGGCTGACCGTCGCGGTCACCGGGCCGACCGGCGAGATTGGCCAGGCGGTCGTCGCTGCCCTGCAGCGCTCGCGCGAGGTGCAGCGCGTGCTTGGCATGGCGCGAAAGCCTTTCCAGCCGGCCGAGCACGGCTGGAAGAAGGTGTTCTATACGCGCGGCGACGTGCTCGACCGCGAGGCTGTGGACGCGCTGGTGAGCGGCGCCGACGTCGTCGTGCACCTCGCGTTCATCATCATGGGCGGCCCTGAGGAAAGCCGAGCGGTCAACCTGCAGGGCTCGCGCAACGTGTTCGAGGCATCCGTCGCGGCGGGCGCCAAGCGCCTGATCTACGCCTCGTCGGTCGCCGCCTACGGCTACCACAGCGACAATCCACAGCCGCTGACCGAGGACGTACCGGCACGGGGAACCGACAGCCACTACTACTCCGCGCAGAAGGCCGAGGTGGAGTCGCTGCTCAATCAGACGCTGGCCGGCAGCGCCACCGACGCGTATGTGTTTCGCCCGTGCATCGTCGCTGGCCGCGGCGCGCCGATGCTGATCGACAGCCTCCCGTACACGCAGATCTCCGACCGCCTCCCGGGACCGGTGTCGCGCCTGCTCGACGGCGTGCCGATCCTGCGCCCGGTGCTGCCCGATCCGGGCGTGCCCTTCCAGTTGGTTCACCGCGACGACGTGGCTGCGGCGATGCGCGCGGCGGTTCTCGGCCGTGGCTCGCCGGGTGTGTACAACCTGGCGGGGCCGGGTGAGCTGAGCGTCAAGCAGCTGGCGCAGGAGCTCGGGTGGTACTCGATACCGGTGCCGGAGCTCGCCGTCGACGTGGTCGCCGAGACGATCGGCCGCTTGGGCTTCCTGCCAGCACAGGCGCAGTGGATAAGCGCGTTTCGCGAGCCGGTGATCATGGACACGGCGAAGGCACGCCGTGAGCTTCGCTGGCGCCCGGAGCGCGAGGCGCTCGAGACCCTGCGCGAGACGATCGCCACGGCACGGGCGGAGCGGCTGATCCGCTAGGCGTTGGCGTCGCCGCGGTGGGCGGGTTTCGCCGCGCCCGTCGCCGCTCGACCGTAGGATTTCGCGTCCATGAGCCCATCCGCAGAGCTTCAGCCGTTTCCGCCCGCCGGCACCGCGGTCGTAACCGACAGCACCCCGTACCTGCCCCAGGCGCTGATCGAGCGCTGGCGAATACACCAGGTCAGCCTGTACGTCGGCTGGGAGGGGGAGCTTCGTCGTGAGGACGACTACACCGACCTCGATGCCTTCTACGCGCAGTTGCACGACTCTGCGAGCCTGCCCACAACCTCACAGCCCTCCGCGGGGGACTTCCTCGCATGCTACGAGCCGCTGGTCAGCGCAGGGCGAGACGTGCTGTCGATACACCTCGCCAGCGGGCTATCGGGGACGTGCGAGAGCGCGCGCGAAGCGGCCCGGCTGGTTGCCGAGGCGGGCCACCGTGGACGCGTCGAGGTGTTCGACGCTCAGACGGGCGCCGGCGGCCTTGGCTGCCTGGTGCTGCTCGCGGCGCAGGCCGCAGAGCAAGGCGCGAGCCTGGAGGCGATCGTCGATCTCGTCCGCCAGGCGCGCGAGAGCCTGGACATCTGGTTCTGCCTGGACACGCTCGAGTACCTGCGCCGCGGCGGGCGTATCGGCGCGGCGCAGGCGATGGTCGGCACGGCTTTGAAGCTGAAGCCGATCCTCACCTTCGGCACGGAGATCGCCCCCGTGGGTCGCGTGCGCACCCGCGAGCGTGCCTTTGAGCGGATGGTCGCCTACCTCGCCGAGCTGCGCGAGCGCGGCGCGAGCGACTGGATCGTGCAGCACGCCCAAGCGCCTCGAGACGCAGCGCGGCTGGTCGAGCGGGGCCACGCGATCTTCGGTTTCGACCCACTCTTCTGCACGCAGGTGGGGCCGGTGCTGGGCGCTCATCTCGGTGCGGGGATGCTCGTCGGCGGCATGACGCGGCCGACGGCGGCACCGCCCCGCGTCGCATGATCGGACGCCACCCGTCCCGCGCGCACACGGGACGGGTCTGCGTCTCGGAGCGACTTGACTACTTGATGATCTTGATAACCCGCTCCATCCCAAGGCGGGTGTGCGGCCTGCCGTCCTGTGTGGGCATGAAGCAGACCTGCACATACCAGCCTGGCTTGGCTGTGATCGTCTCCTGCTGGAAGGCGCCGGAGGACAGCGGACCGGCGAAGTTTGCCGGTGGTCCGGCAACGAGCTTTTCCAGACCCTTTTCGTGACCGCTGACGAGCCCCTTGACGACCTGCTGGGCCGCCTTCCTGCTCTTCACCGCGAATCCGAGGTCCATGTGCACCAGGTAGCCTTCGTTTTCGAAGCGCACGACCTCGCCCACGTGGAGCACGGCCGGGCCCTTGAAGGCATACTCGAGCGTCTTCTCAGTCGCCTGCGCCGCCGGGAGGGCGACCGGCGAGGGAGAGTCCGCGACGGCGAAGCTGCTGCGTGCCCACTTCGCGGACTTTTCGCCTTCGGGGTTCACTGCGATGTACTGTCCGGACGCGAGAACGGTCTGCGCTTCGCTCGGTTTGCCTTTGCCGGCTTCAGCGTCGAACACGATCGCGCCGATTTTGCTCGACGTGTTCGGGTCCTGCGAGAGCTTGTTCGAGTCGAGCAGAGCAAATGCTTCGGCCACGCTCACGCCCGGCTTGAGCTTGACCAGCACGAGCGACGGTTCCTTTCCTGCGGTCGCGGTGCTCACGACGTTCACGGCACCGGACTGCAGGGCGCCGGAGACGGTGATGCTGGTGGCGCTGACGGTGGCCGTCACGGTCGGAAGCGTCGCGGCCTGCGCGCCCGTCGTGAGCATGGCGCCGGCAAGAGCCGCCAAGCTGACGGCGGCGACCGCCGCGGCGAGCATCCGCTTCGGCGATGCAAGAGGACTACAGCGATATGACATCCGTTCTGATCCTTTCGATTGATCGGCGGAACGGCCGAAGCACGTTTCCCCCCAATGAGACTGAGCTGTGACCGGCGGATTTCCGAGCGGCTTCAAGGACGCTGCCGTGTTCTGTTACGGGCTCCGTCCCGGCGCAAGACGAAGATCCTTGCGCGCGCCGAGTATAAGAGCCTTTACTCCCCTTTTACAAGGTCGCCTGCGCTAGACGGTGTGCGCCAGCGCGGCGAGCACGCGCTCGTCGTGCTCGGCAGGCTTGACCTTGCGCAGGACCTCCGCGACGACGCCCTCGGAGTCGATCACGAAGGTCGTGCGCTCGTTGCCGAAATACTTGCGGCCGTACATCGACTTCTCCACCCATACGCCGTAGGCGTCGGCGACGCGATGGCCTTCGTCGGCGAGCAGCGCGAAGTTCAGCGACTGCTTGTCGTGGAACTTCTTCACGCTCGCCACCGGATCGGGTGAGATCCCCAGCACGACAGCGCCGGCATCGGCGTAGGTGGCGCGATGGTCGCGCACACCGCATGCTTGCGTGGTGCACCCGGGCGTATCGGCCTTCGGGTAGAAGTACACGACGACCGGCTTGCCGTGGAAGTCCGACAAGCGGATCGCCCGTCCGTCCTGGTCTGGTATCTCGAAGTCCGGAGCGCGGTCGCCTGCTTCGATCACGCGCGAATCCTAGCTCGCACATGTTTGGACGGGCTCCGAGACGGCTAATCACCCCCAAGCGACCCGATACGCCGGGTATTAAGTTCGCCCAGTACTGGATCGTCAGGGCGCGAGAACGGGTCCCCTGTCAAAAGGACGGCACGGACTCGCGCCCGCTTGATCGGGCTCGCTGACGCGGCCCGCTGCGACGCCTCGCCTGGCGCGAAAGCGCCCGATGATGTGGGCTATGATCGCCGCCCGCCGTGCCCACGCCTCCCCGCATCTCCGGTTCGGTTTCCGCCGCGATCTCGAGCGCGGTCGTCAAGCTTCTGCGCGAGTACACCGGGCGCGGACCGACAAAAGCGCGTACGTACATGAACTCCGACCTGATCACGGTCGTTCTTCGCGACACGCTGACGATGGGCGAGCGAAGCCTCGTTCGCGACGGCGAAGTCGGACTCGTGCTCGCGACCCGCAAGGCCTACCAGCGCACGATGGCCAACGAGCTCATCGACGCCGTGGAGAAACACTCGGGCAGGCGGGTGATCGCGCTGCTCAGCGACAACCACATCGACCCAGACATCGCGATCGAGTCCTTCGTGCTGCTCCCGCAGGACGGACATGATTCCAGCACGCCGCCTGGGGTCGCCCTCGCGGACGGCATCCGTGCGATGGACGGCGACGGCGCCGCATCCACAGACGGTCACGTCGGCGCCGGCGACGATGGCGCCGACGCACTGCCGGACGGTCACCAGACTTAACTCAATCGGGGTATGCTCAAGGGAACGTGAGTTTGCTCTGGATCGTCGGCGTCGGCGAGACAGCGCAAGACGCGGATTTCGCGGACGGATCTAATTCCGTCTCCTTCCTACCTTTCGCGGGATCCATGAGTAGGAGGGAGGCGAGAAGGCCATCCCGTGCCCAACTCCACCGAGCAAGTCGGCGCTGGCAGCATCGCGGCGGACATCTCAAACGCAGTCGTGCGCCTGCTCAGCGAGTACACGGGGCGAGGCCCGACGAAGGCGCGGACGTACATTCAGGAGGATCTGATCACGGTTGTCCTGCGCGACACCCTGACCAAGGGAGAACGCAGCCTCGTCGCGGCGGGCAAGACCGACATCGTGCTCGCGTCGCGCAAGGCGTATCAGAACGCGATGAAAGAGGATCTCATCGCGGCGGTCGAGCGCTGCTCGGGCCGCATGGTGGTCGCCTTCCTCAGCGAGAACCACATCGAGCCCGACATCGCGATCGAGAGCTTCGTGCTGCAGCCGAACCCTGACGACGACCCCTCCACGAACGGTCGGGCTGCGGCGAGCGCGAATGGATCCGCCCCGCAGGGCGCCTAACGAGCCCACGCTGGTTCACGCCGAGGGGGGCCTCGCCGCAGCTCTCAGCTGCCTTCGACAACCACGCCGCTGCGCCGCGGTACGAGGATCGTCCCGCGTAGCACCATGCGCTCGGACCGCGGCGCGAGCGGGCGCAGATTTCGTCGCAACAGAGCCGTGAGCATTGCGGCGAGCTCGCTGCGCGCGAGGATCTCGCCAAGGCAGCGCCGCGCCCCTCCGCCGAAGGCGAGCAGTTCGCTGTGGGCCGCCGATCGCTGCAGGTGACGCTCGGCGATGAAGCGGTCGGGGTCGTCGAAGCGGCGCGGATCGCGGTGCACGAGCGGAATCGGAACCATCGTCGTGGTGCCCGGCGCGAGCTCGTGAGGGCCGATCGCCATCGCCGACGTCAGCCGTCGCAATGCGCCGATGGCCGGAGGATGCAGGCGCAGCGACTCGCTGAGGACGGCCTGCGCATAGTCGCTTTGCACTCCCTCCTCGAACAACCGATCGCGCACACTCGGCAGCGCGCCGACGAGCAGCGCCGTCCACGTCAGGGCGGCCGCCATCGGCTCCTGCGCTGCCATCAGCAACGCCAGCAGCTCCTCGACGAGCAGCTGTGCGGGCCGCTGCTCGTCGCGCACGAGCAGACCCAGCACACCCGGGCCAGGCGCGCCGTGAGCGCGCCGTTGAACGATCTCCGCCTCGATCAACGCCGTCAGCGGAGCGCGACGGCGGCGATAGGCGAGATCGATCAACCGTCCCACCAGCCCGTCTCGCGGGCCGGGAATCGTCAACGGCGGATTGCCGGGCGTCCACAGCATGCGGTGGAGCGCGTGCGCGAACTCCTGCACGCGGGCCTGCTCGCGTACGCCGAGCAGCTCGCGCACGAAGACCTCGTCGGCGAGCAGGCGCATCCGCGGCAGCAGCCTGAACGGTCGGCGGTCCGGCCAGCGCTCGACGTGGCGCGAGGCGATCTGCGCAATCTCCGCTGCGCGTCCTCGCAGCGCTTCGGCGGCGAACGCCGGCGCTATGCGCTCGCGCGCCTGGCGATGCTCGGCGCCATCGGCTCCGAAGACCGACAGCGGCGACGCCTGGGGTAGCATCCCCCGGCGCGCGGCCCCGGCGCCGGCTGACTCGGGATCTGCGTCGAGCAGTCGCGCTACGTCCGCCGGCGCGCAGGCGACGACGACTGGACCGGTCGTCGCCAAGCGCAGTGTGAAGACGTCTCCGAACTGCGCCTGCGCCGAGCGCAGCGCTGCGAGCGGGTTGCGATGAAAAGCGACCGTACCGGCCAACCGGCCGTGCGCGGGACCGGGCGGGAGCATCGGCACCGTGCTAATCGGCGAGCTTCCGCGTATCGCGAGGCTGCAGGAAGGGCTCGCGCTCGGGCGAGTGGCCGGCCGCGATCGAACGGCCGCGCTCGAGCTCGGCGTTGAACTCCGCGCCGAGCAGCACAGCGACGTTGGAGATCCACAGCCACACCAGGAAGACGACGACCGCCGCAAGCGCGCCGTAGGTCTTGTTGTAGGAGGAGAAGCTCGCGACGTACAGCGCGAACAGCGCCGAGGCGAGCAGCCACACGACGACGGCGAGGATCCCGCCCGGGCTCAGCCAGCGAAATCCGGGGTGCGAGACGTTCGGGGCGGCCCAGTACAGGATCGCGAACATCAGGCTGACGACGAACAGCAGAGCCGGCCACTTGGCGATGTCCCAGATCGTCACCGCGCTGGAGCCGACGCCGATCACGCCTCCCACCTGCTTGGCCAGCCCACCCGTCAGCACAACGGCCACTGCGCTGAGCGCGAGCAGCACGACGAGCACGAGCGTCACCGCCAAGCGCACCGGCACGGTCTTCCAGATCGGCCGACCCTCCTCGAGGTCGTAGATCGTGTTCGACGCGCGCATGAACGCCGCGACATAGCTCGACGCCGACCACAGCGCTGCGAGCAGGCCGACGACGAAGACGATGCCGGCCGTTCCCTGGCTCTTCTGCAAGTTCTGGATCGCGCTGGTGAAGATCGTCTTGGACGGTCCCGGCGCGACCTTGCCGAGGTTTTCGATCAGCGGCTGCGTGGCGGAGTGGCCGACGAGGCCGAGGATCGAGACGAGCGCGATGAGCGCTGGGAAGATCGCCAGCACGCCGTAGTACGTCAGCGCGGCCGCCAGATCGGTGAGGTTGTCGCGGCGAAACTCCGAGGCGGTTCGCTTGATCGCCGCCCCCCACGACCGCGCGGGCAATTCAGCAGGGCCGGCTGGCGCCTCACGCGAGCTCATGGCTGCAGCAGGATCTTGAACGCGCCGTCTTCCTTTTTCTGGAAGATCTCGTATGCGCGCGGGGCCTCGTCGAGGGGCAGGTGGTGCGTGGCGAACTGATCCACGCCGAGCGGATCGTCGTCGCCGCTCAGCAAAGGCATGATCTCGTCGATCCATCGCTTGACGTTCGCCTGGCCCATGCGCACGTTGATCTGCTTGTCGAACATCTGGATCAGCGGCATCGGGCTCGCCGCGCCGCCGTAGACGCCCGAAAGCGAGATCGTGCCGCCTCGCTGCACCAGCTCGATCGCCATGTGCAGCGCGCTCAAGCGATCTATGCCGGCGGTCTGCATCACCTGCTGGGCCAGCGCGTCGGGCAGCATCCCTACGAGCTTGTGCGCAAGTCGTGCGACCGGCGCGCCATGCGCCTCCATGCCAACCGCGTCGATCACCGAGATCGGGCCGCGACCGTCGGTCAGCTCGCGCACCGCTTGCGGCAGATCGTCGTGCTCTTCCAGATCGAGCGTCTCCACGCCATGGGCGCGCGCGCGTGCGAGGCGCTCGGGAACGAGATCGACCGCGATCACCCTGCCGGCGCCTTTGTGCTGGGCGACGCGCGTGGACATTTCGCCGATCGGGCCGAGACCGAGCACCAGCACGGTCTCTCCCTTGGGCACGTCGGCGTACTCGACGGCCTGCCATGCGGTGGGGAGCACGTCTGACATGTAGACGAAGCGGTCGTCGGGCGGTCCTTCTGGGACCTTGATCGGACCGTAGTGCGCCTGTGGCACTCTCAGGTACTCCGCCTGCCCACCTGGAACCTGCCCGTAGAGCTTGGTGTAGCCGAGCAGCGCGGCGCCGGTTCCGTACTCGCGAACCTGCGTCGTCTCACATTGCGACTGCAGCCCCTTGTCGCACGTGTAGCAGTGCCCGCAGGAGATGTTGAAGGGGACCACCACGCGGTCGCCCGGGGCGATGTGCGTGACCTGTGAGCCGACCTCCTGCACTATCCCCATCGGCTCGTGGCCGAGTATGTCGCCGGGGTCGATGAACGCACCGAGAACCTCGTACAGGTGCAGGTCCGAGCCGCAGATGCCCGTCGAGGTGACCTTGATGATCGCGTCCGTCGGCTGCTCGATCGCGGGGTCGGGTACCGAGTCGACGCGAACGTCGTGGTTGCCGTGCCATGCCAGTGCCTTCACGTGATCTCCCTTCCCGACGATCTCGCCGAGGTGTGGGGGGTGTTCGCTGCGCTTGGCTCCTTGGCTACCCCCCGCGCTTCACCGCAAACGGGCGCCGGCCCACGGCGGTGAGCGAGCGGCGTCGATCGGTGGCGCGCAGCGCGCGCGTGTAGTCGTGCCCGCCCGGGGTACTACGCCCTCATGGCAAGCGAGCGTCTGCATGAGGTCGTCGCCGGCTACTCGCCGGGGCAGGAGGATCCACCGCTGGGTGGTTACGCGGCGCTGATGGGGCTGTTCGTCGGCGTCACGGGCGCGTTCACCGTTTGGATGCGCCATTCGCAGCGAGAGCTGCCCGAGCGCGTCAGCGCCAGCGATCTCGCGTTGATGACCGTCGCGACGCACAAGGCGGCGCGGCTGCTGGCCAAGGACCGGGTGACCAGCGCCGTCCGCGCCCCGTTCACCAGCTACGAAGCGCAGGGCGGTCCGGGCGAGGTGGAGGAGCACGCGCGCGGCAGCGGGCTGCGGCGCGCCGTCGGCGAACTGCTGATCTGCCCGTACTGCCTGGGCATGTGGATCGCGACGGCGTTCGCCGTCGGCCTGACGCTTGCCCCGCGCCCGACGCGCTGGGCGGCGTCGGTGCTCGTCGCCCATTTCGGATCAGACGTGCTGCAGGCCGCCTACAAGAAGCTCGAGGACAGCGTCTGAGCAGGGCGTCGCGATCGCGGGCAGTCCGCGTGCACGATCGCGGCGAAGGCTCTTTACCCTCGGGCGGCCGGACGCAGCTCGGCGACGAGCGCGGAGTGATCGGACAGGCCCGCGGTGCGCCAATCGTGCTCATAGCGGCAGCAGACGACCTCGGCGTGACCGGCGACGAGCAGGTGGTCGAGCCGGTATCCGCCTCCCCAGCGACGCCATTCCCAGGAGAGCTCGCGGCGCTGGTAGCCGTGCAGGGAGCGGAAGGCGTCGCTGAAGCCGTGCTCGTTCAGACCGCGAATCAGCGACAGCTCCGCTTGGTCCCAGCGCTCCCCGCGGTCTGCCCTGAGGCGCCCGAAGCGGTCGCGCGCGAACGTCCAGACGCGACCGTCGGCGTGCTCCTTGCGGGGCGTGTTGAGATCGCCGCAGAGGATTCTCAGACGAGACGGGACGGAGATCGCCAGGTGCCTGTGCACGGCTTCGTGCGTGCGCACCTTCACGAGGTCGGGCTTCGGGCTGGTGGGAGAGTGAACGTTGACGACCTCCGTGCCGTCGCGCAGACGCACCGCCAACACCCGCTCTGACCACGGGACGTCGGCCACCCGGGTCGGCGAGCTCGCGGCGCGTGTGGCGGTCAGCACGCCCAGCGCACGGGCGCGGTCTGGCGCAGCTGGCAGCGGCGCATGCTCGATGCCCAGGTAGCCGTGGGCGCTGAGCCGCTCTCTCCACAGCGGCAGCGACCGTGCGGTGAGCTCCTGCAGGCAGACGACATCGGCGTCCAGCTCGAGCACCCGCTCGAGCTGCTCGGCGATGCGCGAGATGCGCCCTGCGACGTTCCAGCTTAGGATCAGCACAGCCGCGCAGCTTGCCGGATAAAGCTGGCAGCCTGCGCCACGCCGGCCGCGAGCGCTGCGCGCGCCGAGCCGGCGAAGGCGCCTACTGCTTTGCCGAGCCGGGCTCTGCCATCTGGCGATGCATCTGCGCCTTGGCGCTGTCGGGCAGCACGCGACTGGCGCGCGCCTGGAACTTGGTCTTCAGCGACGCCGAGACGACGCGCTCCTCGCCGGCCATCATCGCCTCGAAGCCGTCCTTGGCGACCTCGGCAGGGTCGTCCTTCTCACCGGCGCCGACCGCGGTGTCGAGCATGTCGGCGCGCTCGAAGAACTCCGTGTCCGTCGGGCCGGGCATCAGCGAGGTGATCGTCACGCCGGTGTCCTTCAGCTCGTTGCGGATCGCCAGCGCGAACGACTGGATGAAGGACTTCGAGGCGTTGTAGACGGCCTGGAAGGACCCGGGCATCGTGGAGGCGATCGAGGACGTGAACAGGACCCTCCCCTGACCGCGGTCGACCATCTCGGGCAGGATCCGCTTGGCGAGATGGACGGTCGAGCGGACGTTCAGGTCGATGATCCGCAGCTCGTCCTCGAGCCTCGTTTCGCCGACGAAGGCCCCGCCGGCGCCGACACCCGCGTTCAGCGCGGCGGCGTCGAGCGGTCGCCCGAGCGTGGCCACCCGACCATAGAGCTGCTCGACGCCCTGGGGATCTGCGAGGTCCACCTCGACGGCCTCAACCGAGGCGCCGCCCCGCTCGAGCTCGCTCGCGACGGCGCGGATGTCCGCGTCCTCCGCGGCGATCACGAGGTCGAACCCCGCGTCTGCGAAGTGTCGCGCCAGCTCCCTGCCGATCCCACTGGAGGCGCCCGTGACGAGGGCCACGGGACGACTGGAAGAACCGTTGCCTGCCGCGCTGCCGTTGGACTGGACGTTCATGTTCTGTGCTCCTCGCTCTCGTGTTTGCGCAGCCGCGGCGCTCGTTGACTTGCGCGCCGCGGCTGACTCGGGCCGCCGCTCCCAGCGCTCAAACCGTGGCGACGGCGATTCCCTGGCCGGCGATCGTCTTCAGCGTCGTCTGTGCGACCTCGAGCGCGTGCCTCTCCTGTTCGAGGTTGCGCCGCAGCAGTTCCGCCACCTCGTCGGCGCCGCGCGCCTGCGCGTTGACGATCAGCGTTTCGTACACCGCGATCTCGTGGTGCTCGGACTCGGTGGCGGCCGACAGGACGACGGCGTCCACGACCGCCTCGTCGGTTTTCTTGATCGTCGCGTTGCCCTCCTTGACGAGCCCCTCGATCGCCGGGCACGGCGAATCGTCGACCTCCTCGCCCAACAACCTGAAGCACTCTTCGAGATTGCTCACGTGCTGGCGCGTCTCCTCGCGGTGCTCGCGCAGCGCTTGGCGGATCTCGGTGCGCTGCGCGCTCTCCTCCAGCTCCTCCAGCGCATCGACGAGCTTCTGCTCCATCGTCAACGCGGCGCCGAGCTTGAAGCTGAAGATCTCCTCTGGTGTGGTGAGCCGCTCGAACATCTCGTTTCCTTTCCCGCCCGCGTACACGCACCGGCATCCCCGGCGCTCGCCGCGATGCGAAGATCGATTTCCGGCTCCCGCCAGGAGTTGCGACGTCCTCTCCAGGTGATCGCCTGTCGAGGCCCCGCATCACTCGTCCGGTGGGGCCTGCGTAAGGCTCTACCCCTGGGGACCTGCGGCAAACAGGTCGCTCGAGGCGGTCGATTCACCCGCGCCCGAACAGGCCCTTCAACAAACCGGTGAGCGTCGCTGCCAACGCCCGAGCGAGCTCTGTGCGGCGGTCGCGCTTCCAACCCCCGCGCACTTCGTAGGCGGCCTGCTCGTCGGTCGGCGCGAGAACACGGCCCGCGGTCTCAGACACCGCGTCGCGCCGGTAGTTGCCCAGCTCGAAGGCTGGTGGCAACACGCGCGAGTACAGCCGCGGAGCGAGCAGATGAAGCATCTCGAATAGTCGCCCGGCACGGCCGAAGGTCACCTCCGGCTTGGGGCATTCAGCGCAGCGGACTATGCCCCGTGCGACGCCCTCTGGGTCGACCAGCGGCGGGATCGGGCGAACGCCGCGGCCGGAGAAGTTGGCCGCCTGGGCGAAGATCGGAGTGTCGCCAGCCTGCGGAAGCACGGCGACGACATCGATGCCGGGCACACCGCGCAGCTCTTGACGAAGGCACTCGCCGAAGGCGCGAATCGCGAACTTGCTTGCCACGTACGCGCTGACGTCGGGTGCGCTCACCCGCCCCCACACGGACGCCATGTTGATCAGCACGCCGCCGGCGTCGCCGTGGCCGAATGCGCGAAGCGCTGCACGGGCGCCGTGGACCTGTCCCATCAAGTTCGTCTCGATGACGTTGCGAAACACCTCGCTGGGGACCTCGGCAAAGCGCCCGTAGGCGATCACGCCTGCGTTGTTCAGCCAAACGTCGACCCGCCCGAAACGCTGCAGCGCGGCGTCGGCGAGCATCTGCACCCGCTGCTCGTCGCGCACGTCGGTCGCAACGACGAGCGCTTCCGCGCCGCAGGCTTCGCATTCCGACGCTACCGCTTGCAGCGGCCGCTCGCTGCGCGCGGCGAGGACGACGCGCGATCCCCGTTCGGCGAACTGGCGCGCCGCCGCCCTTCCAAAGCCGCTCGACGCGCCCGTGATCACAACGACGCATTGCGAGAGGTCGCGTCTCATGTCGTCTCCTGGTCGATTCTCAGGGCTCGCTACCCCACGCTCACGGCGATCAACCGTCACCGCCCTTGGCGTGAGCGCTCGTCCTCCCAACGCGGAAGCTCGTTCAGCACCCCGGTGACCTCGAGCAGGCGTTGCACCTGACTGGAAGCCCGCGCGACGAGGAACTGGCAGTCGTTCTCCGCGCACGCGTCCTTCGCTGCGAGGATCCCGTGCAGACCTGTCGAGTCCATGAAGCTGACGGCGCTGAGATCGAAGACGATCGCACGAGTCGAGTCGGTCGCCAGCTCGCGCAGCACGTCGTCGAGCAGCGGGCGCGACGCCAGGTCGAGCTCGCCCGCGAGAAACACGGTCACGCGCCCGGCGCGCGCGACCGTCCGCAGCGACAGACGCGCCGCTTTGCGATCGTGCGCCGAAGGACTGGAACTTGACGTTGCGTGATCTGCAGTGGACATGGAGAACCTTGCATCGACTGGTCGTCGCGGGGGTCCCGCCGGGCCCGTTCGGCGCCACGCAGTCCCATCGGCTCATCCACGCCCGCACCCGCTCGGCGAAATGCCAACGCTGCTCTGAGCCTAGCGCAGCGGGACACCCGCGGGCAACCCGTTCGCCCCGCTGCGGCCGCGGCCGCGCGAGGGGCAACTCGGAGGTTCGCCACGCGTGCGGGCGGGTACCCCGCCAGCATGGGCGCCCGCCTGATCTCAAGCCTTGCGCGATGAAGGCCAAGGGGCCGCTCGCAGACAGTTACCCGGCAGCGGTCGCGCTGGTCGTCTTTGCGCTCACTCCTTACCTCGCGTTGAGCACGGCGCTCGTGCCGCTGACGCCGATCCTCGCCAAGGGCATCGGCTTGAGCGAACAGTCGCTGCAGCTGACCTCGGGCATGGCCAACGCCGCGTATGCATTTGGCACGGTCGCCGCGGTCCAGCTCGCCGTGCACCTGCCCGGCCGGCGAATGCTGATCCTCTACGCCTCGCTGTTCGTGATCGCCTCGGTTCTCGCGGCCACTGCATGGACGTCCGGACTGTTCATCGCCGGACGCGTCATGCAGGGCCTGTGCACGAGCCTGATGCTGATCGCCGCGGTGCCGGCTCTGGTGACCGGCTGGCCGGCGTCGAAGCTCAGATGGACGGCGATGACGATGAACATGTGCATCTTCGGCGCGGTCGCCCTCGGCCCGATCGTCGGTGGCGCGCAGGCCGGCGCCGGCGGCTGGCGCACGCTGTTCTGGATCATCGCCGGCGCGAGCGTGCTTGCGCTCGTCTTCAGCCTGCTGACGTTCGAAGATCAGCCGCCGCAGGACCACAGCGCCAGGTGGGACTGGGTCGCGCAGCTGCTCGCCGGCGGCGGCTGCGCCGCCGCGTTCTTCGGCGCCTCCGAGCTGCAGACCCACGCGCTGCTCAGCTCGATCGTGTTCCTGCCGCTGCTGGCCGGTGTGACGATGATCGTCGGGCTGCTGGTGTTCGAGTACAACATCGACAATCCGCTGATACCAGTGCGCAAGCTCGCGAGCACGCTGCCGCTGGGCGGCATCCTCATCGCGATGAGCGCCGGCGCCGCGTCGGTGGCGATCGTCGAGCTGACACAGACGGCGCTGCTAACGAAAACGACGCCTACGCATGCCGGCATGCTGTTCTGGCCGGAGTTCGGCGCGGCGGTCGCCACGGCGATCTTCTTCGGAGCGATCGTGCGCACGCGGTGGATCGCGCTGCTCGCGCTCGGCGGGCTGGTGATGCTCGCGGGCGGCGCAGCGGTGCTCACGGGAGTGGCCAGCGGGCCCAACTCGCTCGTCGCCGTCGGCTCGGGCCTGGTCGGCCTGGGGGTCGGCGCATCGGTCTCCCCGGCGTTGTTCCTCGCCGGGTTCTCGCTGGCCTCCGAACAGATACAGCGCGTGTTCGCGGTGGTCGAGCTGCTGCGCGGGGTCGCCGCGTTCATGGTCGGCCCGATCGTCATGCACCTATCGAAGACCGTCGCGTCGAGCCCGGCCGCGGGAACGCGCATCGGCATCTGGGTGTGCTTGGGCATCGCGGCAGCCGGCGGTGTCGCCGCGGGCTATCTGTTCGTGCTCGGCCGCGTGCGCCTGCGTCCGCCCAACCTGGAGCGCTGGCTCAAAGGCGACGGACCCGCATTTGACTCGCCGCCGCTGGCGGCCGCTGTGCGCGGCGAGCATCGCCGGGCCCCGCTGGACAGCAGAACTGCTGGTCGATAGCTCCGCCGACGGGCTTCAGCGCAGCAGCCTCGACAGCCGCCGGTCCTTGAGCACGCGCCCGTCGGTCTGGCAGTCGGGGCAGTAGGCGATCACGTAGTCCTCGAAGTGCACCGCTTTGAGCGTCGCGCCGCAGCGCGGGCACGGCTCGCCCTCGTGCCGGTGCACGCGCAGCGGCATCGGCAGCTTGTCGGGGATCGGCAGCGCGATGACCTGCTCGTAGTGGGCGATCGCGTCGCCGAGCGATCGCACGATTGCGTCGCGCAGGCGTGCGCGCTCATCCTCGTCGAGATCGTTGCCGCGCTTGAACGGCGACAGGCGGGCGCTCCAGAGGATCTCGTCGACCCATGAGCGCCCGATGCCGGCGATCGTGTGCTGGTCGCGCAGCAGCGTGTGCAGCGGGCGCGGCGCGTCGAGCAGCTCGGCCAGCGGCGGCGGGTCGGGCCAAGCTTCTGGGGCCAGCGTGGCCAGCGCGTCGTCGTCCTCCAGCTCGCGCGAGCGCAGCAGCTTGACCCACGCCGCCTGCTTGGAGCCGAACTCGCGCAGGCGCAGCTCGCGTCCGTCGGTCAGGCGCACGAGCAGTCGCGAGGTGCGATCGCGCGGACCGGCGCGCTTGTCGTACAGCTGCAGGCGCCCGGCGGACATCAGGTGGATCAGCAGCGCCAGCCCGCCGGTCGTCTCGACGATCAGGTGCTTGCCCCGGCGGCGCACTGCGGCGATCCGCTCTCCCTCCAGCGCCGCGAGCGGCGGATCGAAGGTCTTCAGCGCGTTGATGCCCGGGGCGGCCGCCGACTCGATCTCCGCGCCCTGCAGCGTGCGGTCGAGCAGACGCGCCGTTATCTCGACCTCCGGCAGCTCGGGCATGCCCTCACTCTAGGAGGACGGCGTGTGGCAGAGCCGGGCGCACGGGCCCGGTCTGCCACACGCCCCGGCTCAGCGAGCGCTGATCGGCGGCCCTTCGTACTTCACATGGGCTGGACTCACCCAGCGCACGCGCCAGTGCGCGCCTCTCGTGGAGGAGTGCAGCGTCCAGTAGCCGAGGCCGTCCGTCGTGACGGTCTTCAGCGTCTTGTACTTGCGCGAGCCATTCGGCTGCATGAGCACGGTGACCTTCGTCGCGCCGGTCGTCGGACGTACGAAGCCCCACAGCGAGACGCCGCGGCCGCTCTTTGACACGGTCAGCGGCACCGGCCAGCCGAAGAACAGCGGCTTGGGCTTGCCACCCAGGTACTCCAAGCCGGTCTGAAAGCCGATCGTGCCGCCGTGGACGCTCGAGCCTGGCTTGCCGCCGAGCGGGTCATCGACGAGCAGGTACTGCGAGAAAGCCGCGACGCGCGAGTTGCCCCAGGCGATCTTCTCGGCGATCGCGTCGAATTCGGCCTGCTGGGCGACGGGCACGCCGAGGAACCTGTTCGGCTTGCTCTGAACGCCGAACTCGGTCAGGTAGATCGGCAGGTTCGAGGTCACGCCACGGGCGGAGAACGCTTTGGAGAGTGCGCTCGACAGGCGCGAGAGCACGCCGATCGTCACATCGTCCTTTTCGCGCGGTTTGTACAGCGGCCCGGCGGCTGTCGTGTAGGCGTGGTGGGCATAGCCGCTGGCCGTCAGCGGCGTGCACGAGCCCGATTTGCGGTATTTGGCGTTCAGGCACATGGCTTCGCGCAGGAACAGCAGCGGAGCGACGTCGTGCAGCAGCGCCCTGGATTTTTCGCGCTTGTAGTTGACTTTGCTGTAGCCCGTCGGCGCCGTCTCGCCGAGCAGCAGCCTCGGCTTGGCTTCGCCGGCCGCCTGCAGTCCGGCGTACCCGGCCTGGTAGAGGGCGCGGTAGATGCGCGGCGACGCCGGCGTGCCGTTGGTGTTCCACTGCGGCAGCAGGAACGCCGGGTGATTGGGCTCGTTCCAGATCGAGTACAGCGAGACCTTGGAGGCGAAGTGCAGCCCCACGGCGGTCATGAATTCCTGGAACGCTTTCGGCTCGGGTTTCGTGACGTACGGCGCTTTCTTGTTCGACGTGGCCCAGCGTGGCACTGGCGAGGTGACCGTCAACAGGACCTTCCAGTTCAGCCGTTGCGCTTCGTTGATCAGCTTGTCGTATTCGCCCCAGGCGTAAAGCCCGGGGTTGGTCGCTTCGAAGGCCGGCTTGGTGGCGCTCGACGGGCTCGGCGCGACGTTGTACCAGTTGAGCTCGACGCGCAGCGCTTTGACGCCGAGCGCCTGCATCTGCGCGAGCGCGTGCAGGCGCGTCTTCGCGTTGAGCAGGTCTTGCGAGCCCTCGAAATAGGTGGTCTGGGAATGCGAGGCGAACGCCGCGGGCGCCGCCAGCGCGGCTGCGGCGAAGCCGCAGACGAGCAGGGTTGAAAGAAGCTTTGGGATTCGGGACATGGTGCGTTGAGACACTCCAGAGCGGGGAAGGTTGCGGTGCTGGCGAGCGGCCGCCGTGTAGCGTTGCGGTGAGTGAGTACAGCCATCGCACCGGACGACATCGTGCAGACGGCCGCCGAGGCGCGGGGGAACAGCCGCCCGCCACTGCTGGTGCTGCAGCCGCTGGCGGCGTTTCTCGACCGCCACGAGCTGGGCGAAGGCGAGATCGAGGCCAGCCCGATCGGCGAGGGGCACTCGAACGTCACGTACCTGATCCGCCGCGGCGACGCGGAGATGGTCCTGCGCCGTCCGCCCCGCCCACCGCTGCCGCCGAGCGCGCACGACGTCCTGCGCGAGGCGCGGCTGCTGCGCGCGCTGGCCGATACGCCGGCGCGCGTGCCGCCGGTGCTCGCCGTGTGCGACGACAGCGAGACGATCGGCTGCCCCTTCTACGTGATGGAGCGGATTGCGGGTGAGGTGATCGTCACGAGCATTCCGCAGGCGCTGGACACGCCCGAGGAGCGGCGCCGGATCAGCGACGAGCTGATCGATGCTCTGGCGGAGATCCACGACGTGGACTGGCAGGCCGTCGGCCTGGAGGGCTTTGGCAAGCCGACGGGCTATCTGGAGCGCCAGCTGCGGCGCTTCACGGGCCTGTGGGAGCTGAACAAGACACGCGAGATTCCCGCCGTCGAGCGCGTCGGCGGCTGGCTGGCGCAGAACATGCCGCGGTCGGGCGCGGCGACGATCGTGCACGGCGACTTCCGCCTGGGCAACACGATCTACGCGGCCGACGCGCCTGCGCGCCTGGAGGCGGTGCTCGACTGGGAGATGGCGACGATCGGCGACCCGCTCGCGGACATCGGCTACCTGTGCATGATGTGGACGGAGGCCGCCGATCCCACGGGCGGCATGCGCGAGGCGCTCGGCGGCATCACCCGCCGCGAGGGCTTTCCCACGCGTGAAGAGCTGATCGCCGCATACGAGCAGCGCACGGGGCGCTCGATGCGCGATCTGCGCTGGTACACGTCGCTGGCACTGTGGAAGTCGGTCGTGTTCATGGAGGGCAACTACAAGCGCGCCGTCGCCGGGACGACCGACGATCCGTACTTGAAGACGTTCGGTGAGGGTGTGCTGGAGCTCGCACGCCAGGCCGAGACGGTCGCGTATGGCGGCTGAGCCGAGCACGGACGCCCAGGCGGCGCCATCTGACGCGCCCGAGCCGCGCAACGGGGCGGCTCACAGCGGTCTTCTGATCGACTGGGGAGGCGTGCTCACGAGCGACCTGTTCTCGTCCTTTCACGACTACTGCGTGAGGATGGAGCTCGACCCGCAGGCCCTGAGCGGGCGCTTCGGCTCCGATCCGGCACTTCGCGAGCTGCTGATCGCGCTGGAGAAGGGCGAGCTCGCCGAGGAGGAGTTCGAGCGCCAGCTCGCGCCGCTGCTGGGAGTCGAACCGGACGGCCTCGTCGACGGCCTGTTCGCGGGCGTGCAGCCAGACGTGGCGATGGTCGAGGCGGTCCGCCGCGCGCGCGCGGGCGGCATTCGCACGGCGCTCGTGTCGAACTCGTGGGGCGTGCACCGCTATCCGCACGACCTGTTCGACGAGCTGTTCGACGGCGTGGTCATCTCCGGCGAGGAGCGCATACGCAAGCCGTCTCGCAGGATGTACGAGCTCGGCGCCGAGCGCGCGGGCGTCGCGCCGCAGCTGTGCGTGTACGTCGACGACCTGCCCTTCAACCTCACGCCCGCCGAGCAGTTGGGCATGGCGACGGTGCATCACACGAGCGCCGAGCAGACGATCCCCGAGCTCGAGCGACTGCTCGGCCTCGCGCTGCGCGACGGCTGACCCGGCGCGAACTGGCGTCGGGCTTTTTGCTCAGCGCTTAAGTCGTCGCGTGTTCCAGTCGAGTAGGACCGAATGTCTCGGGATGTGGGCGACCCAGACCCCGGACGCACCGACGCGTGGATCACCGAGGCCGACACGAGCTTCGGCCCTGGCCTGACCGCGCGCATCCTCGCCGCTCTGTTCGCGGCCGGCGCGACGCTCGCGCTGCTGACGGTCGCGCTGCCGCACACGACGCGCGCGAACGTCGCCGGCGTGCTGGCGGCTGTCGGCGTGGCCTACGCGGTCGCCGCCCTGCTGTACTGGCATGCCGAGCGCCTGGCGACGAGCGTGCTGCCACTCGCGCTCGGCAGCGGGACGACGCTGATCACCGCCGTCGCTTACTTCTCGGCGGAGGATCCCAGCCCGCTGATCTTTCTCTACCTGTGGGTGTTCCTGTATTCGGCCTACTTCTTCACGACGCGCGAGATGCTCGTGCAGATCGCTTACGTGGCGGTCACGTACGCGATCATGCTGACCGCGCGATCGCCCGTCACGCGGCTCACCGCCTGGTGGCTGGTCGGCATGGGCACGCTCGCGGTCGCAGCCGTCGTGATCCGCGTGATGCGCGAGCACGTGCAGGGGCTGATCGCGCGGCTGTACGACTCCGCTCGCAGCGATCCATTGACCGGCCTGTCCAACAGGCGCGGCTTTCGCGAGGCGCTCGACCTCGAGCTCGCGCGCGCACGTCGCCGCGGCGGACAGTTGACGGTGATCGTCGGCGACGTCGACCACTTCAAGGAAGTCAACGACCGCTCCGGCCAGCAGGTCGGCGATATGGCGCTGCGGCGCCTCGCACAGCTGCTCGTGCGCGGCAAGCGCACGATCGATGCCGTCGCGCGCGTCGGCGGCGAGGAATTCGCGCTCGTGCTACCGGACACCGACCAGCACGGCGCCTTCACGATCGGCGAGCGGCTACGCAGTGAGGTGCGCAAGGAGTTTCGCGGCGACGCCGTGCCGATCACGATCAGCTTCGGGGTCGCCTCCTATCCGCGCGACGGCGAGACGGCCGCGGCGTTGCTGCGCGCGACCGACGAGGCGCTGCAGGCGGCCAAGTGGAACGGCTGCGACCTCACGATGCTGCACAGTCCGGCGATGCGCAGCGCCACTCAACTGGACGGCGAAGGCGAGAACGTCGCCGCCGAACGGCTGCTGTCGGTGATGCTCGACCTCGCCGAGACGGTCGACCTTCGCTTCAGCGGCACCGCGCGTCACTCTGAGACGGTCGGGCGCTACGCCGAGATGATGGCCCGCGAGCTGGGGCTCTCCGAACAGCGCACCGAGCGCGTGCGCCTGGCGGGCCTGCTTCACGACATCGGCAAGGTGGGCGTTCCCGACAGCATCCTGCAGAAGCCCGGGCCGCTGAGCGAGGCGGAGGCCAACGTGATCAAGCGCCATCCGGAACTCGGCGCGCAGATGCTCGACCATGCGAGCCTCGCCGACGTGCGCGAGTGGGTGGGCGCGCACCACGAGCAGCCCGACGGACACGGCTACCCGAAGGGCCTGCGCGGCGACGCGATCCCCCTGGAGGCGCGAATCCTCGCGGTCGCCGATGCGTACGAGGCGATGACCAGCGACCGCGCCTACCGCTCGTCGCTCGACCACGCGGCCGCGCGAGAGGAGCTCGAACGCTGCGCCGGCACGCAGTTCGACGCGCGCGTCGTGCACGCGCTCGTATCGCTCGTCGGCCGCGAGAGCGAGCGAGCCGTCGCTGCGCTCGACCGCGGTTGATTCACTCCGGCTCTAGTCGCGCTTGCCGCGGCCGTAGAGCAGCTTGAACATGCCGGCGAGCAGGCGCGAGGTGCGCGCCTTGTACGGGTACATGTGCGGTTCGCGCTTGAGCGCGAGCTTGGGCGTGACGACGATCGCCTGCTGGGAGGTGTACTTGCGGATGCCGCCGGCGCCGTGGCGCGAACCGAGGCCGGACGCCTTGGCGCCGCCCATCGGCAGCTCCAGCGCCGTGTAGTTGATCATCGCGTCGTTGACGTTCGCCGCGCCGACGTCCAGGCGCCGCGCGATCTGCTCGCCGCGCTCGGTGTCCTTGGTGAACACCGACGAGCCGAGCCCGTACGGCGAGTCGTTGGCCAGGCGCACTGCCTCGTCGGCGTCCGCAACCTTCATGATCGGCAGCGTCGGGCCGAACGTCTCCTCGGTCATGCACTTCATCGTGTGATCGACGTCGACGAGCACGGTGGGCTCATAGAAGCGCCCGCCTCCCTGCGAGGAGGACTGCCCGCCGGCGAGCACGCGCGCGCCCTTGTCGACGGCGTCGGCGACGTGCTCTTCGATCGTCTGCAGCTGCGGCGGGAAGGTGATCGCGCCGACCTCGACCGAGCCGGGGCCCTGCGGCGGGCCGACGCGCAGCGCGCGCACTTTCTCTGAGACTTTCGCGACGAACTCGTCGTACACGGGCTCCTCGACGTACGCGCGCTCGATCGAGATGCACGTCTGCCCGGCGTTCTGCATGGAGTAGTACGTGGCGAAGTTCGCCGCGCGCTCGAGGTCGGCGTCTGAGAGCACGATCATCGGGTCCTTGCCGCCGAGCTCCAGCGACGCGGGGATCAGTCGCCGCCCGGCGGCTTCGGCGACCTTGCGACCAGTGCGCGTCGAGCCCGTGAACATGATCATGTCGACCTGCTCGATCAGCGCCGCGCCGGTGCCGCCGCGCCCGGTGGCGACCTGGAAGACGTTGTCCGGCAGCCCGCACTCGCGCAGGCCTTCGGCCATCAGCATGGACGTAAGCGGCGTGACCTCCGACGGCTTGAGGATCACGCTGTTGCCGGCCATCAGCGCCGGGATGCAGTCGCCGAAGGAGTTCGTCAGCGGGTAGTTCCACGGGCCGATCACGCCGATCAGGCCAAGCGGGCGGTGGCGCAGGATCAGCTTCTTGCCCTTGACGAGCAGCTGCCCGGACTTGACGCGCTCGTCGGCCAGGTACTCCCCGCCGTTCTTCGCCCAGAAGCCAAACGCGTTGCCGGCATAGGAGATCTCGGCAAGCGATGCGTCCTCGAACGTCTTGCCGGTCTCCGAGACGATCGTCTCGATCACCTGGTCGGCATTGTCCATCAGCCACTTCTGCGCGCGCAGCAGGATGCGCGCGCGACCATCAAAGCCGTAGGCCTCCCAGCTCGGCTGCGCGTCGCGTCCACGCTGGGCCATCGCGGCGACGGCCTCGGCGCTGAGGTCCGGGACCGTGGCGACGATCTCGCCGGTCGCCGGGTTCTCGACCTGGATCTCCTCGCCGGCGGGCGCCGCTCCGTTGCCGTTCGCGGCTGTTTGCTCGACGGTCTGGGCCTGCTCGGCGGTCGCCATCAGTGTCTCCCCTTCGCTCGCTCTTGATGCTCGCTCTCTTCAGAACAAGACTACTCCGAGTTTGCGCCTTCGGGGAGCTACTGCGACAGCTCGATCGAGGCGATGCCGATCGGCTCGACGGGGCGGTCGCCGCCGTCGGTCTGCACGCCCTCGAGCTTGTCGACGACGTCGAGGCCGTCGGTGACCTGGCCGAAGACCGTGTGCTTGCCGTCGAGCCACGGGGCGGCGTCGGTGGTGACGATGAAGAACTGCGAGCCGTTGGTGTTGGGGCCGGCGTTGGCCATGGCGAGCGCGCCGCGCACGACCTTGTGGTCGTTGAACTCGTCCTCGAACGTGTACCCGGGGCCGCCGGTGCCGGTGCCCTGCGGGCAGCCGCCCTGGATCATGAAGTCCTTGATGATGCGGTGGAAGGTCAGCCCGTCGTAGAAGCCGTCGGCGGCGAGCTTGCGGAAGTTCTCGACGGTCTTCGGCGCGTCGGCGTCGAACAGCTCGAAGACGATCGGGCCTTCTGTGGTGTGCATGGTGGCGGTTGACATTTCTTGGCTCCTCGGCGAGACGCGGCGTCTCGCGGTCGTGTGTTGACGGCGGGCCGCCCGGGCCCGCGGAGATGCGTGCGTGCCCTAGGACGCCTCGACGCGCTGCAGGCTGAGCGCCCGCCCGCGCACCTCGCGGCCGTCCAGCGAGTCGATCACGCGCTCGGCCTCGGCGGCGGGCACGGACAGAAAGGAGAAGCGGTCGAGCACGAGCACGTCGCGCACGGCCTCGCCGTCGAGATCGGCCGACGAGGTCACCGCGGAGACGATGTCGGCGACCTTCAGCCCGGTCGCGCGGCCGCCGCCGAGCACGAGCTTGACGTAGGACTCGCCGTCGTCGCGGCGCGAGATGCGCGGCTTGGAGTGCCGGCGCGGGCGCTCCTTGACGGGCGTCGGCGCCGCCTGCGCGCCCTGCTCCCATTTGGCGATCGTCGTGCCGATGTGGCGTTCGATCGCCTCCAGCTCGCGCTTCTGGCGGTCCTCCACGAACGTGATCGCGCGACCGGAGCGTCCGACGCGACCGGTGCGCCCGATGCGGTGCACGTACGTGTCCGGCGACGTGGGCACGTCGTAGTTGATCACGTGCGTTACCGTCGAGATGTCGAGGCCACGCGCGGCGACGTCGGTGGCGACGAGGATCGGCACGCGCCCGCCCTTGAACGCCAGCATCACGCCGTCGCGCGAGCCTTGTGACATGTCGCCGTGCAGCGCCCTGACGTTCATGCCACGGTCCTTCAGCGTGCGAAACAGCTGGTCGGCGCGGATCTTCGTGCGCACGAACACGATCGCCTGCTCGGGCGCCTCCGCGCGCAGCACCTCCACGAGCTTGTCGGGCTTCGCGCGCGTCTCCACAGGCAGCTGGAACTGCGCGACCGTGTCGATCGTCAGCGTCTCGGCCTCCACTTGGATGACAACCGGGTCGTACATGTAGCGATCGGCCAGTTTGCGGATCGGCGGCGGCATCGTCGCTGAGAACAGCGCCGTCTGGCGGCTCGACGGCGTCAGCGAGAGGATTTTCTCGACGTCCTCCAAGAAGCCCAGGTCGAGCATCTCGTCGGCCTCGTCGAGCACGAGAAAGCGGCAGTCGTGCAGCACGAGCGAGTGGCGCGAGATCAGGTCAAGCACGCGGCCGACGGTGCCCACGACGACGTGCCCGCCAGCGCGCAGCTGCGCCTGCTGCGTGCGGATCGGCGCGCCGCCGAACACCGCCACGACGTCGATGCCCGTGTGCGCGCCGTAAGTGCGCAGCGCCTGCGTCACCTGGATGCACAGCTCGCGCGTGGGCGTCAGCACGAGCGCCTGCACCTCGCGGTTCGACGGATCGATGTACTCCATGATCGGCAGCCCGAACGCGGCCGTCTTGCCGGTGCCCGTCTGCGCCTGGCCGATCAGGTCGCTGCCCGCCAGCATCGGCGGGACCGCCTGTTCCTGGATCGGGCTCGGCGACTCGTAGCCGACGTCGGCGAGCGCTTGCAGTGTGGACTCGGACAGACCGAGATCGGCAAAGGACTTGGGCATCGCTAGAGAGACAGCAGCTTACGCATCGCGCGAAGGCGCGGCCGGGCGGCTGGCGCGTTCATGCGGCGGGATCGAGCAGCAGCTTGCCCGTCGTGCGCCGCTCGCGCAGGTCGATGTGCGCCTGCGCGGCCCGCTCCAGCGGGTACGTGCCGCCGACGATCGTGCGCAGCTCGCCGCGCGCTGCGCGGGCGAACAGGTCGGCCAGCGCGTCCGCGACCATCGCCGGGCGCTCCAGGCAGTGGAACAGGTAGAAGCCGACGACGCTGCGCGAGTGGCGCAGCAGCGAGCCGGTGCGCAGCTCGTTGGGCTCCCGCGAGGCGATCCCGCAGACGACTATCCGGCCGAAGTGCGCGAGCGCAGCGTAGGAGGCGTCGAACACGGCGCCGCCGGCCATGTCGAAGACGACGTCCACGCCGCGGCCGTCGTTCGCCTCGATCAAGCGCTCCTGCAGGTTCTCCGCGGCGCCGTCGATCGCCACGTCCGCCCCCAGCTCCAGCGCAAGCGCGCGCTTGTCCTCGCTTGACGCCGTCGCGATCACGCGACCGGCGCCCAGCGGGCGCCCCAGCTGCACGGCCAGCGAGCCGACGCCGCCGGCGGCCGAGTGCACGACGACGCTCTCGCCGTCGCGTACGCGAGCGGCTGTGCGATAGAGGTGCCACGCGGTCAACCCCTGGACGACGATCGCCAGCGCCGCGCCGTCGTCGAGCTCGTCGGGAATCGCAAAGACGAGCTCCTGCGGAGCGATCGCGTACTCGGCGTATCCGCCGTCGCCCGTCAGCGCGACGACGCGCTCGCCTGTGTCTTCGCGCACGCCCGCAACCTCGCCGCCAGGCACCAGCGGCAGCGTCGCCTTGCGCACGTACGAGTTGGTGCGCATGTGCGTGTCGGCGAAGTTCAGCCCCGCGCGCGAGACGCGGATGAGCACCTCGCCGTCGCCCGGCTGCGGTTTTGGCAGCTCGGCCAGCGTGAGCACCTCCGGGCCGCCGAACTCGGTCATCTGAATCGCGCGCATCGGCGCTGAGGCTAGCGGAGGGCCCGTGGGCGCTCGGGACGAGCGTGCTCTAAGGTGCGCGCCCATGTCCATCACAGTCGTCGGATCCATCGCCTATGACACCGTCAAGACGCCGTTCGGCGAGCGCGAGCGGATGCTCGGCGGCGCAGCCGTGCATTTTGCGCTGGCCGCGTCGTTCTTCGAGGAGGTGCGCGTCGTCGGTCCCGTCGGCGACGACTTCGGCGAGGCGGAGCTCGACGTGATGCGCGAGCGCGGCGTGGACATCGCCGACGTCGAGCGCGTGGCCGGCGGCAAGACGTTCTTCTGGGCGGGCGAGTACGGCTGGGACCTGAACTCGCGCGAGACGCTCGACACGCAGCTCGGCGTGTTCGAGGGCTTTGCGCCGAAGCTGTCCGACCGCTCGCGCTCCAGCGACGTGCTGTTCCTCGCGAACATCCAGCCCGACCTGCAGCGCGAGGTGCGCGCGCAGCTGCCCGACGCGAAGTTCGTCGCGCTCGATTCGATGAACCTGTGGATCGACATCGCCCGCGACTCGCTCGTGACGGCGATCGAGAACGTCGACTGCGTGATCCTCAACGACGCCGAGCTGCGCCAGCTCACGGCCAAGCCCAACCTCCTCTCCGCGGCGCGCGAGGTTCTCTCGTGGACGCCGTCTGGCGACGCAGACGGCGCCGGCGCCCGCGGGCCGAGCGTGATCATCGCCAAGCAGGGCGAGTACGGCGCGGCGCTCGTGACGCGCGACAGCTTCTTCGCGCTGCCCGCGTATCCGCTGGAGACGGTCATCGACCCGACCGGCGCCGGCGACACATTCGCCGGCGGCTTCGTCGGCTTCCTCGCCGCCAATCTCCACGACGGTCTCGCCGGCGGGTCCTTTGCCGGTGGACTGGCCGACGACCTGCTGCGCCGCGCGATGGCCCATGCAACCGTGCTCGCCTCGTTCAACGTCGAGGAGTTCGGCACCGAGCGCGTGCAGCGCCTGACCCGCCCGGAGATCGCCGCACGCCTGGACGAGCTGCACGCGATCACGCAGTTCAGCGGCGTATCTTCGCACGGATAGCGGTAGCTACCGTATATACGCCGTAGATACCATCGCTACCGCCATACCAAAAGACAACCCAAACGTCCGCGTGACAGGTTGTATGCAGCCGCCACCGGGGTATACGATCGAGGCAAGTGGACATGTGGACGTTCATCTGGCTGATGTTCCTGCTGAAGATCCCCATCGTGGCGCTCTTTCTGCTCGTGCGCTGGGCGGTTCGCGAGGCTCCGCAGCCGGCGACGGGCGAGGACGGCGGCATCGGTCCGCGCGCCAAGCCGCTGCATCCGCACCACCCGCGCACGCGACCGCCGCGCCCACCGCGGCGCGGCCCGCACGGCGAGCCGCCCGCGCCCTCGCCGCCACGCGTGCGCACGTTCGTCTCGCGCAAGCGCCTGCCCCAGCGCTGAGCTGCGCGCCGCGCCGCGAGCGCGCTCGACGGCCGCCCGGCACGCTTGCCTAGCACCGACTTCACAACGGCGCCGACGATGGCCACGGGATCGGGCGGCGAGTTGACGCATAATCGGAGGCGGCGAGATTCCAGAACCTGGCGATAGGAGAAGCAGATGAGCAGCGAGACCGAGGCGGACGCGAAGGGCCAGGTCGCCGGCACGGCGGCGACTGCGAGCGCGGAGTCCAGCGCCGGCGGTCCCTCGGGCAACGGCGCGGCGGCGGCGGACACGCTGACGGTCACCGACAATCGCACCGGCCGCAGCTACGAGCTGGCGATCACCGACAACACGGTGCGCGCGACCGACTTGCGTCAGATCAAGGTCGACCCGGACGAATTCGGGATGCTCTCCTATGACCCGGCGTTCATGAACACGGCGTCGTGTCGCAGCGCGATCACGTACATCGACGGCGAGGCGGGGATCCTCCAGCATCGCGGCTATCCGATCGAGCAGCTGTGCGAGCACTCGACCTACCTGGAGGTCGCCTACCTGCTGATCAACGGCAGGCTGCCGACGCAGACGGAGCTGACGGGCTGGGTGGACGAGATCACGATTCACACGTTCGTGCACGAGAACGTCAAGGACTTCATGCAGGGCTTTCGCTACGACGCCAACCCGATGGGCATGCTCGTGGCGTCGGTCGGGGCGCTGTCGACGTTCTACCCGGACGCCAACAAGATCCACGAGGAGCGCGTGCGCGCGATCCAGATCATCCGCCTGCTCGCGAAGATGCCCACGCTCGCGGCGTTCGCCTTTCGCCACAACATGGGCCAGCCGTACGTGTACCCCGACAACGAGCTCGATTACGCGGCCAACTTCCTCGGGATGATGTACAAAATGACCGAGCTCAAATACGAGCCCGATCCGCGTCTGGCGCGCGCGCTGGACGTGCTGTTCATCCTGCACGCCGACCACGAACAAAACGCCTCCACCAGCGCCGTGCGCTCGGTCGGATCGACGCAGGTCGATCCCTACACGGCCGTCGCCGGCGGCGTCGCCGCGCTGTACGGCCCGCTGCACGGCGGCGCCAACGAGGCGGCGCTGCGGATGCTCGAGCGGATCGGCAGCGTGGAGAACATCCCCGACTTCCTCGACGGCGTCAAGGAGGGCAAGGAGCGCCTGATGGGCTTCGGCCACCGCGTCTACAAGAACTACGACCCGCGTGCGCGGATCATCAAGAAATACCTCGACGACGTGTTCGAGGTGCGCGGCAAGAGCCCGCTGCTGGAGGTCGCCACGGAGCTCGAGAAGCGCGCGCTCGACGACGACTACTTCACCTCACGCAAGCTCTACCCGAACGTCGACTTCTACTCCGGCCTGATCTACGAGGCGCTCGGCCTGCCCGTGGCGATGTTCCCCGTGATGTTCGCTATCGGGCGCACCAGCGGCTGGATCGCGCAATGGCTCGAGATGGTCGAAGACTCCGAGCAGAAGATCGCGCGGCCCCGACAGATCTACACCGGCGCCCGCGACGTCGACTACGTGCCGATCGAGCAGCGAAGCTAGAGCACGAGCGTCGCGCCGTTGACGCGCAGCCACTCGCGGTCCTCGCGGTAGTCCGGGCACCAGCGCTCCAAGAGCGCCCAATAGCGCGGCGAGTGGTCGAGTACCTGCAGGTGACAGACCTCGTGCCAGACGACGTAGTCGAGCACGCGCGAGGGCGCGAGCAGCAGGCGCCAGTTGAAGCTCATGCTGCCGTTCGCCGAGCACGACGCCCAGCGCGTGCGCTGCGCGCGGATCGACAGGTCGCTGTAGGGCGTGCCGGCGAGCTGCGTCGCGCGATCCAGGCGCGGGGCGATCTCCGCACGCGCGGCACGGCGGTAGAAGCGCTCGATCGCCGCGCCGGCGTCGCGCTCGGGGACGAGCAGGCGCCCGCCGTCGCGGTGCACGCGCGTGCGGCTCGCCTGCGGGACGAGCGACAGCGAGTCGTCGAGATACGGCAGCGTGCCCGCGCGCGCGGCGACGCGCGCGCGCGCTTCCTGCGCCTCGCCCAGGCGCCGCTCGATCCACGGGCGCAGCTCGCGAACGGCCCCCGCCGCCGCGCGCTCGGGGGCGCGCACGGGCAGCACGACCTCCACGCCGGCGTGCGCGTGCACGTTGACGCGCACGCGCCGCGCGCGTGACGAGCGGCGCACGGTGTACGGGATGTCGGTCACGCAGCGGAGAGTACGGGTCGCGCCGGGTGCATAATCCGCTCGCCATGAGCAAATCGAAGGTCAGGCTCCCGCGCGACGTGCGCGAGCCCTATCAGGTGTATCTCAACGGCGTTCCGCAGCAGCTCGGCGCAGACTTCTCCGTGCGCGAAGGCTCGCTCGTCTTCGAGCAGGACCTGCGCAAGGACAAGATCAGCGCCTGGCGCTGGCTGCTCGGCGCGTGGGGCGTCGGCACGTATCGCCAGAACGACTCCGTCGACGTTCGCTACGACGCGCCCGACGGCTCGCCGCGCCTGGCCGAGGGGCTGGAGATCGAAGCCGGGTAGATCGCCCGCTCCCACGGGCGCGCCAGCTTCAGCGCGCTGACGATCGCGCGCGTCGCAGGCGAGCGGTTGAGCGTGTAGAAGTGAACGCCCGGCGCGCCCGCCGCGAGCAGCTCCGAGCACTGCAGCGTCGCGTACGCCACGCCGAAGTCGAGCACCGCCTCCGCGTCCTCTTCGCGCGCGTGCAGCTCCGCGCGCAGGCCGTCCGGGATCGCCGAGCCGCACATGCTCGCCATCCGCTCCAACTGACCCACCCGCGTGATCGGCATGATCCCCGGAATGATCGGCACCTCGACACCTGCACGGCGCGCGCGACCGACGAAGTCGAAATAAAAATTGTTATCGAAGAACATCTGCGTGATCAGGAAGTCGACCCCAGCCGCGACCTTCTCCGCCAGGTAGCGCAGGTCGCTCTCCGGGCTTTCGGCGTGGATGTGCGTCTCCGGGAAGCACGCCGCGCCGATCGCGAACTCGTAGTCGCCGCCGATCAGCGTGACCAACTCGCGCGAATACTCAAGGCCGCCCTCCGTCTTCGTCCAGGCGTCCTCGCCCTCCGGCGGATCTCCGCGCAGCGCCAGCACGTTTTCGATCCCCGCATCGCGCATCTCGTCCAGCGTCGCGCGCAGCTGCGGCACGGTCGCGCCCACGCACGTGAAGTGCGCCATCGCCTCCAGCCCGAAGTCCTCCTTGATCCGCTTGACGATCTCGATCGTCTTCTCGCGGCTGGAGCCGCCCGCCCCGTAGGTGACCGACACGAACGACGGTTGCAGCGGCTTGAGCTCCTTCAGCGCCGTGTACAGGTTCTGCTCGCCCGCCGGCGTCTTCGGCGGGAAGAACTCAAAGGAGAAGACCGGCGTCTGTGAGGCGAGGATCTCGTTGATGCGCATCTGTCAATTATGCAGTCCAGCGCTCCGGCTCGCCGGCGAGCGCCCGCGCGCGCCCGAGCGCCTGCAGGTGCGTGAGGTAGCTGAGCACCTTCGACAGCAGCCAGTGCGCGTTCTGCTGGGAGATCGTCTCGCCGTACACGTGCGGGACGATCTCAAACGCGCTCAACGGGCCTTTCGCCAGCGCCGCCGACACGCTGTCCAGACGTTCGTGAACGAGCTTGCGGTTGCCCTCGATGTGCGCGTGCACGTCCGTGAACGTGCGCCCGTGTCCCGGCAGGCACAGGCGCGCGCCGAGCTTCTGCACGACGTCCAGCGAGTGCAGGAACTCGCCGACCGGGTCCGGCGAGGAGCCGTAGTCGAAGTACAGCGAGATGCGCCCGAGCAGGTGGTCGCCGGAGATCAGCAGGCGGCGCTCCGGCTGGAACAGGCACACGTGCGACGGCGCGTGGCCTGGAGTCTCATAGACCGTCCACGGCCCCAGCGCCGTTTCGATCGTCACGCCCGTCAGCAGGTCGCGGTCGGGCTCGATCACCGCCGCGATGCCCGTTTCGCTGGAGCTGCGCCGCGCGGCGTAGCGCTGCAAGGGCTCCTCCGGCACGCCGCTCTGGCGCGCCACCTCCAGGCGCCGCGCGAGCACCGCTTCGGGGTCCTGCGCCATGCGCGTCATGTGCGCGTGGTTCGGGTGCATCCACAGCTCACAGCCGGCACGCTGCACGATCGTCGCCGCCTGGCCGTAGTGGTCGGAGTGCGCGTGCGTGCACACGACCAGGCGCGCTTGCTCCACGCGCAGCCCGCACATCGCAAGCGCGCGTTCGAGGTTCTCCATCGAGTCCTCTTGGTGCATGCCCGTGTCGAACAGCACGAAGCCGTCGTCCGCCGCGACCGCCCAAGCGTTGCAGTGAGGAACGCCCGGCCACGGCAGCGGCAGGCGCAGGCGATAGACGCCGCGCAGCACCGTTTCCCCGCGGCCCAGCTCACGCTTGCCCTCGCCGAGCGACGCCTTCGGCGCGCTCGTGCGATTCCCCACCTCGGCCACGCGGCGGAGACTAGACTACGACCGCTAGCGACAGTGGGAGGAGCAGCATGGCTGACGAGCAGAGCGACAGTGCGAGCAAGGCCGCCACGAAGGTTCACGAGGCAGCCGCCAACGTCCGGCAGGCCCAATCGGGGCGTAAACGCATCACCAACAGCTCCGCCGCCGAGTCGGTCGCGCGCCGCTACTTCCAGGCGATCGCAGCGCGTGACCTCGACACCGCCGTCGGCCTGTGGGCCAATGGCGGGCGCGACAACATCCGCGGTCAGATGGATGTGATCGCACCCGAGGGCGTGCGCGCATTCCTCGGCGAGATCCTCGACGCGACGCCAGACCTGCTGTTCGAGATCCTCTCCACGACCACACAGGACGAGCGCTGCGCCGTGCAGTACCGCATCAGCGGCACGTTCGCCGGGCCGGGCACGCTAAACGGCATCCAGCCGACGGGCGACCGCTTCGCGGTCGAGGGCATCGACCTGCTGACAGTCAAGGACGGTCTGATCCAATCCAACGAGGCCTTCCCCGACTCGATCGCGATTCCGCGCCAGCTCGGCATGATCCCGCCGCAGGGGTCGCTCGCCGAGCAGCGGCTGACTGGCGCCTTCAACGCGAAGACGCGGCTCACGTCGCGGCTGTCGGGCAGCGAGGCGCAGATGGTCGCCACCGGCGTGTGGGTCGTGCAGGGCCAGCCGGGGCGCTGCAACGTGTACCTGATCGAGCACGACGGCGGCGTGACGATGTTCGACGCCGGTGCGCGCACGATGACGCGCTCGCTCGCGCGAGCCGGCGCGAAGCTCGGCGGCATCAGCCGCATCGTGCTCGGACACGGGCACACCGACCATCGCGGCGCGGCGCCAGGAATCTGCGCGCCCGTCTTCTGCCACCCCGCAGAGGTGCAGGACGCCGAAGGCAGCGGCGGCTTTCGCTACTGGCCGGAGGGACTCTCAGACCTGCCGTTTCCTCAGCGCCAGATGCACAAACTGATGCACCGCTACGCCTGGGACGCCGGCCCCGTGAACATCGCCGGGACGCTCTCCGAGGGCGACCACGTCGCCGGCTTCAGCGTCGTCGAGATACCCGGCCACGCCCCCGGGCAGATCGCCCTGTGGCGCGAGTCCGATCGTCTCGCGCTCGTCAGCGACTGCTTCTACACGATCGACATGTGGGGTCGCGACTGCGATCCGCACCTGCCGCTGGCGATGTACAACTTCGACACCGAGCAGGCGCGCGCGAGCATGCTCAAGCTCGCCGCGCTGGAGCCCGCCGCCGCGTGGGCCGGACACGCCAAGCCGCTGACAGGCGACGTGCGCTCGCAGCTGCAGCGCGCCGCCGAGCTCTGAGCGGGCGCCTCGCCGAACGACCGGCTGCACGAGGGCGGTGACGTGGGCAAGCGCGGACGCAGCAGACAGCGCCTGAGCGCGCCCACCAGCGAGTACGCCGACGCCGACGGCAACGTGCTCGTGCTGCGCGGCTCCTTCACACCCGCCGCACGCGTCGAGTACGCGCACACGCTCACCGGTGCCGGCGCGCGCGCAGCCGCCACACAGGAGGACGCCTGGCAGCGCGCCGTCGAGCTGCTGTTCGAGCGACTCGCCGTGCGCTGGACGATCGCCGGCGCGCCCATCGAGCGCCAGCGCGAGCTGCTCGCGCGCCTTCGCGTCGCCTCCCCACACGAGCGCGCGTGGGTGCGCCAGACGCTGCGCGAGCACTGCGCCGAGCACTTCCCCGACGTGCACGCACCCTAGGCGTCGCCCAGCAGCTCCAGGCGCGGACCCTGTCCGCTGGCCGCTGACACGAAGCGCGCGGTCGCCGGGCTGAGCACGAACTGCAGCGTCTCCCCGCCCTCCGCCAGCACGTCCACGCGCCGCCCGTCGTCGCGCACGGCCACCACCGTGCCGTTCTCGCGCCCGCCACCGAAGTGCGCGATGCGCGCCTTGCAGCCGACCTTCGGTACGGGACGCGTGGGTCCGAGCATTCGCTCGATGCTAGGGGGCGCCGACGCGCGGCGCGCGGCCGGCGCGATCCGGCGCGTGCGCTCGGCGAGTGCGCTCTTGCGGGCGACGTGCGTTGCCGCCGCGACCGCTACGGTGGCTGCGATGCGCCGCACTAAGATCGTCGCCACCATTGGACCGGCCTCGCGTTCGCCGGAGACGCTGCTGCGCATGGTCGAGGCGGGCATGGACGTGGCGCGCCTGAACTACTCGCACGGGACGCTCGAAGAGCACGCCGAGACGGTGCGCCGCGTGCGCGACGCCGCCGGCCGCGCGGGGCGCGCGGTGGCGATCCTGCAGGACCTGCCCGGCCCGAAGCTGCGCATCGGGCCGCTGCGCGAGGACATCGTCGAGCTGACGCCCGGCGATCGCCTGACGTTCTCCGCCGACGGCGAGGAGATCGAGGGCGATGCGACGCGCATGAGCGTCTCCTGGCAGGGGCTCGCCGACGCGATGGAGAAGGACGCCGTGATGTACCTCGCCGACGGTTCCGTGCGCTTGCGCGTGCGCGAGGTGCGCGCCGCCAGTCACGAGGTAGAAGTGGAGATCGAGGTGGGCGGCGCCGTGGCCTCGCGCCAGGGCTTGAACATTCCCGGCGAGGTCGAGTCGCTGCCGGCGGTGCCCGAGGAGGACTTCGAGCTGCTGCGCCACGGCGAGTCGATCGGCGTGGACATGGTCGCGCTGTCGTTCGTGCAGCGCCCGGAGGACGTCGAAGCGGTGCGCGAGCACACGCGGCTGCCGCTCGTCGCAAAGATGGAGAAGCCCCAAGCCGTCGAGCGCGCCGCGGAGATCCTCAAAGCGGCCGACTGCGTGATGGTCGCGCGCGGCGATCTCGGCATCGAGCTGCCGATCGAGCGCGTTCCGATCGTGCAGAAGCAGCTGCTCGAGCTGGCCGGCTGGATGGCGCGGCCGTCGATCACCGCAACGCAGATGCTCGACTCGATGGTCGTCTCCTCGCGCCCGACGCGCGCCGAGGTCGCCGACGTCGCCAACGCGATCCTCGACGGCACCGACGCGGTGATGCTCTCGCAGGAGACCGCCGTCGGCGCCTACCCCGTCGAGGCGATCGCGATGATGGCCGCCGTCGCCGTTCAGGCGGAGGCGATCGCGCCGTACGAGCGCTGGAACGACTCGCGCGTGCGCCGCACCGAGTCAGACCCCGCGTACACGATCGCGCACAACCTCAGCCTCGCTGCGCGCGAGCTGCGCCTCGACGCTTTGATCGTGCCGACGCTGTCCGGGCGCTCGGCGCGGCTGGTCTCCGCGCACCGCCCAACCGTGCCGATCTACGCGCTCTCGCCCGGCAAAGAGACCGTGCGGCGCTGCGCGCTCATGTGGGGCGTGCAGGCGGCTTCCATGCGCCGGCACGAGACCACCGAGGCGCTGATCGCCGATGCCGCGCGGCGCGTCGTCGAGCTCGGCTGGTGCAAAGCCGGCGCGCGCGTCGGCATCACCGCCGGCCTTCCCTCCGGGCGGCCGGGGACGACCAGCCTCGTGCAGATTCAGGTGCTCTGAGGAGCGCCGGAGGCACTCGCCCCGGTCACGCCGGAGGCGCTTCAGCGCCGCGACGCCAGCGCCAGCGCATCAGCCTTCGCGCGGCAGCTCGAACCAGACTTTCGTGTCGCCGCGCGACTCCACGCCCCAGCATGTGGCGACTTTCTCCAGCAGGTACAGGCCGTAGCCGTCGTGAGTTCGCGCGGGATCGCGCGGACGCGGCGTGAATCCGTCGCCGGCGTCGGTCACGGTGACGCGGATCGTGTCGGCGCCGAAGCTCGCGACCAGCTGAATCGAAGCGCTCGGAGCTGCGGCCGAATGGCGCACGGCGTTGCTGACGACCTCGGAGACGAGCAGGATCAGCGACTGCGACAGCGAGCCGTCGAGCTCGAGCTCCTCACAGCGCCGCGCGACGGCTGCCCGCGCGACCGCCGGCGCCTGCACGGTGCGCTCCAAGTCCAGCTCGATCAGCGGCGTGCGCGCGCCCGGCTTCGTACACGCGTCTTCAGAGGATCGCGGCGTCATGCCATGCTCGACTTCTCGGCGAACGGCAGGTTCTCCTCCAGGCCACTGATCGTGAAGACCTTCATCGTCTGCTCCTGCGGGCGCACCAGGCTGAAACCCCAACCCTCGGCGGCGGCGCGCTGGTGCAGCACGACGAACAGGCGCAGGCCGGAGGAGTCGACGAAGCTCAGGCCGCTCAAGTCGAGGACCAGCGTCTGCACGTCCCGTGCGAGCGCGGCATCGACCGCCTGTTCCACGCGCGGCACCGTCGCCAGGTCCAACTCGCCCGACAAGACCAGGCAAGCCGCGTCGGCGTCATCCGTCGCGTCGATCTCAAACGTCGTACGGGACACAGCTGACCTCCTACCCGTTTCCTCGCCCGCCCACGCTCGCGTGTCCAGCCGAGCTCTCGCGGGCCTGTCGAGGATCGTCAAAGCGCATGATCACAACCGCAGTATCGTCAGCCTGCGCGCCGACCTGAAACTCGTCGAGCGCGCGTACGAGACGCGTGCGCAGCGCCGCAGGCGCGACGTCGCCGGCCGCCGCCAGCGATTCGCGCAGTCGCTCGGTTCCCCATCGCTCGCCGTCCTCGCCGATCGCGTCGGTAACGCCGTCGGTGAACGCGACGAGCGTCTCTCCCGCCTTCAGCGCGATGTCGACTTCCGGCCAGCGCGTTTTCTGCAGCGCGCCGAGCAGCGTTCCGTAGTCGCCGACCTCCTGCACGCCGCCGTCGCCGATGCGCAGCGGCAGCGGGTGCCCGCCGACGGCCAGCGTCGCGCCCTCGCGCGACAGCCGCAGGCACAGAGCCGTGCACAGCGAGACCGTTGGGCGCCGACGCAGCGCCGCGTCGACCCGCGCGAGGATCTCGCTCGGGCGCGTGTCGAATTCCGAGGCGGCTCTGGCCGTGTAGCGCACGAGCGACGTGACAGCCGCCGCGCCGACGCCCTTGCCGGTGACGTCGCCGATCATCATCAGCCAGTCCTCGCCGACGTCCCACACGTCA
This sequence comes from Solirubrobacteraceae bacterium, assembly GCA_035995645.1. Classification (GTDB taxonomy): domain Bacteria; phylum Actinomycetota; class Thermoleophilia; order Solirubrobacterales; family Solirubrobacteraceae; genus Palsa-744. The sequence goes on from DASYKG010000026.1 coordinate 56,691, forward strand.
TAGAAGTCGCCGCCGACCTCGCTCTCGTGCCCCGCCGGACGGTACAACGCGGCGACCTCCCAGCCGGGGATCGCCGGGATCGCCTCCGGCAGCAGGCTGCTCTGCAACGTGCGCGCCACCGTCGAGCGCTCGCTGTACAGGCGCGCGCTCTCGACCGCGACGGCCGCCCGCGCGGCGATCTGTGCGGCGAACTCGACGTCGCCCATGCCGAAGCTGCGTCCCGATTCGGAGTTGACCATCGTCAGAGTGCCGATCGTGCGCCGGCCGATCGCCAGCGGCACGATCAGCACCGCGCGCATGCCGACTTCACGCAGCAGCCGCAGGTGCTCCTCGTCGAGCGCCGCCGCGACGAGCAGGTCGTCGGAGATCTCCGTGTACAGCAGCGGTTCGCCCGTCCGGCGCACCTTCCCCACGCCCTGGTCGGGGTCTAGGCGCTCGGGCTCGTAGTCGCGCAGTCGAGCCGCCGTCTGCAGTTTCGCCGGGTCGGAGTGCGCGATCGCCACCGGTTCACGCTGGCCGTCGGCGTCGAACAGGTCGACCGCACACCAGTCGGCGATCTGCGGAACGGCCAGCCCGGCGACGTTGCGCAAGGTCTGCTGGTAGTCGAGCGAGGACGCCAGCAGCTCGCCGATCCGCGCGAGGAACTCGACGCGCTGCGTGGCGCGCGTGGCCTCTGTGACGTCGGCGATGATCGTCACCGCCGATTCGATCTCCCCTGCCTCGTCGCGCACCGCCGTCGCCTTCAGCAAGACCCACGACTCCTCTCCGCTGGCGCGGTTGACCGAGCGCATCAACAGTGGCTCCGGGTGTTCGCCGCGCAGCAGCTTCACCGACGGCAGGTCCTCCATGCGAATCTCGCCGCCGTGCTCGTCGGCCGTCTCATACGGTCCCATCAGCTCCTGCGGATCGGCTGCGCGAAGCTCGGCGACCGAGCTGAAGCCGAGCCGTTCGAGGGCCGCCTGATTGGCGTACACCAGATGGTTGTTAGGCGCGCGAATCGTCACCGCCTCGGCCAGCGCGTCGAGGATCACCGACAGGCGCTCGTCGCGGATCGCCCGCTCTGTCTCGCCTTCCATGGATTCGATTATCCCTGCAAGAGCTCAGCGCGCGCCGACGCCGCTGCGGCCGTAGAACTCGGCCTCCTGCAGCCCCAGCTCGGTGACCGGCGCGTCGCCGTACATCCACTCGCGCGCGATCCTGTGCCAGTTGGCGCTCGCGTGCAGCTGTGAGAGCACCGCCAGCGTGAGCATCTCCATGCGCCTGCCGAACAGGTGCTCCGGGCGCATGTCCTGATGGCGCATCTCGCGGAAGTGGCTGGAGCGAGGGTCAGAGCTCTCGATCATCACCTGCGTGGCGATCTCCGGCGAAAGCTGAACGGTCTCATCTGTGGTGTACCACCAGATCGCCGCGTCGATGAACGCGAACAGGTGCTCGGGGTCCACGCGCGCGGGGTCCGGCAGGAACCCGGACTCTGCCAGCAGGCGGTGCAGCGCCGGCGCGTCGCGCTCGACGACCGCGCGCTGCGCCGCGAGCTCCAGCTCGACCGGCTTGGCGTCCAGCCGCTTGAACAGACCGAAGTCCAGAAACGCCACGCGGCCGTCGTCCTGCAGCAGGAAGTTCCCTGGATGCGGGTCGCCGGAGAACTGACGGTGGCGGTACAGGCAGCCGAGGAAGAAGCGAAAGACGATCTCGCCCAGGCGGTCGCGCTCGGCCTGCGAGCGTCCCTTCAGCTCCTCGAAGCCGACGCCGCTGACGAACTCGCCGACGAGCACTCGCTCGCGCGAGAGCGAGCTGACGACGTCGGGAACGACGATGAACGGGTGACCGGCGAAGATGCGCGCGAGAGAGCGCTGGTTCTGCGCCTCCAGCTCGTAGTCGAGCTCCTCGACGATCCGCTCTTTGATCTCTTCCGCGATCGCCTTGACGTCGAGCCCCGGAGTCATGCGCTTGAGCAGGCGCATGATCATGTCCAGGTTCTGCAGATCCGCGCGCACCGCGCTTGCCACGCCTGGGTACTGCACCTTGACGGCCACATCGCGGCCGTCGTGCAGCGTCGCGCGATAGACCTGCCCGATCGACGCCGCCGCGATCGGCTCCTCGTCGAACGATGCAAACACCTCGTCCACCGGCTCTTCCAGATCGTCCTCGATGACCTTGCGCATCTGCTTGAAGGACACCGTCGGGGCCGCGTCGCGCAGCTTTGCCAGCTCGCGCTGGAACTCCTCGCGGTGCTGCTCCGGCACCAGGCCGACGTCGAGGAAGGACATCACCTGCCCGAGCTTCATCGCCGCGCCCTTCATCGTCCCCAGCGCCGCGACGATCTGCTTCGCCGTCTCCAGCTGACGCCTGGCCATCGCTTCCTCAGAGGCCTCCTCGCCGCGCGTGACGTTGGCGGCGCGCGTGCCGAACTGCTTCACCGCCTCGCCCGCCGCCAGCGAGGCGACCGTCGCCGTGCGCCGCACGCGCGAGGTGGGAATCTTCTCGCTCTCGCGTGCCATACACCAGCATCCTAGGCGTACGCGAGCGGCGGCGGGCGCGCGTTCTCCTGCGGACGAGGTATGTAAGTCCTTTTACGGAGTTGGTGCGCTATCGTATCTACAGGATATATACGATGGCTATCGCTACACGCAAAAGCATCAATGCTGAGGAAGGACGTCGTCACCTTTTATGTGTTATGTGCGCGATCGTATTTACGGCGTAGATACGATGGCTATCGCAGAATGCGAAAAGTGCGACGCCGACGCCTCGCGTCCCCACGCGCCGCAGGCCAACTGCTGGAGCTGCTAGCCCTTGCCCGCGCGCTCGACGCGAGAGCCCGGAACTATGTCGTCGGCGCCGTCCTGCCAGCGCACCCACGCCTTGGTGCCGCCGTCGTAGTCCTGGCCGAGCAGCACGAGCGTGGCCGGTTGACCGAGTGCCATGCACGGCTCGGCACCTTCTGGATCAAGGCCGCGCCAGACGCGGATGAAGCTGTTGGAGTTCCACTCCTGTGCGACGGAGGTCGACTCGGAGTGGCCGGGGTAGATGACGGTGTCGGGCGGAAGCTCCATCAGCGTGCCCATGATCGAGTCGCGCAGATCGGTGTAGGTCGTGTGGCCGGGCGCTTTGACGCCGCCGACGGAGTTCTTGAACAGCGTGTCGCCGGTGAACACGACGGCGTCGCCGCCGCTGAACCCGCCGGGGGCGGCGCTGGAGGAGGGACGCTTGGAGGCGCCCTTGCCGGGCTCGCCGGCGGATCGGTCGCCGACGAGGAAGGACAGCATCCCGGCGGTGTGCCCGGGCGTGTTCAGCGGGCAGACCTCTAGCGTGCCGAACCGCAGGGTCTCGCCGGCCTGCACGGAACCCATGCGATCGGCGCCGGAATCGCCACCGCCATCCTCGCTGCCGGCGCGCATCAGCTCGCTCTCGACCGAGTTGATGACGACGTCGAGCTTCGGCCAGCGCTTGCGCAGCTTGTCGACGTCGCAGACATGGTCGTAGTGATGATGGGTGAGCAGCACGTGCGTGGGCGCAAGGTCGAGCCGCTCGGCGGTGGCGATCAGCGGCGCGACGGGACCGCCGGCGTCGATGAAGAAGGCCGGGCCGCCGTGACCGTCGGCGACTAGGTAGGTGTTGGACAGAAACTGGGGATTGCTGGACGTCTCGACGATCACTGCGGCAATCCTTGCACGATGGGCGCTATCCCGAGCGAACGAGCCGGCTCAGGCCGCGCAGGTAGCGCTCGTCGCCGACATCGCGACGCCACTGCAGCACGTCGACCGAATCCGCGATGTGGACGATCCGCTCATGTGCATCGGGCAGGTTCGGCGCGGTGGTGACGAGCGCGACGGCTCGCGAGGTGCCGACGGTGCGGTACGTGTCGCCGGCGACGTGGACGGCGGAGGAGAAGAACACGCCGGCGCCGGCGCGCTCGATAGCGGCGACGTCGAGCTCGAAGTCATACGGGGTCGGCGCCGCTGCGCCGCTGGGCAGCGCGTAGTCGGGGGACACGAGATACAGCACCAGCGACGCCTCGTCGCGCAGGCGCACGTCCTCGCCCGTCAGCTCGCCGTCGCAGATGCGCTGCATCACGCGCGTCCAATCGCCGTCGAGCAGCGCCATGATGTTCATGCACTCGGGGTCGCCGAAGCGCGCGTTGAACTCGATCACCTGGACGCCGGCGTCGGTGGCGAAGAAGCCGCTGTTCATCACGCCGGTGAAGCGCCGGCCTTCGTCGGCCAGGCGAGCGATGACGCGCTCGACGATCGAGCACGCCTGCGCGTAGTGCTCGGGCGACATGAAGGGCAGCGTGGCCTGCGCGGTGGAGAGCGAGCCCATGCCGCCGGTGCCGGGACCCTCGTCGCCGTCGAAGCGGTATGGGTAGTCGTAGGTCGAGTTGGGGAACACGACCGTGCGTCCGTCGCTGATCGCCTGGATGGTGAACTCGGCTCCGACGATCTTCTCCTCGATCAACACCGAGTCTCCTGTCCCGCCGCGCGCGAGCAGGCTCAGCGCGTAGTCGCGGGCCTCTTGGTGGCTTGCAAGATGGGGGCCCATGACCTTGACACCCTTGCCGCCGGTGAGGCCGGAGGGCTTGACGACGATGGGCGCCGAGCCGAACGAGGCGATCGCGTCGTCGACCTCCTCGGCGCGGTGCACGACGCGCAGGCGCGGCGTCGCCTCGGGCGCGACGTCGAGCAGCAGCGCGCGAGCGAACTCCTTGTTCCACTCGATCTCCGCCCCGGCGCGCGTCGGGCCGACGGTGGGGGTGCCCTGCGCGAGCAGCGCGTCGACGACGCCCGCCTCCAGCGGTTCGTCGGCGCTGACCATCGCAAGGTCGACGTGGTTGGCGCGCGCGAACGCGGCGACGGCCTGCGCATCGCACACGTCGCCGATCTGCACCTTGCCTGCGGACGCGTTGGCGTAGCGCACGAGCGACGGGTTGAGGTGGCCGGCGAATGCGTACAGCTGGCTGTGCTCCGCCATGCGGAAGGCGAGGGCGCTCTCTCGCCCGCCGTGACCGACGATCATGGTTCGCACGCGCGCCGAGTATAGGGTCGCCTCAGTGGCGACGTCTGGGGTGACCGATCGCCTGGCGCCGGCGAGAGGCGGTCAGGACGGCGACGACGAGCCGTCGCCGTCCGGGCGAAACGGCAGCAGCTCGGTGAGGCCGGTGAGCTCGAACACGTGCTGCACCGATTGCGGTCCGCGGATCACCGACAGCTCACAGCCGTAGCGCTCGCAGAGCCTGCTGGTGTAGACGATCGCGGCGAGGCCGCTGGAGTCGACGAACGTGAGGCCGCGCAGGTCGAGCGTCAGCTCGCGCTCCCCCTCGGCCACGCACAGCCGGGACGCGGCGGCCTGCAGGCGGCCCGCCGTCGAGATGTCCAGTTCGCCTGCGAGCGCGAGCGTCAGCGAAGTCTCGCCACGCCGCTCATCGATGTCCAGGCCGCCCGCAGGGGGCAGGCTCATCTGCCGTCCTGTGGCGTCGCACCGGTCGTGCTCGCGTGCGCGGAGGCGGCCGGCGTGCGCTCGCGTCCGCGCGGCTGAGCCGAGACGAACAGCTCGACCGGGCGCTTGTCGCGCGCAAGACATCGCGGGCAGTGTTCGATCAGCGGGCCGGGCCGCGTGACGTTGATCGTAAGGCCACAGCTCGGGCAGTTCAGGTAGGGCATCGCGACCTCCGTACACAGGTTCGGCTGCGCGGCGCCACGCATTGCTCGCGTTGCTCACACAGCTTGTATGTACGACAGTCCGAACCCGCCTCAACGAGGTTGTCGGTGCGTCCTCCCGCTGCTACGTCGCCCGCGAACCCTTGCAGCTGAGCTCCCGTGCGAACTCGATGCTAGCGCACGAGATTTGCCGCGCGGGCGTCGCGCGCGGCGTCGCGCCTTCTCTTAGACTCCGCTCATGGCCTTGATCCACACGTGCTATCGGATCACCGACGTCGATCGCTCGGTCGCCTTCTACGAGGCGCTCGGCTTCCAGGAGATCGCCCGCCTGCCGATCAAAGACGAGGCGATCAACGTGTTCATGAACCAGCCAGGCGACGGCGACATGCCGCGCTTGGAGCTGACGTACAACTTCGGCGTGGACGCGTATGAGATCGGCACCGGCTACGGCCACATCGCGATCACCTCGCACGACCTCGACGCGACGCTCGCGCGGCTGGCCGAGCAGGGCATCGAGCCGGAGAAGCCTCCGTACTCGGTGCGCGAGGGTGGGTCGCGGCTTTGCTTCGTGCGCGATCCGGACGGTTATCGAATTGAGATAATCGAGCAGCCTGTGGACTGAATAGCGATCGTGCGCTAGCGAGATATCGCCCGGCGGTTGTCGAATTGAGTTGAGCTTCGGTGTCAGGCCTTCAGTTCGAGCTTGAGCTCACACATGTCCACGGAGGCGCGGGTGCCGGGCGTCTCGGCGGCGTCCATCGCGCCCATCACCTGCGCGCCCGTTTCCATGTCCTGCGCCGTGGCGAATTGCTGCAGGACCACCGCTGTGCCCTGCGCCTCGTCGAACAACACCTTCAAGCCTGTGGCAGGCACGCCGGGAGGTGGCCCGTCGGACTCTTTTATTCGCGCGAGCATCCCTTCCAGCCGCTCGGCGTTCACGTCGGTGAACCTGACGACACGGACATACATGGCGAACCTCCTCGCGTTTGGTTCGCGCAAACATACACCCGAGCGATGCGCGGGCCGGGCCGATCGTCGGCGCGGCCAGCCAAGCGGCCGGCGGCGTCGGCGGTTCTGCAGCGAACGCTCAGACCGCGCGCCACACGAACACCCCGCCGCGCTCGCTGCCGGAAAGCCCCAGCTCGACGACGGCCTCGCGCACGCCCGGGTAGGCGGGGTGGGTGTAGTCGTGAAAGACGACCACGGCGCCGGGGGCGAGTGCATGGCGCCACGCGCGAAACGCGGCGAGAACAGGCTGGAGCTCGTGCTGGGAGTCGATGAACAGCAGCTCAACCGGCGAGTCGCCAGCGTGCGGACCGCGCGTGTCGGGCTCGGCGCGCAGCTCGATGCGCTCGCTCACCTGGCGAGCGGCGAGAGCGAGATACGCCTCGCGCTCGGCGCGCACGCTGGGGTCGTAGCTGACGATGCGCCGCGCGCGATCGTCGAGCGCCAGCGCGATCGCGCTCCAGGCGGTGCCGGTGCCGAGCTCGACGACGCTCGTGCGCTCGCGCGCGAGCGCGAGCAGCTGCGCGAGCTCGGCCGGGCGCGCGGCGGAGGCCAGGCTGAAGTCGTCGCGGCTGCGCATCGCGTGGCGGCGCGCGCGCCAGTAGAAGCGCGCGACGCGCCACGGCAGCACGCGCAGGGAGAGCAGCAGGCGGAGGGTCGCGGGCATCGCACGGCACCCTAACGCCGCCCCGACCGGGCACTCACGCCCGCGCTACGCTGCGTGAAGCGATGTCGAGCACGGGCAAGATCGCGAAGAACCTGGAGCGCTTCGCGCAGGCGGTGGCGGCGCACGACCGCGAGAACCCCACGCACACGGCGCACGGGATCGGCTTGTCGCACTTCGACATGGAGCGCTTGGGCTTCGAGGAGGGCGAGGAGATCCTGCCGGGCATCACGATCCACGCGGACAGCGGCGTTACGGGCAACTTCCGCGTGCTGTGCGACGGCGAGCACGACGAGCAGCGCGAGGAGTCCGAGCAGGAGACCGTGGAGGCGGTTTCCCGTGAGCCGATCCCGGCGGTCGCTCCGGCCGCGGCGCCGTTTCCGTTCGAGCGCTAGCCGTTCTGCCGTCTCTCTTCTTATGAGGGCCGCTTGCGCGGCTGGGTTGTCGCGCGTCGCAATTCAAGACGTCGATTTTTGGACGAGCGGCCAACGGCAAGGGGCGCCCGCGCAAGCGAGACTCGGGCTTCGTGGCTGTGACCGTCTCGTCGTCGGACCCGCAGGCCTGCCGCGACTGGGTGGGGCACGTGATCGTGTGCGGGCTCAACGACGTGGCGCTGCGCACGGTCGAGCAGCTGCACCTCGCGGGGGCGCGCACGGTGGTGCTGAGCGACGAGCCGGACGAGCGGCTGATGCGCATCGTGCGCGGTTGGGGCGTTGCGCACCTGCCACGCGGCGGGCACCTGGCCGAGCCGCTGTTCGACGCGGGAATCTTGGGCGCGTCGGCGGTCGTGTGCGCGGAGAGCACGGACCTGCGCACGCTGGAGACGGTGCTGCAGATCCGCGACCTGCGCGCGGACGTGCGCGTGGTCGCCGACCTGGACAACCCGTCGGTGGCGCACGCGCTGGAGGGCGTGCTGAGCGAGGTGGGCGTGCTCGACGTCGCGGCGCTGTTCGCGCCGGCGGTCGTGGAAACGTGCCTGGGACGACGCGCGCGCGAGATCGAGCTCGGCGAGACGTCGTTCGTGGCCGCGGAGGTGATCGCGCCACGCGCGGCGACGCTGCGCGAGCTGTACGGAAGCCTCGCGCCGATCGGCGTGGTGACGCAGGCCGAGCACGTGATCGCATGCCCCGGGCGCGACCAGGCGGTGTCGGCGGGCGACCGCGTGACGCTGCTGGGCACGCACTCAGAGCTCGACGCGGCGGGTCTGGGCGAGCGTGAGCCGCGCGCGCGGGCGACATCTGCAACGGCTGCACGCGCGCGCGGCTTTCTCAAGCGGCTGACTGGCGCAGCCACGGGCATCGTCGATCGCCCGCTGCGCATCGCGCTGGCGCTCGGCGTGGTGCTGTTGGTCGTGTCGACGATCGTGCTGCACTTCGGCTACCGCGAGCCGCTCGGGCGCTCGCAGCTGCCGCTGCTCGACGCGGCTTACTTCACGGTGGAGACGATCGCGACTGTCGGCTTCGGCGACTACTCGTTCGCGGCGCAGCCGACAGGCATGATGGTCTTCGCGATCTTCTTGATCGTCGCCGGGACGACGCTCGTGACGACGATGTTCGCGCTGCTCACCAACGCGCTCGTCAGCCGCCGCCTCGCGCAGTCGCTCGGCCACGGCCGGATCCCGGGCATGCGCGGCCATGTCGTGCTCGTGGGCCTCGGCAGCGTCGGCATGAAGGTGCTGGAAGGCCTGCTGGAGGCCGGCGCGGAGGCTGTGGTGATCGAGCGCATGGAGAGCAACCCGCAGCTCACGGAGGCGCGCGCGCTGCAGGCGCCGCTGGTGCTCGGCGACGCAACGCTCGCGCGCACGCTCGACGCGGCCAACCTCGCGGAGGCGGCGGCCGTGGCGATCCTCACCTCCGACGACCTGACGAACATCGAGACGGGCCTGGCGATCCGCGACCATCTGGGCGAGCGCTGGGCGGACGTGCCGGTCGTGCTGCGCGTGTTCGACCGCCAGCTCGGCCATCGCCTGGAGCAGAGCTTCGGCTTTCGCCACGTGTGGTCGACGTCGGCGATCGCCGCCCCGTGGTTCGTCGGCGCGGCGCTCGGCCTGCACGTGCTGTTCACGTTCTACGTCGGCAACCACCCGTTCCTGCTCGCGCGCCTGCGCGTGAGCGCTGGCGGCGGCCTGGACGGCCTGGCGATGCGCGAGCTTCCGGGCACCGTGCGCGTAGTCGCCATCCGCCGCGCCGCCGGCTCGCATTCGCCGGGCGCCGACGCGCCGCGCGCCGACTCGTCCGCGGCGGAAGCGCCCGCGCCCGCGCCTGCAGTGGCCGCGCTCGAGCACCCGCCACGGCGCGACACGCGCCTGGCGCCCGACGACGACGCCTACCTCGTCGGCCCGTACGCCGAGCTGCTGGAGGTCCTGCGCCACGACCGCGAAGCCGGCGGCGCGCCGGCCGCCGAGCGTGTCTGAACGGCTGGGAGGTCAGGCCTTGCGCGGCTCGGTATGCGCGGCCAGCCAGGCGCAGAAGTCGGTCTCGTCCATCGCCCGCCCAGCGACAGCGCGAAAGACATGGTCGATATCCACCGGCGCAGCCGTCAGATGCAGACCTTCATTTTCCAAGTACAGCTCCATGAGAATCAGCGCCACGCGCTTGTTCCCATCCGGAAGTGGGTGGTTGCGCATGATCCGGGAGGCGAGCACCGCCGCGCGCTGAACCGGCTGCTCGTAGAAGTCATGCCCGTCGAAGCTCGCGAATGGAGCAGCCAGCGCAGACTCCGCGCCTGGGATCTTCGTCACGCGTGCGAGACGATCGGCGTCCATTCCGAGAACCGCCTCAGCGGCGAGCAGGAATTCGTCGATCTCCATCGCCACTACCAAGGTATCATGCCATAGATGAGACAACTATCGCGCCATTGCGATGGATCTCCATTGTGCTACTATCGCCGGGTAGTAGCTCTCTCTCAACGAGGATCGCCGACATGAAGACCACCACGCTCCGCCTCGAGGACGACCAGGCGCGCGCACTTGATGCGCTGGCGATGGCCGACGAGATGTCTGTCTCAGAGGTCATCCGCGAGGCGATCGATGACCGCATCGCCAAGCGCCGCGCTGACAAGGGCTTCCAGCAGCGTCTGGCAGCCGCCGTCGAGCGCAACCGCGAGGCGCTTGATCTACTCGCCAAGTAGATAGCGCTGGCGCAACCAGCGTAACCTCAGCCCGCGCGCGACTCGATGCGGGCGAGGATCGTCGCGACGAGGCGCTCGATCGTCGGGCAGTCGATGCCGTGGCGCTTGCCAGCGCGCAGCACCGAGCCGGGGATCGCGTCGATCTCCGGCGTGCGTCCGGCGGCGATGTCGCGCTGCATGGAGCTGCCGAGCGTCTCGTGCGCGCGCTCCAGCTCGCCGATCGCCTTCTGCGGGTCCACGTCGGCGCCCTCCGCCTGCCCCACCGCGCACGCCTCTGCGATCGCGCCCTGCAGGTCCGCGCGCAGCGACGGCGTCGAGCGGATCTCGCCGAGCAGCTTGTCGTACGCGCTCGTCGTGCACGCGAGCGCGTTCAGTCGCACGAGCTTCGACCACATCACCTGCGCTTCCGAGCGCTCGCCGACAGGCCAGTCCGCGCGCGCCTTCACGCCGGCGTCCGTCAGCGCCTGCGCGAGCGCCTGCATCGGCTCGCGCGCTGGCGCCTCGCGCGTCGCCATTTCCACGAGCAGGAACGGGCTCGTGTGAACGACCACGCCCGGCGCCGGTCGGTCGGCCTCCACGCGGATGGTCCCCGCGAGCACCGAGCCTGCGGCGAAGCGTTCGCGTAGCAGCGCGACGTGGTCCAGCCCGTTCAGCAGCGGCAGCACGAGCGCCGGCGCACACTCGATCCGCCGCAGCGCTTGCGGCAGCCCCGCCGCCTTGGTGGCGACGATCAACGCATCCACCGGCTCCCCAAGCTCGGCCACCGCGCGCGGACGCGCCGTGAAGTCGCCGAGCGTCACGCTGCTCACGCGCACTCCCCGTTCGGCGATCGCCTCTGCGGTCGGCTCGCGCGCGACCACCGTCACCTGCTCGCCCGCGCGGTGCAGCGCACCCGCCAGCAGGCCACCCACGCCGCCCGGCCCGAGCACCGCGATCTTCATCGCGCGAAGGCCGCCGGGGCGTGCGCGTCGATCAGCACGCCTGGGTTCATCACGCCGTGCGGGTCGACTGCCGCCTTCGCGCCCGCGAACGCCGCCGCGAAGGCGTCCGGGCGCTGGCGGTCATACCACGGGCGATGGTCGCGCCCGACGGCGTGGTGATGTGTGATCGTGCCGCCCTCCGCGAGGATCGCGTCCGACACCGCCGCCTTGATCTGCGCCCACTGCTCGACCTCCTCGCCGCGCCGCGCCGGTGCGATCGCCGTGAAGTACACCGCCGGTCCGTTCGCATACACGTGCGTGAAGCGCGCCGTCATGCGGCTGCCCTCCCCGCACACGTCGCGCAGCGCCTGCTCGCCCGCCGCTTTCACGCGCTCGTGAAAGCCCGCCAGGCGCTCCCACGTGATCGCGGTCTCGAACGTCTCCGCCAGCACGCCCATCGCCACCAGCACGTCTCGCGCGTACGGAGCGCCGAGGAACGCGTCACGCCATGAGCCCACCGCGTCCTCGCCGCCTGCGCCCGCGCTCGCGCGGCCCGAGCTCGCGCGGCCCGATCCGCCGCCGCTGCCTCGGCCGGCTGAACCGCCGCCCCGCGAGCCGCGGCCGCTTGCGGCGTCGGGCACGTCGCCGCCGTGCTGCGAGCAGATCGCAAGCGCCCGCGACATCGCCTCGTCGACCGCGTGGTCGGTCGACTCGAAGCCGAGCACCAGCAGCGCGCGTGTCCCGTCGGCGGCCATCGTCATCGCCGCCTCTCGCGCGTCGATCAGACGGCAGTTCGCTGGGCTCAGCCCGGATTGACTGAGCGCACGCACGCATTCCGCGCCAGCGGAGAATCGAGAAAAAAGAACGCCAGCAGAGCGACGGTGCTGCGGGCGCGGCTGCACGCGCACCCACGCCTCCGTGATCAGCCCGAGCGTGCCCTCCGAGCCGGCGAGCATGCGATCGGGGCTCACGCCCGCCCCCGAGCCGGGCAGCCTGCGCGACTGCCACACGCCGACAGGCGTGATCGCGCGCGCCGACTCCACGAAGTCCTCGATGTGCGTCCACACCGTCGCGAAGTGACCGGCCGCGCGCGTGGCGATCCAGCCGCCCAGCGTCGAGTACTCGAACGACTGCGGGAAGTGGCGCAGCGTCAGGCCGTGCTCGCCCAGCTGCGCCTCCAGCAGCGGACCCGTCGCCCCGCCCTGGATGCGCGCCGAGCGCGACACCTCGTCGACCTCCAGCACACGATCCAGCGCGCGCAAGTCGATCGCGATCGCGCCGTTGTAGGAGTCGGGCACGTCCGCCGTCACCCCGCCGACCACCGACGTGCCGCCGCCGAACGCGATCGCCGCCACGTGCTCGTCGCAGCACCACTCCAGCAGCCGCTCCACGTCCGCCTCCTCGCGCGGGCGCGCGACGAAGTCCGGCGGATGCTCGAAGCGCCCGCGAAAGCCGTTGACGACGTCGCTGTATGACTTGCCCAGCGCGTGCGACGCGCGTGCGTGGTCGTCGCTCGCGCACATCTCCGCCAGTGCAGCCGGCGGCCGCACGCGCGGGCTGCGCAAAGCGACCTGCTCCAGTCCCACCGGCGCCTCGATCTCGCCGAGCGCCAGCCCGAGGTGCTCGGCCGCAAGCGACGCCGTCTCGCGCAGCGCCTCCGGCGACGGCTGCTGGTCCTCATACCCCCAGCCCCAGTGCTTGTGTCGACGAATCTTCACGCGCGCGAGTCTATGCTCACTAGCGTCAGCGCTGCGCGAATCGGCGCCCCAAGCGAATGTCCGCACGCCCCCAGCCAACCCCCACCGAACAGCCGCGCATCCTCGCGCGCGGGCCGTGGGAGCTCGACCGCGTCAAGGCGCACTGGCGCGACGAGCAGTTCGAGCCCTCACCCGCCTACTCCCACGCCGCCGACGAGGCCATCAGGGGGTTGCGCGACCGCGGTTCGCCCAGCCACGACGGCGTCGCCGCGCGGCTCGTCGACTTCAGCGCCGACGCCCACGGGATCGCCATCGAGCTGCAGCCGCTGCGCTGGGCGCTGCGGCTCGTCGACGGCGACGCCTGCCACAGCGTCGCCGCCCTGTGCGTCACGCGCTCCGCCGACGGGCGCTGGCTGGCCGGGCGCCGCGCACCGTGGGTCGCCTCGTGGGCCGGGCGCTGGGCGCTCGGCGCCGGCGGCGCCGTCGATCTCGGCGAGAGCCCCGCCGACACGCTCGTGCGCGAGCTCGACGAGGAGTGGTCGGTGTCGCCCGAGCGCGTGCGCGGCGAGGCGCTCATCTCGCTGCCGCAGAAGCTCGTCATGTTCGTCGGCCAGGCGTGGATCGCCGACGGCGACGAGCACACGGTCACGCCCGATCACGAGCACGACGAGTACGCGTGGTGGCCGCGCGACATCGACGACTGGCCGCCCGAGGCCGGAGACGCCCTGCCGCGAATGGCGCGCTGGCTGACGCAGTGATCGACGCCGTCCCCGCAGGTCGCCCCGCCGCCGCGCGCGAGGCCGCCGGGCCGCTGACGTTCGACCGCCTGAAGTGGACGTCGTTCGTGCACTCGTGCGTGTACGTCGCCCTGCTCGTCTGCGCCTTCGCAGCCGGCAACCCGCAGCCGCTCACGTTCGTGCTCGGACTCGCGCACGGCCTGCTGTGGATCTTCATGTCGCTCGCCTGCCTCGCCGCCGCGCGACTGCGCATCGTCTCTCTCCGGCTGGCCGTCGCCGTGGCCGTGCTCGGCGGAATTGGACCTTTCTTCGGCAGCTACCAGTTCATCCGTGAGCAACGCCAGCGCGCCGCGCTAGAGTAGACAGTCAATGGCCACAGGCACCACGGCTGAGCAGATAATCGACGTCGTGACCCCTGCCGCCGGCGAGTCGGTCACCGAGGGAACGATCCTCGAATGGCATGTCAAAGTCGGTGACTCGATCAACGCCGACGAGACGATCGTCGAGATCTCCACCGACAAGGTAGACGTCGAGCTGCCCGCTCCCGCCGGCGGCACCGTCACCGAGCTGCTCGCCGACGAGGGCGACACCGTCACCGTCGGTCAAGTCATCGCGCGCATCGCCGTCGGCGCCGCAGCGGGCGCCAGCTCCGAACGGCGGCCAACCGGTATCGACGGGGACTTCAGCTCTGTGTTTGGAGACAAACGTGGCTCAGGCGAGCCGGACACGGCCGAGCCTGGTGGCCTGCCCGAGGGCACCAAGGTCTCCCCCGTCGCCGCCCGTGCCGCGGCGGCCGAGGGCGTCGACCTCGCCGGTGTCTCCGGCAGCGGCCCGGCCGGCCGCATCACGAAGTCGGACGTGCTGTCGGCGGCGTCGGGCAACGGCGCGGCGCAGGCCGCAGGCGAGTCGGCCAACGGCGCCTCGGCGACGGCGGGGGCGCCGGAGACCAAGCCGATGCGCGGCAGCGCGGCGGCGCTCGCGCGCTACATGGAGGATTCGCGCTCGATTCCCACGGCGACGAGCTTTCGCACGCTGACGGTGACGATGCTCGAGGCCCGCCGCAGGGAGCTGAAGGCCGCCGAGCGCAAGGTCTCGTTCACGCATTTGATCGCCTACGCGATCGCGCGCGCGGCTGACGACATGCCGGTGATGGCCGACCACTTCGCGGAGATCGACGGCAAGCCCAATCGTGTGCACGACGGACAGGTGAACCTCGGCCTGGCGGTGGACGTGGAGAAGAAGGACGGCACGCGCACGCTGATGGTGCCGGTGATCTCCAACGCCGGGCGCATGGCGTTCGAGAACTTCGTCGCCGCGTACGACGCGCTAGTCGAGAAGGCGCGCACGAACACGCTGACCGCCGACGACCTGCAGGGCGCGAACGTCACGCTTACGAACCCCGGCGGCATCGGCACGATCGCCTCCGTGCCGCGCCTGATGACCGGCCAGGGCACGATCGTAGCGACCGGCTCGATCGCCTACCCGCCGGGCCTTCAGCACATCGGCGCGATGATCGGCGCGGAGAAGGTCATGACGATGACCTCCACGTACGACCACCGGATCATCCAGGGCGCCGAGTCCGGGCGCTTCCTCGCGCGCATCGAGGAATACCTCGGCGGCGACCGCGGCTTCTACGAGGGCGTGTTCGCCTCACTCGGCGTCGAGCTCGGCCCCGCGCCGCAGCCCCCCGCTCCGGCGGCGGCCGCGTCGGCGGCTTCCGCGGCAGCCGCATCGGCGTCCTCCGCCACCGCGGACGCGCCGGCGGTCAACGAGGAGCTGCTGCGTGCGGTGCAGGCCGCGAGCACGCTCGTCAGCCGCTATCGCAGCCACGGCCATCTGGCCGCGCGGCTCGACCCGCTGAACTCCGAGCCCGAGGGCGATCCCGGCCTCGACCCCGAGCCGCTCGGCCTGACGCCGGAGATGCAGGCGAGGATCCCGGCGAAGATCCTCAACATGTACGTGCCCGGCGCGACGCTCGCCGACGCGCTGCCGCACCTGCGCGAAACGTACTGCGGCACGATCGCCTACGAGATCGAGCACATCGCCTCGCACCGCCAGCGCGTGTGGCTGCGCGAGCACATCGAGTCGGGCGCCTTTCGCAACCCGCTGACCAACGACGAGGCTCGCTGGCTGCTGCGGCGCCTGGTCAAGGTCGACGCGCTCGAGCGCTTTATGCACAAGGCGTATCTCGGCCAGCACCAGTTCTCGATCGAGGGACTCGACATGACCGTGCCGATGGTCGACGAACTGATCAAGCTGTCGGCCGCGCACGGCGGCAAGGAGGTCGTCATCGGCATGGCCCACCGCGGACGGCTGAACGTGCTCGCGCACAACCTCGGCCGCGCCTACGACACGATCTTCGCCGAGTTCGAGGGCGCATCCACGCTGGAGGCCGTCACGACGATTCCCCAGGGCGGCACCGGCGACGTCAAGTACCACCACGGCACGCAGGGCTCCTATGACCTGGAAGACGGCGAGACGATTCGCGTCAACCTCGAGTCCAACCCCAGCCACCTGGAGTACGTCTACCCGGTCGTCGAGGGCGCCACGCGCGCCGCGCAGACCACGCGCCAGGGCCCGCACGCCCACCAGGACACCGACGCGGCCGTGCCGATCGTGATCCACGGCGACGCCTCCTTCCCCGCGCAGGGCGTCGTCTCTGAGACGCTCAACCTGCAGGCGCTCGACGGCTACAAGGTCGGCGGCACGGTGCACATCATCACCAACAACCAGGTGGGCTTCACCACCGACCCCGACGACGCGCGCTCCACGCGCTGGGCGTCGGACCTCGCCAAGGGCTTTGACGTGCCGATCGTGCACGTCAACGCCGACGACGTGCACGCGTGCATGAGCGCCGTGCGCCTCGCGTTCGCCTTCCGCCAGGAGTTCGGCCACGACGTGCTGATCGACCTGATCGGCTACCGC
>DASYKG010000027.1:0-15808 GCA_035995645.1 Solirubrobacteraceae bacterium
TCGAAGAAGGAGCTGGCGGCGCCGGGTGTGCGTTGTATGGCTCGCCGAGCGGCAACGATGCGAACGCCGGCACGCAAGCAGCGCCCGTGAGGACCGTCCCGGCGTTGCTGGCAAAGCTCGCGGCTGGTCAGACGGGGTGCCTCGCCAGCGGTGCCTACGAAGGCTTCACGACGCGTGCCGGGGATTCGCACGGTGGCCCAGGGGCGCCTTTGACGATCACCTCGACCAATCTGCAAGCGCCGGCGACGATCTCAGGACGCGTTGTGACGATGCCCGGCGCCGACTACCTGACGTTCTCGCACCTGCACTTCACCGACGCCGGGACGGACGGCCCGAGTGTGACAATCGGCTCGGCGCACACGACGTGGACCGACGACGACGTGACGGCGCCGCAGACGATCTGCTTCGAGACGACCGGCGGCGGTGCATGGGGTCCGGCCGAAGACACGCTGATCGAACGCGACCGCGTACACAACTGCGGACGGCCGTTTCAATGCGCAGAAGACTCCGTGCCGTGCAACCTGCCGCCGACCAACGGCTACTTCATCCACGGCCTGTACGACATGGGAATCAGGACGACCGCCCGCAACAGCTACTTCTACGAAAACGGCTCCAAGGGCGTCCTGCTTCGTGGCGGCTCGGGCGCGGTGATCGAACACAACGTGATCGACGGCAACGGCTCAGGCGTGCTGTTCGGCGACCTGGCTCCCACAGGCGACACGGTGAGGTGGAACATCATCACCAACAGCAGAGGCGTATGCGGGGGATGCAACCTGTACTTCGGGATCTGGACCTTTGGCAGCCTTGGAGCAGGCAATTCAGCCGTCAACAACGACATTTTCGGCAATGTCTCAGGCAACATCGGCTCGCAGTCCGGCCTCACGCTCGCCGAAAACATCGAAGTCGACCCGAAGTTCGTCGATCCAGCCCAGCACGACTACACGCTCAAACCCGACTCACCGGTGCTCGGCTACGGGCCGGCTTAGGGGCTCGGTCACGGGCCGCTGCGGCGCCAGTAGCCCTCGCGAGCTCTGACCAGGAAGCCGAGCGCGCAGCGTGTGGCGAACGGCCATAGCGCGCGGCAAGATGTGGGCGATGCAGCAGATGCTTCCGCACAGGCACGGCCGCCACGTCCACAGCCACGCGCACGCCGGCCGCCACCGACACCTTTGGCTTCCGGCGCTCGCGGCGCCGGTCGGGAGCCAACCCGGTCAGGGTGAGCCAGGGCATGAGCACGAGCACGCGCTTGACCACGGACATGACCACACGCACGCGCATGAGCACGGACACAGCCACGGTCTCGTCGACGACTCGATCAAGCGCTCGCGCGAGGGCGTGCGCGCGGTCTCGCTGGCGCTGCTCGTGCTCGGACTGACGACGGCGCTGCAGGCGCTCATTTTCGCCAGCTCGGGCAGCATTGCGCTGCTGGCGGATTTGATTCACAACGGTGGCGACGCGCTCACGGCGATTCCGCTGAGCATCGCGTTCATGCTGCGGTCGCGACGGGCCGAGCGCCATGCCGGGTTGGCGGTCGTCGCGACGATCTTCGTATCGGCTGCCGTGGCGGCGCTCGAGGCGATTCAGAGGCTGATTCACCCCGGCGCTCCGACCGCCCTTGGAGCGCTGGCCGCAGCGGGAGCGATCGGCTATCTCGGCAACTGGACGGCTGCCCACGTTCGCATTCGCGCCGGCAGGCGCCTGGACTCCGCCGCGCTGATCGCCGACGGAAACCACGCTCGCGCCGACGCGTATGTATCGCTGGCTGTGATCCTCAGCGCTGCGGTGGTTGCGCTGGGGGCGCCGATCGCCGACCCGCTGATCGGACTTGCGATCACGCTGGTCATCCTGCGAATCACGTGGGCGTCGTGGCGGACGGTGCGCGACGAGGCGCGCGCATCCCGGCGTGGTGGCGGGACCTAGGGAGGTGGCCGCGATGGTCGCCGTGCTCGGTGACCTTGTCGAGTGACGTCAGGGTAAGAATCGGCAGCCGCCTCGATCACGGTGCCACGAGTGGGCTTGCGTGCCTCGCTTGCCCTCCCAGAGGCCGTGATCGCCGCCCGCCAGCGTCCGATGTCTGAGCGTCTGGAGCTCGCATTGAGCTGGAATGCAGTGGCCGGCGAACTTCGCATCGTCGTTGCGGCAGCCACTGGACAAGCCCTCAGCCGGTGACCGATCCAGAGCGGTTCGATGCCCGCGAGCTCTTTGCCGCGCTCGCGCGCCATCGCGTCGAATACCTGACCATCGGCGGCATCGCCATCCAGGCCCATGGAGGCCAGCGGCTCACACACGAGGTTGCCCTGGCGACCTGTCAGTCCCAATCGCCAACCGCGACGATCTGCTCAAGATGAAGCGCGCAGCTGTCCGTCCGCAGGATCTGGCTGATATCCAATTGCTTGAGTCGCTGGACGACTCGCCGTGAGCGCCGCCGCCCGCCGATCTGAAGCGCAGCCCCAACCCTCGATAGGACCGAGACGAACTCCGATCCAGCTATGCCGCAGCGACCCTGCTCGCGGCCCAGCTCTCTAGAAAACCCTCCGTCGCAGCGGCGTCCAGCGGTCTGGCAAACAGGAATCCCTGGCCGCTATCGCACAGCTCGCTCTGCAGCTGCGAAAGCTCGAGCTGCTGCTCGATGCCCTCGGCGACGGTCTCGATGGAGAGTGCCTTGCCGAGCTGCACGAGCGTGTGGATGATCGCCTCGCCCTCCTGGTTGTGCAGTAGGCCGGTGATGAACGAGCGGTCGATCTTCAATGCGTCCACGGGGAATTTCTGCACATGGCTCAGCGAGGAATAGCCGGTGCCGAAGTCATCGATCGCGATCCGCACGCCGAGCCCCTTGATCGCCGACAGCCGCCTGGCGGTCTCCTCGGCGTTTCGCATGAGAGTCGTCTCGGTGATCTCGATCGTCAGCGCGTGGGGGTCCAGACCACTCTGCGCGAGCGCGCCTTCGACGTCTGCGACGATCTCATCCGAATCCAGCTGCCGGCCGGACACGTTGACCGCGATCCCCGCATCATGTCCGGCGTCTCGCCAGAGAGCGCTCTGCGCGCAAGCCTCGTTGAGAACCCATCGCCCGATCTGCATGATCAGGCCTGTCTCCTCGAGCAGCGGTATGAAGTCTTCAGGCTGCACCTCGCCGCGTGTCGGGTGTTGCCAGCGAATCAGCGCCTCGACACCCGTGGGGCGCATGTCGCTGAGGGCGACGATGGGCTGATAGACGAGATTGAACTGCTCGTTTGCGAGCGCTTCGCGCAGGTCCATCTCGAGTTCCATGCGGCTCTGCACCGCGCCCTGCATCTCTGACTCGAAGACCACGCAGCGATTCTTGCCATCCCACTTGGCCCGGTACATCGCGATGTCGGCGTTGCTCAGCAGTTCGTCGGGAGATATTCCCAGGCCCGAGGCGACGCCGAAGCTGGCTCTGACCTCAACGCGGCTCTTGCCGCCCAAGAGCATGAACGGCTCGACGAGCGCTTCTGACAGGCGCTCGGCGATCAGCTCGGGGCCCGCGTCCAGCGAAACCCCCTCGGCGATCACGACGAACTCATCCCCGCCGATGCGACCCAGGGCATCGGTCTCACGCAGCACAGTTTGCAGCCGCGCCGTCACAGCTTCGAGAAGCTCATCCCCGGCGCCGTGCCCAAGTGTGTCGTTGACGAGCTTGAAGTTGTCGAGGTCGATGAAGACTGCCGCGATCGGCGTCTTCAGTCGCCGCGAGCGCGCGATCATCTGCTCGATCCGGTCCAGGATCAGAGTGCGGTTGGGCAGTCCGGTGAGCGGATCGTGCGTCGCGAGGAAGGCGAGCTCCTCGTCGGCGTGCTGGCGCTCGGCCTCAAATGCCTCACATACGTGCACGAGCGTCACGTCGAGTGTGGTTTGCAGGATCAGAAGAGCTTGGGCAAGGACCTGAGGGGAAAGGTCGAGCTCTGCGGCAATCTCGGCTGCTACCTCCCCGGCAGCGGTGCGCCAACGCAGGCACCGCTTCGTGACCTCCGTCAGCGACGCCGCGCGCTGAGCCGCGAGCTGACCGAAGATCTGCCACACCTCGTGTCCTACCTCGCGCGCGGACTCGAGCGTCTCTCCAGCCATCCACCCGGCTACGGCGACGGTCGAGAGCGTTCCGGTCCGGCGGAATCGTTTTTCGACCGTGTCGTCGAGGTTCACCCCCGAGGCAGCGCTTGCCGCAACGATCCTATCTACGACATCGTCGGTACGCGCGAGCAGCAGCTCGCCGAGATGCATCAGCTGGTCGGCTGCCTGTTGACGGCGCTGAGGGGCCGGTGGCTTGCTCGCGCGCGGTGGCTTGCTCGCGCGACTTGACCGCGTCTTGGTATCGGAGTCGGACATGTGAAAGCGTCGGTCCGCTATCACCGGCTTGACACATCTTCACCCCGCATTGCTCGACAGATGTACTACCTCGTAAGAGGTACGCCAGGCTCGCCGCGGTAGCTCGAGCCCCATGCGATGGGAACGCTCTCACGGCTCCTCGTGCCCTCGGCCTGCGTCACGGTCGGCCCGACGTACTCGCCATACCTGGCGCCGCCGTCGTCGCCCAGCTCCACCGGATCGCCGGCACGCTCCACCGACAGGTGCGCCGCCTCCAGCGCGCGCACGATTTCCAGGCCGAGCGCGCAGCTGGAGCGTGGCTCCTCGCCTGTGCGGATCGCGTGGGCTACGTCGGCCAGCTCGAGGCCAAGCGGCTCGCCGGCTTCGATGCGCGGCCCGACGATGTCACCGCTGCGATACGTAAGCTCGTACTCGCCGAACGTCGCCGGAGCCTCGACGGTGGAGACGTCGAGTCCGCGGTCATAGATTCGCACCGACTCGTCCGAGGATGTGTCCTCGTAGCGCACCATCTGCTTGGAGCCCACGACGATCATCTCGCGCATCTTGCGCGGGGCCAGCCACGAGATGCTGCACGTTGGCGGTCGTCCCGCCGGAGAAGCCGACGTGAGCGCGCGCTGCAGCGTCTGTGCGGTGATCAGCTGGGTATCGGGGTCGACGTCGGCAAAGCGCGGACGCGCTCCGACGAGGCTGACCGCCTCAGCCGTCGCGATGAAGGAGTTGGCAGGCACCACGACCTCGTCTCCCGGCCCGATCTCAAGCGCCCGTAGCGCCAGCGCCCTAGACACGGAAGCCCATGTGGCTCGACGTCAAAACGTATAGCCGTTTGCTGCGAGGTTGCTGCAAAAGCCGACGCGGGGACTCGAACCCCGGACATCTTCATTACAAGTGAAGTGCTCTACCAGCTGAGCTACGTCGGCGAGGGGCCACGAATCGTACAGCCGGATGGTGCGCTCATTGCTCTGATCCTCCCGCCGGGATGTCGCCGGCGACCGCTTCTAGCGGGTAGCGGCGGCGCATGAACGGCGAGAAGTGCGGCACCGTGAAGTCGACCGCTCCGTGGTCGGGGCTGTAGATCAGGCCCTTCTTGATGAGTGCGTCGCGCAGTGAGGAGGCTGTTGACGGTCGGCTAGCCATGCGCTCCGCGACATCGCTGCTGCGATAGGGGCCGTCGCCAAGGTCCGCCATCGCGGCCATATAGACGCGCTCCCTCGGGGTCGCCTTCTCGAACCGGACATGGAAGAACTCCTCATCGAGCTTGGTCTGGACGATCGGCGCGGAAGCCTCGACATCATCGGACGAGATCGTCGGTCCAGGCGCCATGTTCCAAGCCTCCTTCCCGTATGCCTGGATGAAGGTCGGGTAGCCGCCCGAGATCTCCACGATCTGAGCCAGCGCCCCGGCATCAAACTCGACTCCCTCCTCCTCGGCGGGTTTCAGTAGCGCCTCGCGAGCGGCCCGCTCGCTGAGCGGTCCGACTTGGGGGTAGGAAAACAGCCGCTCGGCATAGGACTTCGCCTCGACCATCAGGCCGGGAAGCTGCGGCAGACCGGTCCCGACGACCGCGATCGGCAACTTCAGTTGAGACATCCGGTGCATGGCTGCCGCGATCGCCTCCATCTCCACGCGACCGAGGAATTGCATCTCGTCAACGAGGAAGACGACGCCTGTGTCGTGGCTGCGAGCCGTCTCGCCGAGCTCAACGAACAGCTGGATGAGGTCTCGCTCAAGGTCGCCTGTGCTAGCGCCGATCGCGTTCGGGTCGAAGGAGAACTCGAGGCTGCCGTCCACGCCCACGCCGGCCTTGAAGCCCGCGAGTAGTCCGGTGAAGGACTTGAGCCTCTCCCCAATCGCCTTGCGGCGGTTGAGCCGCAGCAGCGCTGCGTAGGCGGCGTCGGCGAGCTCGGCACGGAAGTCGGTGTCCGAGCGGATCTCGACCGGCTCGGAGGGAGTCCAGCCCTCCTGATCGGCGACGCTCTCGAACTCCAACAGCAGCACCGTCTTGCCAACCCCGCGTAGGCCCCACAGGATCATGCTCGGCTCGTTCAGGCCATTGCCCAACCGCCCAATCAGGTGCCTGAACTGCTCGATCTGCGCCTCGCGGCCGGTAAGGGCTGCGGGCGGGTTGCCGGCGCTCATCGAGAACGGATTGCGCAACGGGTCCACGGTGCGACCGTACCAGAACTATTGGAAAGTATCCGCCGGTATCCGAAAAAGCGGATATTAGGGGATACCTTCCTAGAGACGGCGTGGAGGCGCTGTTCGCGCGGCGCTCATCGCGGTGCGAGGGGATTGAGGTCGTGCGCTCGTGCTGCGGCGCACAGGTCGTTGTCGTAGACGAAGACGGCGCCGAGGTCCTCGCGCATCGTGATCGCGGTGGCGAGGTGGATTGCGTCCATCGCTCGCAGGGGAGGCGCATAGGCGTCGGTCGCGAGCTCGATGATCTCCGGGGATATCGGGACCAGGTTGAGGCGCTCGAGCGCAGCGCTGGCACGCTGCAGGATGTCTTGGTCGCCGAGGCGTCTCGCTGTGCAGACAGCCTCGACGCGGATCAGCTCGCTGGAGACCTGTACGGGCCAGTCGGCCAGCGCCGCTCGAAAGGATTCTGTCTCGCGCTCGGCCTTGAACAGCTTCACGAGCGCCGAGGCGTCGACGTAGGCGGCGCTCACTCGCCGCGGACCCACCGCAGCGCGTCAGACGCCGGTGCGGCGCCTGCGGGGTCTGGCTCGCCGGGTGGCGGGTCCAGTTCCAGCAGGCTTCCCCGCCCAGGTTTCGCGCCGTAACGGTCGGCGAGTCGAGCCTGCAGTTGCGATTGCGAGCCGGCGGCAGCGAGCACCGCCTGCGCACCGCGCAACGTCAGGGCACGGATCTGCGCCGCCGCGGAGCGGGTCTCGCGGGGGTCGAGCAGCAGCTCGGTCAGAGCAAGAGCACGCTCGACCTCCGGGTCGCGCGTAACACCCAAGCGAGGATGACGAGAGGCCACGAGTCGATGGTAGCACTCCGGTGTAGCACTCTGCCTGCCGGCAGGAAGCCCTACCAGGTCCCGGCGGCGGGGCAGGCGCCTTTGCTGGCACCGGCCGTGCAGGTGCGCGTGATCGTGCCTTTTTCGTTCTTGAGTTTGTACACGCTGCCGGTGCCCTTTGCCGTGGACGCTACTTCGAACACTTCCGGTTCCACTTTCAACACCGCTGCGGTCGCCGTCGTGGTGTCTTTCAGCGTGGGCTCGATTTTCTGAAGTTCCGTGAGCGATCCACCTTCGTAGCTGCCGTTGTGTTCGGCGGCGTAGGCCTGGATCGTCGTCTGCAGCGTCCCGACCTGCGTCTTGGCGGCTGAGTCGTTGGCCTTGCCGGTCTGGCTGAGGAACGCCGGAATCGCGATGGCCGCGAGGATGCCGATGATCAGGATGACCACCAGCAGCTCGATCAGCGTGAAGCCTTGATCGTCGCTTGCCGTCTTGGGGAGGTGCATATCCCGCTCATCGTCACCGCAGGCCATCCGCTTTAGCCCTTGCACTAGCTTGCCCGGCAACCGTCGCTCCGCCGCCTGTAACGGCGCCGTCGCACGCGGTGTATTGCAGGTATGCAGCAGCAGATCGAGCGACAGGCGTCAGCGGCCGGCGAGCCCGCGGGCGAGCGCGCGGCGAGCCTGGACGGCTTTCGCGAGCGCTCGTTGAACCGCGGCGTTAATCCGTTTCTGTACTGGACGCTGCGCTCGATCCTCGTGCCGGCCTTCGTTGTGTACTGCCGCATGCAGCGGATCGGCCGCCAGCACCTGCCGAAGCAGGGGCCGCTGCTGCTGGCGTCCAACCACCGCAGCTTCATGGACCCGTTCGTGATCGGCATGCTCGTGCGCCGGCCGGTCTACTACATGGCCAAGCGCGAGCTGTTCGAGAAGCGCTGGCAGGCGTGGATCCTCAACTCGCTCGGCGCCTTCCCAATCGACCGCGGCACGGGCGACGCGGCTGCGATGGACACCGCGCGGGCGATCCTCGCTCGCGGCGACTGCGTCGTCGTGTTCCCCGAGGGCACGCGCATTCGACGCGGCCCCTTGCGCGAGCCCAAACGCGGCATCGGGCGCCTGGCGCTGGAAAGCGGCGCGCCCGTCGCTCCCGTGGCGGTGTTCGGCACCGAACACGTGCGCCGCGGCTGGCGCATCCGCCCGCGCAAGATTCGCGTGCGCGTGGGACGTCCGCTGCTGTTCGCGACCACAGGCGACTCCTCGCCGGCGGTCGCAGCGGGTGTGACCGAGCGCATCTGGGCGTGCGTGAGCCTGCAGTGGGAATGGCTCGGCGGCGAGCGCGCGCCAGAGAAGGCCCCCGAGGAAAGCGGCGAAAGCTCCGCGCTTCGCGCGCGCGCCGTTCACGCGACGCCCAAGCTGCCCGTTCACGCGACGCCCGCGCCACTCGAGCGCGAACGCATATCGGCGAAGCCCGGCGAGAAGGCGCGCGAGAAGGAGCCGCGGGCGGCCTGAGCCGCTCGCGCGTCCGCGAAGGCGGGCTGGCCGGGCGCGTGCGGTCGGGAGATAGGGTGTGCGATGAGTGACCGAGCAAGCCAGCCAGAAGTCAAAGGCGCAGCTCGATGCGGAGTTCTCCGACCTGTATCGCGCGCATCTGCGCGACGTCTACAGCTACGCCTACTACCGCGTCGGCGACCATCACGACGCCGAGGATCTGACCGAGCAGACCTTCCTGCAGGCCTATCGCCACTTCGAGCGCGCGCAGAAGGAGTCCGGCGGCCGGCCGTTGCGCCCGTGGTTGATCCGCATCGCGCACAACCTCGCCGCGAACCTCTATCGCGACCGCTCGCGCAAGCCCGCGACGCCGATCGACGAGTCGAGCAACCTGACCGCGCTGCACACGACCGAGCAGCTCGTCGAGGGCCGCGACGAGCTCAGTCGGGTGCTCGACGGCGTGCAGCGGCTGCCCGACGACCGCCGCGAGGCGCTGATCATGCGCTTTGCCCTCGGCATGGACAATCGCGAGATTGCGCGCGCGATGGATCGCTCCGACGGCGCCACGAAGGTGCTGATCCACAGGGCGATCAAACAGCTCGAGGAGCTCGTGGGCGATCCGCGCAAGGAGTCGGGCGATGAGTGAGGCGCTGCCGAACTTCGATCGTCTGTTGCGCGAAGCGCTCGCGCCTGTCGAGCCGCCGGAGGATCTCGTCGAGCGCCTGGAGGGCACGCTGACGACGATCACCGAGCTCGCCGCCGACGAGCTCGAAGCGTGGGAGCTGTCGGCGATGCGCGATCCGCGCAACTGGGTGCGCCCGGCCGCGGCGATCGTCGCCGGCAGCGCCGCCGGCGCCGCGCTCGTGCTGCTGCGAGCGCGCCGGCGCGAGCAGAGCTCGAGCGGTCCGCTGGGGGTCCGTCTGCCGCCGCTGGATCGCGGCGCCGCGCAACGCACGATCAAGGATCTCGGGCGCGAGACGCGCAAGCTGTTCGGCCAGCGCTGAGCGCCAAGCTAGGCTCTGCCCAGCAAATGGCCACGTGCTATCGCCATCCCTCGCGCGAGACGGGGGTCTCCTGCTCGAACTGTGGCCGGCCGATCTGCCCCGACTGCATGACGACGACGGCCGTCGGCATGCGCTGTCCGGAGTGCGCCAAACAGGGCACCAAAGTCATGCGCCTGCGCGAGATGGCCGCCGTTCCGCGCGTCACATACGCGTTGATCGCGATCAACGTCGTCGCGTTCCTCACCGAGCAGGGCCAGTTCACGCTGTTCGGCGCGAGCATTCACGGCAAGGTGATCGAAGAAGGCGTGCTCGACCGCTTGGACATCTCCGTCAACCATCAGTACTGGCGCCTGGTAAGCGCCGGCTTCCTGCACGAGAACTTCCTGCACATCGCCTTCAACATGTACCTGCTGTTCCTGCTCGGCAAGATGCTCGAGCCGGCGATCGGCTCGCTGCGCTTCGCCGCCGTCTACTTCACGGCGCTGCTCGCCGGGTCCTTCGGGGCGCTGCTCGCGACCGCGGCGCCGAGCCTCGGCGCCTCCGGCGCGGTGTTCGGGCTGATGGGCGCGATGGTCGTCGAGCTGCGCGCGCGTCGGATGAGCGTGATGGAGTCCGGCATCGGCGGGCTGATCCTGATCAACCTGATCTTCAGCTTCAGCATCGCCAACATCTCCGTCGGCGCGCACGTCGGCGGGCTGATCGGCGGAGCGCTCGCCGGCCTCGCGCTGCGCGCCGCGGGAGACCGCTACAAGCTGCTCGGCCTGCTCGCGTGCCTGGCGCTGGCGGCGATCTGCGTGGCCGGGGCGATCGCCGTCGCGGGCGTCTCCGGCTCGGGCTTTGCCTGAGCGCGTCAGCTGACGCCGGCGAACTCGACCGCCAGCGCCTGCGCGGGCGCCGGCGACTGGGTGAAACGCTCAGGGTGAAGGATCTGCGCGAGCAGCTCCAGGCCGTCGATCAGGCGCGGGCCGGGGCGCGAGAAGTAGGCCGACGCGTCGACCGCGACGATCCGCTGCGCGCGCAGGCCGGCGAGCTCGCGCGCGAACGTCGCCTCCTGCCGGGCGCGCGCGGCGTCATAGCCGCACGGCATCGCCACGACGACCTGCGGCCGTGCGGCGGCGACCTGCTCCCAGGAGACGACCTGCGACGGTTCGCCGGGCAGGCCGAGCACGTCCTCGCCGCCGGCCAGCTCGATCATCTGCGGCGTCCAGTGCCCGGCCGCGTAGACGGGGTCCAGCCACTCCAGGGCCGCCACGCGCACGCGCGGCTGCGCACGCACGGCGAGCTTCACGCGGTCGATGCGCCCGGCGGCGTCGCCGATCAGCTCGACGCCGCGATCGCGGCGATCGGTCGCCTCGGCGAGCGTGCGCACGTCGCCGAGCGTCTCACCGAGCGTCTTCGGGTCAAGCGCGATCACCTGCGGGTGCGAGGGCAGCTCGCGTGCCAGCGCGGCGACCTCGTCGTAGGACACCGCGCACACCGGACACAGCGCCTGCGTCACGATCACATCCGGCGCCAGCTGCGCCAGCGCGTCGCGGTCGAGCTCGTAGATCGCCTCGCCCTGCAGCGTGCGCTCGCGCACGGCGGCGTCGATCTCGCCTGCGCTCAGGCCGCCAGGGAGCACGTCGCGGGTCACACGCGCGAGCGCCAGCGCCTCCGGCGGGTGGTCGCACTCGTGCGTCACCGCCACCACCTCGTCGCCGGCGCCGAGCGCGAACAGCAGCTCGGTGGCGTGCGGCACGAGGCTGACGATGCGCATGCCAAGCACTCTACGCGCACGCCGCGCGCGGCCCTGAAGCCCCGCCGCTCGGCGCCACGCGCTCCCGTCCGGGGCCGCCCCGATATGCTCGAAGCAGGGATGGCACTGCTCAGCGACGCACAGATCGAGCAACGGCTGCAGGGCTCGGATTGGCGACGCGACGGTGACGAGATCGTTCGCGACCTGTCCTTCGACGACTTCGCCGCGGCGATCGCCTTCGTCGACCGCGTGGCCGCGGCGGCCGAGTCGGCCAACCACCACCCGGACATCCTCGTGCACGGCTGGAACAAGCTGCGCCTGACGCTCTCCACGCATTCCGAGGGCGGCCTGACCGAGTCCGATTTCGCGCTCGCCGCGAGCGTCGACGCGCTGTCCTGAGCAAGCAGACATCGCCTCGCGCATGCTCACTTCCGACGCAGCCTCTTGCTACCTTAGGCGTGTCGGCAATCAATGAATGACGACGAAGAACCTCCCCGAAGTCACGCGGCCTCGATGAGACCGCCGAGCGGTGGCCGCCAAGCGCGTCGCCGTCTGCAAGCAGGGCGCGTGCGCGCCCGGCGGGTGCTCGCCGCCGGGTGAACGCGCTGGGGATCATCTTCGCGGCCGTGCTGGTCGCGATCAATGCGTTCTTCGTGATCGCCGAGTACGCGCTCGTGCGCTCGCGCCGCACGGTGCTCGAGCAGATGCGCGACGAGGGCGCCAAAGGCGCCAGGCTGGCGCTCGCGCAGCTGGCGAACATCAACGAATACATCTCCGCGGTGCAGATCGGCGTGACGTTGACGTCGATCGGCATCGGCGCCGTCGGCGAGCCCGCGCTCGCGGATGTGCTGAAAGGCGCGCTCGGCACGGCGCTCGCGCACGGCGCGGCGGTCGCCGTGTCGGCGATCGTCGCCTTCCTGATCATCGCCTGCGCCCAGCTGGTGGCGGGGGAGATGGTGCCGAAGTTCTACGCGATCGATCGCGCCGAGGCCGTCGCTCGACGCGTCGCCGGCCCGCTGCAGGCGTTCAGCGTCCTGTTCCATCCGTTGATCGTCGCGCTGACGGCCGTGGCCGACCGCATCCTGCGGCTGCTCGGGGTGGACATGAGCGAGGAGCGCCGCGGCGGCTCGCCGGACGAGCTCAAGCGCCTGATCGCCGAGTCGCACGCCGGCGGGCACATCGACCTCGGCGAGGCGGGGATGCTGACGGGCGTCTTTCACCTGCACGAGCAGGAGGCGCGCCAGGTGATGACGCCGATCCCCGCCGTCGTCACCGTCGACGCCTCGCAGGACGTGCAAGCGGCGCTGAAGCTGTGCGTGTCCAGCGGGCACACGCGACTGGTCGTCACCGAGGCCGACGACCGCGACCGGGTGCGCGGGATCGTGCACTCCAACACGCTCGTGCAGCAGCTGATGCAGGACGGGCCGCACTCGCCGATCGAGCCGCTTGTGCACGACGCGCCGATCGTTCCCGAGACCAAGCCGCTCGACGACCTGCTGGCCGACCTGCAGCGCCAGCGCACGTCGATGGCGGTGGTCGTCGACGAGTACGGGCGCGTGGTCGGGATCGTGACCGTCGAGGACATCATCGAGGAGGTCGTCGGCGAGATCACCGACGAGACCGACCCCGCCGGCGGCGAGGTGCGCAAGCTCGCAAACGGCGATTGGTTCGTGCGCGGGCACGTGGCCGTGACCGACCTCGAGGACTACGGCCTGCACCTGCCGGTCGACAGTGACGCGTACAACTCGATCGGCGGCCTCGTGTTCGCCGAGCTCGGCCGCCTGCCGCGACGCGGCGACACGGTCAACGTCAACGGCTTCTCCGTGCGCGTGGAGTCCGTGCGCGACAACCGCATCGAGGCCGTGCGCATCCGCGAGCGCCGCGCGGTGCAGACCGGCGACGGCCGCGGCGACGCCGACGCCTGAGCGACCGGGCCGTTAAACACGTCCGGCCCGCGGGGGGAGCGGACCGGATCGTGTTGCACTGGGAGGAGGCGGGTGTGCAGTGCGACTTGATGTCGCTCCTAGCAGTATCGCGATCAGCATGAACGCCAGCTAAAAGTTAGTAGTCGTGAAATCCGCGGGCGCTCTTGCGCCCGAGCGCGTCCTCGTCGATCAGCTGCTGCACGCGTGGCGGGACCGTCTCGCCGATCGTCTCGCCGATCGCCTTGGCGACGTCCAGGCCGACGAGGTCGAGCAGCGCCAGCGGCCCCATCGGGTGCCCGGCGCCGAGGCGCATGCACGTGTCGATGCCCTGCGGATCCATGCCCGTCTCTTCCAGCAGCCGCACGGCGCTGAACAGATACGGGAACAGCAGCCGGTTGACGACGAAGCCGGGCACGTCGGGCACCTCCACTGGCGTCTTCTCGAACGCCTCGCACAGCGCCTGCGCGCGGCTGCGCGTTTCCTCGCTGGCCGCCTGCGGGAAGACGAGCTCGACGAGCTTCATCTTCGTGACCGGGTTGAACACGTGCAGGCCGAGGAAGCGCTCGGGCCGGCCGCTGGCGAGCGCCAGCCGCTCGATCGACAGCGACGACGTCGTCGTCGCGAGGATCGCGTTCGCGTCGAGCACCGCGTCGAGTTCCGCGAGCAGGCCAGCCTTGACATCGTGGTCCTCGACGACGGCCTCCACGACGAACGTCGCCGCGGCCAGCTCCCGCGGGTCGGTGACGATCTGCACGTGCTCGGGGTCGACCTCGGCGTGCAGGCGCGCGAGCGTCTTCTCGACCGTCGCACGCGCGCGCTCGGCGGAGCTGACCGAGCGCGCGAGCAGCAGCACCGGTCCGTGATGAGCGGCGGTCGCGGCCAGCCCGCAGGCGATCGCGCCGCTGCCTGCCACGGCAAGCTGTTTGGCGGGACGATTCTCGTCGGCGTGGGTGTGCTCGTTCACGGCAGGCGCTCTCCAAATTCGGTTGACTGACCAGTCAATCTACATGTGGGTTGACCGCGGTAGAGTATGTGTTGCAGGGGCCGGGCAGCATGCACAAGCGCTCCGATCGCTCGCGAGCGCCCCGCGTTCCTCCCAATAAACCGCCGCGTAACGCACCGTAGGAGGATTACCCGACATGAGGCAAGCAGAGGGCCGCGAGGTAGTGATCGTCGAGGCTGTGCGCACGCCGATCGGACGTGGGCACAAGGAGAAGGGCTACTACAAGGACACCCACCCGAACGCGCTGCTCGGAAAGACGTACTCAGAGGTCATCTCGCGCTCGGGCATCGACGCGGCGGAGGTCGAGGACGTCGTCGCCGGCTGCGTGCAGCAGTTCGGCGAGCAGGGCTTCAACATCGCGCGCAACGCGTGGCTGCAGGAGGGCCTGCCGATCGAGACGCCGGGCACGACGATCGACAGACAGTGTGGATCGGCCCAGCAGGCGGTCAACTTCTCCGCGGCGCTGATCGCCGCGGGCGTGCACGACGCGATGATCGGCTCGGGCGTGGAGCACATGGGCCACCTGCCGTTCGCCGCCGGCATGAAGACGCAGGAGGACTTCGGCTTCGCCTTCACGCCGGAGCTGATGGCCAAGCACAACATCGTCGGGCAGGGCCTCGGCGCGGAGATGATCGCCGACCAGTGGGAGATCCCGCGCTCAGAGCTCGACGAGCTGGCCGTGCGCTCGCACAGGCTCGCCCACCAGGCCACCGAGGAGGGCCGCTTCGAGCGCGAGATGGTGCCGATGACGGTCGGCGAGGAGACGTTCGTGACCGATCAGGGCATCCGTCCGGAAACGAGCCTGGAGACGCTGTCGCAGCTGAAGACGGTGTTCAAGGCAGACGGCAAGATCACCGCGGGCAACGCCTCGCAGATCTCCGACGGCGCGGCGGCCGTGCTGCTGATGTCCGCCGACAAGGCCAAGCAGCTCGGCCTGACCCCGCGTGCGCGCATCGTCGACCAGACGACCGTCGGCTGCGATCCGGTGAAAATGCTCGAGGGACCGATCCCGGCGACGCGCAAGATCCTCGAGCGCAACGGCATGCAGATCGACGACATCGACCTGTTCGAGATCAACGAGGCGTTCGCCCCCGTCGTCGCAGCGTGGCGGCGCGAGCTCAGCCCGGACATGGACCGCGTCAACGTCAACGGCGGCGCGATGGCGCTCGGGCACCCGCTCGGCTCGACCGGCGCGCGGCTGATCACGACGCTGCTGCACGAGCTCGAGCGCTCCGACAAGGAGATCGGGTTCGTGACGATGTGCTGCGGGGGTGGCCTCGGCACGGGCACGCTGATCCAGCGAGTGTGATTTTCCTGGAGGCGGAGCAGCAGCCCTTCACGTGCCGACGTC
>DASYKG010000028.1:0-6162 GCA_035995645.1 Solirubrobacteraceae bacterium
CGTCGTCGCGCAGCCCCCGACGACGTTCGGCAAGACGAGCGTGGGCGCGTCCTCGGACAGCTTCCTGGCCGACCGCAAGCGCGTCAACCGCTATGCGCTGACGGCGCCGGGATCGCTGAGCAAGCTGAGCATCTACCTGGCACCGACGGGGACCGCCGGACAGCAGCTGCTGAAGGGCCTGGTCTACGCCGACAACGGCGGCTCGCCGGGAGCGCTGCTGGCGAGCACGGAAGCGCTGACGTTCAAAAGCACGAACGCCGCCGGCTGGTATGACCTCACGTTCTCCTCGCCGGTGAAACTGGCGGCAGGTAACTACTGGATCGGCGCGATCACCGGGGCCACGAGCAACGTGGCGGGCTTTCGCTATGACAGCGTGACGGCCGCGCGCGCCTACAACGCCAACAGCTACACCTCCGGAGCCACCAACCCGTTCGGCTCGGCGAGCACTGACAACGAGCAGACGTCGCTGTATGCGACGTACACGCCCGGCTAGCCCGAGCGCCGCCCGCACTGCGACAACCGGTGTCTTCCCAGGCCATCCCCTGCATGTCGCACCGCGGCTGCGGTCGCTGAAGTTTGCGACGCAGGCGGCGCATGACAAACGCTGAGGACCAGCCCGTTCGGGGGTTCATTCGGATTAGGCTGCCGCAATGATCGAGCGACCCACAGGGGGCGAGACCGGGGAGGGTGCCGCGACGGTGCCGCCGCGCTCGCCGACGGGCGCAGACGCGACGGGCGAGACGATCAGCAAAAACGCCGCGCTCGCCTTCTCGGCGCAGCTCGTCGGCGCCGCGTTCACCGCGGGTCTCACGCTGTTTCTCGCGAGGCGCCTCGGCTCGCATGGCTTCGGCGTGTTCTCGCTGTCGCTGGGCATCGCGGGACTCGTGCTGATGCCGTCGGACTTCGGCATCTCGACATCCGCCGCGCGCTTCGTCGCCGAGCATCGCGGCGATCAGCCACGTGTGCTGTCGGTGATTGCGGACGCGTTGCGGCTGAAGCTGCTCGTCAGCGCGCTCGTCGCCGCGCTGCTCTGGGCGCTCGCGGGCCCGATCGCGAACGCGTACGGAATCCACGCGCTCGTGTGGCCCACGCGCGGCGTGGCGATCGCGCTGTTCGGGCAGAGCATCATGATGATGGCCTCGGCGTTCGTCGCGGTCGGTCGCGTCCGCTTCCAGCTGTGGACGGCGACCGTCGAGAGCGCCGTCGAAACGACCTCGAGCGTCGCCTTGGTGCTGGCCGGGGTAGGCGTCAGCGGAGCAGCTTTCGGGCGGGCGATCGGGTACACCGCCGGCGCGGGGATGACGCTCTTTGCGCTCGTGCGCCTGTTCGGCCCGAAAGCGCTGCCGCGCAACCTGCGCTTCGGCGCGGACACGCGGCGGATCGCCACGTACGGGGGCATCCTGCTGGTCATCGACGGCGCGTTCACGCTGTTCAACGAGATCGACGTGCTGATCATCGGCGGCTACCTCGGCGCGAGCGCGGTGGGCGTGTTCAGCGCGCCGCTGCGTCTGATCTCGTTCCTCTCGTATCCCGGGGGGGCGATCGCCGCGGGCGTGGCCCCGCGCCTCGCGCGCAACGCGCGCGAGGAGCCCAGCGTGGACGCCTTTCTGACGTCGCTGCGGCTGCTGCTGATCCTCGAGGCGGCGATCACGGCATTCGTCCTCGGTTGGGCCTCGGTGCTCGTGAAGATCGGCCTCGGCGGGGCCTACAAGGAATCCGCGACCGTGCTGCGCGCACTGGCTCCGCTCGTCTTCTTGATGGGCTTCGGACCGCTCGTCTCGGTCAGCGCCAACTACCTCGGCGAGGCGCGGCGGCGGGTGCCGATCGCGGTGATGACCGTCGCCATCAACCTCGTGCTCGACCTCGTGCTGGTCCCGCAGATCGGCGTGATCGGCGGGGCGATCGGCACGGACGTCGCCTACGGCCTGTATGCGCCCGCGCACCTCGTCCTCTGCCAGCGCATCCTGCACCTCGACCTGCGCCCGACCGGGGAAACGTTGGCGCGAGCGCTCACGGCGGGCGCCGCGATGACAGGCGTGCTGCTGCTGGTCGGCGGCTCGACGGGCGACCTCTGGCGGCTGCCGCTCGGCGCGCTGGCGGGCGCCGCGACGTTCGCGG
Organism: Solirubrobacteraceae bacterium; assembly: GCA_035995645.1. Lineage (GTDB taxonomy): Bacteria > Actinomycetota > Thermoleophilia > Solirubrobacterales > Solirubrobacteraceae > Palsa-744. The sequence goes on from DASYKG010000028.1 coordinate 2,119, forward strand.
GAGTGCTCTGGGTCACCGGCGAGACGACGCCGCGCGAGGCGCTGGCGCTGATCCGCCGGGTCCCGCTGCTCAAGCGCTTGGTGCCGAGCGCAGCCCCGACGGGCGACTAGCTTGCGCCGATCCGCGCGCATCGGCGAGCAGCATCCGGCCCCCGCCGACGCGGCGCAGCTCACACGCTTCTACGAGCAGGGCTACTCGCCCGACCCCGCGCGCGCGGCGCAATACAGCCGCTGGCGCGCGCTCGGGGCAATCGGCAAGGCCGACCACGTGACGACGCTGTGCGAACGCGCCGGGATCGATCCGGCGAGCACGCTGGAGGTCGGCTGCGGCGACGGCGCGCTGCTGTGCGAGCTGCACAGCCGCGGCTTCGGCGGCCGCTTGAGCGGCGTGGAGATCAGCGATGCGGCCGTGGCGATCGCGCGCCAGCGCCCGCAGATCGACGCGGTGACGCGCTATGACGGCGCGCGGCTGCCGGACGCGGACGGCGCGCACGACCTGGGGATCCTCTCGCACGTACTCGAGCACGTGCCGGACCCGGCGGCGCTGCTGGCGGAGGTGGCGCGCGCGTGCAGGGCGGTGGTCGTGGAGGTGCCGCTGGAGGCGAACCTTTCGGCGCGACGCGCGGGCAAGCGCGAGCACGCTGCGCAGGTGGGGCATCTGCAGCACCTGGACCGCGACGCCGCGCGAGCGATCGTCGCGCGCGCCGGCCTGACGATCGCTGGCGAGCTGGAGGACGCGCTGCCACTGGCCGTGCACCGCTTCTTCGCGACGAGCGCGCGGGCACGGGCGCAGGGGACCGTCAAGTGGGCGGTGCGCCGCGCTCTGCATGGCGCCGCGCCAAAGCTGGCGCGGCGGCTGTTCACGGTGCACTACGCGTGCGTGTGCGTCGTCACGCCGGGCGCATAGCGGCGCTGAACAGCAGCGCGAGCACGCGGCCCATGAGGTCGTCGGGAACGGCGCTGGGGTCGGCGAGCTTCTGGCGGGCGATGCCGTCGGCGAGCGCGTCGACGGCGACGGCGAGCTGCTCGGCGGGGAGCGCGAGCTGCAGGTCGAACTCGCGCACGCCGTCTTCGATCAGCCTGGTCAGCAGCCGGCGCACCTGGGCGAAGCGCGCGGCGACCTTGGGGCGCACGTCGGCGTCGCGCACGCCGTAGGCCCAGAACTCCATGAACAGCAGCAGCAGCTCGGGCTCGCGCTCGATCATCGTCATCCACCGGTCCGCCCCGCCGGTGGCGCGCTCGGCGACGGACGAGCGCTCGGCGACGGCCTTGGCGATCTCGCGCGAATGCTCGTCGATCTCGCGCTCCATGAGCACCAGGAACAGGTCCTCCTTGCCGTCGAAGTTGGAGTACAGCGCGCCGGTGGAGAAGCCCGCGCGAGAGGCGATGTCCTCGACGGAGGCGCCGTGGAAGCCGCTGCTTGCGAAGGCGCTGCGCGCGGCGGCGAGCAGGCGCTCGCGCGTGTTGGCCTTGCTCTGCTCGCGCGTCATTCGCCCGTGGGTTGCGGGCGCGTCGGCGACCGTGTCCACTGCTCTCATGCCCCCATGCTACTTGACGGAACGATCGCTATTGCGATAACGTTCGCTATCGAAGCGGCGCCTCCTGCGCGGCACGACTTCCGATAGGAGCAGCTGATGGCGAGCACCACGACGACGTCGAGCACGAGCGAAGGCGCCCTGGCAACCCTGCCGACGGACGCGATCTCCTATGCGGACCTGTATGCACGCTGGGAGCGGGGCCACTGGAAGGCCACGGAGCTGGACTTCACGGAGGACGCGCGCCAATGGCGCGAGGACTTCACGGACTTCGAGCGCCAGGCGGCGCTGTGGAACTACTGCCTGTTCTTCTGGGGCGAGGACGCGGTGGCGGACAACCTGTCGCCGTACATCGACGCGGCGCCGCTGGAGGAGCAGAAGTACTTCTTGACGACGCAGCAGGTCGACGAGGCGCGTCACGCGGTTTTCTTCAAGCGCTTCATGCAGGAGGTCTGCGAAGTGGGCGACGGCTCGATGGCGAGCGGCCTGGCGGCGATCAAGCCGCAGCTGACGTCGGGCTTTCGCAAGATCTTCGACCGCTTGGACCGGATGGCCGACGAACTGCGCGCCGACCGCTCGCCGGCGAAACTGGCGGCGGCGGTGACGCTGTACCACGTCGTGATCGAGGCCTCGCTGGCACAGCCGGGGCAGCACTTCATCTGCAGCTACCTGGAGGAACGCGACCAGCTGCCAGCGTTTCGCGAGGGCATGGAGAACATCGCGGCAGACGAGCAGCGCCACATCGGCTTCGGCGTGAAGCTGCTGTCGGACCTCAACCGCGAAGACCCCGTGCGCGTGCCGAAGGCGGTCGCGAAGATCCTGCGCGAAGTCACGCGCTACACGCAGCAGGTGCTGATGCCGCCAAACTGGGACGAGCGCTATGTGACGGTGTTCAACTCGACGTTCGACAGCGTGGGCGTCGAGGGCTTGAACTCGATGACGACGAAGCTGCGCTCGGCGGGGATGCCGCTGGAGAGCCTGCCGGGCCCGCCGCTGCTGCCGCTCGGGCTGACGCCGCTGGAGATCTCAGAACGCGGACGCGCGCTCGCGCAGGCGGGCGTGATCGGCGTGCGCGAAGGCCCCTCCCCGCGCGACCCGGCGACGCTGCAGCTGCTGTTCGACACGATCCGCCGCCAGGTGAGCCCGTCACACGGCCTCGCGCGCCCGACGACGTTCCAGTGGGAGTTCACCGACCCAGACGTGCCGACGTGGCACCTGACGGTCGACAACGGCTCGAGCACGGTGGCGCAGGGCGAGGCGCGCAAGCCGGACCTGCGCCTTCAGCTCTCCTACCAGGACTGGGTGGACGTCGTCGGCGAGCGGCTTGACCCGATGCGCCTGATAGCACGAGGGCGCCTGCGCCCGAAGGGCAACCCGCTGGCACTGCACAAGCTCACGAAGGTCTTCCCACGCGCCTGAGCGCTCTCAGGGTCCTCGATTATTTTGATTTTGAGGGTCGCGGGCGGTAAGCCGGCGGTGTTGCGCAGTGACGGCATGCGCGTCGAGGACGAGGGTGACGGGTACCGGATGTCGCACCCGCCTCGGACGCCGACCGGCCTAACCGGGAGAAAACTCGCGCTGAGCAGCGGCCACACCGCCGCTTGACGCCCGTTCAGGCGCTTCTGCAGCCGGGGCGGAACGGTTGGCTGCAGGCGAGGCGGACGTAGGCGACTGCTTGGCGGTGGCGGCGCTGGCCGTCGGAACGGCGCCTCGGGTAGAGCCTGACGAGGCTTTTGCGGCCGCCTGCTCGGGTCCGAACTCGCGACTGGCCTGCGCGGAGGCGGCGACCGGCGGGTGCGCCGACGAGGCAGGCACGACTGCGCCTCTGGCGGATGTCGAGCTGGGAGCGTTCGCCCCGGCGCCGACGACAGCGCCTTCGATGGCGCGCGATGTGCGCGCAAAAGGCTTGCCGCTGGAGCGATGGCGAGCGGTGGGTGCACGCACATGACCGGCGTGCTCTTCAAGTGCCACACAGCCGGCGCCGACACCGAGCGCGAGCAGACAGCCGACGGCAAGCTTGGCGCCGAGCGGGCCGGCGAGCCACCACCCACCGCCAGCCGCGCCGACCCCAGCAGCGCTGGACGCCGTGAGCGCGCCGCCGCCCAAGCCGGTACCTACAGAGCCGGCCCCTGTCGCCGATGCCCCTGCGCCACCCGCTCCCGCTCCCGCTCCGGCTCCGGCTCCCGCTCCGGCCCCGACACCCGCTCCGACCCCGGCACCCGCTCCGGCCCCGGCACCGGCACCCGCTCCGGACCCCGCCGCCGCACCGGCCCCGGCAGCCGCTCCGGACGCGGCCGCCGCACCGGCCCCTCCGGATCCCACTCCCGCACCGGCTCCCGCGGCCGCTACGGACCCCGCCCCGGCACCGACCGCGGCACCCGTCGCGGCGCCGGACCCGACTCCGGCACCCGCAGCGGCCCCGGCGCCGGCTCCCGCACCCGCAGCGGCGCCGGCTCCCGCTCCAACACCGCCTTCCGCTCCGGCGACAAGCTCCTCGCCCGCCTCCTCGC
>DASYKG010000029.1:0-21929 GCA_035995645.1 Solirubrobacteraceae bacterium
GTTTCGCGCGAGCGCCAGGAACAGCCGCTTGCGCCACGGGTTCATGCCGCGCGCGCGCGTCGGCACGATCGTGATCTGCGAGAGGAAGTAGGAGACCTCGCCGAGATCGATGGAGCCCTCCAGCAGATCGCGCCGGACCGCGAGTTTGAGCATCGCAGGAACGTTCTGCGCATCCTGGAAGCCGAAGCGAACGGCCAGGCCGCTGATCCCGTCGTCGGCGTGTCCGAGCTCGTCGCGAGCGAGCCGGTCGGCGTGGTAGACGTGCGGGACGCGCTCGGTCTGAAGGGAGACGATGATCACCCGCTCGTGCAGCACGTGGTTGTGCACGACGTTCGCCCGCAGCGCGAGCGGAGTCGTCTGCGCGTTGGCGTTCAGATATACCGCCGTGCCTGGTACTCGCTGGACCTTGACCTTGCGCGCGGCCAGGTCGTCGACGAAGCCCCGCAAGGATCCCTCCTCCTTTGCGCGGTTGGCGCTGACGATCTCCCGTCCCCTGCGCCAGGTCGTCAGCACGACGAAGACGATCGCCGCGATCGCCAGCGGCAGCCAGCCGCCGTGCACGACCTTCGTCAAGTTGGCCGCGAAGAACGTCAGCTCGATTGTCAAGAACACGCCGGCGCCGAGCGCGATCCACCGTCGCGGGTCGTGCCACAGCAGTCGGGCCACCGCGAGGAAGAGGATCGTGTTGAGGATGAACGTGCCGGTGACGGCCACACCGTAAGCAGACGCCAAGGCCGTCGATGTGCCGAAGCCAACGACGATCGCGACGACGATCACGAACAGTGCGCCGTTGACCGCCGGCGCGTAGATCTGGCCAACCTCCTTGCGCGATGTGTGACGGATCGTCAGCCGCGGCAGGAAGCCGAGCTGGACCGCCTGGTGGCTGACGCTGAAGGCGCCGGAGATGACCGCCTGGGAGGCGATCACCGTGGCGACCGTGGCGAGCAGCACCATCGGCAGCTGCGCCCACGCGGGCATCAGTAGGAAGAACGGGTTGGAGACGGACTTGGGCGAGCGCACGATCAACGAGCCCTGCGCGAGGTACTGCAGCGTCAGGGCGGGAAAGACGAACAAGAACCACGCGCGGCGGATCGGCGCGCGGCCGAAGTGCCCCATGTCGGCATACAGCGCCTCGGCCCCCGTGACCGCGAGCACGACGGAGCCCAGCGCGATGAACGCGACGTGACCGTGGTGCAGCAGGAATTTCGCGCCGTAGGTGGGCGACAGCGCGCGAAGCACGTCGGGGTGGTGGCCGATCTCCAGGATTCCCGTCAGCGCGAGCACGCCAAACCACACGGCCATCACCGGGCCGAACAGGTTGCCGACGAGCCCGGTGCCGTAGCGCTGAATCGCGAACAGCACCGTGAGCACGGCGACGGTGATCGGCAGCACGAGCGAATGCAGGCTCGGCACGGCGACCTTGACGCCTTCCACCGCTGACAGCACCGAGATCGCCGGAGTGATCGCGCCGTCGCCGTAGAACAGCGAGGCCCCGAGGATGCCCAGCATCACCAGCACCAGCTTCGTCCTGGCGCGCTTGGCCCGCGCTCGCTGCACGAGCGCCGTGAGCGCCATGATGCCGCCCTCGCCGCCGTTGTCCGCGCGCATGATGAACGTCACGTACTTGACCGACACGACCATCGTGATCGTCCAGAAGACCAGCGAGATCACTCCGTAGACGTCCGCGGGAGTCGCCTGCACGGCGTGGCGATCGGCCGTGAAGACCGTCTGCAGCGCATACAGCGGGCTGGTTCCGATGTCGCCGAAGACGACGCCGAGCGCGCCAAGCGTGAGCGCGGCCATCCCCGTTCTGGCGACCGCATGGCGACGGGCGGTCGACTCCTCGGGGCCCGCGTGCTCGGGCGCCTTGCCCTCGGGGGTCGGTGGCGCGGGGCGAGTCACTCTCAGACGGTACTGCCAGGCGATCCGTGCGGCCGCGAGAGCTCGCGCGCGCTAGAGACTTCTGCGGCGGCGAATAGGTCCTGCGCCTCGGCTTCGATGCCCTGCGCCATCAGCTGCAGCTCGTCGACGAGGTCGGGATCGGCGCACAGGCCGAAGCACAGCGACCCGACGAGCGATGTCGCCGAGACGCGCAGCGCATGGCGTTCGCCGATCTCCGCGATCGAGTGCAGGTGCGCGACCGGTGAGCCGAGCACGCTCACCGGCTCGCCCGGGCCGGGCACGTTGGACACGCTCAGCGCGAAGCGGCGGGGGTTGCGCTCCATGCGCGCGACGAAGTGCTCGAGCGGCGGCAGGCCGGATAGCTCGTGCAGGAGGTGCTCGCGGTACTGCGCGTCGTGATCGAGCTTGCGCTCGCTCGTCGCGGCGTGCGTGGCGCACAGGCGCGCCACCGGATCGGGCTCGTTCAACGGCAGCGCGACGGAGAAGAAGGAGTCGTGATTGGCGATCTGGTCGCCCTCGTGGTGCAGGCTGACGGGGACGCGCAGGCGAATCGTGCCGAGGTCGCCGTGGCGCTGTCGCACCCAGCGCCCGACTGCGCCGGCGACGACCGCCAGCACCGCGTCGTTGACCGTCGCCCCGTCGAGCTTCTTCGCCGCCTCGTGCAGCGCCGGCAGCGAGACGGCCGCGAAGGCGACCTCGCGACGCGTGCCGATCGTCCCGTCAAACGGCGAGCGGCACTCGCCGCGCGCGTACTCGCGGCGCAGGAAGCCAGCCAGGTGGGCGCGTCGGCGCGCCTCGTCGGCGGCATGCGCCGCGTGCGCCTGGGCCGCCGTCATGCTCGCCTCTGGGCCGTCGTCCCATAGCAGCGCGCGCGCGTAGCGAACCGCAGAGGTGCCATCTGCGAGCGAGTGGTGGATGCGCCATATCAGTGCGCTGGCGCCGTCGGACAGCGCGACCGTGTCGATGCGCCACAGCGGACGCGCACGGTCCAGGCGCTGCTCGAACAGGCGTGCGACGAGCGTGCGCAGAGCCGGCAGATCGATCGGTCCGTCGACCGCAGCGGCGACGACGTGCGCACGCACGTCGAAGTGCTCGTCGGATACCCACGCGGGGCTGCGCGCGGTGCCGCCGAGGCGGCGCGTCAGCGCCGGAGCCAGCTCGATACGTTCCGCGACGCGCTCGCGCAGGCGCGCGAGGTCGAACGCCGGCCCGTCGCCCGGCGCCACGCGCACGATCTTGCACGTGTGCCCGGCGATCGTGCGGCACTCCAGATCGAGGATCGCTCGATCCTCGGCGCCGAGCGGAATCTGCTCCTCCATAGAGCCAGCATTCTTGCGCTAAAGCCAGTCGCGACGGCGGAAGGCGAAGTACAGGCTGACCGACCCGCCGACGATCAGCGCGGTGGAGACCCAGAAGCCCCAGTGCGTCGCGAAGCCCGGATAGGGGACGTTCTGCCCGTAGAAGCCGGTGATCGCGGTGGGCACGGCGATGATCGCCGCCCAGCTGGTGACCTTCTTCATGATCAGGTTCATGCGGTTGCCCTGGATCGTGATGTTCGTCTCGAGGATCGTCGTCACGAGGTCGCGCAGCGACTCCGTCCAGTCGGTCGCTCGCAGCACGTGGTCGTAGACGTCCTGGTAGTACGGCGCCATGCCTTGGTCGAGCACGCCAAGGTCGCGTCGCATCAGCGAGTTGACGACCTCGCGCATCGGCAGCACCAGCCGGCGCAGCAGGACGAGGCTCTTGCGGAACTCATAAGAACGGCGCTGAACTTCGCGGTCGCGCGGCGTGTCGTCGAACAGCAGATCCTCCAGCGCCTCGATCTCCGTGTCCAGCGACTGCACGGCTTCGAAATGCCCGTCAACGATGTCGTCGAGCAGGCCCCACAGCAGGAACGAGACCCCGTGCTCGGCGAGCTCTTTGGATTCGTCCCAGCGCGCGAGCACGCCTTCGATGTCGACGTTCTCGTCCTTGCGGATCGTCACCAGCGCTTTCTCGGTCACGAACACCCCGACCTCGCTCGTGGCCAGCTCGCCCGAGTGCGTGTCCAGCTTCAGGCCGTAGACGCTGATGAACAGGTGCGTGTCGTAGCGGTCGAGCTTCGGGCGCTGGTGCTCGTTGACCGCGTCCTCCACCGCCAGCGGGTGCAGCTGGAGCTCCTCCGCGACCGTGGCCAGCTCGGCTGCCGTCGGTTCGCAGTAGTCCAACCAGACACACGCGTCGGCTTGCATGATGTGCTCGGAGATATCCGCGACGGGGAAGTCCTCGAGCACGAGCTCGCCGCCGCGATAGAGCCTCGTGTGAGCCATGGCCGCACGATACGGCGACCGGCGGACCGTGCTGCGGGCGTTACGCGTCCTGCGCGCGGGCGCGCAGACCATCGAGCATGCGCTCCAGCGTGGCGGCGACGGCGTCTGTCGCGGCGGGGTCTCGCACGACGAGCAGGGCGGCCTCGTCGAGCGCGCCCATCAGCAGGTGTGCGAGCAGCTCGGGTTTGAGCTCGGCGATCTCGCCGGCCTCGATCGCGGCGCCGACGACGGCTTCGATCATGCCGAGCCCATAGCGCTCGGCGACCTCGCGCCAACGCTCCCAGCCGAGCACCGCCGGCCCGTCGATCAGCACGATGCGCTGCACCTCCGGCGTACGGCAGGCCTCGAGAAAGAACCTCACCCCGGCGCGCAGCTCGGCGAACGGGCTGGCCAGCCCACCGAGCGTCGCGGCGACGCGTTCGGTCAGCTCCTGCTCGACCTGTTCGTACACGGCCAGGAACAGCTCCTCCTTGCCGCTGAACTGGTGGTAGAGCGCCCCGCGCGTCACGCCTGCACGGCGCACGATCTCCTCCGTGCCGACGGACGCGTATCCCTTGGCCGCGAACAGCTTGCGCGCGGCGCGGATGAGCTTTGCCCGAGTCGACGCCGAGCGCGAGGCTTGCCGATTGACATTCATGCAGTCTGTATGTTACTTTCGTACAGGGTGTATGTAACAGCAACGATAAAGGAGCAGGCGGACGATGGACACAAGCATCACGCTCGAGCAGGGAACGATCGAGTACCGCGACGAAGGCGAGGGCGATCCGCTGGTGTTCGTGCACGGCCTGCTCGTCGACGGGCGCCTGTGGCGCGATGTCACGCCGCCGCTTGTCGGGGCGCACCGCTGCATCGTCGCCGACTGGCCGCTCGGCGCTCATCGCACGGCGTTGAACGCCCGCGCTGACCGCTCGCCACGCGGACTCGCCCATCTGATCGCCGACTTCCTCGATGCGCTGCAGCTGAGCAACGTGACGATCGTCGCCAACGACACCGGCGGCGCGATCTCGCAGATTCTCGCCAGCGAGCGCCCACAGCGCCTGCGCGGACTCGTGCTCACCAACTGCGACTGTCTGGAGAACTTCCTGCCGCCGCTGCTGCGCCCGCTGCAATGGCTCGCGCACGTGCCCGGCGCCTACTGGCTGCTCGCGCACGCCGCTCGCTCGGCGCGCGTTCGCCGCTCGCCGCTGGGCTTCGGCATGCTCAGCCACAAGCCGCTGCCCGACGAGCTCACCGCCGACTGGCTGGCGCCGCTTCTGAAACCCGACGTGCGCGCCGACGCGCTGGCGACGCTCAAGGCGATCGACAATCGCGACACGCTGAACGCCGCGCAACGTCTGGGCGAGCGCCCGCTGCCGACGCTGCTCGCGTGGGGCACCGACGATCTCGTGTTCCCGCTGCGCTTCGCCGAACGCCTCGCCACGATGATCCCCGGTGCTCGACTGGAGCAGATCGCCGGCAGCCGCGCGTTCGTGCCGCAGGACCAGCCGCTGCGCCTGGCCGAGCTGATCGACGCGTTCGTCGATCGGCGCGCGACGCATGTGGCTCCCGCGTAAGCGTCCAGCGAAAGCCGGGTAGGCTACCTCCGGCTATGAACCTGGCCGGGGGGGCGAAATGAGTAGCGCCGAGGGCATTGCGCCGATCGGTTCGTCAGGCGATGGCGGGGGAGCGATCGTGCCAGCACGGGAGCAGAGCGCCGTTGCTTCTCACTCGCGAGTCGCTTCGCTGTTGCGCTGGAGACCGTCGCGCGTGGCGGGCGTGGCGTTCCTGCTCGGACTGGCTGTGACGGCGGCCTTCGCGCTGACCTCGTTCGTCCTCTATGACCACAACGAGAAGCACCTGCTGCGGCTGCGTGCCCGCCAGGTTGGCTCGGTGTTGACCGCGACGGTGCCTTCGATTCAGAGCACGCTGGCATCGGCGGCGGAGCTGGCCGACGCGACCGGCGGTAACGCTCAGAAGTTCCGTGTGTTCATGGCTCCATACGCGGGTCGCGGCCACCAGTTCGCCTCAGCTTCCCTGTGGCCATTGCACGCCGCCAAGCCGGCGCCGACGGTGGTGGTAGGCACACGGCCGGTACTGGCATCGTTGCCAAAGCAGGCGCACAGCCTCTTCACGCGCGCCGAACACTCCCGCCTTCTGAACATCACGGGCATCCTCGGCTCGGCCCATCCAAGCCTTGGCTTCGAGTTCAGCACACCGGGCGTCAAGCACCGCTTCGCCGTGTACGTGGAAAACCCGCTGCCCAAGAACAGGCGCTCGGCGCTTGCCGGCAACTCGGCCTTCTCCGATCTCAACTACGCCCTCTACCTCGGTCGTTCACACAGCCCGAAGAACCTGCTGGTGACCAGCCTGCACCGGTTTCCGATCAAGGGACGTCATGCGTCGAACGTGGTCCCGTTTGGCGACAGCGCGTTCACGCTGGTGGTGACGCCCAACGGACCGCTCGGCGGCACGTTCTTCGCGAGCCTCCCGTGGATCGTCGTAATCGTCGGGGTCCTGCTCTCGCTCGCCGCGGCCGCGATGACCGATCGGCTCGCGCGGCGCCGGCAGTACGCCGAGCAGCTGACCGGCGTGCTCGACCGCGTGGCCGCCGAGAACCATCAGCTCTACACCGAGCAGCGCGGCATAGCGCAGACGCTCCAGCATGCGCTGCTGCCCGACGCACTGCCCGACGTCGGCGGATTGCAGGTGAGCGCGCAATACGTGCCGGCCGCGTCGGGGGTCGATGTCGGAGGCGACTGGTATGACGTCGTCGCGGTCGACGATCGACGCGTGCTCCTGGTGATCGGCGATGTCTCCGGCCACGGCCTTCAGGCGGCGACGACGATGGCTCTGCTGCGACATGCCACGCTGGCATATGCGGCCGAGCAGTGTCATCCGGCAACCGTGCTGACCAAGCTCTCGCACTTCGTCAACAGCTCCGAGCACGAGTATTTCGCAACCGTGCTGTGCGCCTTGATCGACGTCGATTCCCACCGCCTGACGATCGCAAGCGCGGGTCACATGGCGCCGCTGCTGATCGAAGGCGACGACAATCGCTACCTGAGACTCGACGCCAACGTGCCGATTGGCGTGGAACGCAAGTCGGACTATCGAGAGACGGCATTCTCCGTGGGCCCCCACTCCACGCTGGTCGCTTTCACCGACGGCCTGGTGGAGCGCCGGGGGGAGATTCTCGACACCGGCCTCGCTCGCCTGCGCGAGGCCACCGGCACCCGACGGCTACCGCTCGACGAGATGGTGGCGATGCTCATACGCGAGGTTGCATCCGAGGGCCACGAAGACGACACTGCGATAGTGGTGGTTCAGTGGCAGACCTAGGGGAGGACCAGGTCGCGGAGATCGTGGTCGACACCGGAGTCGACCCAGCCGGTGTGCCGATCGTCAGCGTCTCCGGCGAACTGGACAGCTCGAACGCCGCCTCGCTGGAGGCGACCGTCGCGCCGCTTGCCGCAGAGCACCCCGAGCGGCTGATATTCGACCTCAGCGCGCTGCGCTTCATGGACAGCGCCGGTATCGCGGTGCTGGTCGGCGTCGCGGCGAAGGTGGACTCGGTGAAGCTGCGCGAGCCCTCAGAAGCCGTCCGGCGCGTGATCCAGCTCACCGGACTTTCCGGTGTCCTTCCAGTCGAGTCGTCGAGCTGATGGCCACGAGCTGCCACAGGCTGCGTGCCAGGCAACTACGCGGCGCTGGCTATCTGCCAGGGGTGCGCATCGTCGCCATCGAGCGTGAGACGCCAGTTCTCGCGGAACACGCTCGGCGTGTGCGGACTCCCTGACACGACGGCGGTCGTGTCACGGTCTTCGATGTAACGGCAGCCATGCACCTCGAGCTCCACGGTCATCTCGGCCGGGTTCATCTGCGCGTCGAGTGCGACGATCCGCAGCTCGCGAACGTGTGGTCCGCGCACGACGAGGCGTGTCTGTTCGGCCGGGTCGCCGGGATGCAGCAGCTCGCGCACAGCCTGCGCCGAGGCAAGCTTGGCGAGCTCACCGCGATCTCCGTCGACCGCGTCCGCCCATGCAGTCACCGCACGCTTGAGCTCAGACGCGAGCAGGTCCGGCGCGAAACGCCCATCGACGAGCGACAGGTCAAGCGCGGCAGAACGTGCGCTGCCGCTGAACTGGGGCGTCGCCACGTCTGCCACCGTGAAGCCCTCCGGCGGCTTCTCCTCGGCGGCCTGCTCGGCGAGCGATTCCCCCTGCAGCCGATCGGTGTCTGACCACGGTGTCGCGATGATCGGCTCGGAGAGCTGGTGGCGACCCTCGCGCTCCTGCTCGATCGAGACGATCACCCAGTGGCCGTCGCGCTTGCCGAGCGTCCAGTACTCCGACATCCGGCTCACCTCACCGAGGCTTTCGTTGCGTGCGATCCTGCGCCCGCGTTGATCGACCACGACGTCGCGTAGCCGCGCAGAGATCCATACGACGACGTGGTCGTCCTCCTCTCTCGAGCGATTCGCGAGCCCGACATAATCGACCTCGACCGGCCCGTCGATCGTGACCTGATTGCGCCAGCCGTGCCTGTCGAAGTCCGCGAGACGGCGCAGCCACTCGTGTGCGAGCTCGGGCCCGGCGAGACGCTTGATGCGATCGCGGTCATCTTCCGACCACGCCTTCTGCAGGTCGCGAAAGAGCTTCTCAGCCTCGCCGTGCACCACGTCGGGCGCAAACTCCGGATCATCCTCGGCCGCCTCGCCCGCGGCGAGCTCGACACGCCGCTGGCGCCGCCGACGACGCCGCCGCGCAAACGGGTTCAACGCACTGAGCACCGCCCGAGCGGCACGCAGGTGCTCGGCGACATGCAGGCCCACGCTGGCACTCGTTCCAGCCGGGCGCTGCTGGCGCAGCGAAGCGGCCAAGATCAGAACGGCAACGAAGAACACGAGAATGATGAGACCGCCGCCGCCGATCGGTATGAAGACCGGGAAATGCCCACCGCCGCCAAATCCTCTGCCGCCGCCGCCGCCAAAGCCACCGCCGCCCCCAAAACCCGCGCTTCCACCGCCACCGCGGGCAACTGCCGACGACGCCCACGTCAGCAGGGCTGCGGACGTCGCGAACCCCAGCGCAAGTCCCCCAACCAGTCGACGAGCCAAGGCAGACGGCATGTCAGCGGGAGCTTAGAGACTCTCGATCACCGCGTTGCACCACTCACATCGAAGCCGACGCGACTAGGAGCGCAGCGGGGAGCAAGTACCCCGCGCGCGGCCCTGGCGGATGTGATCGTCTCCGGTGACAGTTACCTCACGCAGCTCACCGCCGCTACGGCACCGGTGCTGACTCCACGGCAATTCGCCGAGCAGTCCGCTACGGCACCGGTGCTGACTCCACGGCAATTCGCCGAGCAGCTGACTTGAGCGCGCGATGGGCGCCTTCTTGACTGCGGGCACCTTGAGGCGCAGGAGCTGACGAGGGCGCTGGCACGCTCGCGCTCGCGCTCGCAGTGACAGGACAGCGCGCCGAGCGTTCGGGGCAGGACGAGGGCGTGGCAATCATCGGGCCGCTGGCATGGCTTGGAGGCGTCGTTTCGGCGGGCGCGGCCGGGAGCGGAGTTGCCACCATCACGCGCCTGTTCGCGCCAACGGTCAATTTGACTTCATACGCAACCGGTTCGAGCGGCGCTTCATAGATTTCGCTGATCGCCGCGCTGTGGACGCTCCCCGCCAGTTTCAGCTGACCGGGCTTCGACCGCCTACCTTCGTCTTCGGTCTTGACGGTCGGAGTCGGTGGCGAAGTGGCCACGTGCGCGGTTTCCCCTGCGCCGATCGCCGTGACGGCTAGCTGCAGCGTGTATCCGGCATCCGCAGGACCGGGTACGTAGCTGGCGGCTCCCGCACCGGCGATCGGCGTGCATTGACCTGCCCTGCACCGTTGCCATTGGTATTCGTAGCGGGTCGCTTCGGCGCCCGACCAGGTGCCGTTGGTGGCGCTCAGCTGTTGGTTTTCCCGAGCTTCGCCCTTGATCCTCGGACGTGTCGTGTTCTGCAAAGCGCCCGATTCGCTGCCCATCGCCGATGCCGCTGGTTCTTCGCTTTCTTCTTCTGCTTCGTTTGCAGCGGGGCGTTCGAACACACGGTCGACGATCCTTGCGGCGCCATCGGAGGTCCACGTCAGATCAAGGCCTCCCGCTTTCGGCTGCATCGTCAGCGGTGACGGCGGCGGTCGTACGCCATCGGCCAGCAGCGCGACGACGTGGCTGCTCGCCGCAGAGACGCTCTTCACCGGGCCAAGCCCTGCAACGGCCGTCGGCACCCGGCTGGCGGTGACCCCGCCGTTACCGAGTTCCCCGCGTTCGTTTCTGCCCCAGGCGTAGACCTCGTGTTCGATCAGCGCGACGCTGTACCGTTGTCCGGCGGCGATCGCTTCCACCTGTCCGGTGGGCGTCTTGACCGGCTGCGCCGTCTTCACGCAACGGCGTTCCGGATAGTGCACTTGGCAGATTTCTGCCGCCGCGGGCCCTGTTTCACCTAGCTCGCCTTCTGCGTTGTCACCCCATCCGACCACTTCTCCGCCCTTGATCCGAGCGAGCGCGTGATCGTGACCGGCCGATATTTCGGCCACGTTGGTCAAGGCTTTGCCACTGCTTCTCACCACCCTGCCAGGTGGCCGGAAGTTGCTGTGCGGGCCCGTTTCGACTCCGACCTGTCCGAGCTCCCCCTTCAGGTTGTAGCCCCACGACACCACTTCGCCGTCCTTGAGCAGGCCGTAGGCGGCTTGACCGCCCGCGGAGATCGCGACGACTTCGCTCAGCGGCCTGTTCGCTGCGGTCATGACGAGCCCTGGCGTAGTCGCGCACAGCACGTTGCCGACTTCCGTCTTGCATTCGTACTGACCGCAGCCCGGAGAGTTGCGTGTCTGGCATTTTTCCGGCCATGCGACGCCTAGCTGGCCGTTGGCGTTGTTGCCCCACGCCATGACCGTTCCGTTTTCCAGCAGCGCGTAGTTGGAGGCGCCCCCTGACGTGATCGCGATCACGTGCGTCAGCCCTTCGACGGTTTTGGGGACGCGCTGGTTCTGTCCCGTCGCGGCTTCGAAACCTCCCCTGCCGTCACCCAGCTGGCCCGACTGGTTGCTTCCCCACGCCCGCACCGTGCCGTCGGACATGAGCGCGAGTGCGTGCGTGTTGGCGGCGGCGATCGCCTTCACGCCGCTGAGCCCGCTGACCTGCACGTGGCTCTTGCCCAGTTCCCAGTTGGCTTTGTAGCCGTTGTTGCCCAGCTGTCCATACACGTTGCCGCCCCACGAGGCGACCGTGCCGTCGCTGAGCAGGGCCAGGCTGAAGCTGTCGGCGCCCGCAACCGACGTGATGCCCGTAAGTCCTTCCACCGGAATCGGGCTCTGCTCGCGCGTGCTCCTGAAGAACGCTCCCAACTGGCCGTGCCAGTTTTCGCCCCACGCCACCGCTGTGCCGCCTTCGGCGTGCGCGGAGGCGGTCGTCGATGCGAGGGCGGCGACCACGACGAGCAGTAGACAGCTGCAGACGAGCCGTCCGGTTCGCGCATGCCGCATCGGGTCCTCCCTGTCTCCGGCGTGTGGGCCAGGCGGCCGCCGATCGCGAACACCTAGAGCCCAACCCCTGAAAGGGTCGTCCTGCTTATCGGGCAGACCAGGAGAAACTGCAATACCCCGCCCCGTCCTAAACATCTGTTAGGAGGTCAAGCCGACGCGGGGACTCGAACCCCGGACCCCTTCATTACGAGTGAAGTGCTCTACCAGCTGAGCTACGTCGGCGCGCCTTGGGATGCTAGCGAGGCATCGCCCGCCGGCGGCGGCTCGCCCGCCGGCGCGCCGGCGCCTTTGTCGTCGGACGTCAGCGCCGCCAGCTCGGCCAGCAGCGACTCGCCGTGCTTCTCGCAGAACGCCGGGCCGATGCCGCGGATCTCAAGCAGCGCCGGCGTGCTGTGCGGCGCTGCGCGCAGTAGGTCTTCCAGCACGGCGTTCGACGCCACCGTGTACGCCGGCTTGCCCTCCGCGCGCGCGTAGCGCCAAGCGCGCAGGCGCTCGAAGTCCTCCTCGTCCACCGGCGGGCCGCTCGCCGCTCGCGTCCCGCCGCCCCCGGCGCTCGTCCCGCCGCCCCCCGCGCTCGACCCGGTGCCCGCGGCGCCCGAGCGCCCGCCGCGGCTGCGCGTCGCCTTGACCGGCGCGCTCACGGCCGCCACGAGCGCCGTGTCCGGGTCGCACACGTCGCAGCAGCGCCCCGTCGGGCGTCCCGGCTCGTCGTCGCCGAAGTGGTCGAGGATCTGTCGCCGCCGGCACGTCTCGCCACTGGTCATGTATCGCTCGATCGAGCGATACGCCTCCCAGCCGCGGTCGCGCGACGCCTTGATCGCCGCGAACGCCTTGCGCGGGCTGCCTTGGCCGGTCAGGCGCACGAGCAGCCCGTCGTGGCCGGCCGGCTCCAGCTCGGCGGCGCCCGAACGCTCGGCGATCGACAGCAGCACGCGGTCGCGTTCGCCGAGGTCGCGATGACCGACCGTCGCGATGTCGCCGTCGGCGTGACGGCGCAGCCGGCCGACGTATGCCTTGACGTCCTCGACGCTCGTCTCGCGTTCCTTGATGAAGCGGATCAGCCGCCCGAGGTCCATGCGCGCGCCGAGCAGCACCGCGCGCGCGGGTAGCCCGTCGCGCCCGCCGCGTCCGGCCTCCTGGTAGTAGGCCTCCAGGCTCGTCGGCAGCGCCCAGTGGGCGACCGTGCGCACGTCGGCCTTGTCGACGCCCATGCCGAACGCGTTGGTAGCCACGACGACCTCGGCGCGATCCTGCATGAACGCGTCCTGGCTGGCACGCCGGTTGTCGGGAGTCATGCCGGCGTGGTAGGTGACGGCCGCCAGACCCTCTTCGCGCAGCTTGGCCGCGACCGAGTCGGTGTCCTTGCGCGTGCCGCAGTACACGATCGCCGGGCGCGCGTCGTCGTCGGCGAGCACGTGCAGCAGCGCAGCCCACTTGCGCGCGACCGCGCCCTTGCCCTCGACACTGACCACGTCGAAGGTGACGTTCGGGCGATCAAAGCCCGAGCGGATCGAGACCGGCTCGTGCAGCTCCAGGCGCGCGGCGATCTCCTCGGCCACGCGCGGCGTCGCCGTGGCCGTCGCCGCCATCACGGCCGGGCGTCCGCCGCGCGGGCCGCTGAGCGAGGCGATGGCGTCGTGCAGGCGCAGGTAGTCCGGCCGGAAGTCGTGGCCCCACTCGGCCACGCAGTGCGCCTCGTCGACGACGAACAGCGCGACCTCGCGCTCGGCCAGCGCGCCGCGAAAGGCGCCTGAGGCGAAGCGCTCGGGAGCCGCCAGCACGAGCTGCGTCTCGCCCGAGGCGATCTGCGCGAGCGCCTGCTCGTTGTGGCCGTCCTGCATGCCCGACGCGAGCATCGTCGAGCTCACGCCGGCCTGCTTCAGGCGACGCCACTGATCGGCCATCAGCGCGATCAGCGGGCTCACGACGACGATCAGCCCGATGTCCGCCAGCGCCGGCAGCTGGTAGCACAGCGACTTGCCGCCGCCCGTCGGCATCACGACCAGGCTGTCGCGCCCCGTCAGCGCGGCCTGCACCGCCTCGCGCTGGCCCGGCCTGAACGCGGCGAGGCCGAAGCGCTGCAGCAGCTGCTCCGGCGTCGCCGCCGCTGCGCCTTGCTGCGCCGTCGCGCTGGAGCTCGAGCCATCCACGTCAAAGACGGTACTCAGCGCTGCGGCCGCGACGCGCCCAGCGCCACTTGCTGCAGACGCTCAGCGCCGCTTGCTCCACACCACGCGTGCGCCGCGCGACGGCACGAGCGTGATCGCGCGACGGCGGTTGAGCTCGCCGCGGCGCGCGCGACGACCGCCCGCCGAGCGCCAGTCTTCGGGCAGGCTCGGGTGCAGCTCGCGCAGCATCGTCGCGAGCATCAGGCGCATCTCCAGCTGCGCGAACGATGCGCCGATGCAGCGGCGGATGCCGCCGCCGAAGGGAATCCAGGCGAACGTGTCCGGGCCGCCCTGCTGGAAGCGCTCGGGACGAAACTCGCCCGGTTGCTCGTACACGCGCGGATTGCGGTTCGTCAGGTAGATCGACGGCGTCACGCGCGTCCCCGCCGCCAGCGCGTATCCGTCGACGTGCAGCTCCTGCGTGAGCATGCGCGCGACGATCGGCACGACCGGGCGCACGCGCAGCGTCTCGTTGACTACGGCCGTCATGTAGCTGTCCGCGCCGGCGTCGGCGCCCGCGTCGATCTCCGCGACCAGCCGCGTGAGCTTGTGCGGATGGCGCACTAGGCGCTCGATCGCCCACGCGACCGACGTCGCCGTCGTCTCGTGCCCGGCCAGCAGCAGCGTGACGAGCTCGTCGCGCAGCTCGCCGTCGGTCATCGCCTCGCCGTGCTCGTCGCGCGCCTGCATCAGCAGCGAGAGGATGTCCGTCCGCTCCGCCAGATCGGCCTGTGCGCGCCGGCGGCGCAGCTCCTCGTGGATCACCGCATCCAGGCGATCGAGCGCGCGGCCGATCGCCCCCGGCGGGCGCTCGACGCTCGGGCGCCGCAGCGACAGCGCGATCATGCGCCACGGCCGTATCGGCGCCAGCAGACCGCCGATCGCCTCGCGCAGCGGCTGCATGCGCTCGGCCTCCACGCCGAACACCGCGCGCAGGATCACCTCCAGCGTGATCGAGCGCGTGCGCGCCTGCAGGCGCATCGGACGCTCGAGCGGCCAGCTCGCCATGTCCTTGCGCGTCGCGTCGACGATCGTCTGCTCGTACTCGCGCATGCGCTCGCCGTGAAACGGCGGCAGCAGCAGCTTGCGCTGGCGCATGTGCTCGGGACCGGTCAGCACGAGCACCGAGCTCGGTCCCATCACCGGGCGCACGGGCGAGTTGCCGGCCGCCGACGGCGCGACGTCCGGGGGCGCCGTGAACACCGTCTTCACAGCCTCCGGCCCGCTGACCATCACCAGCTTCATGCCGCTCGGCCAGAACGTCAGCGTGAACGTCTCTCCCAACCGGCGCGCGCAGCGGTCCATCACCCACGTGGGCGCCACGGCCCATGCCAGCGTCTGCACGAGCGACGGCGCGCGCGGGCCCGGCGGCAGGCGCTCGCGCCGATCTGCGCGCGTACCCGCGGAAGGCTGCGAGGCGCCCTGCGAGGCAAGCCCCGGCTCGGTGCTGTGCGTCGCCTTGGCGGGAGAGGCTGCAGCCATCGCTACAAGCTACAGCGCGCCGCTCGGCGTGCTGCTCAAACGCCCGCGCTCAGCGCGCCGCGCCGCGGCGGCCACGAACGACGCGTTCGCTGGTCTCGCGGTCGAGCAGCGCCTGGCGCAGGCGCTCGTGCGCCTGCTGCACCTCGGCGCGCGAGAGCACCTCCTTGCGCTTGCGCAGGCTTGCGATGAGCACGCGCGCGGGCAGCACGCGCACCCCCTTGCGCCGCGCCAACGGCCTGTCGACCCACGCGCGGCTGAACACCAGCAGCGGCTCCACGCGCATGCCGATGACCTGCTCGATCGCGTCCCGCTGGGCCTGGGCCTGGCGGATCGTCGCGCCGTGCACGCGTCCGACGCGGACCGGTCCCGGATGGCTCTTGGTCTCCACCGTGAACAGGCCCGCGGGGCCGATCAGGATGTGGTCGATGTTGCCGCGGCCGAAGCTCGCGTCGTGGATCACGTGCCAGCGGCTCGCCGGCAGCTGCTCGAGCAGGCTGCCCACGTGCTCCTCGGCGCTCGCGCCGCGGTCGCGGCGCTCGACGAGCGGCAGCACGTAGCGCGAGATCGCGAAGATGGTCGCCAGCAGCGCCACCTCGGATGCCAGGAAGAGCATGCTGTGCAGGCCGAAGGCCCGGCCGAGCAGCGCCGTGGCGACGGCCAGCACGCCGAGCGTCGCGAGCGTGCGCAAGCGCAGGCGCACGACCATCGACCGCGCGTGCTGTCCCGCCGCACGGCTCACCGCATCGCCAGCTGCATGCATCTGTGAAACCTCCGTATCCCCCACGTCGTTTTGGTCTCGGTACCCCACGTATCGACCAAACGTCCACCAACCCTGAGCGCCATCCGGCAGAGCACGCCGCACCCCGCGCCGGGAGTGCCGCGGGCGGTCCGCCTGAACCGTCGCGACGAACCGGGCGAAACGGAAATTCCCCCAAAAAGCGTGGAGCGCGGAGGCATCTTCTAAAGCAGCCGATCGAGCCCGCCGAAAGCCTCGTTAGCCCACCGCCTCGCGGCCGATCTCCCTCCGGGCACGGACGCTCCCCATGGCAGACCATCCCAACCACCCCCGCAATTCCGACAGGTCGTCGACATTCGACGTGTGCCTGCTGCTGCGCGCACACGCGGAGGCGCGCTGGCTGAGCAACGAGCTGACGCCGGTGCTGCGCGAGATCGAGCAGCGCGAGACAATCTCAGACCTTCAGCTGGGCGCCGCGCTCGCCTACCTGGAGGTGCTGTGGATCGAGGCGGGCGCGCGCGCGAGGGAGACGGAGGCGGCGCGCGTGGAGCTCGACGCGCTCGGCGGCGGCGACCAGTCGCTGCCGGAGAAGGCGCGCCGCTACCACGCGGCTGTGCGCCGCCTGCGCGACGTCGTCGAGCGCCGCGTCAACCAGCAGCTGTCCGTCCCGCCGCAAGCCCGCACGCGCTCACGCTCCGCCGATCGGCAGACGACCGATCGGCCGGCCGGCTGAAGGATCGATCGCATAGGCTCGGCGAATGACGCCGCGCTTTGACCTGCAATCGCACTCGACCCATTCAGACGGCGCCTTGGCGGCCGCCGAGGTCGTGCAGCGCGCAGCCGACGCCGGCGTCGAGCTGCTGGCGCTGAGCGACCACGACACGATCAGCGGCGTAGCCGAGGCGATCGAGGCGGGCGGGCGCTTTGGCGTGCGCATCGTCCCCGCCGTGGAGATCTCCGCCGTCGACGACGGCGCCGGCGACGCCGACGAGGCGGGGAAGCACGTCGCGCGCGAACTGCACATCCTCGGCTACGACATCGACCACACCGGCCCGCCGCTGACCGACAGCCTCGTCGGCTTCCTCGCCGACCGCGAGAAACGCACGCTGCGCATGCGCGACGGCCTGCGCGAAGCGGGTTTCGAGCTCGACGAATCAGAGATCGAGCAGCGCATCGCAGAAGGCAAACCGATCGGCCGCCCGCACCTCGCCGCGGCCGTGCTCAGCGCCCCCGCCAACGCCGAGCGCCTGGCCGACGAGCGGATCGACGACATCGGCTCGCTGATCCGCGGCTATCTGATCGAGGGCAAGCCGGCCTTTCGCCTGCGCGAGACGCCGACCGTCGGCGAGGCGATCGAGGCGATCCACGCCGCGAGCGGCGTGGCGATCTGGGCGCACCCCTTCTGGGATGTCGAGGACCCGGCGGAAGTGCTTGCGAGCCTCGACCGCTTCCGCGCGCTCGGCGTCGACGGCGTCGAGGCGTTCTACATCACGCACGACGAGCGCCAGACGCGCACGCTCGCCGAGCGCTGCGCCGAGCTCGGCCTGTTGAGCACCGGCTCGGCCGACTACCACGGCCCGGACAACCGTCTGTTCTCGCGCTTTCTCGCCTTCGAGACGTACGGCCTGCAGCCGAACCTCGGCACCATCGCGGATTAATTCTTTTATTTATAGGGATGGATCGCGCAGCCGTCAGACGTGTGCGGCGCCGGCGAGCAGCGCCTGCAACCGGTAGGCGAGCGCCTCCAGCGCGAGCTCTTCGGAGACGTTCAGCGTCAGGCGCAGCCGCGTGTCGGTCACCAGCTCGACGCCCTCGCGGATGCGCGCGCTGTCGCAGTCGCGCGCGTCGTCTGTGAGCTGCTCGCGCCGGTCGAGCGCGTGCACGAGCTCGGGCGCGCCCTCGCACACGCACAGCACGTCGCGCAGCCACAGCTCGGCAAGCCTGAGCATCTGCGCCAGCGCCTGCGTGCGCGCGCGCCGCTCGCCACGACGCCTGGCATCCAGCCCTTCGCGTTCGTAGCGTTTGCGCTCCTTCGCCGGCACCAGCTCCAGCTCGCCGGCGAGCTTCTCCAGCGCAGCCTCCCCGGCGCTCGCACCGGCCGCCTTCGCCGCCTCGAGCATCACCATCCACGGGCGCTGCGTCGTCGTGCCGGCGAACGCCGCGCGCACGAAGCCCTCCGCGCTGGCGCGCAGCGCCTCGCCCTGATCGCTGGCCAGCCGCGCCGCCAGCCGCGCGTCGCCGAGCGCCAGCCGCGCGCACGCCTGCGCGCGCTCTGCGTCGATCTCGCCGAGGCGCTCGGCGATGCGCTGCGGCGGCAGCGGATCGAAGCGCACCGGTTGACAGCGCGAGGCGATCGTCGCAAGCACGTCCTCGCGACGGTCGGTCAGCAGCAGCAGGTGCACGAACCCCGGCGGTTCCTCCAGCGTCTTCAGCATGCGGTTGGCCGCCTGGTCGTTCATCGTGTCGACCGCCTCGATCACGAACACGCGGCGCGAGGACTCAAACGGCGTCCGCGTCGCCCCCGCGACGACCGGCTCCTCGATGTCCGCCACGAGCATTTCCGCCGCCCCCGACGGCGTCACCCACGTCATGTCCGGGTGCGTGCCGCGCGCGATCCGCTCGCGCGCCTGCTCGGCCTGCCGCGGGCCGAGCGAGAGCAGCGCCGCGGCGAACGCCCGCGCGATCGACCGCTTGCCCGTGCCCGACGGGCCGTGGAAGAGATACGCGTGCGACAGCGACGCCGCCGTGCGCAGCGCCGGCGCGAGCACCGCGCGCGCATGCGGGTGCGCGTCGATGCCCGGCAGCGTCGCGGCGAGCTCGTCCATCGGCGCCGTCGGCGCCTGAGGCGAAGCTGGAGCTTGACCGGCGGATGCCACGGCGCCCATCGTAGACGCGCGCGCGCCGGGCACGCCGCCGGCGCCAGTCGCTACCGTCCGCGCGTGGCGCGCGGCAGCCTGATCACGATCGAGGGGCTCGACGGGGCCGGCAAGTCGACGCTCGCGCGAGCGCTCGCCGAGGCGATCGCCGCGCGCGGACAGCGCGTGGAGCTGCTGCGCGAGCCCGGCGGAGTGGACGTCTCCGAGCGCATCCGCGCGCTCGTCAAGGATCCGGCGCTGGCGATCGCGCCGCGCGCGGAGGCGCTGCTGTACGCCGCCGCGCGCGCGCAGCTCGTCGACGAGCGCCTCGCGCCGCTGCTCGCAGAGGGCGCGATCGTGCTGCTCGACCGCTACGTCGACTCCTCGCTGGCCTACCAGGGCGCCGCGCGCGGGCTCGGCGTCGAGCGCGTGCGCGAGATCAACCGCTTCGCCACCGGGCCGATCGAGCCCGACCGCACGCTGCTGCTGCGCATCGCCCCCGCGGCCGGGCGCGCCAGACAGGCCCAGCGCGCCGAATCGCCCGACCGGCTGGAGAGCGAGGACGAGAGCTTCTTCGCGCGCATCGCTGACGCCTATGAGCAGCTCGCGCGCGCAGAGCCGCAGCGCATTCGCGTGCTCGACGCGAGCCTCGCGCCCGAGCGCGTGCTCGCCGACGCGCTCGCGGCGCTCGCCGATCTGCTCGCGCCCGCGGGCCGCACGCCGGGTTAGCATTGGGCGCCTTCATGGACTGCACGTGCAAGCCATCGCCTCACGGCCAGCTGCTCTCGCGTGCGCTCGCGAGCGCGCCGTCGCCGCTCGGGCGCCGTCGCTCGCGCAGCGCGGTCGCAGCCGCCATCGCGCTGCTCGTGCTCGCCTGCGCCGGCGCCCCCTCCGTCGCGCGCGCGGCCACGTCCACGGGCACGCCGACGTTCCCCGTGCCCGCATCCGCGCGCGCGTCCGGCGGCGTCCCCACGGGCGCTGTGACGAACCCGAGCGCGACGTCCACAGGCGCCGCCAGCACGCCGACGACCACATATGCGCCCTCCGGCGGCGTGACGGTGCCGGGCAGCGCTGCCGGCGCCACGCCGAGCACCGCAACCACGCCGCCGGCGGCGGGCGTTCCCAGCACCGGCGCGCCGGCGACGAGCACTCCTGCCGCCCCCGGCCCACAGGGCCTCGCGGCCGCGCGGAAATCGGCCGCTCACACGCAGGCGGGCAAAGGCGATCGTCCGCTGTCGACGGGCGCGATCGTGATCGCCGTGCTCGCGGCGCTGCTCGTGCTGGCGTGCATCGCATGGGCGCTCGCGCGCAGCAGCGCCTTCGAGCCGCACTGGCTGCTGTCGCTGCGCCACGCGATCGCCGAGGCCGGCTTTCGCGCGTCGGCGACCTGGTCGGAATTCGCCGACTGGGCGCGGCTCGGACGCTGAGCTCGCACTCCGTTTCCGCTCCTTGCGAAGCTTTTATCGGTAGTAAAATGTGAGGTGATTCTGCGCTCGTTCAGACTCCTCGTTCTGTCCGGTCGGCGCGCCACGATGCTTGACCCGATCAACAGCTCGAATGGCCGCCCGTGACGCCGGAGCAGCAGAGGAGGAAGGTCACCATGAACCCCACCCCACACACCACCATCCCACCCGCTCCGACGGCCGGCAACGCCCTCGAGGTCAAGCGCTTCTTCAGCACGCCTGGAACGCATCCGTTCGACGCCGTCGAGTGGGATCTGCGCGAAGCGCGCATCGGCCACGGCGACCGCGTCGCCTTCGAGCAGAAGGACGTCGAGTTCCCCAAGAGCTGGTCGCAGAACGCCACGAACATCGTGGCGCAGAAGTACTTCCGCGGACAGATCGGCAACCCCGCGCGCGAGCACTCGGTCAAGCAGATGATCGGCCGCGTGGCGGGCACGATCGCCGGCTGGGGCGCCGAGCGCGGCTACTTCGCCTCGGCCGAGGACGCGGAGGCCTTCGAGCACGAGCTGACGCACATCCTGCTGCACCAGATGGCGGCGTTCAACTCGCCCGTGTGGTTCAACGTGGGCTTCGAGGAGCACCCGCAGTGCAGCGCCTGCTTCATCCTCTCCGTCGACGACACGATGGAGTCGATCCTCGGCTGGAACACCAAGGAGGGAAACATCTTCCGCGGCGGCTCGGGCTCGGGCATCAACCTGTCGAAAATTCGCGGCTCGATGGAGCCGCTGGCCAAGGGCGGCACGGCGTCGGGCCCCGTGTCGTTCATGCGCGGCGCCGACTCGTGGGCCGGCACGATCAAGTCCGGCGGCAAGACGCGCCGCGCGGCGAAGATGGTCGTGCTCGACGTCGACCACCCGGACATCCGCGAGTTCATCTGGTGCAAGGCCAAGGAGGAGGACAAGGCCGCCGCCCTGCGCGATGCCGGCTTTGACATGTCGATCGACGGCGACGGCTTCTTCTCGATCCAGTACCAGAACGCCAACAACTCGGTGCGCGTGACCGACGAGTTCATGCAGGCCGTCGAGGACGACGCCGACTGGCGCCTGATCGCGCGCACCACGGGCGAGCCGGTGGGAGAGCCGATCCAGGCGCGCGAGCTGATGCGCGAGATCGCCGAGGCCGCGTGGCGCTGCGCCGATCCGGGCGTGCAGTACGACACGACGATCAACCAGTGGCACACGTCGCCGAACTCGGGGCGCATCAACGCGTCGAACCCGTGCTCGGAGTACATGCACGTCGACGACTCGGCCTGCAACCTGGCGTCGCTGAACCTCATGAAGTTCCGCCGCCCGGACGGCACGTTCGACGCCGGCAAGTTCTCCCACGTCGTCGACATCGTGCTGCTCGCGCAGGAGATCATCGTCGGCCCCTCGAGCTACCCGACCGAGGAGATCGGCGTCAACGCGCGCGCGTTCCGCCAGCTCGGCCTGGGCTACGCCAACCTCGGGGCGTACCTGATGTCCAACGGCATGCCGTACGACTCGGACGCGGGCCGCGCCACCGCCG
>DASYKG010000030.1:0-12777 GCA_035995645.1 Solirubrobacteraceae bacterium
CATTCGTGCTGACGAGCTACGACCGCCAGGTGCCGATCGTCGACTACCGGGAGGGACAGCCGCCCCCTGTCACGCGGGTCGCGATGGACGCCACGGAGGAGTCGTGAAGCGCTCGCGTCACGAGCCCCACGCCCCCGTGACGCCCCGTAGGGAAATCCGTAGGGAAATCCGCGCTGGCCTCCGGACCCACTGATAGACTCCAAAGCACTGACTTTGCAGGGGTTTTGGCGATGCCGGAGGAGGGACTCGAACCCCCGACACGCGGATTATGATTCCGCTGCTCTAACCAGCTGAGCTACTCCGGCGGGGTGGCGCAGTTTAGCCTCGTGCGAATGACGCCACCGATCCTGCTCGCCGTGCCAAACGTATCCGAGGGCCGCGATGCCCGCGCGATCGGCGAGCTCGCTGCGGCGTTCGCGCCGGAGACCTCGGCGCCAGCGCAGGTCCGGCTGCTCGACGTGCACAGCGACCGCGACCACCATCGCTCCGTGTTCACGCTCGCCGGGCGCCAGCGCGCGCTCGCCGACGCGCTGCTGGACGGTGCGCGCGCAGCCGTCGAGTCGATCGATGTGGTCGCCCGCGCCGGCGGCGATCCCGCGCTGGCGGGCGCGCATCCGCACGTCGGCGCGATCGACGTCGTGCCGCTCGTGTACCTCGACGCGGCCGCGCGTGGGGCCGCCTGCGCTGTCGCGCTCGTCGTCGGCGAGCGCATCGGACACGAGCTCGGCGTGCCCGTGTTCCTCTACGGCGAGCTTGCCGGAGGACTGCCCGGCAGGACGCGCGCGGAGCTTCGCCGCGGCGGCATCGCCGGGCTTGTCGCGCGGATGACGCCTGCTGCCGGCGCGGAAGATGCACCGCTGCAGCCCGACTTCGGCCCAGCCAAGCCGCACGCCAGCGCCGGCGCGACGCTCGTGGCCGCGCGCGAGCCGCTCGTCGCCTTCAACCTGCAGCTGCAGGCCCCGGCGACCGTCGCCGAAGCGCGGCGCATTGCCGCGCTGATCCGCGAAGGCGGCGAGCACGGGCTGCCGGGACTGCGTGCGATCGGCGTGCAGCTCGACGGCGGCGTCGCGCAAGTGTCCATGAACGTCGAGCGCCCGCTCGAGCTGTCGCTCGCCGAGGTCGTGCAAGCGGCCGCCCGCTACGCGCCGCTGTTCAGCGCCGAGCTTGTCGGCCTGGCACCGCGCGCCGCGCTCGAGCGGTTCCCGGAAGATCTGCCGATGCCCGGCTTCGACCCCGCGCGCCATGTCATCGAGAACGCCCTCGGCATCGACAGCGCGCTCGACCCAGACACGGCGATATCCGATCAATCCAAATAAGGAAAATCCGGCGGCCAAGAACGCCCTCCGTGAGAACGCACTAGGCTCCTGGCATGGCTCAGACCAGGCGCAAACGCCAGACCAAGCACCGCGGCAATGCCGCCGGCATGGTCGAGTCGCGCGGGCGCACCGGACGCAAGCCGACGGCCGCGGAGAAGAGCGGCAAGGCAGGGGAGGCGGCACGCGCCAAGGAGAAACGCCTGGAGCGCGCCGATCGCCCGCCCACGTGGCGCGGCGCCTTCTACCGCGGGCTGCTCGCCGCCGGCGTGCTCGCGCTGCTCTCCGGTCTCGTGCTCAACGCCACGGCAGGCCAGACCGTCGCCTACTTCTTCGTCGGCCTGATCGCCTACACGCCCATCAGCTTCTACACCGACCAGTGGATCTTCAACCGCCGCCAGCGCAAGAAGACCGAGCGCGGTGGAAAGGCGGCGCCGCGGTGAGCGCCTGCGCCGCCACTGCAGGCGCGTTGCGATGAGCGCCCTGGATGTGCGCTCGTTCACCGTCGGGCCCGTCCAGGAGAACTGCTACATCGTCAGCGCGCCCGACGCCCAGCCCGACGCCGGCGGCCTGCGCCCAGGCGTGATCGTCGATCCCGGCGACGAGCCCGAGCGGCTGCTGGCGGCGGCCAGCTCGCTCGGCGTGCGCATCGAGGCGATCCTCGTCACGCACTGCCACTTCGACCACATCGGCGCCGTCGCGCCCGTCGCGCACGCGACCCGCGCGCCCGTCTACTGCCCTGAGATCGAGCGCCCCGTGCTCGCCGACGTGATGAGCTGGGTGCCGCCCGGCTTCGGCCCGTTCGACAGCTACGAGGCCGACCACACGGTCACCGGCGGCGACCGCCTGACGCTCGCCGGGCTGGACATCGACGTGCTGTTCACTCCCGGACACAGCCCCGGGCACGTCACCTACGCGATCGCGCGTGCGAGCGACCTAGAGTCAGACGCCGGCGCCGGCGCCCAGCGCGGGGCCGGTGGCGAGAGCACGGCGCGCGAGCGCGCGCTGCTGTCCGGCGACGTGCTCTTCCAGGGCTCCGTCGGGCGCGTCGACCTGCCCGGCGGCGACTGGCCGACGCTCGAGCGCTCGATCGGCAGCCTGCTGCGCGCCTACCCGTCGCAGACCGTCGTGTATCCCGGGCACATGGGCGTCACGACGCTCGCGCGCGAGCGCGACACCAACCCGTTTCTCGCAGAGCTTCGCGAGCGGGTGCCGCGCAAGACGGTGACGCCGGACGCGACGGCCGCCGGAACTTGAGCGGCGCCCCGAAGATAAAAGCGCCACGCGGCACCTACGACGTGCTCGGCGAGCAGGCCGCCGCGCGCGCGACGCTCGAGGCGCGCGCCGGATCGTTGCTGGAGACCGCCGGCTACGAGCGCATCGAGACGCCGGCGTTCGAGGCGACGGAGCTGTTCGCGCGCGGCGTCGGCGAGTCGACCGACATCGTGCGCAAGGAGATGTTCACATTCGACGACGGCGGTGGGCGGTCGCTTACGCTGCGCCCGGAGGGGACCGCGCCGGTCTGTCGCGCCTACGTCGAGCACGGCATGCACAAGCGCCGCCAGCCGGTCAAGCTGTGGTACCTGTCGAGCTTCTTTCGCCACGAGCGCGCGCAGGCCGGGCGCTACCGGCAGTTCTGGCAGGTCGGCGCCGAGGCGCTCGGCTCCGACGACCCCGCCGTCGACGCCGAGTCGATCGCGCTGCTCGCCGCGCTGCTGCGCGAGATGGGCGTGCGCGAGGTGCGCCTGCGCCTGTCGAGCCTCGGCAGCGCCGACACGCGCGCGGAGTACCGCCAGCGCCTGCAGGCTCATCTGCGCGCGCACGAGTCCGAGCTCTCAGAGGACGTGCGCGAGCGCATCGAGCTGAATCCCTTGCGCGCCTTTGACTCAGAGCACGAGCGCACGCGACGCGTGATGGCCGACGCGCCACGCCTGCTCGACCATCTCAGCGACCAGGACGCCGAGCACTTCGCGCAGGTGCGCGAGTTGCTCGACGAGGCGTCCGTCGCCTACGAGATCGACTCCACGCTCGTGCGCGGCCTGGACTACTACACGCGCACGGTCTTCGAGTTCACCTCCGACGCGCTCGGCGCGCAGAGCGGCGTCGGCGGTGGCGGGCGCTACGACGGCCTCGTCGAGCTGCTCGGCGGGCGCCCCACGCCCGGCATCGGCTGGGCGGCGGGGGTCGAGCGGATGATGCTCGCCGGCGACGGGCAGCCCACCGCCGCGCGGCCAGTCGACATGTTCGTCGCGCTGCAATCGCCCGGCGCGCGCCGCGTCGCCTTCGCGCTGCTCGAGGCCGCCCGCTCGGCAGGGCTGAGCGCGCAGATGGAGCTCGCCGGGCGCTCGCTCAAAGGCCAGCTCGGGCACGCCGACGCGCTCGGCGCGCGCTACGTGGCGATCGTCGACGAGGGCGCGACAACGCTCAAGGACATGCAGGACGGCGGACAGGAGCGCATCGCCACGGACACCGTCGTGCACGCCGTGCTGCGCGGCCTGCGCACGCTGTAGCGCTGCTCGGCGCTCGCCGGCCGCCTGCTGACAGCGTCGCCGCGAGCCGTCCAAGCCGACTTTGCGCCGTTCAACTCTCGCCGTCGAAATGCCGAAGGAGAGGGCAATGACGCAGATCTCGCGCCCTTTCCAGATCGCGCTCGCCGCGATGGTCCTGCTCGCCGCCGTGTGGTTCGTCGCCCTGCGCGGGCACTCCTCCGGCAGCGAAAGCTCCGGCTCCGCGGCCTCCTCCAGCGCTCCCCCGGTAGCGCCCCAGCAGCCGTCCGCATCGGGCTCCAGCTCGAGCTCCGGCGGCTCCTCTGCTCCCTCTGGCTCCTCTTCGTCTCCGAGCTCCACCTACCACGGCTCCGCCCCCGGCGTCGCCGGCCTCAGCCGCGCGATCGCCAAAGCGCACGGCGCCGCGGCACAGTCCGAACAGAACGCGCGGCGGCTGGCGCAGAAATCCGCACAGGCCTCAGGCTCAGGGGGCTCCACGCAGTCGAGCAGTCCCAGCGCGCCGAATGCGACAGCCAAAGCAGGCTCGCCCGGCACGACGCACAGCAAGGTCACGCCGACGGGCGCCGGCAGGACCCACGCCGCTGCGCCGGGCGCCAAGGCTCCCGCAACAACCGCGCCGAGCGCCAGGACGCACGCCAAGAGCAGCGCTCCGGCGATGCAGCTCAACGTCGAACGCCAGCTCAAGCAGGGCAAGGTCGTGGCGATTCTCTTCTGGAACTCCAAGGGCGCGGTCGACGCGGTCGTGCGTCGCGAACTGCAGGCGGCCGGGCGCACGTCCGCTGGCAAGCTTGCGGTGCACGTCGCGAGCTCCGGCCAGGTCGGCGACTTCGGCACGTTCACGCGCGCCGTGCAGGTTTACAGCACGCCGACGGTCCTGCTGGTGAACAGCAAGGGAGTCGCTTCGACCGTCACCGGCCTGACCGACGCGTTCTCGATCGCGCAGGCGGTCAAGGAAGTCAAGCTGGCGCGCTGAGCGCCTGCACGTAGACTCGGTCGCGTGCACGCGACCGCCGACAGCCTGCGCCAGCACCTGGAAAGACCGCTGCACCGCGGGCACGTGCCCGAGCGCGCGTGCACCGGCGCGGCCGGCGGCGCAGCGTGCGGCGACCTGATCCGCATCTCGCTGGCGCTCGACGCCGACAGCCCCGACGGACGGATCGCCGACGCGGGCTTCGATGCGAGCGGTTGCGGCGCGACGATCGCCGCCGGCAGCGCCGCCGTGGGCCTGCTGCGCGGCGCGCCGCTGCTCACCGCGGCGCGCATCGGCACGCGCGAGATCGCGCAGGAGCTCGGCGGGCTCAGCGCCGCCAAGCGCCACGCCGCCGAGCTGGCCGCCGATGCGCTTCACCGCGCGCTCGGCCAGGCCGCGCGCGGGCACGCGTCGCTGGCCCCGGCGCCGTCGCGCGCGCTCGTGGCGATGAGTGGAGGCGTCGACAGCGCCGTGGCCGCGCTGCTCGTGGCGCAAGAGGGAAACGAGGCGGTCGCGGTGACGCTGGAGCTGTGGTCAGATCCGCAGAACGACGGCGAGTCCAGCTGCTGCTCGGCGCAGGCCGTTCGCGGCGCGCGCGAGCTGGCGCACGACCTCGGCATGGCGCACCTGTCGATCGACCTGCGCGCGGAGTTTCGCGCGGGCGTCGTCGACGGCTGGCTGCAGGACCACCGCGCCGGCCTCACGCCGAACCCGTGCGTGCGCTGCAACGGCAACGTGCGCCTGGACGCGATGCTCGAGCTGGGAGCGCGACTCGGCGCGCGCACGCTGGCGACCGGCCATTATGCGCGCGTGCAGGACGGCCGGCTGCTGCGCATGGCAAGCGACGTCGCCAAGGACCAGAGCTATGTCCTCTCGGCGCTCTCGCCCGCGTCGCTGCGACGCCTGCGCTTCCCACTCGGCGCGATGCACAAGCACGAGGTTCGCGAGCTGGCCGAGCGCGCCGGCCTGTCGGTCGCGCGCAAGCCCGAGTCCCAGGACCTGTGCTTCCTGGCGGGTACGCGCCACAGCGACTTCCTGCAGCGACACGGCGATCTCGGCGCACGGCCGGGCGCGATCGTGGACGAGGGCGGCGTCGTGCTCGGCGAGCACCGCGGCGCGCACTCCTACACGGTCGGCCAGCGCCACGGCCTGGGCATCGGCGCGCCGCAGCCGCTGTACGTGCTGCAGACCGACACGCACGCCAACACGGTCACGGTCGGGCCGCGCAGCGCGCTGCTGGCGCAGAGCCTGCCCGTGCGCGAGCTGACGCTGCACCGCGACGGCGGCTGCGTCGACGGCGTGCGCGTACGCTCGCACGGGCGGCGCTTTGACTGCCGGCTGCCGCGCGGCCTGCACGCCGGGCGCCATGCCCGCGCGAGCATCGAGCTGGCTCAGCCGGCCGAGCGCACCGCGCCGGGCCAGTTGGCGTGCCTGTATGCCGGCGAGCTGGTCGTCGGCCACGGCACGATCGCCGTCTAGCGACTCGGCCGAGCGCGGCGACCCAGGCGCGACCTAAGATCACCCGCGTGATGACATCCGACGAGATCCGCGAGCGCTACCTCGCGTTCTTTCAGCAGCGCGGGCACCGGCGCATTCCCTCGGCCTCGCTCGTGCCCTCCGCGCACGATCCGTCGGCGCTGCTGACGGTCGCCGGCATGCACCCGCTGAAGCCCTACTTCCTTGGTCAGGAGACGCCGCCGGCGCCGCGGCTGACGAGCTGCCAGAAGGTCTTTCGCACCGTCGACATCGACAACGTCGGCAACACCGCGCGCCACCTGACGTTCTTTGAGATGCTCGGCAACTTCTCCTTCGGCGACTACTTCAAGCGCGAGGCGATCGAGTTCGCCTGGCAGCTCTCGCGCGACGTGTACGGCTTTGGCGCGCAGGACATCTGGGTGACGGTGTTCGAGGGCGACGAGCAGCTCGGCCTGGGACCCGACGAGGAGGCGATCTCGCATTGGCTGCAGGTGGGCGTGCCGCGCGAGCGGATCGTGTTGTGTCCGCGCTCTGAGAACTTCTGGCAGGCCGGCCCGTCGGGACCGTGCGGGCCGTGCTCTGAGCTGTACTTCGACCGCGGCGTCGAGCACGGCACGCCGCAGGACCGGCCGGGCGGGGAGAACGAGCGCTTCCTGGAGTACTGGAACCTGGTGTTCATGCAATACGACCAGCGCGACGGGCGCCTGTCGCCGCTGCCGGCGAACAACATCGACACGGGCATGGGCCTCAACCGCATGGCGGCGATCCTGCAGGACAAGCCGTCGGTGTTCGAGACCGACCAGTTCCAGCCGCTGATCGAGCTGGGCGAAGAGCTCTCGGGCGTGCGCTACGGCGCGGACTTCTCGAGCGACCGCGCGCTGCGCATCCTCGCCGACCATTCGCGTGCGATGACCTTCCTCGTCGCCGACGGCGTCGTGCCGTCCAACGAGGACCGCGGCTACGTGCTGCGCCATGTGATGCGCCGGGCGATCCAGCAGGGCCGTGCGCTGCAGCTCGCGCCGGGCTTTCTCACGCGCTATGCCGAGCGCGTGCGCGAGGTGATGGGCCGGGCCTATCCCGAACTGATCGAGCACGGCGATGCGATCGACATGTGGCTGTCCTCGGAGGAGGAGGGCTTCGGGCGCACGCTCGCGCAGGGCCTGGCGACGCTGCGCTCGCTGATCGAGCAGACGCGCGAGCAGGGGCGAACGGCGGTGGCGGCAGCGGAGGTCTTTCGCCTGCACGACACGTTCGGCTTTCCCTATGAGATGACCAAGGAGCTGCTCGGCGCGGAGGAGCTGTCGATCGAGGGCGACTTCGAGTCGCTGATGGAGCAGCAGCGCACGCGCAGCCGCGAGGGACGTGCGCGCGAGAGCGCCGCGGCCGAGGTCGACTCGGAGGGGGTGGGGGACGCGGGAGCGCGTGCGTTCGTCGCCGAGAGCGACGTGCCAACCCGTTTCACCGGCTATGAGACCGAGCGCCAGCAGACGACGATCGAGGACGCCGAGAAGGTCGACGAGCGGCTGTGGCTGCTGAAGCTCGCCGAGTCGCCCTTCTACGCGCCCGGCGGAGGTCAGATCGGCGACGCGGGGACGATCGAATGCGAGGATGGAGACTGCCGCGCGGTGGTCAAGCGGGTGTTTCGCGTGGGCGACGACCAGGCGCTCGCGGCGCACTTCAGCACCGGGCAGCCGTCACCGGGAAAGCGCGTGCTGGCGAGCGTCGATCACGCCGCGCGCCACGCGACGGAGGCCAACCACACGGCTACGCACCTGCTGCAGGCGGCGCTGCGCGAGCGTCTTGGCAGCCACGTGCGCCAGGCGGGGTCGTATGTCGGGCCGGACAAGCTGCGCTTCGATTTCAGCCACGGCCAGGGGCTGACAGAGCAGGAGCTGCGCGACGTCGAGGATCGGGTGAACGAGTGGGTCGCTCGCAACGACCCGGTGCGACCGATCACGACGACGCTCGACGAGGCCAGGCGGCTCGGTGCGATGGCGCTGTTCGGCGAGAAGTACGGCGACGTCGTGCGCATGGTGGAGATCGGCGACGGCGAGTACTCGCGCGAGCTGTGCGGCGGCACGCACGTGCGCTCGACCGCCGAGATCGGCCCGTTTCGGATCGTCGGCGAGACGTCCAGCTCGGCCAACGTGCGCCGCATCGAGGCGCTGACGGGACCGGAGGCCGTGCGGCTGCTGCGCGATCACGACCGCGTGCTCGGCGAAGTCGCGGCGGCGCTGCGCACGCGCCCGCAGGACGCCGCCGAGCTGGTCAGGACGCGCGAGCAGGAGCGTCGCGAGTCCGAGAAGGCGCGCAAGAGCGGGCCCGGCGCGGGTGGGGCGGCGGCGGCGATCGATATCGATGATTTGTCGGGTCGCGCGGCTGATATCGCCGGAGCTACGGTGCTTGCGCAGCTCGTCGAGGTGCAGGATGCCAAGGCGCTTCTCGACCTCGCAGATCGTCTGAGGGGCAGGCTCGCCGACAGCGCGATCGTGCTCGGCACGGCGGTCGACGGGCGCGTGCACCTGCTCGTCAGCGTCGCGCCCGAGCTCGTGCAGCGCGGCGTCAAGGCGGGAGCGGTCGTCAAGGCGGCTGCGGAGGTGGTCGGCGGCGGCGGCGGCGGGCGCGACACGCTGGCCCAGGCCGGCGGGCGCGAGCCGCAGAAGCTCCCCGACGCGCTCGACGCCGCCCGCGCGGCGATCGCCGCGGCGCTGCAGAGCTGATGCGCGTGCTCGCGCTGGACTACGGCAGCGCGCGGTGCGGCTGCGCGGTCAGCGACCCCACGGAAACGATCGTCACGCCGATCGAAGCGATAGAGCGCCCGCGCTCGCGGCGGGGAATGCTCACGCTCGTGCGGCTGGTGCAGGACCGCGAGGTCGCCCTTGTGGTCGTCGGGTTGCCGCTCTCGCTGCGCGGCGGCGACAGCGAGCAGACGCGCGAGACGCGCGAGTTCGCCGAGCGTCTGGAGCGGCGCTTGGGCGACGACGTGGCGGTGGAGATGTACGACGAGCGCTTCACGACGCGCATGGCCCAGCGCCTGGACGTCTCGACGAGCACGAGCGAGGACTCGCGCGCGGCCGCGCACTTGCTGGAGAGCTGGATCTCGGCGCGCGCACACTAAGGTCTCTGTTCTTGTCTCGCGGCAATCGACCAGGCCCAGCGCACGAGCGCACCGCGCAGGAACGCGAGGACGACCGTCTCGAGCGCGAACGTCGACGCGCCGAGCGCGAAGGGGCTGCTGCTCGCCCCGACAGCGCCCGCGCGGCGGAGCCGACCGCGACTGCGTCCAGCGGCGCCGAGCAGGCGCCAGCACCGGCGCTGGAGCATGCGCCCGAGCCGATCCAGCAGCAACGCGCCGAGCCCGCTCAGGAGCAAGCACCCGAGCCCGCGCAGCAGCAAGCACCCGAGCCCGCGCAGGAGCCTAACGCTGTCGAGGATCCGCACGCCACGCAAGCCTTCGAGGCGTTCCCGGCACCGCTGGAGGCAGAGCCCGCCGCCGCGGAGGCACCGGCGTGGGCAGTCGGCGAGGATGCGCACGACGCGCCGTCTGACGAGCACGCTGCACCGCCACCGGCCAATCTCGTCGTCGGCCAGCGCATGCGCGAGCCGAGCGGACGCGTGGCGGGCGGCGGGGGTGGCGGCAGGGCTCCGCGCAGGCGCAGCGTTCGCGCGCGCCCCGCGAACTCGCACGGAGGACGGCGTTTCACGCGAGCGCGCGCGGCGGCGCTGCTGGCGCTGCTGGCGGCGGTCGCGCTCGTGTGGTTTCTCCTCTCGCTGTTTCAGCCGTTCGCCGGATCGGGCAGCGGCAAGGTGATCGTGTCGATCCCGAAGGGCTCGAGCTCGAGCAAGATCGGCTCGATCCTCGCGCAAGACGGCGTCGTCTCGTCGGGCTTCTTCTTCGACGTGCGCGCGCTGCTGGCGGGCAAGCGCAGCTCGCTGCACTCCGGGCGCTTCCAGCTCAAGCGCGACATGAGCTACTCGGCGGCGATCGACGCCCTGAGCAAGCCGCCGCCACGCGTGATCGCGGTGAAGGTGGTGATCCCGGAGGGCTACACGCGCAGGCAGATCGCCGATCTCGTCGCCGAAGACGCCTTGACCGGCAGCTACCTGGCGGCGACCAAGCGCTCCTCGGGGCTGGACCCGGCTCACTACGGCGCGCCGGCGGGCACACGCGATCTCGAGGGCTTTTTGTTTCCGGCGACGTACGAACTGACGGCGGGAGCGCCGGTCAAGCGCCTGGTCGACGAGCAGCTGACGGCGTTTCGCCAGCGCTTCACCACGGCCGACCGGCGCCGTGCGCGCGCGCTGGGAGTGACGCCATACGAACTGCTGACGGTCGCCTCGATGATCGAGCGCGAGGCGCAGACCAACCACGATCGCCCGCTGATCGCGGCGGTCATCTACAACCGCCTGCACGAAGGCATCCCGCTGGGCATCGACGCGACGACGTACTACGCGGTCGAGCTGCAGAAGGGGATCGCCACGTACACCGGGGAACTGACCGAATCGCAGCTGAAGATCAACTCGCCGTACAACACGCGCACGCACAAAGGCCTGCCGCCGACACCGATCTCCAATCCCGGAGAAGCGTCGATCGACGCGGCGGCGCATCCCGCGCACGCGCACTACCTGTACTACGTCGCCGGCGCAGACGGCTGTGGCGAGCAGGCGTTCTCGAGCACGTACGCGCAGTTCCAGCAGAACGTCGCCGCCTATCAGGCGGCGGTGAAGAAGAACGGCGGGCGCCCCCCGACGTGCAAGAAGAAGTGACCACGCGGTGACCAGGCGCCTCGGCGTGCTCGGCTGGCCCGTAGCGCACAGCCGCTCGCCGGCGATGCACAACGCGGCGCTCGCGGCGCTGGCGATGCGCGATTGGCACTACCAGCGCTTGGCGGTGCCGCCGGCGCTGTTCGCGCAGACCACGCGCGCGCTCTCACAGTCGGGGTTCGTGGGCGCTAACGTGACGATCCCGCACAAGCAGGCCGCGCTTGCGCTGGCCGACAGCGCAAGCGCCGTCGCGCAGGCGATCGGCGCGGCGAACACGCTCACGTTCTCCGCCGACGGCGCGATCGCCGCCGAGAACACCGACGCCCCCGGGCTGATCGATTCGATCGGCGAGCCGCTGGCGGGAAGGCGCGCGCTCGTGCTCGGCGCCGGCGGCAGCGCGCGCGCTGCCGTATGGGCTTTGCTGGACGCGGGCGCCGCCGAGGTGTCGATCCACAACCGCACGCGCGAGCGCGCCGAGCAGCTCGCACGCGATCTGGGAGCTCGTCCGGTCGCGCGACCGGACGGCGCCGATCTGCTGGTCAATTGCACGTCCGTCGGCCTCGCTGCGGCTGACGACGAGCTGGCTCGGCTTGGCCTGAGCGAGGCGCAGCTGGGCGAGTACCCGCTCGTCGTCGACCTCGCCTACCGCGAGGGCGTGACAGAGCTGGTGCGCGCCGCGCGAAATCACGGCGTGCGCGCGCTGGACGGCCTGGACGTGCTCGTCGCGCAGGGCGCGCTGAGCTTTGCGCTGTGGACCGGGCGCCAGGCGCCGCTGGAAGTCATGCGCGAGGCCGCGCGCGCTCAATAGCAGCAGCGCGGCGATCTCTCAAGCGCGCTCGAACCTTCGTCCAGTCGTGGGCCGCAGACGCGATGGCAGCGCGTTTGCGGTCGATGGGCCGGACCATGGACATAGATTTCGCAGACCTGCTGATGGAGGTCGTCTCGCGCCGGGCGTCGGATCTGCACCTGGCGGCCGGCGCGCATCCGACGGTTCGCGTGCGCGGGCGCCTGACGCCGCTGGAGGGCTATCCCAAGCTCTCCTCGACCGATACGCGCGAGATCGTCTACTCGATCCTCTCCGGCGACCAGCGCCAGCGCCTGGAGACCGACTGGCAGCTGGACTTCGCCTACTCGATCCCCGGACACGCGCGCTTTCGCGTCAACGCGTACTTCCAGCGCGGCGCGATCGGCGCTGCCTTTCGCCTGATCCCCTTCAACCTGTCTTCGATCGAGGAGCTGGGCCTGCCCCCGATCGTGCACGAGTTCACGCGCAAGCCACGCGGCTTCGTGCTCGTCACCGGCCCGACCGGCTCGGGCAAGTCCACGTCGCTGGCGGCGATGATCGACGAGATCAACGCCACGCGCGAGGAGCACATCATGACGATCGAGGACCCGATCGAGTTCCTGCACGGCCACAAGAAGTGCCTCGTCAACCAGCGCGAGCTGGGTTCTGACGCGCAGAGCTTCGCCGATGCGCTGAAGGCGGCGCTGCGCCAGGACCCAGACGTGATCCTCGTCGGCGAGATGCGCGACCTGGAGACGATCTCCACCGCCCTGACCGCGGCTGAGACCGGCCACCTCGTGTTCGCCACGTTGCACACCCAGGACACGCCGCAGACGATCGACCGCATCATCGACGTCTTCCCGCCCCACCAGCAGCACCAGGTTCGCGTGCAGCTGTCGGTGGCGCTCCAGGGCATCGTCACCCAGACCCTGCTGCCCACCGCCGACGGCGCTGGACGGGTGC
>DASYKG010000031.1:0-31967 GCA_035995645.1 Solirubrobacteraceae bacterium
CATCTCGTGGATGTCTTCGCCGTCGAGCAGCACGCTGCCCGCGCGTGAGGCGCTCGGGGTCAGCTCCGTGAGCCGGTTGAGCGTGCGCAGCAGCGTCGTCTTACCGCAACCCGACGGTCCGATCAGCGCCAGCACCTCGCCCTGGTGGATCGACAGCGAGACCGACCTGACGGCTCTCTTGACGCCGTAGTCGATGCTCACATCCTCCAGACGCAGCCGCTCGGCCCCGGTCGAGGAGGCGGCGCGCAGCGCCGCCCGCTGCTGCAGTGGCAGCACCGGCTCAGGCGCGCGATCGACGACGATCGTGCGCACCGGCGGAACGAGCGGTGGCGCAGGGTCCTCGCGCACCCGGGCCTGTGACGGCTCTGGCGTTGCTCGGTGCGGCGCCGGCGCAGCCGGCGCAGCGCGTGGTGTGGGCACCGACGCGATGCGTGGCTTGTCACGGCGTAGCTCGTCGCTGTCGCTCATCGTCTCTTGCGGCGCGTCGAGGAGCATCTCGTCGGGGCTCATCGCACACCTTCTCCACCGAAGTTGTCGGACACCTTATCCATAGAACCGATGAGATTAGCGAGGTTCCGCCAGCTTGTAAAGCGCATCGGCGGTCGGATCGATGCCGATCGGCATCCTCGCTCGCGCCTGTCACCCGCGCTCATACGACCGCCCCGGCGACGGTCATGCCCGTGGCGTCTGCGTTTGAGCGGCCGATGCGGTCGACGATCAGGTTCAGCGCGAGCACGAACAGCAGCAGCACGAACGCCGCCGCGTACGCCTTCTGCGGGGCCGCGCCTTCGCCCGCGGGCGAGTTGCCGTAGACGTAGCTGGTCAGCGTCGAGCCCGTGCCGCGCAGCAGGCCGACGCCCGGCACCGAGCCCTGCGGGTCCAGGCGCAGCGTTTCGCCGAGCAGCAGAACGATGATCGCCGTGTCGCCGATGATCCGGCTGATGCCGAGCGTCACGCCGGTGGCGACGTTCGAGCGCACGCTCGGCAGCAGCACGCGGCGGATCGTCGCGATGCGCGTCTTGCCCAGCGCGAACGCCGCCTCGCGCATGTGCGCCGGCACCGCCTGCAGTCCATCGCGCGTCGCCGTGAACATCGGCGGCAGCGCGATCAGCGACATCATCGCGCCGGCGGCGATGAACGATTTGCCGAACACCCCGCCGCCGGACGCCTTGAAGGAGAACGGCGCGAAGATGCCCAGCTGGAAGATCGAAAGCCCGAACAGCGCGATCACGATGTCGGGCGTGCCCGCCACCATCTCGATGCTCGACTCGACGACGCGCGCCAGCCCTGCCGGGCGGCCGTACTCGGCGATCCAGATCGCCCCGCCGACCGCCAGCGGGACGGCCAGCACGATGCCGATCACCGTCAGCATCGCCGTGCCGATCAGCGGGTCCAGAAAGCCGCCGGTCGAGCTCTGCGTGGTCCCCAGCGCGGGACGCTGCACCAGCAGGTTCGGGCGCAGGTACTGAATCCCGCGGTAGCCCATGTAGACGACGATCGCACCGGCGATCGCGCACAGGCCCAGGCCGGCGCCCCACGCGGCCACCAGCGCGACGCGGTCGCGCCAGCGCCAGGTCATCGGCGACGAGCGTCGCCCGCGACCCGTCTTCATCGGCCGCTCCGACGACGGTGGTGGTGGCAGCGGCGCCCATTGCT
Organism: Solirubrobacteraceae bacterium; assembly: GCA_035995645.1. Classification (GTDB taxonomy): domain Bacteria; phylum Actinomycetota; class Thermoleophilia; order Solirubrobacterales; family Solirubrobacteraceae; genus Palsa-744. The sequence goes on from DASYKG010000031.1 coordinate 1,657, forward strand.
GCACGCCGCTGCTCATCCGCGCACCTGGAACTTGCGCAGCGGCAGCTTGATCAGGTAGCCGGCGATCGACAGCACGAACGCGCTGAACAGCAGCAGCAGCGCCCACGCGTACAACGCCGAGCCGAGCGCCGGCGCGCCGATCCCTTCGTGGTAGTCGACGATGCCCGACGCGAGCGTGCGCAGCGGCTCGAAGAAGAACACCAGCCCGTCGACCGGCTTCGGCGAGAAGGCGCGCGAGCCGGAGACCATCGAGATCATGATCGCCTCGCCCAGCGCACGCGCGGTGGCCAGCACCGCCGCAGCGACGATTGCCGGACGAGCGGCGCGCAGCGTGACCGCGAGCATCGCGCGCAGCGGGTTCACGCCGAGCGCCACCGCCCCCTCGCGCCACGAGTTCGGCACCGACACGAGCGCCTCGCAGATCAGCGCGACCATGATCGGCGTGATCATCACCGTGAGGATCACGACCGTCACCGACAAGCCCGCTCCCGTCAGCAGCACCACGTTCTGCACCGACGCCTTCTGCGCGCCTGAGATCACGTGGTTGCCCACGAACGGCACCAGCACGAGGATGCCGATCAGCCCGTAGATCACCGACGGTACGGACGCCAGCAAACGGATCACAGGGATCGCCAGGCGCCGCAGCCGTCGCGGTGCGAGCTCGACGATGAAGATCGACGAGAAGATCGCGATCGCCAGAGCAAGCACGACGGCGACACCGGTCGTCAGCAGCGTGCCGTACACCAGCGGCCACGCGCGCAGGTGATACGCCGACGGCGGCGGGTGCTGCGTCGTGTTCTGCATGTTCGCCAGCTGCCTGCCCAGGTCCCCACCCGACCCGAGCCAGCTCAGGCCATTGTGCTGAAAGATCGGCCAAGCGTGGATGCCCACGAACACGACCATCGCGAGCACCAGCGCGCACACCAGCAACGACACCGCGCCGAGCGTGCGCTCGGCGCGGTGGTCCGGCCATGGATGTCGTAGGCGCTCGAGCACCCGCCGCTCAGCTCACGCGATCGGCAGCCACTGCGTCGAGATGATCTTCTTCGCCGCAGCCGCTTTCTCGATCCAGCCGATGAACGCCGATGAGGACCCCGTCGCCTTGCCTTTGGTCACCTCGTAGAAGCGCGCCGTGCCCGAGTAGGAACCACCCTGGACGGTCGACTTGTTGCACGCGACACCGTTCAGGCCGACAGCATTCACCGTGCCCTTGTCCGACTGGTAGTTGGAGACGAAGCCGATCGAGTTCGGGTCGCTTTCCACCTTCTGGCGCAGCAGACCCTCAGACGGTTCTTCGGCGGCGATCGTCGAGACTTTTTTACCTTCCAGCAGCAGTGTCTGGAAGTTCGTCAGCACACCGGCGACCGACGTGCGGCTGATCAGATCGATCGTGCCGCTGGCCGTCGCGCCGGGCAGGCCGCCCCACGTGCGCGTCTTGCCCGTGAAGATCGAGATCACCTGCAACTGCGTGAGGTTCGGCACGGGGTTCGACTTGTTCGTGATCACGCAGATCCCGTACTTGGCGATCGGGTAGAAGACCAGCCCCGCGGGGTCCGCCGCGAGCGGGTCGCGTGACACGTCGCCGATCGACACTCGCCCGGCGGCGACGTCGTTGACGCCGATCTGCGCGCCGCCCTGCGTGATTTTGAACTTCACTTTTTTCGGAAACGTCTTCACGTACTTCTGCGCCAACAGCGACACGAGCGGATAGGAGGCTGTGGCGCCGCTGATCGTGATCGTCGTGACTGCCGAGGCGGCCGCTGGCGCCGCGACTCCAAGTACGCCAGCCACCGCGAAGGCGAGGGAGAGACGGCGGATTCGATTCATTTAGCAGGGCTCCGTTTCTGATCTGAAAGGTCCGGTTGACACGTCGCGGCGCCACAACTTGACAGCGCCCAGCCGCGAACATACCATAATCCCGATAGATTCGATCTAGATAACCTGCTTTATGTTGAACGTGGCTCGTCGATACCCGAGCCGGCCCACCTCAAACAACAATGGACACCACCACGAACACCTCCGCGCACGACGACCCGTCGGCGCCCGCCGCCACGACGCAGCGGCGAACCGGCGGCACGCGACTGCCTTCCGCGCGCTCCAGCGCGCTGCTCGCCACCGTCATGCTCGGTGTCGGCATAGCCGTCGGCGCGGCGATCGGGCCGGCGCCCGAAGCCTCGATCGCCGGCGGCGCCGGCATCGCGCAGAAGCTACCCGCGCTGATCGCCTCTGTCGTCGCGCATGGGCGCTCGCAGGCGCCAACGCCCGCCGCCACGACGCCAACCGCCCCGCCGGCGATCGTGCCCCAGGCCACGCCCTCCGCCGTCGCTGCGCCCTCGACCGCCGCTCAGACGACCGCAGCGAGCGCCACACCGACGAGCGGCGCTGGCACGCCCGCGCAGGCGACCACACCCGCGGCCGGCGCTCCCGGCGCGTCGGAAACAGGCCCGTCGAACACGAGCAAACCGAAGGGGGCGTCCAATGTCCCGCCGATCACCAGCGTCTGGCTGATCGAGCTGTCTGGCGCGTCGTTCGCGCAAGCCCTCGCTAACCCAGCGGCGACGCCGTACATCTCCGGCCAGCTGCTGTCCAAGGGCACGTACCTGCCCGCCTGGTCGGCGCTCAGCGCAAGCGGCTTCGCCAACGAGGCGGCGCTCGTCGAACACCGCGCCGCCCTCGGCACGACGCCGCCGCTGCTGCACTCGATCGTCCAGCCCCCCTGCCCCGAAGGCGCCGCCGGCGCGAGCTGCGCAGCCGGAACGCCCAACGGCCTCAGCGCCGCCGACCGGTTCCTGCAGGCGACGCTCGCCACGATCACCGCGACGACCACCTACTCAGAACACGGCCTCGTCGTCGTCACCTTCGCCACCGTCGCCGACCCGACCGCGGCAGAACTGGCGGCCGGCGCATCCACGGCCACGCTCGCCTCCCAGCCGCCCGCCGGCGCCGTCCTGCTGTCGCCGTTCGCCAAAGCCGCCGCGCGATCCACGGCGGCATTCGACCCGACTTCACCAAAGCAGAGCCTCGAAAAGCTTCTGCACTGAAGCGCCAATCCACGTCCCATCGACAACGAACGGAGATCACCGTTGCACGCATCACATCTCGCCCACCGAATCGCCGCATGGTCGCTGGCCGCGACAGTGGGCGTTGCCCTGCTGCTCGCCAGTCCCGCTCTCAGCCAAGCCGAAGAATCGAACCCCAACAACTACAACTGCCTCGGCAGCACAGCCGCCGGCCAGCCGGAAGCGGGAAGTGACGAACAGCAGGTTCAGTACACGTTCTACTGCAACGGCCCCATCACCGGCTACCAGGTGCAGTCGCAGGTTCCCGTCACCGGAGTGTCGAGTCCGCCGGCGGTGACGAACCTGCAAAAGACACTCCTGCCCGAGACGTTCTCCTGCTCCGGCGAAGTCCCCGGTTGGGCCGCCAACTGCGTCGGTGCGGCGAAGGCCGGCTACGAGAACATCACCGGTCAGTTCGCCATCGCCAGCAAGCTGTGCGCCGAGCCGCGCGTCGACCCGTTGCTCACCGTCACCTACGCGTATCTCGAAAAAGGCATAGTCACGCAAGCGATCTCCGGTCCGTATGACCTCGGCCGCCCGAAAGACTGCAAGGCCGACGCCTACTCCGGCTTCAGCCGTTTCAGCCCCAAGCCGCTGACCAGCAAGAAGGCGGCGAAGAGCGGTGCGAAGAAGGGCACCAACAAGGCCGTCAAGAAAAAGGCCGGCGCGAAGAAGTAGCGGCGCATAGCCGGCGCGCATTCGCGAAGCACAGGCGGCGTCGCGCCAAGCGGCGTCGCCTGAGCGAAGGCCGGCTACAGCAGGCTGTTGGTCATGCGCTCGACCTCGGCGATCGACGTGAGGCCCTCACGCACCTTGTCCAAGCCGTCGTCGCGCAGGCGGCGCATGCCTTCGCGCACCGCCACCGAGACCATCGCGTCGACCGACGCGCGCTCGAGGATCAGCGCGCGAATCTGCTCTGACACGGTCATCACCTCGTACACGCCCACGCGACCGCGGTAGCCCGAGCCGCCGCAGCGCGAGCAGCCGACCGCGGCGAACGGTTGCGCGCCGGTCAGCCCATGCTCGGCTAGCACCGCCTCGGACACCTTCTGCGGCTTCTTGCAGTGCTTGCACAGCACGCGCACGAGGCGCTGCGCGACGATGCAGTCGACGGCCGAGGAGACCAGGAACGGCTCGATGCCCATGTCGATCAGCCGGCCGAGCCCACTCGGGGCGTCGCGCGTGTGCAGCGTCGTCAGCACGAGGTGGCCCGTCAGCGCCGCCTCGACGGCGATGTGCGCCGTCTCCGCGTCGCGGATCTCGCCGACCATGATCACATCCGGGTCCGCGCGCAGCATCGAGCGCAGGCCCACGTCGAACGTCACGCCCGCCTTCGGCGCGATCTGCATCTGCTTGATCCCCGCGATCCGCTGCTCCACCGGATCCTCGATCGTCAAGATGCTGCGCTCGCCGTCGTTCAGATCGTTCAGCGCCGCGTACAAGGTCGTCGACTTTCCCGAGCCCGTCGGCCCGGTCACGAGTACCGCGCCGTTGGGCTTCTTGATCGCCGCGCCGAACTGCTCGTGGGCGTGCGCGGGCATGCCCAGCGACTCCAGCCCGGCGATCACCGTGCCCTTGTCCAGCACGCGCAGCACCACGCCCTCTCCGTACACCAGCGGCAGCGTCACCACGCGGATGTCCACGCGCCGGCCGTCGACCGTCAACGCGAAGCGCCCGTCCTGCGGCACGCGCTTCTCCGAGATGTCCAGGTCGGCCATGATCTTGATGCGCGAGACCACGCCCATCGCCATCTTGCGCTTGACCGTCGCCGCCGGCGCCAGCACGCCGTCGACGCGGAACAGCACCTGCGTGTCCCCCTCTTCCGGGTTTACGTGTATGTCAGACGCGCCCTGCTGGATCGCCTGCGCGACGATCGAGTGCACGAGCTTGATGATCGGCGCGTCGCTGTCCGCCTCGTCGACGTGCAGGTCCTGTTCCTCGTCCGCTTCCGCATCGTCGTCGATGATGTCTTCGATCGAGTCGTCCATGCGCGCCAGGCGCGCGAGCAGCAGGTTGAGATCCTCCACCGACGCCGCCACCGGGCGCACGCGGCGGCCGGTCATCATCGCCACGTCGTCGATCGTCAGCACGTTCGTCGGGTCCGCCATCGCCAGCAGCAGCGTGCCGTCGTCCGTGAAGCCGATCGGCACCGCCTGATAGCGCTTTGCCGCCCCCGAGTTCAGCAGCGCAACGGCGCCCATGTCCAGGTCGTAGATCGCCAGATCCACGTAGTCCAGGCCAAAGCGCTCCGCCACCACTCGCGCCAGCTGGTCGTGGCGCAGCACACCCTGCTCGACCAGCACCAGCCCCGTCGGTCGCCCTTGCGCGCGGGCCTGCTCCACCGCGTTGTCGACCGTCTCGCGGTCGGCGAAGCCGAGGTCGACGACCACTTCGCCGATCATCCGCGTCGAGCGCCCTGTGCGATGCGGCGCGTACAGGCCGCTGCCCTTGCCAGCCTGCTCGCTGCTCGTCGTCTCCTCTACCTGGTCGGCCGTAGCCAACTCGGCCGTCGGCGCGCCGATGTCGCTCATATCTCCTACATCGGCAGGACGGCTGCACCGCTTGACCGTGCCTTCGCCGTTCGCCGCCGGCGCCCTACACCCCGTTCTCGAACGCGCCCTTGACGTGCGCGTCGAGCGCATTCAGCCGATACAGCGCGAGCGCCTCCGCCGAGACGAAGCGCTGGCCGGACGCCGCCTCGGCGCCATGGTGCAGCAGCACGCAGTGCTCGAGCGCCAGCCGACGCTCGCCCTGCAAAGTGGCCGGCGTGTGGCCTGCGAGCACGCGCATTCCCAGCTCGATGTGCCCCAGCAGCCGTCCTTCTGGGCTGCGGGCGATCTCCGCGCCGTATGTGAACTCGCGCGTCTTGCCGATGTCGTGAACGATCGACGCGCTCAGCAGCATGTCGCGGTCGAGGCGCACGTGCAGCGTGCACAGCTCCAGCGCCATCGTGGCGACGGCGACCGTATGCTCGAGCAGCCCGCCGAGATACGCGTGGTGCACCCCCGGGCGCGCGCCCGGGCGATTCGACGGCGCCGAGCACGGCGCGCGGCGCAGTTGTGCGCGCAGCTCGCCGTCGCCGAGCACGTTCGCCAGCAGCAGCTTCAGCGGCGGGTCGTAAACCTCGCGCGCGAGGTGCTCGAGAAAGCCCTCCAGCTCGTCAAGGTCGCGGTAGGCCGTCGGCAGGAAGCGCGCCGGGTCGGCCTGCTCGCCGTCGGCGCGCGCGATCGACTGCACGGCGATCTGCAGCGCGTCGCGGAAGCGCTCGGCGCGCCCGTGCACGCGCACCAGCTCGCCGCGCTCGAAGCGCCCGGCTAGTACGTCCGCGTCGCGAAAGACGCGCCCGACGATCTTGCCGGTGCTGTCTGACAGCTCGATGTTCAGATACGGCGCCCCCGCGCGTGAGATCTGGCGCTCCTTGCGCGTGCACGCGTACACGCCGTCGACCTCCTGCTGGTCGCGCAGGGTGGCGATGCTGTGAGCGATCTCGCCGGGCGGAGTCGTGGCGGAAGCCATCGGCCCATGATGTACGGTGGTTCGGATGCAGCCGCTCATCTGGGACCGCCGTCCGGACGGCCTGAGGGCCCCGGCGATGGTGTGCGCTTTTCAGGGCTGGAACGACGCGGGGGACGCCGCGTCGAGCGCCGTCTCCTTCCTCTCCTCCGCGCTCGACGCGCGCCGCTTCGCGCGCGTGGACTCGGAGGAGTTCTACGACTTCCAGGCCAACCGCCCGAGCGTGCAGTTCAACGACGACAACGAGCGCGAGATCGTGTGGCCGACCGTCGAGGTGTTCGAGGCGCCTGCCCCACGCGCGCCGCGCGACCTCGTGCTCGTGCAGGGCGTCGAGCCGTCGCTGCGCTGGCGCGCGTTCACCGGGCACATGGTCGACCTCGCGGAAGCGCTCGGCGTGCAGGTAGTCGTCACGCTCGGCGCGCTGCTCGGCGACGTGCCGCACACGCGCCCCGTGACGATCTCCGGGCACGCCTCCGACCCCGCGCTGCTCGAGCGCCTGGGCATGCAGGGCTCGACATCCACGTACGAGGGTCCGACGGGAATCGTCGGCGTGCTGCACAACGCCTGCGCGCAGGCCGGCCTGCCGTCGGCGAGCCTGTGGGCGGGCGTGCCGCACTACGTCGCCGCCGCCGCCAACCCGAAGGCCGCGCTGGCGCTCGTGCGCCGCGTGGAAGGGCTGATCGGCGTGTCGGTCGACGTTTCCGAGCTCGAGTCCGCGGCCGCCGACTACGAGCGCCAGGTCGGCCTGGCCGTGCAGAGCGACCCCGACATCCAAGCGTTCGTCGAACGCCTGGAGCAGGCTGCGGAAAGCGACGAGGAGACCTCCAGCGAGGACGTCCCCTCCGGCGACATGCTCGCCCGCGAATTCCAGCGCTTCCTGCGCCAGCGCGGTCGCGAGAGCAAGTAGCGCCCGCGCCGGCGCGCCATGAGTGGCAGCCGACGAATCGCGCGCGTCGCGGCCGAGCGCTACTTCTCGGCGACGGGGCAGACGATGCGGTAGTCGCAGATCGAGCACGCGGCATGCGAGGGCGTCGGCTCGAACTCCTGCGCGAGGATGCCCTCGCCGACGGCCATGACGATGTCGCCGACCGACGCCGCGTCGTGCTCGTCGCGCGGCACAGGCACCTTGAGGTCGTCGAGCACGTAGTAGTAGGCCTGGTGCGAGGACTCGAGGCCCCACGCCTCGCGCGCGGCGAGCGCGTACAGCGACAGCTGCACGTCGTCGCGCAACTGCTCGGCGGTCTTCGCGCGCGAGGTCTTGTAGTCGATCAGCTCGTACTCCTCGCCGCCGTCCGCGCCAACGACGCGATCGACGCGATCGACGCGTCCGCGCAGGTGGTGCGGGCCGAGGCGGAAGGAGAATGTGCGCTCGAACCACACCGGCTGCGAATCCTGTCCGTGCAGGCGCGCGTGATAGCGCTGCAAGGCCGTGGTCGCGAGCTGGCGCAGCTCGTTCTCGCGCTGCGAGTCGCCGAAGCCGGCTTTGCGCCAGCCCGAGTCGAGCAGCTCCAGCAGCTGCGAGAGCGTGTCACCGCCGTCTGAGTGAAAGCGCTCGAGCACGGTGTGCACGGCGATGCCGAAGCGCTGGTGCAGCGTCTGTTCGGTGGGGATGCGCAGGACGCGCGCGAACTTGTAGCGCAGCGGGCAGCTGCGATACGTCTCAATGTCAGACGCCGACAGCGCCAGCCCGACGCCCTTGCGCGGCAGGAACGGGCCGAGCGAGAGCTCGTCGCGCGCGTCGATCGGCTGGCCGCTGCGCGCTCGGTCCTCGCCGTCGCCGGCGAGCATGTCGTCGAGCGTGGACGTCTGCAGGATCTCGCGCTGCGTGGGCGTGGTTGCCGACAGCAGCCGCGCATTGATGTCCGCGAGCGCCTCCGCGATGTCCTGCCCAGCGGGTCGCTGCAGCAGCGCGGCGAGCTTGAGCAGCTCGAGGTAGCGCACGACGCCGTGCGAGATGTCCAGTTCGGTGTCCAGGCGAAGCTCGCCCAAGCGCCCGCCGATGCGCGCGACGCTCTCGAGCACCTCTTCGCGCATCAGCTGGAAGGTCGCCTCCAACAGGTCGTCCGGCGAGGGCCGATCCTCTGGCGTGTCTCCGATCGCCGCTGTGGACGCTTTGTCGTCGGCGACGTCGCCACCGCCGCCGGCTGCACCGCGCATCACCGGCGCGACCGTCGCCAGGTGGCGCGCAAGCTCGCGCGGCGTCGCGTCGGGCGCGGCGCGCGCGAACTCGGCGGCAAGTTCACGCAGCCCCTGCAGGCTCGCCTGCTGCTCGGCGGCGTCCTCGGGGGCAAGCAGAGCACGTCCGGGCGCGCCGAGCAGCTCGATGAGCTCGACGACGAACACGTCCGGCGCACGCGCGTCGAGGGCGGCGGCGGCGCTGCGGTGCAGCGCCGCAAAGCGCGCGATCCGTTCGCGTGCCTCAGGCGGGACCTGCGGCGACTCGCTGGCCGCCGTGAGCCCGGCGACGAGGTCGAGCTTGCGCCGCCGCGCGACCTGGATCACGCGCGCGAGGTGCGCCTGGCGCAGCTCGATCGGCGGGCGCGCGAGCGCGCGCACGACGGCGGCGGCGTCCTGCGGATCGACGAGCAGGCGCACCCACGCGAGCACGTCGCGCACCTCCGCGCGGCGCAGGAACGCCACGTCGCGCGGCGCATCGCTGCCGGCGATGTCGGCGTTGGCGGCGGCGGGCTCAGGCGCGGTGCGGGAGGCGGGCACCATCCAAGGATACGAGCGCACCGCGTGTTTGCGCTCTTGCGGAGAACGAGCGCGTTCGGATATGCACCGCAGCCGATTTCCGGCGCGATCCGTAAATACGATCGCGCACGCTGCGTGAAAAGTGAGTAACGCCCTCCGCTTCCCTGCCGCAGTTCCGTTGGCGCCGGTCCCGCGGGGGAACTTACGGAGAGCTGAGCCGGCGGGGCTACGCTCTTGTGAGTGGACACGATCGATTGGCGCGCAGCGCAGCGCATCGGCGAGCGGGTGGCGGGATCGCCGCCCGCCGGCGGTGTGCGAGCGGCGACGGCGGAGCCGCGCGCGTACGAGTTCGCGGCGCGCGTGAGCGAGTACAGCGGCCTTGGCGTGCCGAGCGCGCTGCCGCCGCTGGAGGCGGTCGACCGCTCGGCGTGGATCGCGGCGAACTTGCGCACGATGCGCCCGCTGCTGGGCGACCTGAGCGAGCGCATCGGCGAGGGCACGGGGCCGCTGGCTGGGCCACTGCGGATGGCCTCGGGCTTCCTGCTGGGCGCGCAGCTGGGAGCGCTCACGGGCGTGCTGTCGCAACGCGTGCTCGGCCAGTACGACCTAGCGCTGCTGGACGACTCGGTGACGCCGCGCCTGCTGCTGCTGGCGCCGAACCTGGCGATCGCCGCGCGCAACCTGTCGGTGGACCGCGACGAGCTGGTGCTGTGGGTGACGATCCACGAGATCACGCACGCGGTGCAGTTCACGGGCGCGCCGTGGTTGCGCGCACACCTCGGGGGGATGCTGAAAGAGCTGATCGACGGGCTGCAGGTGTCGATCGGCGCAAGCGGCGAGAAGAACGGCGAGGGCAACGGGGGCGCGAAGGACGACGGCACGCCGGCATGGCGGCGGATGCCGAAGCTGCCGGAGCCGGCGGAGCTGCGCGAGATGGCCGAGCGCGCGCGACGCGGCGAGCTGCTGCGCCTGACGCTGGGCGAGGACCGCTGGGAGCTGGTCGAGCGCATGCAGGCTGTGATGTCGCTGATCGAGGGGCACGCCGAGCACACGATGGACGCGGTCGGCGCGGAGGTGCTGCCGTCGCTGCCGGCGCTGCGCCGCGCGATGAACCGCCGGCGCGAGTCGCGCGGGCTGCCGTGGCGGGTGCTGGAGAAGCTGCTCGGCCTGGAGATGAAGCTGCGCCAGTATGAGGTCGGGCGGCGCTTCTGCGACGCCGTCGTTGCGGAGGGCGGGCCGCAGGCGCTCGCGCGCGTGTGGAACGGACCGGAGCAGCTGCCGAGCACGCAGGAGCTGAGCGAACCAGCGCTGTGGCTGGCGCGAACGGACGTAAGTGGCGATCCGCACACACGAACGCACGTTCCTCCTGTTACAAGCTAGCGCGGTTAAACATCCGGTACACACGGCGTGTTTGCGCCGTGATAGCATGCGGTTGTAACAAACCTCGAGGAGCGGGTTACAAACAGGTGTTCGATCCCGAAAAACGGGTATCGAGGTCCGAGAGCGCAAACCCCGCATCTCCTCGCACAGGCGAGGAAGAAGAGGAGACCCCCTCCAGATGGCCACCGCGAAAACCACCTCCCCCCGCACCAGCAAAGCGGGCACGAAATCGGCGAAAGCCAGAAAACCTGCTCGCAAAGCCGCGAGCGCCCGCCGCGCTAGCGCAGCCAAAGCAAGCGCGGTCAAATCGACGGTCAAAGCCGGCACCGTGAAAACGAGCGCCACGCAGGCGAAAGCCACCCACGCGAAGGGCGCGCGCACGCGCGCCATCCACCAGACCGAATCCGCGCTCAGCCAGGCCGAGACGGCCACGCGCGAGACGGCTGCCGTCGTCGGCAACTACGCCGAGCGCGCGCTGCTGATCCCCGTCGGCGCTGCGCTCACGGCTCGCGACAAAGTGTTCACGGGCGTCAGCGACACGATCTCCACGTACTCCACGAGCACGAAGGCCCAAGCTCAGTTGCGCCGCTTCGAGCGCCGCGGTGCGACGGCCCGCAACCGCCTCGAGCGCGAGGTGCGCAAAGCGCGCGTGCGCGTCGAGCGCGAACTGCGCCAGCGCCGCCGCGAGATCGAGAAAACGGTGTCGGAGCTCGAAGACAACGGCACGGAGCTCGCGAACAAGGTGCCGGAGCTGGCCAACCGCGTGCAGGAGCGCGTGCTCAGCCTGGTCTAGCCCCACCCAGCTTCCCCCGCCCGGCTCGGAGAGACCGGTAGCGGGAAAGTCTGTCGGCCTCATATCCCGCCGGCAGTAGTAGCACCCTCTCCTCCCTCGACTCGCGGGGCGGTCCCCATCGCCCCGCGAGTCATTTAAACGGCGCCGCGCCGCGCCAGAGCGCGCCCGGCAACTCGCCCGACTCCGCTGCCTTCGACGGCGCCTCCGGGCCTTGACCCCGCGTTTGTCACAATGCCCTGACATGCCAACGCGCGACGAGATCATGAAGGCGCTGGAGGTCGTGATCGACCCGGAGCTGCACCGCTCGATCGTGGAGCTGGACATGGTGCGCTCGATCGACGTGAGCGGCAACGGCGTGGCGGACGTGACGGTGTCGCTGACGACGCCGGGGTGCCCGATCAAGGGCCACTTCCAGACGGCGGTGGCCGAGGCGGCCGTGGGCGTGGACGGCATCGAGCACTGCAACGTGTACTTCGACGTGCTCTCAGACACGCAGAAGCAGGCGCTGCAGCAGAAGCTAGGCCGCGGCAGCCTGCCGCAGGGCGCGCTGGCGCAGGTCTCCAACGTGATCTGCATCGGCTCGGGCAAGGGCGGCGTGGGCAAGTCGACGCTGACGGCGAACCTGGCGGCGGCGATGGCGGCGGAAGGCAAGCGCGTGGGCGTGCTGGACGCGGACGTGTGGGGCTACTCGATCCCGCGCATGTACGGCCTCGGCTCGACGCGCCCACCGGTGTCGGCGCAGAAAAAGATCGTGCCGCTGGAGGCGCACGGAGTGAAGGTGATGTCGATCGGCTTCTTCGTCGAGGAGGACGCGGCGGTCGTGTGGCGCGGGCCGATGCTGCACAAGGCGCTCACCCAATTTCTGCAGGACGTCGAATGGAACGCGCTTGACTACCTGCTGATCGACCTGCCGCCGGGCACGGGCGACGTGTCGATGACGCTCGCGCAGCTGCTGCCGCAGGCACAGTTCCTGATCGTGACCACACCGCAGCCGACGGCGCAGAAGGTCGCGCGCCGCGCCGCGCAAATGGCCGACAAGGTGTCGCTTGAGATCGGCGGCATCGTCGAGAACATGTCTTCCTTCACGACGCCGTCGGGCGAGCGCTTTCAGATCTTCGGCGAGGGCGGCGGCCAGGAGCTGGCAGACGAGCTCGACGTGCCGCTGCTCGGCAAGGTGCCGCTGACGATGCCGCTGCGCGAGCACGCCGACAGCGGCGTGCCGCTGGTCGTCGAGGATCCCGAGGACGCCGCGTCGCAGGCGATCCGCCAGGTCGCGCGCGGGCTGATCGCAATGGCGCCGATGCCTCTTCCGGTGCTGCCGCTCGTGCAGGTCGGCGCGCCCGAAGCGCCTCCTCCGGCCGCCGCGCCCGCCTCCGCCCCCTCATCCGAGGGCGAGCGAAAACCGGCGGGCATGTCGCTGCCGATGGCTTAGTCAGCGGTCGCAGGCTTCTGTAGACATCCTGCTTCACCGCTTGACAAGCGAAACCGCTCTGAGAGGATCGTCTGAGAATGTCCGTATCGGGACACCACGAGGGAGAGAGGGACGTAGCGCTGGAGGAGGTCGACGCGCCGCTGAACGGCGCGGTCGAAATCGACGAGCGCCGGCTGAAGATGGAGCGCTTGCGCGCGGAAGGGATCGACCCCTATCCGCACGTGAGCCTGCTGCACGAGCGCACGCTGATCAAGGACGTGCTCGCGGCGCACGAGGCGGACGAGCTGAGCGAGGGCAGCCACCTGGACCTGCGCTACACGGTGGCCGGCCGCGTGATCTCGCGGCGCGAGCACCCGAAGACTTCGTTCATCGACCTGCGCGACCTGTCGGGCACGCTGCAGCTGGTCGTGCGCCTGGCGGACCTCGGCGAGGAGACGTATGACCGCGTGCTGGGGCTGGACATCGGCGACATCGTCGGCGTGCGGGGACACATGTACAAGACAAAGCGCGGCGAGCTGGTGCTGGCGGTGGAGGAGTGCACGCTGCTGACGAAGACGCTGCGCCCGCCGCCGGACAAGCACCACGGCCTGGGCGACACGGGCACGCGCTACCGCCACCGCGAGCTGGACCTGATCGCCAACGAGGACACGCGCGCGCTGTTCGTGCAGCGCGCGCGGATCGTCGCGGCGATCCGCAACTGGCTGGACGAACGCAACTTCGTGGAGGTTGAAACGCCGGCGCTGCAGTCGCTGGCGGGCGGCGCCGGCTCGCGACCGTTCACGACGCACCACAACGCGCTCGACCGCGACCTGTACCTGCGCATCTCCGTGGAGCTGTTCCTCAACCGCTGCATCGTCGGCGGCCTGGAGAACGTGTACGACATGGGCAAGGTGTTCCGCAACGAGGGCATCTCGCCGAAGCACAGCCCGGAGTTCACGATCATCGAGTTCATGTTCGCGTACGCCGACTACAACGACGTGGCGACGGCGACCGAAGAGATGTTCCGCGACGTCGCCCAGCGCGTGCTCGGCAGGACGACGGTGAAGCGTTGCGGCGAGACGATCGACCTGGCCAAGCCGTGGCGTCGGATCACGATGCGCGAGGCGATCCTCGACGCGACGGGGATCGACTTCATGGACGAGAACCGCGAGGCGGCAACGCAAAGGATGCAGGAGGCGCTGAAGGAACGCGTGCACCCGGCGACGACGTGGGCAGAGCTCGTGCTGGCGGTGTACAGCAAGCTGATCGAGCCGACGATCGTCCAGCCGACGCACGTGTTCGACTTCCCGCTGGAGCCGTTTCCGATCACCAAGCCTCACGCCGAGTACCCTGAGCTGGGCGAGCACTTCGACGCGGTCATCGGCGGCATCGAGATGGTTTCAGGCGACACGGAGCTCAACGACCCGGTCGACCAGTGGCAGCGCTTCGTCGACCAGCGTCAGCGGCGGATGGCCGACGATGACGACGTGCCTCACCCGAACGACGAGGAGTACGCGCGCGCGATCGAGTACGGCTACTCGCCGACGGCCGGCGGCGGCATGGGCGTCGACCGGCTGATCATGATCCTCACCGAACGCGAGACGCTGCGCGAGGTCATCCCGTTCCCGATCGTGCGCGACATCAAGTGAGCCGGGGGCGGCGATCACGATGAGCAAGCTGAACATTGATCTTGGATTGGTCGCGGAGTGCAGGACCGCGGCGTCGCAGATAGCCGGTCAGGTATCTGATGAGATCGCGGGCAAGACGACGGTGTCGGTCGAGCGCACGATCACGCGGCTGCTGGGCGTGGACGGCGCGAACGACGTCGACGCGCCACTGCCGAACGTGCTCGTCGATCACGTGCGCGACCGCGGCGAGCTCGGCCGAGGCATCGCCTACTGGATCGGCAACGCGCTGCTGGCCGACCCCGATGCGACGCCGCAGTCGCTCGCCGAAGCGGTCGACCGCGGCGAGCTCGACCTGACAGAGCTGCCGCGCGCCGCAGACGACGCGATTGGCATGCGCGCGATGCGCGAGTGCGAGCAGCGCATCGAGCGAATGAGCGCGGACATGCACGAGCGCCGCGAGCTGCGCGAGCGTTTGGGCGAGCAGCCGCCGCCGCTTCGCTACGTGCTCACGGCGACGGGGAATGTGTACGAGGACGTGGTGCACGGCCTGGCCGTGGCGCAGGCTGGCGGCGACATCGTGGCAGTGATCCGCTCGACGGCGCAGAGCCTGCTCGACTACGTGCCGTACGGGCCGACGACGGAGGGCTACGGCGGGACGTTCGCCACGCAGGCGAACTTCGCCATCATGCGCGAGGCGCTCGACGAGTGGTCTGAGAAGAACGGGCGCTACGTGCGCCTGTCGAGCTTCTGCTCGGGGCTGTGCATGCCGGAGATCGCGGCGATGGGCGCGATTGAGGGCTTCGACAACATGGTCAACGACGCGCTGTACGGGATCCTCTATCGCGACATCAACCCGGTGCGCGGGCTGATCGACCAGCGCGTGTCGCGGATGATCAACGGGTACTTCGGCGTGACGATCAACACGGGCGAGGACAACTACCTGCGCACGGCCGACGCGATCGAGGCCGCCCCGTCGGTCACGGCGTCGCAGTTCATCAACCGCCAGCTGGCGCTCGACTCCGGTGTGCCCGACGCGCAGATCGCGCTCGGCGATGCGTATGAGATCGACACGCCTGTGCCCAACAGCCTGCTGCTGGAGTGGGCGCAGGCGCAGCTGACGCGCGAGCTTTTCCCGGAGTGCCCGGTGAAGTACATGCCGCCGACGCGCCACATGGACGGCAACCTGTACCGCACGCACGCCACCGACTCGCTGTTCAACCTCGTGACGATCGCCACCGGCCAGGGCATACAGACGATCGGCGTGCCGACGGAGGGCATCTTCACGCCGCACGTGCACGACCGCGTGATCGGCCTGGAAAACGTCAACTACGTGTTCAACGCCGCGCGCGATCTCGGCGAGGAGATCGAGTTCAAGCCGGGCGGCATCATTCAGACGCGCGCACAGGAGGTGCTCGCGGGAGCGCACGCGCTGCTCGCGCGCATCGCCGACATCGGGCTTTTCTCAGCGCTCGGCGAGGGCGTGTTCGGCGATGTCCCACGCCAGATCGACGAGGGCCGCGGCACGGAGGGCATCGTGGCGGTCGACGACAGTTACTTGAACCCGGTCACCGAGCTGATGCGTGGGGCGGCGAGCCATGCCTGAGCCTGCCACGCGAACCCCTATCGATCTAAAAAAAGTGAAGCCGTACGCCGACCACCTGGGCGACGGGATCGTGCAGATGAGCTTCACGCTGCCGGTGCCGTATGGGCTGGCGGCGCGCAAGGCCGCGCAGGAGCTGGCGGCGAAGATGGGCTTCGCGCATCCGGAGGTCGTGCACTACCAGGAGCTGACCGACGGGTACACGTATTTCGTGATGTTCGGCGAGGCGACGCAGACGGTCGACTACGCGTCGCTGAGCGACGAGGGCTTTGACGTGGAGTACATGTCAGAGGACGAGATCGAGGACTTCGCCAGCCGGCAGATCGGCCGGCCGGTCGTCGTCGTCGGCGCGGCTACGGGCACCGACACGCACAGCGTGGGCATCGACGCGATGCTCAACCTGAAGGGCTTTCACGGTCACCACGGCCTTGAGGGCTACCGGGCGTTTCAGACGCACAACCTCGGCAGCCAGGTGCCCAACAGCGTGCTCGTGTCGCGCGCGATCGACCTCGACGCGGACGCGATCCTCGTCTCGCAGACGGTCACGCAGCAGAACCTGCACATCGCCAATCTGACCGAGCTCGTGGAGATCGTCGAAGCGGAGGGCAAGCGCAAGCAGCTGATCCTCACGTGCGGCGGCCCGCGCGTGTCCAACGAGCTTGCCAAGGAGCTCGGCTTCGACGCCGGCTTCTCAAAGGGCACGTATCCCTTCCACGTGGCGAGCTTCATCGTGCGCGAGCTCGCCGCGCGCATCGACGACGGCGGCCCAGCCCATCCGGCGGCTTCGTCCAATGGCGCGGCGCCTGCCAACGGGACGGCCTCCCCGCGCACGGATGGCTAGCGCCACGCCGCCACGGCTGAGCGAGCTGCTCGCCGGCACGCGCGCGCTGGCGCTGGTGGGGCTGGCGAAGAACACGGGCAAGACCGAGACGCTCGCGGCGATCCTGCGCGAGCACGCCGCCGCCGACCGCCTCGTCGGCGTCACGTCGATCGGGCGAGACGGCGAGGAGCACGACGTGATCGACGCGCGCATCGACAAGCCGCGCGTGCAGCTGCAGGCGGGAAGCCTTGTGGCGACGACCGGTGCGCTGCTGCGCTCGAGCGGCGTCGCGCACGAGCGCCTCGTGCAGACGGGCGTGCGAACGCCGCTCGGAGAAGTCGTGCTCGCGCGCTTGTCCGAGCCGGGGACGGTGGAAGTCGCCGGGCCGAGCGCCGCGACGGACGTGCGCGCGGTGAGCGACGCGATGCTCGAGCTTGGCGCCGAGCACGTGCTCATCGACGGCGCCATCGACCGCCGCGCGGCGTCCTCGCCGGACGTGGCCGACGGCCTGGTGATGGCCACCGGGGCGATCCTCGGGCAAGACATCCAAGCGGTCGCCACCGCGACGAGCGACGCCGTCGATCTCGTTCGGCTGCCCCTCGCCACCGGGCCCGACGACGCAGGCGTGGTCGTCGACCGGCGCCTGGCGCTGAACGCCGAGCCGGCGGAGATCGCGGGGATGCTGCGCGAGCACGAACGGGCGGACACGTTCGTCGTGGACGGCGCGTTGAGCGAGCGCTTTCTCGAGGGTCTGCTGGGCGCGCGCAGCGAGCGCGCCGGGCGCGAGCTGAGGGTCGTGGCGGGCGACCCGACGAAGGTGTTCCTGTCGCGCCGCGCGCCGCGCTGGTACGCGCGTCAGGGCGTTTCGATCGAGGTGCGGCGGACGATCGAGCTGAAGGCGATCACCGTCAACCCGGTGGCGCCGCAGTCACACCGCTTCGACTCGCAGACGCTGCGCGAGCTGATCGGGGCGGCAGTCGTGGACGTGCCGGTGCTGGACGTGCTCGACGAGTCCTACCTGGCGCTCGCCGGGTAGCCGGGGAAGCGCTACTTGGCGTTGGCGAAGTAGTCGGCGTTCATCTGCGTGAACTTCTGCCACTCGTCCGGCAACTGGTCCTCCGCGAAACACGCGTCCACGGGGCAGGCCTCGACGCAGGCGTCGCAGTCGATGCACTCCTCCGGGTCGATGTAGAGCATCTCCGCGGCGTCGTATCCGGGCTCGTCGGGCGTCGGGTGGATGCAGTCAACGGGACATACCTCGACACAGGAGTTGTCCTTGGTGCCAATGCATGGCTCGGCGATCACGTAGGCCATTCGCTCTTTCCTGTTGCGGTTGCGGTGGGCTCGTCCGGGGGTGGCTCGGCGCGGGATGCGTATTTTAGAGATCGACGCAGAGCCAGTCGCGCCCCATCGTAGATGATTGCTCGATCAACGACCGGCGGCCGCTCGCGGCCTCCGCTAGGTTTGCTCGATGCTGCTGCTCACGGGCGCAACGGGGCTGGTCGGCTCCGCGCTGCTGCGGCGTCTGGTGGCCGAAGGCGCACAGGTGCGCTGCCTGGTGCGCGACCCGCGCAAGCTCGGCGCGCAACGCGTGCGCGTGCAGATCGCGCTCGGCGACCTCACCGACCCGCCGTCCTTTCGCAACGCGCTGCGCGGCGTGCGCACGGTCGTGCACCTCGCAGCCTCGATCCGCGACCAGCCGCAAGGGTCGATCGAGGAGCTCAACGGGATCGCCACGTGGCGCATGGTGCAGGCGGCCGAGCGCGCGGGCGTCGAGCGCTTCGTGTTCTTCTCCGTGCTCGGTGCGTCCATCCACCACCGCGCGCGCTTCTTTCGCGCGAAGGCGCTCGCCGAGCAGGCCGTCGAGGAGGCCGGGTTGGACTCGATCGTCTTTGCGCCGTCGATCGTCTATGCGCCTGGCGATCCGTGGCTGACGCTGCTCGAGCGGCTGGCGCTACTGCCGGTCATGCCCGTCTCGGGACGCGGGCGGACGCTGTATCAGCCGATCTGGGCCGAGGACGTGGCCGACTGCGTGATGGCGGCGCTGCGCGGTCCTGCCGGCGAGCGCCGCGCGGAGCCGCGGCGTGAGGCGGAGCGGCGCGAGGCCGACCGGCGCGCGACGGACCAACGAGCTTCCAATCGCGTCGGCCGATACGAGCTGGCGGGGCCGGAGACGCTCAGCTACAACGACATCGTGCGCGTGGTGCTCGCGTCGCTCAACCGGCGGCGGGCGCTCTTGCACGTGCCCACGCCGATCGTCTCGCGCTCGCTGCGGGTGCTCGAGCGGGTTGCCGGGCCGAGTGCGTTTGCTACTTGGGACGAGGCGGAGCTGATGGAGGTGCCGATGGTCTCTGGGCGGGGGGCGGCGGATGTGGAGGGGCTGGGGATCACGCCACAGCGGATGCGTCCAGTGCTGGGGGCCGGCTGAGCTCAGCGTGCGGGCCTGGTCTGGCAAAGGTCGCGAGTTCGAGTCCGTTGGCCAACTCGCCGGTATCAGTTGTCCGGAACCTCCGGACTCGACGTTCGCTGCAGATCTCCCCCACGAGATGGCCCTGCATGCCGCGGCCGTTTGCATTCTGGTCAATCGGACAGACCGAATGCTAAGCGCGTCCGGCACGTTCGGCAAGCAACGTTTCTATGTCGACGGGGGGGCCGCACGCCCGAGTGGAGGCCGCCGTTGCCCCCACGGCTGCGCCTCTTCCAGCTGCGCAGCAAGCGCCAGCAACTGAGCCTCCCCGGCCGGTCGGCCGATGATCTGCACGCCGAGTGGCAGCCCGTCCTCGCCTTCGTACAGCGGCAGCGAGATCCCCGGCTGCCCGCTGGCGTTGAACACGGGGGTGAACGGCGTGAACAGCCCAGAGCGCGTGAACGTGGCCATCGGATCGGGGGCGTCGGGATCGAGCGTGCCGAGCGGCAGCGGGCGCTCGGCGAGCGCGGGTGTGAGCAGTGCGTCGTAGGGCTGCAGGAAGGAGACGAGGCGACGCGCGAAGGCCTGCAGCGCGACCTCTGCCGCCATGTAGTCGATGGCGCCGAGTTGCTTCACCATGGAATAGATTGCCCAGCTCATCGCCTGCATGTCCTCGGCCATCGGCTCGCGCCCTGCGACTCGTCCGGAGTAGGCGATGGAGAGGGCGATGTGGCTGGAGAAGACGACCCCGAACAGCTCGCGCACGCCGTCGTCCTGCCACGGCGGGTCGATGTCCTCGACGTCGTGTCCGAGCGAGCGCAGCAGCTCGGCGGCGTCGGCGACGGCGCGCGCGGCCATCGGATCGACCTTGGCCTCCGGCACGGGCGGAAGCGTCGTGGCGGCAATCCGCAGCTTGCCGGGCGCAGCTGCCGCGGATACGGCGAACGGCTCAGACGGGGGCGGCACCCAAGTGGCATCGCCGGGCTCGTAGCCGGCGAGCACATCGAGGATCGCTGCCGTGTCGGCCACGGTGCGCGTGAGCACGCCGTCGATGCTCAGCGAGGAATCACCGAGCTCGGGAGCGGGCGAGATGCGCCCGCGAGTGGGCTTTAGCCCGACAAGGCCGCAGCAGGCCGCGGGAATGCGGATGGAGCCGCCGCCGTCGTTGCCGTGAGCGACCGGCACGAGCCCCGCCGAAACGGCGGCCGCGGCGCCGCCCGACGAGCCGCCGGGCGTGCGCCGCAGATCCCACGGGTTGCGCGTGGGACCGAAGATCCGCGCCTCGCTGACGGGCAGGATGCCGTACTCGGGCAGCGTGGTCGTGCCGACGACCACAAAGCCGGCGTCGCGCAGGCGTCGCGTGACGTTGTGGTCATACGGCGCGACGTGCTCGGCCATCAGCGAGCAGCCGTAAGTGAGCCGCAGCCCTTTGACGGGGCGGTTGTTCTTGATCGCGATGGGCACGCCGGCGAACGGCCGCTCGTCGCCGGCTGCGATCGTATCGGCCGTCGCGAGCGCCGCATCGGCGTCCACCTGCACAAACGCGTTGAGCATTGGGTTGAGCTCGTCGATGCGCTTGAGCGACGTCTGCACGAGCTCGCGCGCGGAGATCTCGCCCGAGCGGACCATCGCGGCGAGCTCGCTCGCCCCTGCAAACATCAGATCGCTGTCGGTCACAGCCCCTCCTCGTGGCGGCTCGCCGAGCCGTGCGCTCGGCCGGGCTCGCTCGGCAGCCTACTTGCACGTGCAATCGTGCGACGATATGTCCCTGCCCACAAGGCAGCTCACCCCGTCAAGCATCAAGCTCAGAAAGCGAGTGCCATGAGCGCGGTCACAGCACCAGAGGTCCAGTCGGGCCTTGAAGGAGTCGTCGCCTTCGCCACAGAGATAGCCGAGCCCGACAAAGAGGGGGGCGCGCTGCGCTACCGCGGCGTCGACATCGAAGACCTCGTCGGCCAGGTTCCCTACGAGCAGGTGTGGGGCCTGCTCGTGGATGGACGCTTCAAACCCGGTCTGCCGCCGGCGGAACCGCACGCGCTGACGGTGCGCTCGGGCGACCACCGCGTCGACGTGCAGTCGGCGCTCGCGATGCTCGCGCCCGAGTGGGGCTTCGGCCAGCTGATCGACATCACCGACGAGGAGGCGCGCGACAACCTCGCGCGCGCGTCGGTGATGGCGCTGTCGTTCGTCGCGCAGTCCGCGCGCGAAGCCGGCCAGCCGCCGGTGCCGCAGTCGGAGATAGACGAAGGGCGCACGATCCCCGAGCGCTTCCTCATCCGCTGGCGCGGCGAGGCCAACCCCGACCACGTGAAGGCGATCGACGCCTACTGGGTATCCGCGGCCGAGCACGGCATGAACGCGTCGACGTTCACCGCCCGCGTGGTCGCCTCCACGGGCGCCGACGTGGCCGCAGCGCTGTCGGCCGCAGTCGGCGCACTGTCAGGCCCGCTGCACGGCGGCGCCCCCTCGCGCGTGCTGAAGATGCTCGAGGAAGTGGAAGCGAGCGGCAACGCCGAGAAGTGGGTATCGGACGCGCTCGACCGCGGCGACCGCCTGATGGGCTTCGGCCACCGCATCTACCGCGCGGAAGATCCGCGCGCGCGCGTGCTGCGACGGACGGCCAGCGAACTTGCCTCGCCGCGCTTTCAGGCGGCGGAGGCGCTGGAGAAGGCGGCGCTGGCGGAGCTTCACGCGCGCAGGCCCGATCGTGTGCTGGCGACGAACGTGGAGTTCTGGTCTGCTGTGATCCTCGACCTCGCGGAAGTCCCGCCGGAGCTGTTCACGCCGATGTTCACGTGCGCGCGCGTGGCCGGCTGGTCGGCGCATATCCTCGAGCAGAAGCGCGAGGCGAAGCTGATCCGCCCGACGGCGAAGTACATCGGGCACGGGCCACGGCCGGCCGCCGAGGTGCAATAGACGCCGTCGTGTCAACGATCGAAGCTGATGGAGCGTCTCCCATCGCGTGCCCGACGGCCCAGCCCTCCATGTAATCCTCGGTTTAGCCACCCCCCACCCTGGGTATGCGGCACCGTAACGATTGCGGCTCTGATACCGGCCGCCCGTCCGCCCGACGCGGACAAGCTAGGAAGGGGATCAGATCGATGACCGTTTGGCTGATCGTGACCGTGTGGCTCGGCTCGTTGGCGACGCTGATAGCACTGCGCCTGCACGCGACGAAGGGCATGGCCAAATCCGCTTCGAAAAGGCAGTTTGTCAGTGAACGCAGACCGGCTCGCTCAGGCGGGCCGCCTCGCTCCGCAGCTCCAAGGACAAGCACATCCGCGTGGTCGCCGGGCGGCATGAGGCGCAGTTGGCCGAAGTAGCGTAGGTTCGACCCGGCCGACCCTCGTAGTTTCGCCCGAATTCGACGGGCGGGTGGGCGTTTGCCGTCGAGGTCGTAAGTTCCGCCCGGCGTGCTGCAGCCCGTCGACGCCGTCTATGCGACCGGGCGGGGCGAGATAGCCGAGCACGTGATCGAACGAGCGGTTCTCCAGCATCAGCACGAAGATGTGCTTGGTGCTGTTCAGCTGGCAGCCTCATCGAGAGCTATTTCCGTCCCCTTTTGCGATCGCCAGCCGGCACCGGCTGCAGCCCTCGGCGCAACTGATGTTTCTCTCCAGAAATGCTCGCGCAGGCAGCGTTTTCGGCACTTCGCCGCTCGACATCGGCCCCCATCGCTTCGGCGGCTTGCGTGTTAGACCGGCCCGCGACTACGATCGGGCAGTCGGGACCGTCAGCAAATATAAATCAAAAAATGGACCATTAACTCCGCGACAGCGGACAGAGTAGTGAGAAGCGCGACGTGAGCACCCGACCGATGAGCACCAGTACCTTAATCGGTGAAAGGGCCGGTCTTAAACATCGGTGATCCGGGTTCGAGCCCCGGCTGGTGCATGGCATTACCGCCAATCCCGCCTGCGCATGACCATCAATTTGTTCGACTACTTCGAGGATCTCGGCGCGTCCGACGGGGCGCCTGGACCGTGGACGGCGCGGGCGCCACGCCGACCGCAGAAGTCCCATGACCTGCACCTCGTCGCACGCTCGCCGCACTGGCAGAGCGACATCGATTCGCTGACGGCCTTGAAGCAGATCGAATGCGAACCATGGGTGGACGGCGTCGTGCGCGAGGCCGGCGCGGTTCGGCTACGCATCACAGACAGCTGGA
This sequence comes from Solirubrobacteraceae bacterium, assembly GCA_035995645.1. Taxonomy (GTDB): domain Bacteria; phylum Actinomycetota; class Thermoleophilia; order Solirubrobacterales; family Solirubrobacteraceae; genus Palsa-744. The sequence continues at coordinate 25,130 of DASYKG010000031.1, forward strand.
TTGAGAAGACCGGCGCCGGCCTAGAGACCGCGGGAGGCTCGGAGACGCCGTTGTCCGATCTGGCGCAGGGCCGGCGCGTATCGGTCCAATTCTGGGATGCGAACGCGACCAAGGCGCTGCACGTCGGCCATCTGCGCAACCTCGCAATCGGTAATGCGCTCGCTGCGGCGCTCGCTCAGGCCGGTGCGCAGGTCGAACGGCGCAGCCGGATCTCGGACATGGGCCGGGCAATGGGCGAGGCGATGGCCGGCGTAATGCAGCGCGGACAAGATGCTGAGAGCTGGGCAGGGCGAAAGAGCGATCACTTCGTGGGGGACTGCTACGCCGACTACGTCGCCGCCGCAGGCGTTGTCGCTGTGAGTGAGCCCGACCAGGCCCAAGACTCGCTCGCACGTGAGGTGGAGGTTCAGAACGACGCCGCGGATGACCTGATCAAGCGTGTGCTGCATGGAGAGCGCGACGCCCTCGAGCTTTGGTACAAGACGCGCACGTGGGTCATCGCCGGTCAGCGCAAGACGCTCGCCCGGCTGGGGATCGCCTTCGACCGCGTCCTGTTCGAGTCTGACTTCCTGCGCGAGACCGTTGAGCTTGCCGAGGCCGGCTTGCGCAGCGGCGCCTTGCGACGGCGAGCGGACGGCGTCGTCGTCTACGCCACTGGCTTGAAGGAGCTCGAGGAGATGCCGCTCGTCCGCGCTGACGGGCTTTCCACGCAGCACATGCGCTCGCTGACGTACGCGCTGACGGCGCCTGAACTCGACGATGTGACCTCGCTGCAGGTCACCGGCACCGAGTGGGTGGCGCACCTGACCAGCATCCGCAAACTCGCCGAAGAGCTGCGGCCGGGCCTCAACGGCGGCTTTCATCCGAGCCACAGCATCTTCCACGGCATGGTCGCAAGCCAGAAGCGCGCGGTGACGTCGAGCGCCGGCGCGCAACTGATCGACGAGCTCACCGATTGGATCGACGCGCAGATCGACGGGGATCCTGTCCGACTCGAGGTCCGCCGCGCGCATCCATTTCCCGAACATCTCGCTGCGCAGGTCGCGCTCGGCTACTTCCTGCCTCAGCCGACAACGCCGGACATCGACTTCGAGCCCGACAAGCTGCTGTCTGGGAATAGTCTCGGCTGGGACGTCGCGCGTGCGCAGGGGCGCCGCGACGTCCGAGCGGGGACCGACGGCGGCAAGCCTGCCGAGGACGCCGCCTACCGCTTCGCCGTCGTGCAGTCAGAGCTCTACCGTCGCCATCTGCGCCTCTGCGTAGAGCGCTTCGACCTGCGCCCGCTCGCACTGTACCTGCGCCACCTCGCGCGCTGGCACCTGGAAGGTGACCGCGGCGAACACGTCGAGCGCGTGGTGCAGACCCTGCTCGACCGCTGCGCGCGCGGGCTCGGCCTGGAGGTCGTAGGGTGAGCACGCTGCTCGTCGACAACTACGACTCCTACACCTACAACGTCTTTCACCTCCTCGCCGCTGTCACCGGCGAGGAGCCGCTGGTAGTGCACAACGACGAAATCTCCTGGAAGGCGCTGTCGCGCCAAAACTTCGACGCGATCGTGCTCTCGCCCGGACCCGGGCGCCCGCAGCGTTGGCACGACTTCGGCGTCTGCGCCGACATCCTGCGTCACTCGGAGATTCCCGTGCTCGGAATCTGCCTTGGCCACCAAGGCATCGGCAACCTGCTGCGCGGCATGGTCGCCACAGCGCCGATCGCCATGCACGGGCGCCTCAGTCGCGTGCGCCACGACGACAGCGGCCTGTTCGTCGGCATCCCGCAGGACTTCTCCGTCGTGCGCTACCACTCGCTCGCCGTCACTGGGTCGCTCGGCCCCGACGGGCGCGTCACCGCTTGGACCGACGACGGCGTCGTCATGGGCATCGAACACCTTCGCCGTCCACTGTGGGGAGTGCAGTTCCATCCCGAGTCCGTCGCCACCGAGTACGGGCGACGCATCGTGCAGAACTTCTACGACCGTCTAGGCCATCGTGGGCGTCCGCGATCGCGTCGCGCGCGACCCGCGACGGCGCGGTCCGGCCACCCTCGTGGGCGCGGCGAGGAGAGTCCAGTGCGCAATGATCCTGGCGCGCTGAAGCTGCACGTGCGCACGATCGCCGGAGAACCCTCGACGGAGCTCGTCTTCGAGCGGCTGTTCGGCGACGCGCGACACGCCTTCTGGCTCGACAGCGCCGACGCGCCGACGCGCCTGGCGCAGTGCTCATTTCTCGGCACCAGCGCCGGCGCCGATCGCTGTGTGCTCGAATACGACGTCAGTGAGAAAGCGGTCACGGCCCACGGCGTTGGGCCGAGCGTGACCGAGCGCAGCTCGATCTTCGACGTGCTCGACCGCGAGATCGCCGCGCGCCCGATCGCCCTGCCCGCGAACTGGCCGCGCGGTCTGCTCGGTGGCTTCGTCGGCTACCTCGGCTATGAGTGCAAGGCCGACTGCGGCTCGTCCAACGAGCATCGCTCAGACGTTCCCGACGCCGTGTTGATGCTCGCCAACCGCGTCGTCGCCGTCGACCACGCCGCCCAGCGCACCGACGTGATGGCGCTGGCTCACGATGACGACGTGGATGCAATGCGATGGCTGGACGAAGCCGAGATGATCCTGCGCGACCTGGTTGCCGCTGCGGCAGCGCAGCGGAGCGGGGGTGCAGACGAGGACGCGAAATCGGGGAACGTAGACGGTGTGGCGGGGAATGCAGGGCCGGTGACGTTCCACTGCGGCCGCGGCCGCGAGCAGTATCTCGCCGACATCGCACGCTGCCAGGCGGCGCTCGCTGCCGGCGAGTCCTACGAGGTCTGCCTCACCGACCAGATATCCACATCGGCCAGGCCTGAGCCGTTCGCGCTGTATCGCGTACTGCGACGCACCAACCCAGCGCCCTTCGCCGCTTACCTCAAGCTCGGCGAGCTCGCCGTGCTCAGCTCCTCTCCCGAGCGCTTCCTCTCCGTCGATCGCGACCGCCAGGTGCAGGCGCGTCCGATCAAGGGGACCACCTCGCGCTCAAGCGATCCGACCGAGGACGAGGCGCTGCGCCGCGAGCTCGTGCACGACGAGAAGACCTATGCCGAGCACCTGATGATCGTCGACCTACTGCGCAACGACCTCGGGCGCGTCTGCGAGGTCGACAGCGTACGCGTGCCGGAGCTGATGGTCGTCGAGGACTACGCGACCGTGCATCAGCTGATCTCCACCGTCACCGGTGTGCTCGAGCAGGAGACCACCCCCGTTCAGTGCGTGCGCGCATGCTTCCCAGGCGGGTCGATGACGGGCGCGCCCAAGCTACGTACGATGGGCATCATCGACGAAACCGAGCGCGTCGCACGCGGGGTCTACTCAGGCGCCCTTGGCTACTTCGGACTCGATGGCAGCGTCGACCTGAGCATCGTCATCCGCACGATCGTGCTGCGCCCTGGCGCGACTACGATCGGCGCGGGGGGGGCGATCGTCATGCAGTCCGATCCCGAGGAGGAGTTCGAAGAGATCCTGCTGAAGGCGCGCGCGCCGATGGCCGCCATCGCGCAGGCTGTGACCGGCAACGCCTCGCCGAGCGCTTGGAGCGTGCGACTCGAGCCATCGATCGACACGGCGCGCGCGGCATGAGCAGTTCCGCGCCGACGAGTGTCCCGTCGCATGCTCAGAGCTGGATCATCCGTCGAGCCACTAGCGAGGACGTCGGCGGGATCGTCGTCGCCGTGCAGGAGCTGCTGCTCGAGCTCGGAGCCATCCCTCCATCCGCAGGCGCCTTGGAACACGTGGCGCACGAGCTGGTCGACGATCGCAACGTCGGAGCCGTCCTCGTCGCGCGTGCCCGCGGCGATGTCGTCGGCATGCTCGCCGCCAGCTGGCAGCTGGCGATGCACGTGCCTGGGCGCTACGCGCTGATCCAGGATCTATGGGTACACCGAGCCTGGCGCAACCGAGCGATCGGCGCCGATCTGATGACGGGCCTGGTCGAGCTCGCGCGCGAGCAGGGCATCGTACGTGTCGAGGTAGGGCTCCCGCGCAAGACCTTTGCGGGACTTGAGGCGACGGTGCGCTTCTACGGCGATCAGGGCTTCACCGCGCTTGGTCAGCGCATGCGTCGGGTACTCACGTGAGCGGCCTAGAGCCCTTCCGCCGGCGACTGGACGAGCTTGACGAGCAGCTCGTGCATTTGATGGGCGAGCGCTTTTCGACGTGTCGAGAGATCGCGCTTTACAAGCGCGATAACGACATTGCGATGATGCAGCCCGAGCGCGTCGTCGAGGTGCGTGAGCGCTACCTCTCGCGAGGCGCCGAGGCGCAGCTGCCACGCGACTTCAGCGAAGCGCTGTTCGACGTGCTGATCGCCGCGACGTGCAAGATGGAGGACGAGCTGATCGACCAGCCGTCCTCCGTACACGAAATAGCCAAATGACGCGCCCCACCTTCATTACGCTCGGCCCCGCCGGTACGTGCCACGAGAACGCCTTGCAGCACTACCTGAAGTTCCAGGGCGTCACGCCGCATGAGGTGGTACTCGTCGAAGATCTCCTCGGGGCGGTCGGCCGGGTGCGCGAGGAGCCGAACACGTTCCTCGTGCAGTGCAGCGCACACGTTCAGGTTCACCTCGTTACCGAGCGCCATCACAAGGAGGTGTTCGTGATCGACACGTTCATCTACCCGACCAAGGAGCTTGGACTGGTGTTCCGCAACGACCGAGACAAGCACAAGAGCCTAGGCATAGTTTCGGCCACGCGCGGCTATCTCGACCTCTCGCGCTTTGAGACGATCGTCGATCAGCCATCGAAGCCGGTTGTCGCGCGCAACTTGCTCGACGGCCGCTTTGATGCGGGGCTCACACATGTCCACCACGCCGAGGAACACCCCGAGGAGCTGCGCTTGGTGGAGTACTACGGCGCAGTGGATACGACCTGGGTGGTGTACGGACGGCGAAAGCGCTTTGAAGGAGACGTGATCGGCATACAAGCGCCGCGGCTGTTCAGCGGTGATCCGCATCCGTCGCTTGCCGCCTGACAAGCGGCGCCGTGGCGCAGTTAAAGGCGAGCTGGTCTTCAGGCGCCGGGGGCCCGCGGTACTGCGGCGGCATTGCTGCAGAACGTAGCCCTCGCTGCCGTCCGAACGCCCCAACCCGAGCGTGTGCATCCAACGCGGCGGCGCGGGCGCAACCGAAGTCCACATTAAGCACGAGGGCCCGGCATCAGCCGGGCCCTCGTGCGACCGTCGGGTGACGGTCGACGTCACATGCACGGGAAGAGCTACATCATCCCCGACATGTCAGGCATCCCGCCGCCACCACCGCCGGCCGCCCCTTCCTTTTCAGGAAGCTCGGCCACGATCGCCTCGGTGGTGAGGATGTTCTTGGCGATCGACGCGGCGTTCTGAAGCGCCGAGCGCGTGACCATCGCCGGGTCGATCACGCCGGCGGCCACGAGATCGACGATCTCGTTGGTCGAGGCGTTCAGGCCCTGGCCTTTCTTTGCCTTGCGCACGTCGTTTACGACAACCGAGCCCTCAAGGCCCGCGTTCTCGGCCAGCTGACGCAGCGGCTCCTCCAGCGCGCGCAGGACGATGCGTGCTCCTGTGCGCTCGTCGTCTGATCCGTCGACCGACGCGCCGTTGTCGTTGATCGTCACGGCTGATGTGGCTTCCAGCAGTGCCACGCCGCCGCCGGGCACGATGCCCTCCTCGAGGGCAGCGCGCGTTGCCTGCAGCGCGTCCTCGACGCGGTGCTTCTTCTCCTTCATCTCCGTCTCGGTCGCCGCCCCTACCTTGACAACGGCGACGCCGCCGGAGAGCTTTGCCAGGCGCTCCTGCAGCTTCTCGCGGTCGAAGTCCGAGTCGGTGTTCTCGATTTCGGCTTTGATCTGGTTGATGCGGCCTTTGATCGCGGCCGCGTCACCGGCGCCGTCGACGATCGTCGATGTGTCTTTGGTGACGACCACGCGACGAGCGCGACCGAGCTGGGAGAGCTGGGTGTTCTCCAGCTTCAGGCCCATCTCCTCGGTGATCACCTCGCCGCCGGTGAGGATCGCGATGTCCTCGAGCATGCGCTTGCGGCGGTCGCCGAAGCCAGGCGCCTTGACGGCCACGCCGGTGAACGTCCCGCGCAGCTTGTTGACGACCAGTGTCGCCAGCGTCTCGCCCTCGACGTCCTCGGCGATGATCAGGATCGGCTTGCCGCTCTGAATCACCTGCTCGAGCACCGGCAGGATGTCGCGCACCGAGCCGATCTTCGAGTTGGCGATCAGGATGTAGGGGTCCTCCAGCACGGCCTCCATGCGGTCCTGGTCGGTGACCATGTACGGCGAGATGTAGCCCTTGTCGAACTGCATCCCCTCGGTGAACTCGAGGTCCATGCCGAACGTCTGGCCCTCCTCGACGTTGACCACGCCGTCCTTGCCGACCTTCTCGATCGCGTCGGCGATCACGTCGCCGATCTCCTCGTCGCCGGCCGAGATCGTCGCCACTCGGGCGATCTGGTCCTTGCCGGAGACCTCCTTGGACTGCGATGCGATGTTCTTGACGACCTCGTCCACGGCCTTCTCGATGCCGCGCTTGAGCGCCAGCGGGTTCGCGCCCGCGGCGACGTTCTTCAGGCCCTGGCGAACGATCGCCTGGGCGAGCACCGTCGCCGTCGTCGTGCCGTCGCCGGCCACGTCGTTGGTCGCCGTGGCGACCTCGCGCACGAGCTGTGCGCCCTGGTTCTCAAAGACGTCCTCGACCTCGATCTCACGAGCGATCGTGACGCCGTCGTTGGTGATCGTCGGCGCGCCGAACTTCTTGTCGAGCACGACGTAGCGACCCTTCGGGCCGAGCGTGACCTTGACCGCGTTGGCGACCGCGTCGACG
>DASYKG010000032.1:0-26064 GCA_035995645.1 Solirubrobacteraceae bacterium
CCTCTAACTCGCTACGGCTACTGCGTCCTCGAGCTCGAGCGCGTCCACGAGCAGCTCGTCGCCGGCGATCACGTCGACGTCGAGGCTGCCGCAGTCCACGCACAGGAACGGGAACTCCGTCACGCGGCACTCCGCCGCGCACTGCCGGCACGCGATCCGCGCCGGTACGTCTTCCACTCTCAGCTCAGCCCCCTCGACGACCGTGCCCTCCGCGACGAGCTCGAATGCCAGGCTCAGCGCGGACGGAACGACCTGTCGGAGGTGGCCGATCTTCACCTCGACCGCGGCCACGCGGCGCTCGCCGGCGTGCGCGCGGGCGATCGCCACGATCGCGTCGGCGATCGACAGCTCGTGCATCAGCAAATCCTCGGGAGAGGGTCGCCGACGAGCATGTCCATCACCCGCCGCCCGCCGAAGCCGGTCTCGACGAGCACCATTCCGGGCGGCTCGGTCTTGACCTCGCCGATCTCCGCCGCGCCCTCGCCGCCGGGGGCGCTGCGCAGCACGCCGAGCGCGCGCTCGGCGTGCTCGGGCGCTACGAACGCGACGAACTTGCCCTCGTTGGCGACGTACATCGGGTCGATCCCGAGGATCTCCGCGGCGCCGGCGACGGCCGGCTGCACGGGCACGGCGGCCTCGCGCACGACCATCGCCACGCCGGATGCACGCGCGAGCTCGTTGAGCACCGAGGCGACGCCACCGCGTGTGGCGTCGCGCAGGCAGCGCAGGCCGGGCCCAACAGCGTCGAGCAGTCCGTCGACCGCCGGCCACAGCGAGCGGGTGTCGGATTCGATGTCCGCCTCCAGCCCGAGCTCGCCGCGGGCGAGCATGATCGCGGTGCCGTGCTCGCCGATCGTGCCCGACAGCAGGATGCGGTCGCCCGGGCGCAGCAGGTCGGGCGCGAGCGTGGCGCGCGGGTCGCGCCGGCCGACGCCGGTCGTGCAGATGTACATGCCGTCGGCGTGGCCGCGTTCGACGACCTTCGTGTCGCCGGCGACGATTTCCACGTCGGCCTCGCGCGCGGCCGCTGCGATCGCGTCCACCTCGCCGCGCAGCGTCTCGGCCGCCAGGCCCTCCTCGAGCACGAGCGAGAGCGTCAGCGCGAGCGGCCGCGCACCGGCCATCGCCAGGTCGTTGACGGTCCCGTTGACGGCGAGCTCGCCGATCGAGCCACCGGGGAAGCGCAGCGGCTTGACGACGAAGGAGTCGGTCGTCAGCGCGAGGTCGACACCCTCGACGCTCAGCGCGCCCGCGTCGGCCATCGCGTCGAGCGTCGGCGAGGCGAAGGCGGGGGCGAACAGCCCTTCGATCAGCGATATCGTCGCCTTGCCGCCGGCGCCGTGGGACATGGTGATGTGCGAGTCGCGGAACTTCGGGCGCTTGGCGCGCGCCGTCTCGATGATCCCGAGAATCCTCGACTCGCGGTCGGAGACGAGCTCGGCCATCACGCCACCTCGCGCTCGCGGGCGAAGCGCCCGTAGTTGTAGTAGGCGGCACACGCGCCCTCGGGGCTGACCATGCACGTGCCGATCGGCCGCTCGGGGGTGCAGGCGGTGCCGAACACCTTGCACTCCCACGGCTTGATCACGCCCTTGAGCACCTCGCCGCACTGGCACGCCTTCGGGTCGGCGACGCGCACGCCGGGCACGGAGAAGCGCAGCTCGGCGTCCCACTCGGCGTACTCGTCGGACAGCCGCAGGGCGCTCTGGGAGATGAAGCCGAGCCCGCGCCACTCGAAGTGCGCGCGCAGCGCGAAGACCTCGTCCATGATCTCCAGCGCGCGCAGGTTGCCCTCCCAGGGGACGACGCGCGCGTACTGGTTCTCGACCTCTGCGCGGCCGTCGGCGAGCTGGCGCAGCACCATCAGCACCGACTGCAGGAGGTCGAGCGGCTCGAAGCCCGAGATCGCGACCGGCTTGCCGTACTGGTCGGGCAGAAACTGAAACGGGCGCGCGCCGACGACCGTGGCGACGTGGCCGGGACCGATGAAGCCGTCGAGGCGCAGGTCGGGCGACTCCAGCAGCGCGCGCAGCGGCGGCACGATCGTCACGTGCGAGCACATCACGGAGAAGTTCTTGACCTTCTCGGCCTTGGCGCGGCGCAGCGTGAGCGCAGTCGACGGCGCGGTCGTCTCGAAGCCGATCGCGAAGAACACGACCTCGCGCTCGGGGTTCTGCTTGGCGATGCGCAGCGCGTCCAGCGGCGAGTAGACGATGCGCACGTCGGCGCCCCGCGCCTTGGCGTCGAGCAGCGTCTGGTCGGAGCCGGGGACGCGGACCATGTCGCCGAAGCAGGTGAAGATCACGCCGGGCTCGTTCGCCAGCGCGATGCCGTCATCGACGCGCCCCATGGGGATCACGCACACGGGACAGCCGGGGCCGTGGACGAGCTCGACGTTCGACGGCAGCAGGTCGTCTACGCCGTACTTGTAGATCGAGTGCGTGTGCCCGCCGCAGACCTCCATGATCTTGTAGTGGCGACGCGGGTCCACCGCGGCGAGGATCTCGCCGGCGAGCGCACGGCCGAGCTCGGCGTCGCGGAACTCGTCGACGAACTTCACGCGACGGCCTCCCGTCCCGCGGCGACGAGCGGCTCCTGCGCGCCGGCGAGCGGCCCTTGCACGGCGGCGCGCGAGAGGGCCGTGCCGGCGTGAACGAGCAGCCACTCGCCCGCACGCACGGGCTCGACGAGCGCTATCTCCACGCTCTCACGCTGACCGTCCACGCTCTCGCACAGAGCGAGGCAGCGGCGGTGATCGATCTCGGCGACCCGCATCGGGATCGCCACGTCGCCGCACGTGATGCAACCGTGGTCGGCGACGCACTCGGTCATGCCAAGTGCTCGGTCATGGCAAGTGCTCGGTCATGGCAAGTGCTCGGTCATGGCAAGTGCTCGGTCATGGCGCGGCCCTCACGCGCGACCTCCGGTCGTGCCGGCTCGCCGGGTCATTCGATCGCGCTCGCCTTCAGCCCCTCGAGCTCCTGCTCGTACTCGACGCCCATCTGCTTGAGCAGGGCGAGCGTCGCGTGCGCCTCCTGCTCGTCGATCTTCGACAGCGCGAAGCCCACGTGGATCAGCACCCAGTCGCCGGCTTGCGCAGCTGTGCCGTCGACGTCGAGCAGGCCGATGTTGACGGTCCGCCGCACGCCGGCCACCTCGACGCTGGCGAGCCTGTTCTGCTCGTCCACCACCTCGACAACCTGCCCTGGAATCGCTAGGCACATCTGCTGCCTCTCCAAACGGGACCGTCCAGAACTTGTACCCGCGCCAGTCGGCGTCTAACCGACGAGGCGCGGAAACCACCAACCCACCGCTGCCCAGCCACTCGATCACTTCCCGAGCGTGGCGCTCCATCGCTCCTCTATACGGCAGAAGCGCCACACGGCAAGCGCGATCGCCCACGTGAGCACGAACATGCCGACGATCACCAAGCCGAGCACGTTCAGGTCGATGCCCTCCCACCAGGCCCAGAAGGTGCCGGACAGGCCCAGCCGTTCGGCGACCAGGCCGCCGAGCTCGATCGTGCCGACGACGAGCGCGACGGCGACCGAGAGCCCGGTGACGGCGAGGTTGTAATAGACCTTCCTGACGGGCTTGGAGAAGGCCCAGCCGTAGGCGAAGTTCATGAACGAACCGTCGATCGAGTCCATCAGGCTCATGGCGGCGGCGAACAGGACGGGCAGGCAGAGGATCGCGTACCACGGCAGCCCGGCCCCGGCGGCGCCGCCGGCGAGCACGAGCAGCGCGACCTCGCTGGCGGTGTCGAAGCCAAGCCCGAACAGCAGACCCACCGGGTAGATCTGGCGCGGCTCGTCGACCGCCCTGGTCATTCGCCCGAAGAAGCGGTTCATCAGGCCGCGGCTGTCGAGTCGCGCTTCGAGCGCCTGCTCGTCGTAGGCGCCGCGGCGCATGCCGACGAACACCTTGACGATGCCCACGAGGATCACCACGTTGACCGCGGCGATCACGTAGAGGAAGCCACCGGAGACGAGCGTGCCGATCCAGCTGGTGACGCGGTGCAGGCCGGAGCCGCCGTGCACGACCGGCCCCGACAGCGACCTCACGCCGATCGCCAGCAGGAAGGCGAGCGCGAAGACGACGGTCGAGTGCCCGAGCGAGAACCAGAAGCCGACGCTGAGCGGGCGCTTGCCTTCGGCCATCAGCTTGCGGGTGGTGTTGTCGATCGCGGCGATGTGGTCGGCGTCGAAGGCGTGGCGCAGGCCGAGCGTGTACGCCGTGAGGCCGATGCCGATCGTGAACGCCCCGGCGCCGCCGAGGCGGTGGTGCGCGGGCGCGACGAGCAGGATCAGCGTGAGAAAGCCGGCGACGTGCAGGGCCAGCACGACGAGCGCCATCAGCGCGAGCGTCCGCCGCTGGCCGGCGTCGAGCGAGCGCAGCGCCTGCAGCAGACGGCCACCACGCGGCCGCACCGGCTCCGCGAGCTTCCCGGCCGCCGATGCTGCGCTGATGCCCGCCTCCGATCTCTCGCCGCCCCGCGCCGCTCGCGCGAAGACCTCGCGTGAGTCCTACTACCCTCAGGCCCCCTTTGCAAAACGAGCGCGGGCGTAGATGCGCGCAGAGAGCGCAGCTGGCGAGACTCGAGCCGCTACTGCGACACGAGCACGTACACGCGCGCCGGCCCGCCGGTTGTGGACACCGCGGACGAAGAGACCTGATATTCGACGCCGTGCCAGCGCAGCTTGCCCGAGCTCGGCAGCTTGGGGGGCGCCGTGGGTGTGCTGCCGGCGAGCGTGCGCGACCCGGCGCGCACATAGACGAGCGCGCTCGTGAGCGTGCGCACGAGCCTGATGTACGGCGGGAAGGTCGACGAGGAGAGGGTGAAGCGGCGCGAGACGCGCTGGGCGACGAGGCCGAGCTCGGCGGCCTTGATCTCGCCGCAGCTCTTCGTCGTGAGCGAGTGCGCGATGGGCAGCAGCAGGGAGACGCGCAGGCGCCCGCTGGGGTAGGCGTCGGCGTTGAACGAGTACGCCTGGTAGGAGGTGCCGCGATACGTGACAGGTCCGTGATCGGGGATGCTCGCCGGTCCGGGGCTGAGCAGTCCTTCGATTGGCACCTGGCCGGAGGCGGTGCGCAGGATCAGCGGCGCGCCGATGAAGCGCGTGACGAGCTTGACGTAGCCGAGGTCGTCCTGCACGGAGAACACGAAGTGCCCGATTTCCCTGCCGTGCGAACGCAGGATGCCGCCGACCGGGGCGAGGATGTACGGGCCGCCTTCGTCGTACAGCAGTTGGCTGCCGCGGCTGACGCGTAGGCGCACGATGTGCGTGTGCGAGTAGACGAGGCTGTGCACGGCCGTGTGGATGGCCGCGCGTTCGCCGCTCTGCACCGCGCTGAGCAACGGGGCGTAGCTTTCGATCTGGCGTTTGTCAGCCGCCGTCTCCGAGCTGTGCGCCTCGCCGGCGTAGATCCGCTGGGCAACCAACCCGGCTGTGTTGGCGAGCACCTCGGCGCCGGCCGGGCAGCCAGCCGGCGGGGTCGCCGCAGGCGCACCGGCCGCTCCAGGCGTGCCGGCCGCCGCGCTGGCACCTGCCGTCGCGGGCGCCTTGACGGTCGTCGACGCACCGGTCGCACATGACGCCAGCGCGGCGGCCAGCACGAGCATCGCGAACACCCCTGCGAGCACCGTTGTGATCGCACGGGCGCTCATGGCTGCGCTAAGTGCGGTTCCCGCGCGCGATCTTGCGCAGGTCGATGGTCTGGTCGTAGAGCTTCGCATCGACGCCCTCCTCGAGCGCGATCTCGCGCAGCGGGCGCCCGGAGGCGGTGGCCTTCTGCACGATGACCGTCCCCTTGTCATAGCCGATCGCTCCGTTGAGCGCGGTGGCGACGGCGAGCGTGGCCCCGGCGGAGGCCTGCGTGCCGGCCTTGTTGGCCTCGATCCCGTCGACGCACTTCTCGGCGAACACGCGCGCGGTGGAGGACAGCAGGCGCAGCGATTCGAGCAGGTTGCGGGCGATCAGCGGGATGCGTACGTTGAGCTCGAACTGGCCCTGCATGCCGCCGATGGTGATGGCGGCGTCGTTGCCGATCACCTGCGCGGAGACCTGCAGGACGACCTCGGGGATCACGGGGTTGACCTTGCCGGGCATGATCGAGGAGCCCTTCTGCAGCTCGGGCAGCAACAGCTCGCCGATGCCGGCGCGCGGGCCGGAGCCCATCAGCGCGAGGTCGCCGGCGATCTTGGTCAGCGACACAGCGATCACCTTCAGCGCGCCGGACAGCTCGACGAGCGCGTCGCGGTTGGCCTGCGCCTCGAAGGGGTCGAGCGGCGGCGCGATCTGCTTCAGGCCGGATTCCCGCTTCAGGCGCGCGCGGACCCTCTCGGCGAACTTCGCGTGCGTGTTCAGCCCGGTGCCGGTGGCGGTGCCGCCGAGGGGAATCTGCCCGACGTGCACGAGCGCCGCCTGCACGCGCTCGGCGCCTAGGGCGATCTGCGCGGCGTAGCCGGCGAACTCCTGGCCGAGCGTCACGGGCACGGCGTCCATCAGGTGCGTGCGCCCGGACTTGACGACGTTGTGAAAGCTCTTGGCCTTGCGCGCGAAGGAGCGTTCGAGCTGCTTGAGCGCCGGCAGCAGCTCGTTCTGGGCGACGTCAAGCGCGGCGAGGTGGACTGCCGAGGGAAACACGTCGTTAGAAGACTGGCCCATGTTGACGTGGTCGTTGGCGTGCGTGCCCTCGCCGGCGAGCTTGGCGATCACCTCGTTGGCGTTGGTGTTCGTCGAGGTGCCGGAGCCTGTCTGGAAGACGTCGATCGGAAATTGCGCATCGTGGCGGCCCTCGGCGATCTCCCGGGACGCCTTCTCGATGCGCGCGGCGCTGCGTTTGGGCAGCAGGCCGAGCTCTCCGTTGACCGCCGCGGCGGCGCCCTTCAGGCGAGCCAGCCAGTGCACGACCGGTAGCGGCACGGTCTCGCCGGAGATCGGGAAGTTCTCGACGGCCTTGGCGGTCTCTGCGCCCCACAGCTGCTTCTCCGGCATCCATTCTCCTTTTCGGCGCTGCACACTGCGTACAACGATCGTTATACGCACTCTTTGCGGAGACGTACAGTCCCTACCCCTCCGCCACGACGCTACGGTCCGCCGCGACGCAGACCCTATCCACAGAAGGCCGACAGCTCGCGCGCCAATCCAACGGGATCGTCGTAGGCGAGCAGGAAGCCCGCGCTCTCGAGCACGCGCAGCTGGCCGTTGGGCAGGAGCGCAAGCGCCTCTTCGGCGATGGCGAGTGGATACATGGGGTCGCGGTCTGCCCAGAGCAGCAGGACGGGCATGTGCAGGCGGGGGTAGAGGTCGAGCAGGTGGGTCTGCGGGCCGCGCGGCCAGGCGCGCGCGCAACGGGCCCAGGAGCGGGCGAGGTTGGAGTTGCCGGGTACGTCGGCGAAGGCGTGGCGCAGCAGGTCGGCGGCGGCGGGGTTGGCGCGCGCGGACATGCGCAGTCCGCGCTGGGGCGTGAACACGGCGCGAGCGCCGTGGGAGAGCAGGCGGTCGAGCCCGGGCAGGGCGGCGGCGCGGGTGGCGACGCGCCAAGCGGCGCGCATCCCCGAGCGCTCGGGACGCGCGTGCATGCGATTGCTCATCAGCACCAGGCGTGCCGGGCGCACGCTGCCGGTGCGCACGGCGTGCAGCAGGACCTCGGCGCCGGCGTCGTGGCCGGCGATGAGCGGCCTAGGTCCGAGCACCTCGCGCGAGAATCCGCCGAGCACCTCGGCGAACCAGTCCAGCGTGTACGGATGGCGAGGATGGTCCTCGGAGTCGCCGTGCAGCGGCAGGTCGGGAAGGACGACGCGAAAGCGATCGGCGAGCGAGTCGACGGCGGGCTCCCACTCCTTGTGGGAGAGCAGGCCGGAGTGCAGCAGCGCCAGCGGCGGCCCGGCGCCGGCCTCGCGATAGGCGACGCGCGTGCCGTCGGGGTGGTGATACAAGCGCAGGCGCATGACTCCATCGTAAGAAGGCGGGAGTTTCGGGGGCGCGTGGCGGGGAACACAGAGGCCATGCCAACGGAGCCGCAGCCGGTGACGCTCGCGCAGGTGATCCACCGCGCCGTGGAGGTGTGCGAACTGGGCGAGCCGGATGAGGGATTGGACGAGCTGCTGGAGCGCTTCGAGGACGCCGATGAACCGGTGCGGGCGATCGAAGACGTGGAGCTGCGCCTGGACGAAGCGCTGGGAGCGATCGACGTCGACTGGGAAGACCTGCCGCCGTTGGCGATGGCGCAGGCGGTCGCCGTGTACCTGGCCTTTCGTCCCGACGAGCTCGGGGCGCCGCCGGCGGAGCTGCTGCGGCTGGCCGCGCGCGCGGAGTTCGAGGGGCACCCGCCGCCGAACGTGGCCGAATGGCTGCGCGCGGCCGGCGTGCAGGCCTAGCGGTCTTCTTTGGCTGGTTCGCGCCCGGTGGCCTCGGGGTCCTGCTTGGGATGCGGCTGGCTGGTGCTCGTGGCTCCGGGCTGGGCGTGCCCGAGCTCGTGACCGGGCGCGCCGTCGTCCTCGTCGGAGTCCAGCGGGTCGGGCCGGCGGTCGTAGGGGTCGGGCCACTCGGTGGGATCGGGGTCGCTGGCGGGGTTGTTGAGGGCGTGATGTGGGTCGCGCGGAGGCTCTTGCATGGGTGCTCCCTTCAGAATCGGAGTGTGGCGGCGATCTCACCAAGCGGACCGAGCTCGGGGCGCTCGCGCAGCGCCAGGATCTCCGCGGATTGGCCTGCGGCGGCGCGAAGGGCGTCGTCGACGATGTTCTCGCGCGGCTCGAGCGGTTGGTCGTCGACGGGACAGCGCTGGCCGTCGACGCCCATCCAGGCGCAGCGCGGACAGAGCACGCCGGCGGCGCGCAGCTGGGCGTCGTAGACGAGCGCTTTCACGCGGCGTTCGACGAGCGACTGCAGCACGGGCGTGAGCCCGACGGCGGCGCGCCCGTCGCCGTCGCGCGCGTAGTGCTCGCGCAGCTCGGCGAGCACGGCGTCCTCGTGCTCGCGCTGCTCGGCCTCGAGCAGCGGCTGCACGGCCGCAAGCACATCGGCGGGACGCGCGTCGCCGACGTCGAGCGCCACGCGCTGGGAATGCAGCAGGCGCCTGACGTCGGGGGTGAGGCGCTCGACGACGCGTGGCCACAGGGGCTCGGTGCAGGCGACGAGCAGGCGTTGGTATGGCGTGACGGCGAGCAGGTCGTGCAGGACGCGTGCGACGTGACGGAGGTGCTTTTGCGTGTCCTCGCGGATGGAGCGCTGGTAGCGCGGCTGGGACCAGCCGCCTTGGTCGTGGCGTCCGTGCACGGGGTCGCCGAAGGACGTGAGCTCGTGCAGCTCGTCGGCGGAGCCGCGCAGGATGCGCGCGAAGCGCTCGTCGACGAGCGCGACGCAGATACGCCCGGCGGGGCCGACTTCGGCGAGCGGCGCGATGAAGGGGACATCGGCGATGAAGGCGGCGCTTGCGACGGGGTGCGGCAGGCGCAGGCCGCGCTCGAGCGAGAGCTGCTGGCAGAGAAACAGCGCGTAGGCGCGCGCGTCCTTGGCCCAGTCGCCGTCGGGGGCGAGCAGCTCACGTGCGCGCGCGAGCGATGCTCGCAGCGACACGAGCGCGGCATGCGAGTGCTCGCCGGCCTCGATCTGACGATGGACGTCGTCGAGCAGCGAGTCGATCTCGCTCTGGCGCGCGCGGGGGGTGGCGAAGTTGGCCGGATCGAGGTCGACGTACACGCTGAGCACGGTGTCCTCGTCGGCGGCGGTCTCAGCGAGGCTGCGCAGCGCGTCGTCGCTCAGCTCGTTGGTGGCGCTCATACTCGACTCACTACCCGCGCATGCGCGAGGATCACGCCAATGAGACGGCGGGAAGGCAAGCGCTCGGCGGCACGCGCACTGGCATGGGCGGCGATGGCGGCCGCACTGGCGATGTCGACGCTGGCCGTGGGCTGCGGACAGGCGAACCCGGGCACGGTCACGCTGGGCGCGGCGGCGCTGCCGGTCTCGCGCAGCTCGCACATCGTGGTGGTGGTGCTGGAGAACGCGGAGTACGGGGAAGTGATCGGCAGCTCGTCGGCGCCGTACGTCAACTCGCTGGCGCGCCGCTACGGGCTGATGACGCGCAGCTACGCGATCAGGCACCCGTCGCTGCCGAACTATCTGGCGCTGACAAGTGGCTCGACGCAGGGCATCGAATCGGACTGCACCGACTGCGCGGTGTCGGCACGAAACATCGTCGACCAGCTGGAGGGCGCGGGCATCTCGTGGAAGGCGTATCTGGAGGACGCGCCGCGGCCGTGCTTCCTGGGCGCGTCGTCGGGCGGGTACGCGAAGAAGCACAACCCGTTTGCGTACTTCACGGACATCGTGCGCTCGCCGTCGCGCTGCGCGCGGCTGACGGGCTTCGCGCAACTCGCGGCCGACTTGCGCACGGGCCACTTGCCGACATACGCGTGGATCTCGCCGAACCTGTGCGACGACGGTCACGACTGCGGCGTCGGCGCGGCGGACAGATTTCTCGCGCGAAGCGTGCCGGCGCTGCTGCGCGAGCTGGGGCCGCACGGTTTCGTGGTGCTGCAGTGGGACGAGGGGACGAGCGACGAGGGCTGCTGCGGCGTGGCGAAAGGCGGACACATCGCGACGATCGTCGCCGGCCCGCAGGTACGCAAAGGCGCGCGCTCGCCGGCGGCGATCGATCACTACGGCGTGCTGGGAAGCGTCGAGGAAGCGCTCGGCCTGCCGCCGCTGGGCGGCGCGGCCGATGCGCGCAGCGGCCGTCTGACGAAGTTGTTCGCGCAGGCGCCGCACGTGCGCTGAGCGGCTCGCCCGCCCGTCACGCGCAGGCGACGCGGCGTGCGCAATTTGCGGGGGCGTGCGCGCACCTAGAATGAGCCGCCCGTGACGCCGCCCTCCTCTGCCTCCTCCGCCCACCCGCTGATCCCGCAGCGCGAGGTCGATCCACGCCAGGAGCTGCCGGCGCTGGAGCAGCAGGTGCTGGAGCGCTGGCGCGAGCGCGACGTGTTCGCGCAGTCGCTGCGCATGCGCGCGGACGCGCCGCGGTGGAACTTCTACGAGGGACCGCCGACGGCGAACGGCCCGCCGGGCTCGCACCACGTGCTGTCGCGCGTGTTCAAGGACATCTACCCGCGCTTTCAGACGATGCGCGGCTACCGGGTGGAGCGCAAGGGCGGTTGGGACTGCCACGGCCTGCCGGTGGAGATCGAGGTGGAACGCCAGCTGGGGATCAAGTCGAAGGCGGAGGTGGAGGAGTACGGGATCGGGGCCTTCAACGAGCGCTGCCGCGAATCGGTGTTCTCCTACCTGCAGGAGTGGAACCGCCTGACCGAGCGGATCGGCTTCTGGCTGGACCTGGACGATGCTTATCGCACGCTGGACGAGAGCTACATGGAGTCGGTGTGGTGGGCGCTGTCGCAGATCGACAGGCGCGGGCTGCTGTACGAGGGGCACAAGGTCGGCCCGTACTGCCCGCGCTGTGAGACGACGCTGTCCTCACACGAGGTCGCGCTGGGCTACCGCGACGTGCTCGACGCGAGCGTGTACGTGAAGCTGAAGGCGCAGGACAGCGAGGATCGGCTGCTGGTGTGGACGACGACGCCGTGGACGCTGCCGGGCAA
The DNA here is from genome assembly GCA_035995645.1 of Solirubrobacteraceae bacterium. Lineage (GTDB taxonomy): Bacteria > Actinomycetota > Thermoleophilia > Solirubrobacterales > Solirubrobacteraceae > Palsa-744. The sequence continues at coordinate 11,603 of DASYKG010000032.1, forward strand.
CGTGGCGGTCGCGGTCTCCCCGCGCGCGAGCTACGCGAGGGTGCGCGTCGGGGATGATTTTTATGTTCTCGTGTCGGATCGCGTCGAGTCGGTGCTGGGTGAGGGAGCGGCGATCGTGGAGCAGTTCACGGGCGAGCAGCTGGTGGCGCGTTACGGCGGCTATGAGGGTCCTATCTTCGCGGCGACCGACCGCGAGCCGGGCGTCCTGCCAATCCTGGCGGACGACTTCGTTACGACGGAGGACGGCACGGGGATCGTGCACCTGGCGCCGGCGTTCGGCGAGGACGACTACCGCGTGGCGGCGGCGGCGGAGATCTTCCGCGGCGACGAACCGCGCACGCTGTACAACCCGGTCAAGCCGGATGGCACGTACGACGCGCGTGTACTCAGCCGCAACGGGACGTCGTACGCAGGTCGCTTTGTGAAGGACGCGCAGCTGACGCAAGAGCTGATCGAAGACCTGGACGAGCGCGGCCTGCTGCTGCGCGAGCAGCAGTACGAGCACTCATACCCGCACTGCTGGCGCTGCGGCACGCCGCTTCTGTACTACGCGAAACCGTCGTGGTACATCGCGACGACGAAGCTGCGCGATGAGCTGCTGGGGGCGAACGAGACCGTCAACTGGCATCCGCCGCACGTCAAGCACGGGCGCTTTGGCGACTGGCTGGCGAACAACGTCGACTGGGCCCTATCGCGCGAGCGCTACTGGGGCACGCCGCTGCCGGTGTGGCGCTGCGAGCGCGGGCACGTTCACGTGATCGGCTCCTATGAGGAGCTCGAGGAGCGCTCGGGACGCGAGCTGGCCGACCACCACCGCCCGTTCGTCGACGAGATCGAGTTCGCGTGCGCGCACGAAGATGCGCAGGGCGAGCCCGACTGCGGGCTGCCGATGCGCCGTGTGGCGGAGGTGATGGACGTGTGGTTTGACTCGGGGGCGATGCCGTTCGCGCAGCACCACTTCCCGTTCGAGCACGCGGAGGACTTCGGCGAGGGCTACCCGGCGGACTTCATCTGCGAGGCACAGGACCAGACGCGCGGCTGGTTCTACTCGCTGCTGGCGGTGGCGACGCTGCTGGGGGAGCCGCCGCCGTACAAGAACGTGGTGTGCCTTGGCCTGATCCTCGACGAGGAGGGCCAGAAGATGTCGAAGTCGAAGGGCAACGCGGTGGAGCCGTGGCAGGTGCTGGACACGTACGGCGCGGACGCGTTTCGCTGGTACTTCTTCACGTCCAAGCAGCCGTGGGACGGCTATCGCTTCTCCGCGCAGACGATCGGCGAGGGCGTGCGCCTGTTCTTGAAGCAGCTGTGGAGCACGTACTTCTTCTACGCGCTGTACGCGCGCGTGAGCGCAAAGGAGCTGAGCGAAGCGGACGTAGCAGCGGCGCCGAGCGACGACCTGGACCGCTGGGCGCTGTCGCGCACGGCGGGAACGGCGCAGTACGTGACCGAGCGCCTGGAGGCATATGACGCGACGTCGGCCGGCCGCGCGGTCGCGGAGCTCGTGGAGGACCTGTCGAACTGGTACGTGCGCCGCTCACGGCGGCGCTTCTGGGACGGCGACGCGATGGCGTTTGCGACGCTGCGCACATGCCTGCTGACGGTGTCCAAGCTGCTGGCGCCGTTCTGCCCGTTCATGGCGGACGAGATCTACGACAACTTGGACGGAACGCTCGAGAGCGTGCACCTGTGCGACTTCCCGACGCCGGAGTCCCTGCAGCTGAACGCCGGTGGCCCTGTGCGCGCCGCCGCCGCCGGCGGCCCTGTGCGCGACGAGGAGCTGGAGCGTGCGATGGCGCTGGCGCGCGAGACGGTGCGCCTCGGCTTGGGCGCGCGCGGCAAGTCGAAGATCAAGGTGCGCCAGCCGCTGGGCGAGGCTGTGGTCGTGGCGGCGGGGCGCGAGCGCGAGGCGATCGAACGCCTGTCAGACGTGGTGCGCGACGAGCTGAACGTCAAGCGCGTGCGCTTCGTGGCGGCGGCGGAGGAGCTGGGCAGCTATGAGGTCAAGGCGAACTACCGCCGGCTGGGCCCGATCTTCGGCAAAGCGATGCCGCTGGCGGCGGAGGCGATCGCCGCGCTCGATCCAGCCCGCGTGGCGGCGGCCGTGCGGCGCGCGAGCGCCGCGAGCGAAGGCGCGGCCACCGACGTGCAGGACGGCAACCGCAGCGACAGCGGCGACAGCGGCGACAGCGGCGACAGCGGCGAGGATGCGGGCGACACGGGCATCGGCATCGCGGTGGACGGCCGCGAGCACGTGCTGAGGACGGACGACGTGATCTTGACGATGCGCGCGCCGGAGGGCTACAGCGTGGAGCGCGAGGGCGCGCACGCGGTGGCGCTGGACCTGGCGATCGACGAGGAGCTGCGCGAGGAGGGCCGGGCACGCGAGATCGTGCACGCGGTGCAGGCGGCGCGCAAGGCGGCGGGGCTGGAGGTGGAGGACCGCATCGAGCTGGCGCTGGACGGCGACGAGGCGCTGACGCGGGCCGCACAGGCGCACCGCGACTACATCGCCGGCGAGACGCTGGCGGTCGCGCTGGCGGTCGGAGACAACGCGCCCATCGCCGCCTCCGAGGGCGTCCACTCAGAGCAGGTGCAGATCGAAGCTCTCGCGCTGACGATCGGCCTCAGGCGCGCAGCCCTCGGCTAGCAGGGGCCAGTTCGGGCGCGCTGCAAACGCCGCGCGCCCGACAGCGCCCGCAGCAACCGACGAGCCGTTGCTAGGAAGCCGCCGGAGCCTCCGAGGCGGTCGGCTCGGGAGCCGTGCCGAGGGTGGGCTCGAGCTCTTGCTCGAGCTTCTTCTTGGGGTAGGCGCCGATCACGGTCTTGACGGGCTGGCCACCTTTGAAGAGGATCATGGTGGGGATGGAGAGCACCTGGAAGGCGGCGGCCGTCTGCTGGTTCTCGTCGGTGTTGAGCTTGACGATGCGCAGGTCGGGACGCTCGGAGGCGATCTCCTCGAGCACGGGAGCCACGACACGGCAGGGACCGCACCACGGCGCCCAGAAGTCGACGAGCACGGGCTTGTCGGATTCGATGACCTCGGCCTGGAAGTTGCTGTCGGTGACTTCGCTCAACGTGCCTGCCATGGGTTCTCCCTTTGGATCGCTTTCCTACCCACTATACAAAGTGAAGGAGGGAATCCTGAGCGGCGCGCTCAGTGCACGGTGACCGTCCAGCCGTTGACGTAGCGAACGATCGGCGGGTGGATGTGCGTGAGCGCGGTGAACAGGTGCGGGGAGATGTAGACCTCCACGAAGGCGGCGACGACGAGCACTGGCACTGCGACTGCGACGGTGACGACGGTCGCCGCGAGCAGCTGCTCCCACTGGCCGCGGCGGCTGGCGATGATCCAGGCGGCGAGCGGCAGGAACAGGGCGATGAGCTCGGGGATCGCGTGGGGCAGCAAGCCGAGCAGAAGCAGGCCTGGCGAGACGTGCAGGAAGGCGGCGAGGCCGCCGAGCGCGTGTCCGAGCAGGTAGGCCTGGGCGCTGAGCGAGAAGGCGGTAGCGGCTGCGACGAAGGCGATCGCGAAGCGTCCGCCGTGTTCGTGCACCCAGCGTGAGAGACCCGTGCGACCCTCAACCTGCATGGGTAGCGAGCTGCCGGCGATGAACCCGGCGACACAAGCCATCGCGTGCAGCGCGAGCACGAGCATGTTGCGCCCGATCGTCTGCGCGACGTCGCCGAGGCCGCCGACGGCAAACGGCGGCTGCAGCCTGATGACCTGCTGAAAGCCGTTGTCCAGCGAGGCGATCAGCCACACCGCGACGAGCAGCCCGGCGGCGGCGAGCGCGGAGCCGGCGACCCAGCGCCCGAGCACGGCGGTCGGCGTCGTCTGCCAGGTGCGCAACGTCTCGCGGGTATGGCGCACGCCGTGCGTGAACGCGTATGCCGTGCCATCCATCTGCTTGGGTGCATCGGCCGGCGCGCACACAAGCTGAAGCGTGACACCGCCTGAGCTATCTGAAGCGCAGTCGCGGCACCAGCCACATCGCCTCGGCGGCGATTCTCCAGGACATCTTGCTCGTCCCGTGCTGGCGGTCGCGAAAGACGATCGGCACCTCGACGACGTCGAAGCCCGCGCGCACGGCGCGATAGGTCAGCTCGACCTGAAAGGCGTAGCCGTGCGAGCGCACGCCGCCGAAGTCGATCGCCTCGAGCACCTCGCGGCGAAAGCACTTGAAGCCGCCCGTGAGGTCGCGCACCTGCAGTCCGAGCACCCAGCGCGAGTACGTCGAGCCGCCCTCGCTGATGAAGCGCCGCAGCCAGCCCCAGTCGCTGACGCCGCCGCCGGGGACGTAGCGCGATCCGAGCGCCAGGTCGGCGCCTTCAGGCGAATTGCGATCGACCGCCGCGAGCAGGCGAGCGAGATCGGCGGGGTCGTGGGAGAAGTCGCAGTCCATCTCCATCACGTAGCCGGCGCCGTGTTCGAGCGCATGGCGAAAGCCGGCGAGGTAGGCCGGTCCGATGCCGTTCTTCTCGGCGCGATGCAACACGTGCATCCAGCCGTGCTCGGCGGCCAGGCGATCGGCGATCTGTCCGGTGCCGTCAGGCGACCCGTCGTCGACGACGAGCACGGCAAATCCGTCGCCGTCGGAAGTCGATGCGGCCGCGCTCGCCAGCACCTCGCTGGCGGCGGCGACGATCGCCTCCAGGTTCTCGGCCTCGTTGTACGTCGGCAATATCAGCCACGGCTCGCCGGACATGAGGCGGCGTAGCCTAGCCGGTGCGCCTACGCTGACGGACGTGCCTGCACCAGAGCTGTCCAACGGCGCGATCGCGGATGCGCTGGAAGAGCTCGGCGACCTGTACGAGCTCGACGGCGCGATCATCCATCGCGTGCTGGCCTATCGCACGGCCGCGAGGAGCGTACGCGACGCCTCCGTGTCGGTCGCCGCGTTGGCGCGCGAGGGTCGCGCCAGCGAGCTGCCGGGCATCGGCAAGACGCTGGAAGAGAAGATCCTCGCACTGCTGCAAACCGGCGCGATACCAGCCGCGGAGCGGTTGCGCGTGCAGTTCCCAGCGGGGCTGGTCGCGGTGACGCGCCTTCCTGGTATCGGCGCCAAGCGCGCCCGCCTGCTGCACTCAGAGCTCGGCGTGGACTCGCTGCAGAAGCTGCGCGAGGCGGCGCTTGCGCAACGCATCCGCACCGTACGCGGCCTCGGCCCAAAGCTCGAGGAACGCGTGCTGGAGGCGCTGGCGCAAGGTGCGGGCGAGCGCGCGGCCCCGCGCGTGCTGCTGGCGAAGGCGATCGAGCTCGGCGAGGGCCTCGCCTCGGCGCTGGCCGAGCTGGGAGGCGCGGAAACGCACGTGCTGCTCGCCGGCTCGGCGCGTCGGATGGCCGACAGCGTCAAGGACATCGACCTGGTGGCCGTGAGCACTCGGCCGACGACGCTCGCGAAGAACCTCGTGAAGCTCGAGCAGATCGAGAGCGTGAGCTCGGCGGGCAAGGCGGGCGCGCGGGCGCGCACGCACTCGGGGATCGCGGTCGACCTGCGCATCGCCAAGCCGTCGCAGCTGGGCAACCTGCTGCAGCACTTCACGGGCTCGGGGCGCCACAACGCGGCGCTGCGCGAAGCGGCGGTCAGGCGCGGCCTGCACGTCTCGGAGTACGGCGTGCTCGACGACGCAATCGGTCGTACGCGCACGTGTACGAGCGAGGCCGAGCTGTATGAGCTGCTGGGCCTTGCGTACATCGAGCCGGAGCTGCGCGAAGACCGCGGCGAGCTCGACGCGGCGCGCCTCGACGGCGGCTCGGGCCTGCCGCAGCTGATCGAGCTGACGGACATGCGCGGCGACCTGCACAGCCACACGACGGCCTCCGACGGACGCAACACGATCGCGGAGATGGGACAGGCGGCGCGCGAGCGTGGCTATGAGTACCTCGCGATCACCGACCACTCGGCGACGCACGGCTTCGGCAACGACGTCTCCCCCGAGCAGCTGCGCCGGCAGATCGAGCTGGTGCACGAGGCGAACGCGGAGATCGACGGGATCGAGCTGCTGGCGGGCAGCGAGGTGAACATCCTGCCGGACGGCTCGCTGGACTACGAGGACGAGCTGCTCGATCGGCTCGACTGGGTGATCGCCAGCGCGCACACCTCCTTCGGCATGTCCGAGCAGGCTATGACGCAGCGGATGATCGCGGCGATGGAGCACCCGCGCGTCGACGCGATCGGCCACCCGACGGGACGCCTGATCGAGCGCCGCGCGCCGTATGCGATCGACCTCGACGCGCTCTTCGCGGCAGCGGTGCGCACGGGCACGATGCTGGAGATCAACGCCAACCCCGACCGCCGCGACCTGTCCGACGTCAACGCGCGCGCCGCAGCGCGCGCGGGCGTGACGCTGCTGATCGACTCCGATGCACACCGCACGCGCACGCTGGCGAACATGCGCTGGGGCGTGGCCACGGCGCGCCGCGCGTGGCTGACGCGCGAGGACGTAGCGAACACGCGCAGCTGGCCCGAGCTTCAGCGGCTACGCAAGCAGGCGCGGCAGTAGCTGCTCGGCGACCAGGCGGTCGACCGCCTCGCGCGTGAACGGCGCGAGCGCATCGCGCGCACGCTCGGAGTAGTCGCCCTGCGGGCTGTGCAGCGCCGCGCGCAGCCCGCCCAGGAGATCGTCGCCGACCAGGCGCGGGTCGAGCTGGCTGGCGATTGGCAGCGCGGCGTACGGTCCTGGCGCGCGCGTGGTGACGAGCTGACAGCCGTCGGCGAGCGCCTCCAGCTGGATGATCCCGTAGTCCTCGCGGCGCGGCGCGCATACGAACACGCGAGCGCGTCTCAGCAGCGCGCGAAACTCGACGGGGACGAGCGAGCCGACCACGCGAACGCCGGGCTCGCCCGACGAGACCATCGCTGCGTTGTGCAGCTGGGCGGCGGACGCTCCGGCGATGACGAGCTCAGGTGCCGGCCCGTCCGCGTCCGAACGCTCGGCGAGCAGCTGGCGCCAGGCGCCGAGCACTCGATCCAGGCCCTTCTTCTTCGGGTTCGCGGCGTATGTCACCGCGGCGATGTCGCGCTCCTCGTCCAGCGGCCCGGACGCCTCGACGGGGACCGGCAGGACGAGCGCGCGGTCGCCGCGCATGGCCGCACGCGGCGCCTCGCGCAGGCCGCCCTCGCTCCAGGGCAGCAGCAGCGGAGCCTGGCGCAGGCGCCTGCGCTCGAGCGGTCGCTGCCACAGGCCGTGGCGTCCGCGGCGGTTGCCCGCTGCCGTGGCGTCGAAGCGGATCGCGCCCGGACGTCTCCAGAACAGCGCCGCTGTCGTGCTCGAGTAGATCACCGCCCGAGCCGGGGCGTCGCGCTGCTGCTCGAGGATCTTCGTCGCCGCCTCGCGCGTGGCACGCGCCCACAACGCGTCGGTGAGCATGAGCGTCGCCAGCGGCTCGGTTGGGTACGGGCGAGCGATCGCCACGCGCGCGCCGGCGCGCCGCAGCGAGTCCTGCAGCTCGTCGTCGGCTCGGCGCAGACCGGCGGTGGAGCCGAGCGAGACGAGCAGCACGTCGGCGGCATGGGCGGGGTCGGTCCTCAAGTGACGGCGCCGTTGACACGTTCGGGGCGCAGCGCCTTGAAGCCGGGGGTGCGCTCGAGCGCCATCGGGCGCACGGGCGACGTGCGCATCACGTAGAAGAAAGCGCCGTCGCGCTCCTCGATCGCCGCCACCGCCGCGTCCTGGCGCCGCCACGCGAGCGCCCAGATGATCGCGAAGCCGGCGGCGATGCCGGGCACCTGTGGGGCAAGGAAGGCGAGGCCGCCGGCGATCAGCGTGAACAGCAGCAGCGGCCAGAGCCGGTTGACGAGGATCGCGCTCGGGTGGTTCTCGGGCAGCGCCGTGCTGGCCTTCGCGTCGGCCAGCAGGCGCGCGATCGGCGGGTTGGTCTCGGCGCGCCTGCCGAGTCGCAGCCCGGTCAACGCGGCGATCACCCACCAGCCGAGCGCGATCGGCAGCAGGTTTTCTTGGGAGGTCGTGCCTGCGGCGAGAACGGTGACGAGCGCCAGCGCGGTGGCCGCGCCGGCACTGAGCATGACGGTGGATCTGAGGAAGTCGACGAACCGCACACGCGTACTACAGCAGCGCCTCGAGCAGTTCGCGCACGCCCGACGTGCCGTCGACCGTCAGATCGGCCTCGCGAGCGAGCTCGGGCGGAGCTTCGTCGGAATCGACGGCCACGCAGAGCACCGACTGAAGCGCTCCCGACTGCGCCAGCTCGCGCAAGCCGCGAAAGGCGTCGAGATCGGTCGTGTCGTCGCCGACGTACAGCGCGGCGGCCGCTGGGGAGCCGCGCAGCAGCATCGCGATGCCCAGGCTCTTGTCGAGCTTGACCGGCGGGCGCACCTCGAGCACCTTGCGCCCCCAGTGCACGACCAGGCCCTCGTCCAGGGCGAGCTGGGCGATTTCGCGCACGGCCGTCTCCGCTGCCAGCTCGTCGGGCGCGCCGCGCCAGTGAAATGCTGCGATCGCGTCCTTGTCCTCGCCGCGCACGCGCAGCCGCTGGTGGTCGGCCGTCAGCGCGCGCGCCGCGAACGCGCGCACGCGCGCCGCCCACGCCCCGAGCTCGGGGTCGACCTCGGGGCGCGTGGAGCGCGGGCGCAGCAGCTCGCCGCCGTGGTTGCCAACGTACGCCAGCGTGCCGATCGCGACGATTTGGCGGGCCGTCGCGGCGCGGCGGCCGCTGACGCAACCGACGACGGCGTAGCGCTTGGCGATCTCGATCAGCAGCGTGCGCGTCGCCTCGGGCACGTGAGCGTCGGCGGCATGGCGGACGATCGGCGCGAGCGTGCCGTCGATGTCGAGCAGGATCGCCCCGCGATCGGGGTCGGAGCGGATCGGCTCGAGCGCCTCCACGAGCGTTGCAGCGGGCGACACGACGTCTAGTATGGCGCGCATGGTGACCGACCAGTGGGCTCGCAAGCTTGCTTGCTGAAGGCCACTCGGAGCAGGCTTCGCACCGCTCGCTGAAGCTGATGGCGATCGGCACCGCGGCCGGCCTGTTCAGCGGTCTGTTCGGCGTCGGCGGAGGCAGCGTGATCGTGCCCCTGCTGGTCCTGTGGCTGGGCTACGAGGAGCGCTCGGCGACGGCCACGTCGCTCGCCGCGATCGTCTTCATCGCCGCCTTCGCGGCGGGCACTCAGGGCCTGTACGGCAACGTGCACGTGCTCGACGCGCTGCTCGTGGGCATACCGGCGGTCGCCGGCGTGCTGTTCGGCACGTGGCTGCAGCAGCGCGTGGACAACCGCTCGATCTCGCTGCTGTTCGCCGCCGTGCTCGTCGCCAGCGCCGTCGAGCTGGTGCTGCGGTGATCGGGGCGATCGCGATCGGCGTGGCGGGGGGCATCGTCGCGGGCATGCTCGGCGTGGGCGGCGGTGTGCTGTTCGTGCCCGGCCTGGTGATCTTCTTGAACCTCAGCCAGCACCAGGCCGAGGCGACGTCGCTGCTGGCGATCATTCCGGTGGCGATCGTCGGCACGTACAAGCAGGACCGCTACGGCAACGTGCGCCGCAACGACGCGCTGCTGCTCGGGCTGCTGTCGCTCGCCGGCGCCGCCGGTGGCGTCGTGCTGGCCAACGCGCTGTCGGGCAGAGTCCTGCGCGATGCGTTCGCCGCGCTGATGCTGATCGTCGCCGCACAGTTCGTGCGCAGGGCCCTCGCACAGCCCGCGTAGCGGATCGTCTAGACTCACACGAGCACATGGGACTCGACAATCCCCTGCACATCGCCTTCCTCGTAGTCATCCTGCTGCTGATCTTCGGCGCCAAGCGCCTGCCCGAGATCGGCCGCTCGCTCGGCAGCGGAATGCGCGAGTTCAAGCAGTCGGTGACCGGCGAGTCAAACTCGCCGCAGACCGCCCTCCCAGCCGCCCAGCAGCCCCCGGCGCAACCGCCCGCCGCCGCCGCGCCCGCGCCGGTCGCCCAGCCCGCGACTCCCCCCGCCACAGCGCCTCCGGCGCCAGCGCCCTCGGCGCCGCCGGTCGAGCAGCAGCAGCACTCCTAGCGCTCAGCGCTTGTGCAGTATCGATCCTGAGTCGATCGCCTCGAAGGCTGAGCCGGGCACGGTCTTGAGCTGGTCGAGGTCTTCGTCGTGCCAGCGCGCGTCCGGCGCGCCGGTGATGTACCACGAGGAGCCGTTGTCGGCGACGATCAGCCCGTAGCGCTTCAGCGCGCGCAGGATCACCAGCGCCTGGCCGTGGTAGGGGGCGAGGTCGAAGCCAGCCTTCAAGCGCAAGCGCAGCCCCATCGGCGGCAAGCTCGCGTCAGAGCTGCTGGACGCCAGATGCGTCGCCGGGTGGATGTAGCCGCTCTGCGTGTGCGCGACGGTCACGCGCAGCGCGTGATCGATCCGCCCGGCGTGCACCTCCGGATAGCGCGCGAGCAGCGGCAGGATCGGCAGGCCGGCCGCGTCCGCCGAAGTCCACCCTTCCGGACGCAGCGCGTTGCTGCGCAGGTCGAACACGGCCCCCGAGCCGGCTTCCCAGCCGGCCCGAAGACGACGCGCGGCGTACAGCTCGTACAGCTTGCACGCGTGCGTCTGCAGCACGAGCACGTGCCGGTCGCCTTCTTCGCCGGCGCCCTCGACCGGCGCGCCGGGCGGCACGGGATACGGTCCCGGCTCGGATTCCGCACCGTATTCGCTGAACTTGATCGGCACGCGCGGTTGCCGCGAGCCGACGACGACGTACGGGATGCCGTAGCTGGGGTTCGTGCCGAAGTCCGCATGCAGGTGCAGCGCCGCGCCGATCGAGGCGACGTAACTGTCGGAGAGCGGGTTCACCGGCGCGCGGGAGATGTCGCGGTTGAGCGAGTTGCTCGCAGGCAGGATCGGACAGCCGTACTCCTGCGGTCCCCTCGCCTTGGCGCGCGTGGCGGAAGCGGCGGCCGCGAGCGCTGTCACGCCCGACGCGACCGAGACGATCGCAAGCGCCGCCGCAAGCATCGCCAGCCGACGCGGCTGGATCCGGCGGCGGGGCAGTTCGTTGCAGTAGCAGTGCGGCTCGATCCGGTCGCGGCTCGGCTCGGTCGCGTGGCGGTGCCTCATCACAGCCACAGTAAGCGCTCGCCGAGACGATCGGCGCTCGCGTGGACGAGCGGACGAGTCGCCGGTCAGGCCGTCTGGCCGGAGGCGTCGAGCACGGTCGGGCGCGCCTCCTCGAGCAGGCCGGCGCCGCAGTGCCAGCAGAAGGAGGCGCCGCGGCTGTGCACGGCGCCGCACGAGCGGCACTGGCCGTGCACGCCCGCCTCGGCCGTGGAGAGCAGGCGCTGGACCTCGCCTAGCTGTGCGTCGGCCTGCTGAAGCTCGGACGCGCGGCGGGCGAGCACGTCCAAGCGGTAGTGGTCGCGGATCGCCATCTCGTACGTCAGGCCACCGAGGTCCCACGTCAGCTCGGCGACGCGCTCGGCGAGCTCGTAGCGTCGGCGGCGCAGCTCGGCCATCGGCTCCATCGTCTGCTCAGCCCGTTTCAATCGGCTGGGCGCCCAGCGAGTTGATTTCTTCCTGGTGCTGTTTGCCGCTCGAGTTGGTCAGTTTTTTGATCTTCGCTGGAGCGACTTTCACCGGTGCCGGCGGCGGCGCTTTTTCGGCCTTCGTTTCTTTGGCTTGCGCCTTCGCTTCTTCAGCTTGCGCCTTCGTGTTTGATTTCGCTTGCGCCGGCGTCGGGCTCGTCGTGCTCGTCGGCGCCGTTGCGGCGGCGGCGGGCGGCGCGGCCGCCAAGCCGGACAGCCCCTTGATTTCCACGACCTGCTTTGCGGGGGTCTTGCTGCCCTGGCTGGCCCAATGCCCGACGAGCAGGCCGGCGATCAGGCACAGCACGAGCACCGCCAGCAGGCCGAGCAACCCAGAGTTTCGCCGCAGCCAGCCGTTCGCGCCTTGCTGGGCGATCTCCGATCTGTCGAGCGGGACGTAGCCGGCCGGGCTCAGCTCGATCGTCGGCGCAGCCACGCCCGGTGTCGGCAGCTGACCCTGCAACACGTCCAGGAAAGCCAGGCGCACCGGCGAAGCCGGCTCCCCGCAGGACAGGCAGTAGCGCTGGTCGGCCACCAGCGCCGCGCCGCATGTGGCGCACGTGGCGCTTGCCTGCTCGGAGGCAACCGGCACGAGGCTCATTTCAACCCACCGCCCGCGGCGGCGAGGGCGCCGGGGAGAGCCGTCAGCTCGATGTTCGCCCGGCTCGCGTCGCCGACGAGCGGAACGTCGAACGGCGTCGCAAGGGCCGCCCCGGCGGGCACCGATGCAACGACCGCGCGGCCCGCCGCCACGACCTTTCCGCCGCGCACGGCGACGGCGAACACCGGCACGCTGCTCTGGGCCTTGCCAGTGTGATTTGCGACCACGCCGCTCACCGTCGTCATGCCCGCCTGCGTGGCGACGTGCGTCGCCCTCGCCAACAGAGCCGCGGCGCGTGCGTCCGGCCGTGAGCGCCGGCCCGTGCCGACGCTCACTTTCGCGGCGGCGACCTTTCCTGTGGCGAGCACCTCGTCGTCGACCCACCACACGCTGGCGTGCGGGCGCAGCAGCGTGACATGCGACAGCAGCACTTCCGCGCCGGTCGCGTTGGAGTACACGACCTTCCCTGCGGTCCCCATCACGTTTACCAGCAACGGCACTTCGCGCTGCGGGCTCGAGGAAGTGGACGTCAACTTGACGGCAACCGCCTTGCGGCCGCCGCCGCTGATGAGCGTCACATTCGACGCGCGCACCTCACGGTTGGCGGCGCCCAGCTGCAGCGTGCTCGCGGCCGCCGTGGTGCTGCCTTCGCGGGCGATCTTCGCGCTTTCGGACTCCGTGCTCTGGCACGCCGACGCCGTCACGGCCAGTGCTCCACAGCCGACCACGACAAGCGCCCGCCTCAGGAAGCCCGGCCGCATGACGGCACCGGACGGTCGCGCGCGATCATCCGAACGCGCCCCGCACGTAGTCGCGCGTGCGCGTGGCGCGTGGCTGGTCGAAGACGTCCGCTGTGGTCCCGTACTCGACGAGGTCGCCGAGGTACATGAACGCCACCTTGTCGGCGACGCGGTGCGCCTGGGCGAGGTTGTGCGTGACGACGACGACCGCCAGATCGCGGCGCAACTCGCCGATCAGCTTCTCGATCGTCGCCGTGGAGATCGGATCCAGCGCGCTGCACGGCTCGTCCATCAGCAGCACCTCCGGACGGGGCGCGATCGCGCGGGCGATGCACAGCCGCTGCTGCTGGCCGCCCGACAGGCGCAGCGCCGGGCGGTCGAGTTCGTCGCCGACCTCCTCGTACAGACCCGCGCGCCTGAGCGCGTCGATCACCAGCGGCTCGAGCTCGCGCCGGCGCGGGCGCTTGCGCGACTGTTCGCGCAGCGCGAACGCGACGTTGTCGAATATCGACATCGGAAACGGATTCGGCTGCTGGAAGACCATCGCCACGCGCGAGCGCAGCGTCGTGTCGGCCATCTCGTGGATGTCCTCGCCGTCGAGCAGCACGCTGCCCGCGCGTGAGGCGCTCGGGGTCAGCTCCGTGAGCCGGTTGAGCGTGCGCAGGAGCGTCGTCTTACCGCAACCCGACGGTCCGATCAGCGCCAGCACCTCGCCCTGGTGGATCGACAGCGAGACCGACCTGACGGCTCTCTTGACGCCGTAGTCGATGCTCACGTCCTCCAGACGCAGCCGCTCGGGCCCGGTCGAGGAGGCGGCGCGCAGTGCCGCCCGCTGCTGCAGTGGCAGCACCGGCTCAGGCGCGCGATCGACGACGATCGTGCGCACCGGCGGAACGAGCGGTGGCGCAGCGTCCTCTCGCACCTGGGCCTGTGACGGCTGTGGCGCGTCTCGGACCGGCGCTGCTCGATCCGGCGCCGGCGCAGCCGGCGCAGCGCGTGGCGCGGGCACCGACGCGATGCGCGGCTTGTCACGGCGTGGCTCGTCGCTGTCGCTCATCGTCTCGTGCAGCGCGTCGAGGAGCATCTCGTCGGGACTCATCGAACACCTTCTCCACCGAAATTGTCGGACACCTTATCCATAGAACCGATGAGATTAGCGAGGTTCCGCCGGCTTGTAAAGCGCATCGACGGTCGAGTCGATGCCGATCGGCATCCTCGCTGGCGCATGTCGCCGGCGCTCATACGACCGCCCCGGCGACGGTCATGCCGGTGGCGTCCGCGCTGGAGCGCCCGATGCGATCGACGATCAGGTTCAGGCCGAGCACGAACAGCAGCAGCACGAACGCCGCCGCGTAGGCCTTCTGCGGCGCTCCCCCTTCGCCGGCCGGGGAGTTGTCGAAGATGTAGCTCGTCAGGGTCGAGCCGGTGCCGCGCAGGAGGCCCGTGACGGGGGTCGACCCCTGCGGTTCGATCCGCGGCGTGTCACCGAGCAGGAACACGACGATCGCCGTGTCGCCGATGATGCGGCTGATCCCGAGCGTCACGCCGGTGGCGATGTTCGAGCGGACGCTCGGCAGCAGCACCGCTCGGATCGTGGCGATTTTCGTCTTGCCCAGCGCGTAG
>DASYKG010000033.1:0-128950 GCA_035995645.1 Solirubrobacteraceae bacterium
GTCGCCGGGTCGATGTCCTCGACGAGCTCGATCTCGGCCTTCTCGAAGAACCCGTGCAGCTCCTCGACGTCGGACTCGTCCAGATCGACCTCGGCCATCGCCTTGGTTATCTCCGTGTAGGAGAGCACTCCCACCTGCTGGCCCTTGGCGAGCAGACCCTTGACCTCATCCAGCTCCTGCAGCTCCACTACTGACATCTGTTCCCGTTTCTTCCGTCGGTCGACAACCGGCGGCCACGCCGCGGCCCTGGCGGATCCTGGCTGAGCACAGCCCCTCCGTGGACATACGGCGGAGCTCCGCCCAGCGTTACAGCACCTGCTTCATTTCCAGGGACCCATGCTAACGCGTAGTCACGTTCGATCACACGGTTTGCCGCCCGCACTTGCAAGGACGGGCACGAGGTTGCAGCGGCGAGCCTTAAGCAATGATGTGCGCCGTGGCCGATTCGAACACGAGCGACGAGAACGCAGCGGGGCGCAACGAGGGTGGCGTGCTCGCCAACCTCCCGCGCACCCGGCCCCAGCGCTCGAGCGCTCGCCGTGCGGCGGCGCGCGGAGCGACAGCTGCTCCCGCGCGCGCGCGCAAACCGGCGCGCGCCAACAAGCCGGCGCGGCCCAAGCATGCGGCGGCCGTGCCGGCGGATGCACCCGCGGCGAAGGCCTCCGGACCCGTGCGCTATTCGTCGGCGTCGGCGAGCGCAAAGGCGCGCCGAGCAGCCGCCAAGCCCCGTTCGGCGACGGCCGCGAAACGCAAAGGCGCGCGCGCCGGCCGCCCGCCGGCGCCCGAGGACGCCGCCCCGCGTCAGGGCTTCGAGTGCGATGGCGAAACCGCCGGCGGCTCGGTCGCGCCGCCCGGCGGCGCCGAGCTGGTGGCCACGGCGGCGGAGATCGTCGGCGAGCTCGCCAAAGCCGGACTCTCCACCGGCGAGCGGCTGTTCAAGGACGTCCTCTCGCGCCTGCCGCTGTCCTGAGCTCAGCCCAGCGCGCAGGCCAGGCGGTTCCCGCAGGAGCGGGGCTGCGCAACCCTTCGCAATCCTCTTAAAAGGATTCTGTATACTTGCGGCCACGCCGAGCTCCTGCGACTCAGGTCACGGGAGACGGGGGACCCAATGCGGACCGGATGCACTCGGCCCGCGGGGGCGAATCGACCGCTCGAGGTCGTAGCGCTGCCAGTTGTGGCGCGAGCCCGTCAGCTCACCCCGTAGGCGCCGATGCCGATGCGAATTGCGTTTTTGAAGATATCTCCGATCGTGCTGCTCGCTGCCACGGCCTGCGCCGGTGGCCCGACCGCCGAGGCGCTCGCGCAAACCGGCGGCGTCTCGAGCGCACCGGTGACGCCGATCAAGAAGGTGGCGTTGGCGACGTGGTTCGGCCCCGGCTTCTACGGCCAGACGACCGCGTGCGGACAGACGCTGACTCCGGCGATGGTCGGTGTCGCCAATCGCACGCTGCCGTGCGGGACGCTCGTGAAGTTCGGCTACAAGGGCCGCGCGGCGACCGTCCCCGTGATCGACCGCGGGCCCTACGCCAACAACGGCGCCCAGTGGGACCTGACGACAGAAGCCGCGCACGCGCTCGGCATGACCGACACGGCACGCCTGCACACGAAGATCGTCGGCAGCGTGCCGAACACGCCGACGCTCGGGCTGCCGCCCGCGGCGGCGACACCGCCTGGGCCCTCGCTGGTCACGACCGGCGGCGCCCCGGCCGCCTGAGCGATCCGGCCTGCGCTACGCGCGCTCATCCACCGTCGCGCCGGGGCCGCGCGTGACGCGCATCTCCGCGCCGGCGCCATCCGGCACGGCCCCCTGCGACGCGCGGTCACGCGCGCCGTCGGCCGTTTGCCCGGCGCCATCAAGCGGTGTGTCCCACGGACGTGCGCGCGGCGCGGCGCGGGCCGGCGCGCTCGACTGCTTCTCCGGCGCCGGCTCGCGCGGCGATCGCGCGGGCGCATACGCCGGCGCCGCGATGCGACCGGCGCCGGTCGCATCGCGCTCGCGCTCGCGCGATCGAACCGTCTCGTCGCGCTCGTCGATCAGGATTGCGCGGCGACCGCCCGGAGAGCTTGGCGGCGAGCGGTACAGGACACGCTCGCGGCTCGAGGCCGCGGTCGAGGCCGCGGCCGCGGCCGCGGCCGCGGTCGGCGTCGCCACCACGCCGGCGAGCTCGTGCCGGGCCAGCAGCGCTGCGAGCAGCGCGGCGCAGACGAACGCGAGTCGGTCGGACAGCTCGGCCACCTGCGTGACGGCGGGCTCGCGAAGCTCGCCGAGCGCGGTCTCCCAGACGACGCCGCGCAGGACCTCGATATCGCGCACCGCCGAGCTCGCGTCGTTCGCCGGCGCCAGCCATGCCGCCAGCGCGGCCGGACGGCCCGCCGCGGCGCCCCGCTCCACGGCGGGGGCGAGCAGCTGCTCCAGCTCGCCGTCGGAGCCAAGGGCGCGCGCGAGTCGCGCGCACAGCTCGGGCGCTTCGCGCGCGAGATCCTCCAGCGGGACGGCCGTCATCTCGGCGAGCGGACGCGCGGCGACCAGTGCGCTCGCCCAGCGCCTGGCGAGCTCGTCGGCGCGGTCGACCAACGCTCGCACGGGCGCGTCGGCGACGGGCCGGGCGCCGGCGCGCCGCACGCTGGAGGGGTCTGCGGTCATGTGCCTGTGGATAGCAGCAACGCAGGACGGGAAGCCGGTCGAGCCGGGCGACGGGCGCGCTGACTAGCCTCCTGTCGATGAGCGCCAGCCTGCTCGCAGCGGTGTCGGTCGCAGCCGTGCTCGCGCTGGCGCTGCTGTGGCGAGTCCTGCGCCGCGGCGCGCGTCCCCCGGCGGCGGCGATCGTCGAATCGCACAGCCTGACGTCGCTCGACGACGCCACCGGCGCGGTGCGCTCGGTGCAGACGGCGGTGGTCACGCTGCCGGCGCAGGCGCTGGAGGCGATCTGGTCGCCCGAGTACCTCGAGCGGCTCGCGCGGACCTACTGGCGCTTTCTCTCGCGCGTGACGCTCGGCCTGGTCCAGGTGCGCTACAGCGAGCACGAGCGCTGGATCGTGCTGTTCGGGGCGCTGAAGCTGCTGACCTTTCACGCGCCGGAATACGAGATGGACAGCGCACACGGTCTCGTGCGCTGGCGCATCGCGCGCGGGGTGCTCGTCGCCAAGCGCGGGCGAGACGGCGGTGGCTACCTGCAGATCGAGGTTCGCCGCAACCCCGGCGAGGACGGCGCCCAGGCGCACCTGCGCATGGCCGTCGAGGTCGCCAACTTCTATCCGTCGATCGCCTCGGGGCTCAGTCGACGTCTGTACGAGGCGACGCAGTCGCGCATCCACGTGATCGTCACCAACCGCTTCCTGCATTCGCTCGTGCGACTCGACCTCGCCGAATCGCGCGTCGGTCGCTATCGCGCCTAGGGAAGCGGGTCGGCTCGCGCGGCGGGCTCGCCGGACGCGGGGCTCGATCCGTTGCCGCTGCGCTGCGCGTCGGCGTCCTGTCCCGCCCCCAGCTCGCCGTCGTCGGCATCCGGCGGGATCACCTGCGGCTGCACGCTGACGACGGTGCTGCCCGGCGGCACGTCGCGGCTGACGACGGCCCCCGCGCCGATACGCGCGCCGCGCCCGATCCGCAAGTCTCGCCTGTGCGGCGAGATGATCACCGAGTTCGCGCCGATCTTCACGTCGTCCTCGATGACGATTCGGTACGGCGACTTCGCCCCGGCGCGCATGGCGATCGTCACGTTGTGCCAGATCTTCACGCGGCGCCCGATCACCACGTTGGGGTGGATCACGGTGCCAAGGCTGTGATGTCCGAACTCGATGTCCGGACTCACCGAGGCCCCCGGCGGAAGGGAGTTGTGGTAGAGCGCCGAGTTGACGTTCCTGACGAGCGTCGCCATGCGCCGGTGTCCGCGCTTCTGCAGGGCGATCGACAGCAGCCACAACTTCTCCGGGCTCATCGCGCCCACTGCACCCGCCCCCGCCTGCGTCGTCGGTTCACGCGCACATTGTTGCAGCAGGGTGCGCGCCGGTTTTCCGCGCGGCGAGGCTCAGAAGCGCTCGCCGCCGACCGCCCGCAGCTTGGAGCGGTCGTGCGTGGCCCGGATGCGCCTGATCGTGCCCGAGCGAGTTCGCGTGACGAGCGACTCCGTCGTGGCGCCTCCCGCGCTCGGGTAGCGCACGCCCTGCAGCACGTCGCCGTCGGTGATGCCGGTCGCCGAGAAGAACACGTCGTCGCCGGCGACGAGGTCGTCGCGCGTGAGCACGCGATCAAGCTCATAGCCGGCCGCGCGCGCCGCCTCGCGCTCGGCGTCGTCTCGCGGCCACAGCCGGCCGAGCAGTTGGCCGCCCAGGCACTTCACGGCCGCGGCCGAGATCACCCCCTCGGGGGTTCCGCCGATGCCCCAGAGCATGTCCACGGGCGAGCGCTCGGTGACCGCCAGCAGCGATGCCGACACGTCTCCGTGCTGGATCAGCCGCACGCGCCCCCCGGCCTCGCGAATCTCGCGGATGCCCTGCTCGTGGCGCGGGCGATCGAGCACGACGACCATCACGTCGCTGACCGGCGCGCCCTTGCGCTCGGCCACCAGCTTGACCGTCTCGCCCAGCGGCCTGTCCAGGTCGAGCAGGTCGGCGATCTCCGGCGAGCCGGCCATCTTCTCCATGTACACGCACGGACCTGGATCGAACATCGTGCCGCGGCTGGACAGCGCTATCACCGCCAACGCGCTTGGCATCCCGTGCGCGGCCAGCGTCGTGCCCTCCAGTGGGTCGACCGCGATGTCGACCTGCGGCGGCGATCCGTCGCCGATCTGCTCGCCGTTGTACAGCATCGGCGCCTCGTCCTTCTCGCCCTCGCCGATCACCACGATGCCGTCCATCTGCACCGACTGCAGCATGTAGCGCATGCCATCAACGGCGGCCTGGTCGGCGGCCTCCTTGTCGCCGAGCCCGACGAGCGGCGCCGCCGCCAGCGCGGCGGCCTCCGTCACGCGGACCATCTCCAGGGCCAGGTTCCTATCGGGTCGCAGATGCGTCGAGTCGGGTGTCAAGACTCGCGGAAACCTACCTCAGCGTCCGTGGCCCGCGCTACCTCAGCGTCCGTGGCCCCCGCGTCCGCGTCCGCGTCCGCGTCGGTCGCGTCCTCGAGCAGGACCCGCACCGGCTGGCTGACGACCGTCGCGCCGGCCGGCACGTCCTCAGTGACGATCGCGCCGGCGCCGATGCGCGCGCCGCGGCCGATCCGCAGCGTGCGCCCGCGCGGCGCGATGATCACGGCGTTCGTGCCGATTTTCACACCGTCCTCGACGACGATCCGCGACGGCGGACCGGGCGCCGTCTCGCCGCCGGCGCCGCGCCGCGCCGAGCGACCGGCGGTCAGCGTCACGTTGTGCCAGATTTTCACGCGCCGGCCGATCTCGACGTTGCGCGCGACGACCACGCCGTGGCTGTAGTGGCCGAGGGCGATGTCTGGGCCGACGCTCGCCTCGGGCGCCAGCGAGTTGTGGTAGAGGATCGTGTTCAGCTGCTTGACGGCGAAGGCGAGAATCCAGTGGCCGCGGCGCTGCAGCGCGATCGATGCCAGCCACAGCTTTTCCGGGCTGATCAACCACAGCTTCGTCAGCCTGAGCCTGAGCGACCCGAGCCGTTGCGCGCTCATCCGACCCTCCGCTCGCGTGAGAACCGCCTGGCGTCGGCGAAAGCTGCTTCGCGCAGGCCGGGCGTGACCATGATCGGCCCGATCGTAGCCGACCGCGCAGGCCTTCAACGTTGCCGGCGCCGCAGTACGATCGTCGGGTGAGCGCCGCCGCCGCCGTTACCGTCGAGGCCCGCATCCCAGCCTCGCTGGGCGCGGCGATCGCCGAGAAGCTCCAGCGGGCTTCGCAGGAGCGTGTCGGCGAGCGCTTGCGCGACGGGGACGCGACGCTGTGGGGAGCCCCCGGCACCGCCGAGATCGTCGACCGCCTGGGCTGGCTGACGAGCGCCGAGCGGATGCTCGATCGGGTCGACTCGCTGACGGCGTTCGCCGACCGCGTGCGCGACGACGGTCTGCGCGACGTCGTGCTGCTGGGCATGGGCGGGTCCTCGCTGGCGCCCGAGGTGCTGCGCCGCTCCTTCGGCTCCCAACCCGGTCGTCCGCGCCTGCACGTGCTCGACTCGACCGACGCGGCGACCGTGCTCGCGGTCCAGCAGAGCGTCGACCCAAAGCGGACGCTGTTCCTCGTCTCCTCGAAGTCGGGTGGCACGATCGAGCCGCTGTCGCTGTTCGCCCACTTCTGGTCGCTCGTCGGCGACGGTCAGAACTTCGCCGCGATCACCGATCCCGGCTCGGGCCTGGAGAAGCTCGCGCACGAGCACGGCTTTCGCGAGGTGTTCGCAGGCGATCCGCAGATCGGCGGGCGCTACAGCGCGCTGTCGCCCTTCGGCATCGTCCCGGCGGCGCTGATCGGCGTCGACATCCGCGGGCTGCTGCAGGGCGCCGGCGGCGCCTGGGAGACGGCGTTGCGCGAAGCCTCCGCAGACGCGGCGGACCCCACGGCCGCCGAGCACCCCGCCGGCGTATGGATGGGAGCGGCGCTCAGCGCGCTCGCGCAGGCGGGTCGCGACAAGCTGACGTTCGTCATCGCAGACTCGCTGCCGGGCCTTGGATTGTGGCTGGAGCAGCTGGTCGCAGAGTCCACGGGCAAGCGCTCGACGGGCATCCTGCCGGTCGCCGAGGAGCCGCTTGGCGAGCCGGGGGACTACGGCGACGATCGCGTCTTCGCCTACCTGACCGACGCAGGCTCGCCCGACGCCGAGCTCGACGCGCGCGTCGAGCGATTGGCCGCCGCCGGGCATCCGCTGCTGAGGATCCCCACGCTCGGGCCGAGCGACCTGGGCCGCGTGTTCATGCTGTCCGAGCTGGCCGTCGCCGTGGCGGGCTGGGGCCTGCAGATCAATCCGTTCGACCAGCCGAACGTGCAGCAGGCCAAGGACGCGACCAAGCGCGTGCTCGCCGAGTACGAGGCCAAGCACGAGCTGCCCGAGCCGCCCAGCGCCGACGACGCGGCGCTGGGCGCGCTGCTCGGGCGCGCCGCCCCGCCGGCGTACGTCGCGATCATGGGCTACGTCCAGCCGTCGGACGAGTTCGACGCGGCGATCGCCGAGCTGCGTACGGCGATCCGCGCGGCCGACAAGGCGACGACGACATTCGGCTACGGACCGCGCTTTCTGCACTCGACCGGGCAGTTTCACAAGGGCGGCCCGAGGACCGGGCGCTTCCTGCAGCTGCTGCACGACGGGCCGCAGGACGTGGACATCCCAGGCGCCGCGTATACCTTCACGACGTTGAAGAACGCCGAGGCGATCGGCGACCTGCAGACGCTGCGCGAGCTCGGGCTGCCGGCCGAGCGCGTGCGCCTGGATGGCGATGACGCCGCGCGCGCGCTGCGCGACCTAACAGAGAGGATCAAGGAGGCGCTGTGACGCAGATCGGGTTCGTCGGGCTGGGCAAGATGGGCGGCAACATGGTGCACCGCATCCGCCGCGACTCCGAGCACGAGGTCGTCGCGTTCGACTTCGACGCGAAGGCCGTCAAGCAGGCGGTCAAGAACGGCGCCGCCGGCGCCGGCTCGCTGAAGGAGCTGGTCAAGCAGCTCGACGCGCCGCGGATCGTCTGGATCATGGTGCCCGCCGGCGATCCCACGCAACAGACAGTCGACAAGCTGGCCAAGCTGCTCGACCGCGGCGACACGATCGTCGACGGCGGCAACTCGCGCTGGACCGACGACAAGCGCCGCGCCAAGGAGCTGAAAAGCCAGGGCATCGAGTACGTGGACGTCGGCGTGTCCGGCGGCGTGTGGGGCCTTGAAGTCGGCTACTGCATGATGGTCGGCGGCCCGCCGAAAGCCGTCAAGCGCCTGGCTCCGATCCTCGACGTGCTCGCGCCTGAGACCAACGAGCAGAGCGCCCAGGCGATCGGGCCGCGCGGGTGGCTGCACTTCGGCCCGTCCGGCGCCGGGCACTACGTGAAGATGGTCCACAACGGCGTCGAGTACGGACTTATGCAGGCCTACGCCGAGGGCTTCGACGTGTTCGACAAGTGCGAGTACGAGCTCGACAACGCGAAGATCGCGCACCTGTGGGGGCAGGGCTCGGTCGTTCGCTCGTGGCTGTGCGAACTGGCCGCGCGGGCGTTTGAAGCGGACGGCAACGAGCTCGAGGCGATCGAGGGCTACACCGAGGACTCCGGCGAGGGACGCTGGACGATCGCCGACGCGACCGCGCACGACGTGCCGACGCCGGTCATCACCGCGTCGCTCTACGCGCGCCTGCGCTCGCGCGGCAACGGCGACTTCGCCGACCGCGTGCTCGCGGCCCTGCGCAACCAGTTCGGCGGTCACGCCGTCAAGAGCGCGCCGGCCGGTGCGAACAACGGGCAGAAGCTGACGCCGCCCGCGTCGGCGAAGCGGCGCGGCGGGGGCTGATCGATGGCCGCGCAGCCCGGCCAGCCGACCGCCGAGGCGGTGCCCGAGAACCCGTTGACGGCCGGCCTGGAGCGCCTGCCGGTCGCGCCGACGACGCTCGTGATCTTCGGCGCGACGGGGGATCTGGCCAAGCGCAAACTGCTGCCCGCGCTGTACAACCTCGCGCACGAGGGCGCCCTGCCCGAGCGCTTTCACCTCGTCGGCGTGTCGCGCAAAGAAAAGGCGCGCGAGCGCTACCGCGCCGAGTGCGAAGAGGCGATCCGCACCTACTCCCGGCGCACGCCCGACGAGGACGTGCTGAAAAAGCTGCTGCAGCACGTGCGCTACGTCCCCGGAGTGTTCGACGACGACGCCGTCTACAGCGAGCTGGGCAAGGTGCTCGACGGCTTCGAGGAGCGCGCCGGCGAACCGCTCAACCGAGCCTTCTATCTGTCGACGGCGCCCGAGTTCTTCCCGGTGATCGTCGAGCAGCTCGGCAACGCGAAGCTCAACCAGCACGAGAACGCCGAGGTGCGCGTGATCATCGAGAAGCCGTTCGGGACGACGCTGAACGAGGCGCGCGAGCTCAACCGCCGCGTGCTGGCGATCTTCGACGAGACGCAGGTCTTTCGCATCGACCACTACCTCGGCAAGGAGACCGTCCAGAACATGCTGGCGTTTCGCTTCGCCAACGGCATGTTCGAGCCGCTGTGGAATCGCAACTACATCGACAGCGTGCAGATCACCGCGGCCGAGGACCTCGGCGTGGGCACGCGCGCGGGCTACTACGACAACGCCGGCGCGCTGCGCGACCTGATCCAGAACCACATGCTCCAGCTGCTCTGCCACGTGGCGATGGAGCCGCCCGTCAGCTTCACCGCCGAAGAGGTGCGCAACGAGAAGGTCAAGGTGCTCAACTCGATCCCCGCGCCGACTCAGCAGGAGATCCCCGAGATGGCCGTGCGCGCGCAGTACGGGCCGGGTCACGTGGGCGGCGAGGACGTCGTCGGATACCTGGAAGAGGACGGCGTGCCGCCGACGTCGACGACCGAGACCTACGCGGCGATACGCCTGGAAGTCGACAACTGGCGCTGGGCCGGCGTGCCGTTCTACATCCGCACCGGCAAGCGCCTGGCGCGCAAGGTGACGGAGATCGCCGTGACGCTCAAGCCCGTGCCGCACCTGGCCTTCAGCCAGGACGGCTCGCTAGGCGTTCAGCCCAACCAGCTCGTGCTCACGCTGCAGCCCAACGAGGGCGTGTCGCTGCGCCTCGGGGCGAAGATCCCGGGCACGCGCATGATCATCCGGCCGGTGAACATGGAGTTCCTCTACGGCACCGCCTTCCTGTCGCAGTCTCCCGAGGCCTACGAGCGGCTGATCACCGATGCGATGCGCGGCGACGCGACGCTGTTCACGCGCAACGACGAGGTCGAGGCGCAGTGGTTGATCTGCGATCCGATCGTCGGCGATTGGGCGAAGGAGCCCGGCCCGCTGCCGAAATACGAAGCCGGCTCGCAGGGGCCGGCCGAGGCCGACGGCCTGCTGCTGGAGGGCCATCGCTGGCGCGCGATCTGATGATGGCCCGCAGCGACGCCGTGTGGAGCGCCCAGGGCACGACGCCCGACCAGATCGAAGCGGCCTTGCGCGCGCTGCTCGCCGAGCGCCACGCCGAAAGCGCCAGCTTCATCCCCGCTCGCGTGCTGAACATGATCGTGTTCGTCGACGACGCATGGCGCGGCGAGATCACCAACCGGCTGCGCGGCGTCGGGCGCTACGCCCCGTCGCGCCTGGTCATGCTCTCCTACGAGCCCGGCCGTGAGCGCCTGGACGCGCGCGTGAGCATCGCAGCCGAGGCCGACCCGGCGCCCGGACAGGTGGCGCTGCTGCGCGAGACCGTCGTAGTCAAGCTCGGCGACCGCCATCTCGACGACCTGTCCACGATCGCCGACCCGCTCGTCGTCACCGACCTGCCCACGTTGCTGTGGTCGCCGCACGGCCACCACGAGGCGGTTGACGCCCTGCTGAGCCTCGCGCAGGCCACGCTGCTGGACTCGATCGAGCAGCCCGACCGTTCGCAGGCCGGCCAGCGAGCGGCGATCGACCGCGCCTGCACGCTCGCGCGGCAGGTCTACGTGGTCGACCTGGCATGGCTGCGCTCCACGCCGTGGCGCGAGCGCGTGGCGACCGTGTTCGATCCGATGCCGATGCGCCGCGAACTGCACAACCTCAACGCCGTGAGCGTGCGACACCACCCGGACTCGCGCGTGGCGGCGCTTCTGCTCGTCGGCTGGCTGGCCTCGCGACTCGGCTGGTCGCTGACGCGCTCGCCGATGACCGCCGAGGGACCCGACGGCAGGCTCTGCGGCAGCGCGCGCGCCGACAGCGGCGAGGTGCGACTGACGCTCACGCCAGCGCCCGAGCTGGCGGTGCCTGGCCTAGCCGGCGTCGAGCTGACGAGCGCCGCCGGGCTGCGCCTGCGACTCGACCGTGAGGCCGGCGGCCTGCGGGCCCACCGCCGAGACCCCGGCGGGCGCGAGCGCACGTGGACGCTGCTGGGGGCATCGCGCGGCGAGGGCGGCATCCTCGGCGAGGGCATCAGGCAGGCCCTGCTGCGCGACGGGACCTACGGCGACGCGCTGGCGGCCACGGAGAGGATGCTGCCGGAGATGGCCCGCGCATGACCAGCCTGACGACGTGCGCCGACGCCGAGGCGGCCGCCAAGCGCGCCGCCGATGAGATCGTGCGGCGCCTGCACAGCGCACGCGAGCAGCGCGGCGCGGCTCATCTGGCGCTGAGCGGCGGCAGCACGCCGGCGCGCACCTATCAGTTGCTGGCCTCTGCACTCGACAGCTGGCAGGGAATCGAGCTGTGGTTCGCCGACGAGCGCTGCGTCGGCCCGGAGGACGATGAAAGCAACTACCGCCTGGCCAAGGAGACGCTGCTGGCGACCGCGACAGCGGCCGGGCTGGACGAGCAGCGCGTCCACCGCATGCGCGGCGAGCTCGGTCCCGACGAGGGCGCGCGCGGCTACGAGCTCGAGCTGCGCGAGCACGCGCCGTCGGATCACGACGCCGCGGATGCGACGGGCGAGGGCGAGGGCACGGCGGGCACAGGCGAGGGCGCCGAGGGCGCGCTGGCAGTGCTCGACGTGGTCGTGCTCGGGATTGGGCCGGACGGGCACGTCGCGTCGCTGTTTCCAGGCGCCCCCACGCTCGACGCCGGTCCCGAGCGCCTGTGCCTGGGCGTGCACGACTCGCCCAAGCCGCCGCCCGAGCGGATCACGCTGACGCTGCCCGTGCTGCGCGCCGCGCGGCGCTGCGTGCTGCTCGCCACCGGTGCGAGCAAGGCCGACGCGGTCAACGCGATGCTCGGCGAGCCGAGCCGCCACGTGCCGGCGAGCCTGCTGCGACGCGAGCGCCTGAGCGTGATCGTCGACGACGCCGCCGCCCCGGCGCCGCTGCCGCGCTGAAGCGTGCGCGAGAGTTCGTAGAGTAGGTGCGCAAGCGATGGCCACCGACGCGCGCAAGAGCAGTCGCCTGTCAGCCGAAGCCGTGCAGGCCCTCAACGGGCTCGAGGCGGCGCGCGAGCGGACGCTCGCGCTCGTCGCGCACCTCGACGACGAGCAGCTGCAGCAGGTGCACTCGCCGCTGATGAGCCCGCTCGTGTGGGATCTCGGGCACATCGCCGCGTACGAGGATCTGTGGCTGGCTCACCGCCACGGCGAGCTCGCGCTGCTGCGTCCCGACCTGGCCGACCTGTACGACGCCTTCGAGACGCCGCGCGCGATCCGCGGGGACATCGCGGCGCTCGGACCGCGCGACGCGCGGGCTTATCTGGAGGCCGTGCGCACGCGCACCGTCGAGACGATCGCCGAGCGCGGCGTCGCGGACGGCGTCGTCTGCGAGATGGTCATCCGCCACGAGCTGCAGCACGGCGAGACAATGCGCCAGACGCTCGCGATCGCCGGCCTGCTGTGCGCCGACGACCGGGCGGCGATGCGGCGCCCGATGCACGGCGGCGAGACGACCGACGACTGGATCGACGTCGCGGCTGGGCCGTTCGAGATGGGCGCACCGGCAGACGGCTTCGCCTATGACAACGAGCGACCGCGCCACCGCGCACAGACCGCCGCCTTCCAGATCGCCCGGTACCCCGTGAGCAACGCGCAGTGGCTGGCGTTCAGCGAGCGCGGAGGCTACGAGCGGCGCGAGTGGTGGTCCCAGCAGGGCTGGGCGTGGCGCGGCGAGCAGGACGAGACCCGCCACCCGGCGACCGCCGCCGGACACCCGCACGCACCCGTGTGTCACGTGTGCTGGTTCGAGGCCGAGGCGTTCGCGCAGGCCAGCGGCGCGCGCCTGCCGCGCGAGGAGGAGTGGGAGAAGGCCGCCACCTCCGCACCGCTGCAGGCCGTCGGGCGCGTGTGGGAGTGGACGCAGAGCGTCTTTGACGGCTACCCCGGCTTCGTCGCGCACCCCTACCGCGAGTACTCAGAGGTCTTCTTCGGCGACTCCCACCGCGTGCTCAAGGGCGGCTCGTGGGCGACCGATGCGCGCGTCGCCAACCCGCGCTTTCGCAATTGGGACCTGCCCCAGCGCCGGCAGATCTTCGCCGGCCTGCGTCTCGTGCGATAGCGTTCGGCTCCTCGGGAACCTGCTGATGGAGCCGCCCACCCCAACGGAGCCGGTCTTGCAGGCCGACATCCGCATCGACTCCCATCTCGACGGGACGCACGAGCGCTCGCTCGCCGACGACGTGCTCGACGGGTTGACGCGTCCCTTCAAGGAACTGCCGCCGAAGCACTTCTACGACGCACGCGGCGCCGAGCTGTTCGACCGCATCTGCGAGCTGCCCGAGTACTACCAAACCCGCGCCGAGCGGTCGATCCTCGAGCGCAACGCCAGCGAGCTGGCAGCGCTCACCGGCGCCACTGAACTCGTCGAGCTGGGTTCGGGCACGGCGGCCAAGACGCGCGTGCTGCTCGATGCGCTGCACGACGCCGGCACGCTGCTTCGCTACGTCCCCGTCGACGTCACCGAGAGCATGGTGCGCGACTGCGCCGACGAGCTCACCGAGGAGTACCCCGGACTGCGCGTGCACGGCGTGATCGGCGACTTCGAGCGCCATCTCGACCGGGTCCCCCCCGCCGTCGGCCCGCGCATCGTCGCCTTTCTCGGCGGCACGATCGGCAACTTCGCGCCGGGCAGCCGCCGCCGCGTGCTGCGCCAGATCTCGCATCTGCTCGGCCCGCACGACTACCTGCTGATGGGCACCGACCTCGTCAAGGATCCGCAGATCCTGCGGGCCGCATACGACGACGCGCAAGGCGTCACCGCCGAGTTCAACCGGAACGTCCTGCGCGTGCTCAACCGCGAGCTCGACGCCGATTTCGAGCCCGACGACTTCGACCACGTAGCGCTGTTCGACGCCGAGCACGAGTGGATCGAGATGCGCCTGCGCGCGCGCCGCGAGCACACGACCTACGTCGGCGACCTCGACCTTCCCGTGCATTTCGACGCCGGCGAGGAGATGCGCACGGAGATCAGCGCCAAGTTCACGGCCGAGCGACTGCAGGGTGACCTGCTGGCCGCCCGCCTGGAGCTCGTGCGCTGGTTCACCGACCCCGACGAGCTGTTCGCGCTGACGCTTTCGCGCATCGCCACAGACGCGGCGAGCGCGCCCGGCGGATAGGGTCCCCGCCATGAGGATCGAGGGCAGCGGCGCACTCGTCGTGGGCGGAGCATCCGGCTTGGGCGAGGCGACCGTTCGCGCGCTGCACGAGCGCGGCGCAATCGTCACCGTCGCCGACGTCAACGCCGAGAAGGGCGCCGCGCTCGGCGACGAGCTCGGGCTGGACTTCGTCTCCTGCGACGTGCGCGAGGAGGATCAGGTGCAGGCAGCCGTGCAGAAGGCCGCCGAGTCAGACGGCGGACTGCGCATCGCCATCTGCTGCGCCGGCACCGGCTGGGCGCAGAAGGTCGCCGGCTCCAAGGGCCCGCATCCGCTGCTGGCGTTCGAGACGATCATCGCGATCAACCTGATCGGCACGTTCAACGCGCTGCGCTTCTCCGCCTCGGCGATGATCGCCAACGAGCCGCTGCAGGACGGCGAACGCGGCGTGTGCGTCAACACCGCCTCGATCGCCGCCTTCGACGGACAGGTCGGCCAGGTCGCCTACTCGGCCTCCAAGGGCGGCGTCGTCGGCATGACCCTGCCGACCGCTCGCGATCTCTCCCAGTACGGCATCCGCGTCAACACGATCGCGCCAGGCCTGTTCGACACGCCGCTGCTCGCCGCGCTGCCCGAGGAGGCCCGCGAGGCACTCGGCGCCGGCATCCCCTTCCCGCAGCGCCTCGGCCAACCCGGCGAGTACGCGCAGCTGGCCTGTCAGATCGTCGAGAACCGCATGCTCAACGGCGAGACGATCCGGCTCGACGGCGCGCTGCGCATGCCGCCGCGCTGAGTCATCGCGCAGCTCCAGCTTCGCGCCACGCACCGTTCTGACGCGCGAACGCACGACCGGGCCGCCCGAAGGCGGCCCTCATCAAACCAATCAGTTCAGCCGCTCGACAAGCATCGCCATGCCCATGCCGCCCGCCGCGCACATCGACTCGATGCCGTATGTCTTGTCCAGCGTCTCCAGGTCGTTCAGCAGCGTCGTCATGATCCGCGCGCCGGTCATGCCGAAGGGGTGCCCGAGCGCGATCGCGCCGCCGAACGGGTTGAGCTTGTCGTCGTCGATGCCGAGGTCTTCCTTGCACGGCACGATCTGCGCCGCGAACGCCTCGTTGATCTCCACCACGTCGATGTCGCTCATCGTCATGCCCGTCGCCTCCAGCAGTTTCTGAATCGCGGGGATCGGGCCGAGGCCCATGATCTCCGGGCGCAACCCGGCGACTGCCGAGGCGACGATGCGCGCGCGCGGTTTTAGGCCGGCCTCCTTGGCCTTCTCCTCGGACATGATCAGCAGCGCCGCCGCGCCATCGTTGAGCGGACATGCGTTGCCCGCCGTCACCGTGCCGCCCTCTTTGAACACCGGCTGCAGCGCCGAGAGCTTCTCCATCGTCGTGCCCGCGCGCGGCCCGTCGTCCTTGCTGACGACCGTCTCCGGCACGTCGATCTCGTTGCCCTCCTTGTCGACGTCCTTGTGCGCCGGCACGGTCACCGGCACGATCTCGGAGTCGAAGTGCCCGTTGGCCACCGCCTCCACGGCGCGCCCCTGGGAGATCACCGCCCATTCGTCCTGGGACTCGCGGCTGACGTTGCAGCGCTCGGCGACGTTCTCCGCGGTCATGCCCATCGGGATGTACACGTCGTACGCCGCCCCCTCGGAGCCGTCGACCGCGTGATTGAACTCGAACGCAGCCCCTGGCACGGCGCGCGATACCGCCTCGACGCCCGCGGCGATGTACGTGTCGCCCTCGCCCGTCTGGATCGCGTGGAAGGCCATCCGCGCGGTCTGCAGCGAGGATGCGCAGAAGCGGTTGACGGTCGTCGCCGGAACGTGGTGGTCGATGCCCGACAGCAGGCCCGCGACGCGCCCGACGTTGTTGCCCTGCTCGCCCTCGCAGAAGCCGCAGCCCATCATGATGTCGACGATCGTGCTCGGATCGAGCTCGGGGTTGCGCTCGATCAGCGCGCGCAGCGGAATCGCCGCGAGGTCGTCGGCGCGGACACTCTTCAGCGATCCCTTCCCCGCTCGTCCGATGGGCGTGCGAATGGCGTCGACGATCACTGCTTGTGGCATCTCGGGCGGTCTCCTTGGTCGTTGGCCCACACGAGACGTGGGCGGGACATCTCAGCTTATGCGGTCATAGCCCCACAGCGTCACGAGATCGCGACCGAGATACTCGCTCGCGGCGACGACGTCGGGCTTGAAGCGCCGGCGCAGCTCGAGCATCAGCCGCTCGTCGGCGGGGCCTTGGCGAGTGTACGCGGCGCGGCGAAACGCGGCGGCGATGGCGTCGCTGCGCAGCCGCTTCGGCGCGAGCGCATCGACCGCTCGCGCCACGCGACCGCCGGCGGACGGGTTCAGCCCGGCATGGCGGATGGCGCGCCGAATCTGGTGCAGGCGCAGCGAGCGCACGGCCTCCAGCGGCTTGGTCTCGACGGTCTGCACCGCAACCGTCGGGTCGGCGCCGAGGAACTCGAGCACCTCGCGCACGACTGCCTCGTTGTCGGCGCGAAAGTCGTCGTAGATCAGCACCTTGACCCGATCGGGCGCAAACGCGTCGTGCACGCGGCGCAGCTGCTCGGCATAGCGCACGTGGTCGGAGTACAGCAGCGACGGCGGCGAGATCGAGCGCCGCGGCACGTGCTTTCCCTGCCGCCTGAGCGCCTCCAGCTCGATCGCCCGGCCGAAGTCGGTCTCCGACTCGATGTGCGTCGCCACGAGCTGCAGGTGCAGCGAGCGCAGAAAGCTCGCCGGCTCGCGCAGGATCACCACGATCCGCGCGTCCGGGCACAGCTGCGCGATCTGCGCCGGCGCGGTCTGTGAGCGGATGTACTGCGGCGACGCCTCGCCGACGAGCTGTCCCGGCGCCGCGTCGGCGAACAGCGACAGGTACACCTCCAGCGTGTCCGGGCGGCTGCGCGTGCCCGAGTGCTGGGATCGAGGACGCAGCTCGCGCGCGAAGAACCACGGCTCCTTGACGTCCGGCATGAAGATCTGCGGATGAGCGCTCAGCATCAGGTACAGAGCCGTCGTGCCGCACTTCTGGTGGCCGAGGATGAAGAAGTCCGGGGTCGTCGGCTTCGTCGCCGCCAAGTCGCCGTCGCCGTCGCCGTCGGCGCGCGACGCGAGCTCGCCCGGCGGTGGGTTGATGGGCGCCGTCATCGCGGGCGAAGTCTAGTCGCGACTAAAGGTCAAGCCGACTGACGCCGAGCTCGTCGAAACCGACGTGGTGGGCGAGCTCGTGGCGAACCGTGCGCGTCACCTGATCGCGCAGCAGCTCGGAGTCGTGGCCGAAATCGCGTCGCAGCGTGTCGCGGAAGATCACGATGCGGTCGTGGTGGTCGTCGCGCGTCGCGCCGTCGCCCTGGTAGAGGCCGTAAGCGTGCTGACGGCGCCCGCCGCCGGAGATCACCACGGCGACGTGCGACAGCGCGTTGCGCAGCAGGTCGGGCAGGTCGTCCAGCGCGTCGCGCACGAGCTCCTCGAAGTCCTCGTCGTCGAGCGGGTCCAGCTCCATGAACTCGTTTTCCTCAGGGTCGACGGCCAGCCCGTCGCGAGCGAGCGCCTCGGAGTGGCGCACGATCTCCTCGAACTCGCTCTCAGACTCAGGGTCGCGCCAGCCGGCGAGGCGAACGGCCACGAACGCCGCCGCGCCCATCAGCACCGCCGCGACGATCACCCCGAGCGCGACGTCCTCCAGCGCGCGCACCGCGCCGATCGTGCTGAACCCCTGCCCGACGACGATCGTCACCAGCCCGAGCGCCAGCGCGATCAGCGCCGCCACGCCGACGCGCCTCAGATGGCCGGAGGCGTTCGCTGGCGGTCTTCGGGCTCGCATGGTGCCCTATTTGAGCGTGCGGCCGATCACGAGACGCTGTATCTCGTTCGTGCCCTCGTAGATCTGGGTGATCTTGGCGTCTCGCATCATGCGCTCCACGGGGTACTCCTTGACATAACCGTAGCCGCCCAGCACCTGCACGGCGTCGATCGTCACCGCCATCGCCGTGTCCGAGCAGAAGACCTTTGCCATCGAGGAGTACTTCGCGCTCAGTGGATGCGCCTGATCGGCCATCGCACAAGCCTTGTACAGCAGCTCACGCGCGGCCGCCGTGCTTGTTTCCATGTCGGCGAGCTTGAACTGGATTCCCTGGAACTCGTTGATCGCCTTGCCGAACTGGCGGCGCTCGCGCGCGTAGGCGACCGCGTAGTCGGTCGCGCCCTGGGCGATCCCAACGGCCTGCGCGGCGGCGCCGAGCCGCGTGCGCTCCAGCGTGCCCAGCGCGACCGACAGCCCCTTGCCGACCTGGCCGATCACGTTGGCCGCCGGCACGCGCACGTCATCGAAGATCGGCTGCCCGGTCGGCGAGGCGCGGATGCCGAGCTTGTGCTCGAGCTTGCCGACGCTGAAGCCCGGGCGATCGGCCTCGACGACGAAGGCGGTCAGCCTGCGCGTCTCTCGATCGGTGACCGCGAAGGTGATGTAGAAGTCCGCCACGCCGAGGTTCGAGATCCAGTTCTTCGTGCCGTTGATCACCCACTCCTCGCCGTCCTGCACTGCCGTCGTCTTCATGCCCGCCGGGTCTGACCCGGCCTCGGGCTCGGAGAGCGCGAACGCCGGCGACCACTCGCCCGTCGCGCAGCGTGGCAGGAAGCGCTCCTTCAGCTCGTCGGAGCCGAACAGCTGCAGCGGAAGCGTGCCGAGCTCCTGCACCATCAGGATCAGCGCGCACGAGGCGTCGACCTTGGCGATCTCCTCGACGGCCATGTTCAGCATCAGCGTGCCCGTTCCCGTGCCGCCGTACTCGGTCGGAAACGGCAGGCCGAGGACGTCCTGCTCGGACAGCAGCTTGCGCACGTCCCACGGGTATTCGGCGCGCTCGTCGATCTCCGCCGAGCGCGGGGCGATTCGCTCGCGTGCGATCTGTCCGATCGTCGCGCAGAAGTCCACGTGCTCCTGCGGAATCGTGTAGACGTCGCTGACGGCCTCCATCGCCGCTGATCCTAGTGATCGCGCGCTCGCCAGGACGCGATGCGATGCGCCGCAACCGCGCTGCTAGCTTGTTCGACGCGATGACCGACGCCGCCCAGATCGCGATCGAGCCCCAGCGCGTCGCCGACTGGCTGGCCGACGATCCAGCGCTGCAGCTCGTCGACGTGCGCGAGCCCTACGAGCGCGAGGCCGGGCACATCGCCGGCACGCGCCACATCGAGATGAACCGGCTCAGCGCCGAGGCCGCAAGCCTGCAGCAGGATCGTCCGGTCGTCTTGTACTGCCGCGTCGGCGCGCGCTCGACGATGGCCGCACAGGCGCTGCGCGCAGCGGGCTTTCAGGCCTACTCGATGCAGGGCGGGCTGCTGCGCTGGGCCGGCGAGGGCCGCCCGCTGTCGCCGCAGGACGGATACGTTGCCGATCACTGACATCTGAACAGACAGGAGGCGCGAGATGGAGGCTTCGACTGACTACCCGGGCGTGACCGAGGGCGACGGCTACGCCGTCGGCAACCTCGACGACCTCGGCGACGGGCCGGGCTTTCGCAAGGTGCGCAAGGGACTCGGCGTGACGGCGTTCGGCGTCAACGCGATCGTGCTTCCCGCCGGCATCGAGACCGGCTTTCACTACCACGACACGCAGGAGGAGCTGTACTTCGTCCATCGCGGGACGATCGAGATGGAGTTCGGCGACGGGTCCGTGCACGAGCTGCGCGAGGGCAGCTTCGCGCGCGTGGACGCGGCGACCGTGCGCATGGTGCGCAACACCGGCGACGTCGACGCGGTGTACGTGTGCGCCGGCGGCAAGGACGGCTACGTCGGACGCGACGGACGCGTGCGCGAGGGCGAGGAGCAGCGCGTCAAAGCGCGTCACGACCTCTCCGGCGAGCAGTCCGCCTAGCGGTCACGGGCAGCGCGCGCGGTGACCGACGCCGAGCCCGCAGCGAAGGCCCTGCGCGTCAACGAGCGCCTGGCGATCCCGCTCGCCGAGGTGACGCTGCGCGCCAGCCGCTCCTCCGGCCCCGGCGGCCAGCACGCCAACGTCACCGCCTCGCGCGTCGAAGCGAGCTTCGACGTGCTCGCCTCGCAAGCGCTCAGCGAGGCCCAGCGCAAACGCCTGCTCGCGCGCCTGGGCCCGCGCGTGGTCGCCGTCGCGCAGGACGAGCGCTCGCAATCGCGCAACCGCGAGCTCGCCCTCGCGCGCCTGGGCGAACGGCTGGCGCGGGGCCTGGCCGTCGCCAAGCGCCGCCGCGCCACCCGCCCCACCGCCGCATCGCACGAGCGGCGACTGGCCGCCAAGCGCCGCGGCACCCAGCGAAAGCGCGAGCGCCGGCGCCCGCCCGAAGACGACTAGTTCAACAGCTCCTTGACGTAGCGCTGGTGCAGGCGTCCGAGCGAGGTCTTCTCCGGGTGAAAGCCGATCGCGTTCCACAGTTGCCCAGAAGCGGGCGCCCAGGCGACGATCAGGTACACGCCGAGCACCAGCGCCGCCACGCGCAAGCGGCGCGAGCTCGACAGCGCGGCCATCGGCAGCACCCACAGGACGTACCACGGCAGCACCCAGCTGAGCGTGACCAGCAGGGCCACGCCCGCCCAGCCCGAGGCGGTGATCGGCCCGCGACGGCGCCAGGCCTGCATGCAGCAGAGCGCCACGCACACCAGCAGCGCGGCGCTGAGCAGCAGGTGCAGCGATTCCGTCTCGCCGCCCTGGCCGAGCGCCAGTCCGATCAGGTTGGGGACGCTGACGTTCGTCACCAGGCGGCTCTGCGTGCTCAGGTCGGGGATGTGCAGGCCGAACGCGCTCAAGCTGACGACCGCCGTGGCCGCGGCGGCGCATGCCATGCCGATCGCCACCTGCGCGAGTCGCCTCGGCGCGCGCACGAGGCCGGCGAGCACGACCGGGATCAGCACCCCACCCGAGGCCTTGATCGCAGCGGCGGTGACAAACGCCGCCCCGGCGCCGATCTCCGCTGCGCACAGCGGCAAGATCCAGCCGCGCAGGCCTGTGTGCGGGCGCTCGTGCTCGCCGTCGGCCGCCTCGTCGGAGTCGCGCGCACCGAGCCTGTCGCGTGTGCGCAGCAGCAGGTAGAAGCCGAGCACGATGAAGAACACCATGAGGAAGTCGTTGTGATCGCCGCCGAGCCCCCACACGAGCACGATCGGGTTCAGGCCGACGAGCACGATCGCGGTGACGGGGTCGCGACCGAGCAGCCGCGCGCACTTCCACACGAGAAACAGCGTGCCCAGGCTGAACAGCGCGAGCAGTCCCTTGAGCACCCAGAACGACGCCGCGACGCCAAGCGGCACGACGGCGAACGTCAGCAGCGTGAACAGCGGACCGTAGGGGCTGAGCAGCTGGTGCCAGTTGCTGAGGTCATAGCTCGGGTCGTTGTGCGGCTCGAGAATCGGGATCGACGTGTACGGGTTGAGGTTGTGCACGACCTCCATGCGCCCGTAGTTGATGTAGTTGAAGATGTCCGTCAACGCCAGCGGCGGCGCGAGCAGGAAGACCGCGTGCACGAACAGCACCGTCGCGATCGCCCAGCGCGCGCGCAGGCGCGGCACGTACGCGAGGGCGAGCACGTAAGCGAGGTACATCACGACGATCGCACCCGAGAACAGGTACTTCAGCGTCGTGCCGTTGCGCGTGAGTCCCGGCAGCAGGCCGCCGAGCGGGCCGGCCATCCAGTGGGGGAAGTAGTTGGCGTGCGTCGTCGCCGAGAGGATGCTCGGCCGGTTGGCCGCCATCACCACGACGAACACGCTGCACGCGACGATCGCCAGCAGGCAGGCGGCTGCGACCCGGGCCCGCTCCTGCGAGCGGGCGAGCGCGCCGATGCGCCCGCGCAAGGACTGGCGCCCGGCCCTTGGGCTCCCGACCGGCGCGTCGCGCAGGGGGAGTGTGCTCGCGTCGCTGGACATGCGTGAGGGCCCGCCGAAGCGAGCCCTCAGAAGGTTAGACCTATGTGGCTGCGGCTAGATCGCCGCCGCGATCAGATCGCCTGGACGTTGACGGCCTTGGGGCCCTTGTCGCCCTGCTCGGGGTCGTATGAGACCTTTGCACCCTCCTGCAACGAGCGATATCCCTCGCCGTTGATTCCAGTGTGATGCACGAACAGGTCCTTGTCGCCGTCGTCGGGGGTGATGAAACCGAACCCCTTGTCGTCGCTGAACCACTTTACGGTGCCAGTAGGCATGTGGGTACTCCTCCACGGTGTGCGTGCTGCTCTGCGGAGGATGCTTCTTGAAGCTTCGACCTACGAGCGTGCACTGCTTTCGCCGGTCTCTTGTGCCGGCCAGACCCGACGACCGTAGCAGGTCCCCGCGGCGATGTGTTGCTGAGATGTTTTAGATCAGATGATCGATTTACCCAGGCCCCGCGGACGGCGTTTGCGGGCGCAGCGAGGCGGCGGCTAGGGTGCAGCGATGAGCGCTGGAGACAAGCCGAACGGCCCCCCCGCCACCGAGCAGGCCGAGCCACGGTTTAAGCGCCTGCTGCCCGCGGGCGAGCCGGCGAGCGCGCTGCAGATCGCCGACGGCCTGGACCTTCAGGCGCGCGCGCGTGCCGGCGCCGAGCGGCCGTACACGATCCTCAACATGGCGAGCACGGTCGACGGGCGCGCGAGCATCGGCGGGCGCTCGGGTCCGATCGGCGACCCCGCTGACCGTCAGCTGTTCCACGCGCTGCGCGCGAGCGTCGACGCGGTGATGGCGGGCGCCGGGACGGTTCGCGTCGAGCGCTACGGCAGGATCGTCCGCGACGCGTCCACGAGACGCCGGCGCGTGCAGCGCGGCCTCGGCGAGGAGCCGCTCGCGTGCATCGTCTCCGGGCGCCTGTCGCTGGCGCCTGACACACCCCTGCTCAACGAGCCCGAAGCGCGGGTCGTGATGGTCACGCCGTCGGAGTCGAGTCTGCCGCAGACCCCCGCGCACGTGAACTACGTGCGCGCGCGGCGCGACGGCCTGCTGGACCTGCCGGCGGCTATGGCCGAGCTGCGCCGGCGCTTTGCCGTGCGCACGCTGCTCTGCGAGGGCGGTCCGCACCTCAACGGCCAGCTGCTGCTCGCCGGACTCGTCGACGAGCTGTTCCTGTCGTTCTCGCCGAAGCTCGCCGGCGGCGAGGACGCGACCGGCGAGGCGCTGCGAATCGTCGCCGGCGCGCAGTTTCGCGAGCCGCTGGAGCTGGAGCTGCTGGGCGTGCTGGAGAGCGGCTCGAGCCTGTTCCTGCGCTACGGCGTGCGCGCCTCGGCGCCCGAGCGCGTCTCGCGCGAGACGATGCCCAGCAGTTCGCTGGCCAGCTGACGCCCCTCGGCGGCGATGCGCGGCGTCGCGGCGATCCGCACGACGACCTCCTCGCCGTCCAGCTCCTCCAGCGTGATCCGCGGCGAATCGCGCAGAGGCGTCTGCAGCTGCTTCTCCAGCAGCTCCTGCAGGTCGACGGGCGTCATCCCCGGGCGAAGCCGCGCGCGCAGGTTGACCGCGTCGGGCTCGCGCAGCGGGATCACGGCGCTGTTGAGCACGACGCTGTTGGGCACCATGATCGCGTCTTCGCCTTTGGCGAACGTCGTGTAGAGCAGGCCGAGCGAGCTGACGGTGCCTTCCAGCTGGCCCGCGAGCGGCCCCCCCTGCAGTCGCACGCGATCGCCCACGCGAAACGGGCGCGCGCTGAGCAGCACCGTGCCGGCGATCACGTTGCCGAGCGTCTGCTGCGCGGCCAGACCGAAGATGACCGCGGTGAACGCCCCTCCGAGCGCCAGCGTGCGGGTTTGGATGCCCGCCACGCGCAGCGCCACGACGAGCGCGAGGACCACCGTCAGCAGGCGGATCAAGAAGCCGACCGTTCCCGCCGTCGCCGGATCCAGGCGGCGAAACAGCGGCGGCCCGAGGCTGCGGCCGATGTCGCGCGCGATCGCCCAGCCGAGCGCCACGAGGGCGATCACCGTCACGACCGTCACCGGCGCTTCCAGCGCCGGTTCGAGTTCTTTGGCCGCCCGGCCGTGCGCTCCGGCGGCGCCCAGCAGGCTGACGCGATTGTCATAGAAGACGACCACGCCGACGAACAGCGGCACGAGCACAAGCGCCTCCAGGCGCGCTCGCTTGACCACGCGGGGGCTTATCTGGCGCAGCAGGCCGACCTCCCGCCAGGCCTGGCTGCGCGTCTCGAACATCTTCTGCGGGCTTCTCGGAACCGGCATCGCGCCCCCCATGATGGCGATCGGACCCGCCGCGTGAGCGCGATGGGCGCGATCGTGCTCTAGGATCTCCGCCTGATGAGCTCTGACCTACGCAAATTGGTCCTGCCCACCGCGCTGCTCGGCGTCGTGCTGATCGTCATCGCCATCGTCTACTTCGTCGAGCCGGCGCACTCGCTGCCGTCGTTCTTCCCGGGGCACGTCTCCGCGACGAGCGCTGAGGCCAAGCACCACCACACCAAGCACGGCATCGCCGCGCTCGTCGTCGCCCTCGCATGCTTCGCCTTCGCCTGGTTTCAGACCGGGCCGAAAGCGCAGAGCGCGGCCAGCGCTTAGCCGTCCGCGGCGGCGGCGGGCGGTCCTGGCTCGCGGGAGCGCCCGGCAATACCGGCTGCGGGCAATACCGGCTGCGCGCGTCGGCCGTTCAGCCGCCGAAGGCGAATACGAGCGTGCAGATCAGGCCGAAGCCCACGCAGTAGACGCCGAAGGGCGTCAGCCGGTTGGTCTCGAAGAACTTCAGCAGGAACTTGACGGCGAGGAAGGTGGTCGCCGCCGCGCACAGGCCGGCGACGAGCGCCGGGCCGCGCACGCCGTTGCCGGCCGAGCCGAAGAGTTCCGGGAGCTTCAGCGCGGCAGCCGCGAAGATCACGGGGGTCGCCAGCAGGAAGCCGAAGCGGGCGGCGTCCTCGTTGGACAGGCCGGCGAGCAGACCGCCCCCCATCGTGAAGCCGGAGCGCGAAATGCCGGGGATCAGCGCCGCCGCCTGCGACGTGCCGACGGCGATCGCCTGGCGCCAGCTCAGCTTTGCCAAGCGCGCGTCGACATCGCCTTGGTAGTCGCCTGGGCGCGGAGGGCGCCGGCGCAGTCGCTCGAACAGCAGCAGCGCGATCCCGTTGACGATCAAAAAGGCCGCGGCGGTCTGAGGCGAGGCGAACAGTTTGCGCAGCGGTTCCTGCAGCAGCAGGCCGATCACGCCGACGGGGATCGTCGCGGCGACGAGCAGCCAACCGAGTCGCGCGTCGACGTCGTCGGCACGGATCTCGCGCATCTGCAGTGAGCGGCCCAGGCCCTTGACGATCCGCACCCAGTCCTTGAGGAAGAACAGCAGCAGCACGATCGCCGTCGCCAGGTGCGTGGCGATCAAGAACGTCAGGAAGAACTTGTCGTTCTGGTGGATGTGCCAGCCGAACAGCCGCGGCAGCACGACGCCGTGGCCAAGGCTTGAGATGGGAAACGGCTCGGCGATCCCCTGCGTCAGGCCGAGGACGACCGCCTGGAAGTAGGAGATCGGGTCGTGCACGGCCGACAGCTTAGGGATCGCGCTGGTCGATACGCCCCAGCGCGGACGCATTGCCGGCGCGACGGTCGCGCCGTGGCATGGCCGGCGCGTTCACAGTCGCTTCACACGATCGTTTCCGCCTGGTCACAAAACTCGGCCGTTTGCAGGGGAATCTGACTGCTGTGGAGCGTCACGGAACGACGTCGCAGCGCCCGGCGGATGTGACGCGTGTGGACATGCACTGCCACTCGACTGCCTCGCACGAGTCGAAGCTCGGCGTCCAGCGCGCAGCTGGCCTGCCGGAGTGCGCGACCCCGCCGCAGGAGGTCTACGAGCTGGCAAAGCGCCGCGGCATGGATCTGGTGACGACCACCGACCACGACACGATCGCCGGCGTGCTGGAGATCGCCGACCGTCCCGACGTGTTCGTCTCGGAGGAGCTCACCGCGCACTTCCGCGGCGAGCCGCAGGCGGTGCACGTGCTCTGCTACGGGATCGCGCCCGCCGATCACGAGTGGCTGCAGGACAACCGCGGCGACGTGGAGCTGTGCGCGGCGTACATGTACGAGCGCGACATCGCGTGCGCGCTCGCGCATCCCTACTACCACGTCGGCGCACCGCCGAGCGCACGCCACCGCCGGCGCCTGGCGCAGCTGTTCGACGTCTGGGAGGTGCGCAACGGAGCGCGTGCGCGCGAGCTCAACCGCCCCGCGGCGACATATGTGGCGACGCTCGACGGCGCCGGCATCGGCGGCTCGGACGACCACGCGGGCATCGACGTCGGGCGCACGTGGACGCAGACCCCGCTGGCGCGCACGCCGCAGGAGTTCCTCGCGCACGTGCGCGCCGGCCGCGTCGCCGCCG
This sequence comes from Solirubrobacteraceae bacterium, assembly GCA_035995645.1. Classification (GTDB taxonomy): domain Bacteria; phylum Actinomycetota; class Thermoleophilia; order Solirubrobacterales; family Solirubrobacteraceae; genus Palsa-744. The sequence continues at coordinate 26,419 of DASYKG010000033.1, forward strand.
GCGGCAAGCAGGGCAGCGCCGCCAAGTGGGCGCACGCGGCGATCGCGCTCGCGGCGAGGGCGCTGGGAGCCGCGCCGGCCGCTGGCGCACCAGCCTGCGCCCCGGAGCCGGCGGCCGTGATGCGCATGGCCGGGCGGCTGCTCAGCGAGGGCGATGCGCGCCACGGGACGATCGACGGTGGCGCGGCGTTCTCGCCGTCGGATGCGCGCAGCCTGCTGCACGTGTGGCTGCGCGCCGTCGAGCTCGACCATCTCGACGAGGCGGGGTTGATCGCGTACATGCAGGACGAGGGCTTCAGCCACTCAGATCTCTACCGCCGGGCCTGCCGGGCGCACGAGCGCAAGCTGCGTGTGGCGATCGAGCAGGCGCTGGCGGCCGCACGCGGCGAGCGCGACGTGATGGGCGCCGCGACGGGCCTGTTCGAGAGCTGCACGGCGGCGATCCCGTATGCGCCTGCGACGGCGTTCCTCGCCAACGAGCGGGCCAAGCTGGACACGCGCCGCGAGGACGGTGAGACACCGCGCGTGGCGATCCTCGCCGACGGGATCGGCAGCACGCACGGGGTCACGCGCGCGGTCGAGGAGATCCGCTCGCGCGGCGTCGAGGGCTTCGAGATCGAGGTGCTCGGCACGGATCCGCAGGTCGACCGCCGGCTGTCCGCCGTGGCCGAGTTCGAGGTGCCCTACTACGCGGGACTGCGCATCGGTGTGCCGAGCCTGTCGGCTGCCGTGCAGACGATCGCCGACGGCGGCTTCGACCTGATCCACGTCTGCTCTCCGGGACCCGTCGGCATCGTCGGAGCGCTCGTCAGCCGCGGCCTCGGCGTGCCGCTGCTCGGCAGCTACCACACCGAGCTGACCGCCTACGCGGGCCTGCGCTCGGGCGAGCGCCGCGTCGCCGAGGCGATGGCGATCGGCGTGCGGGCCTTCTACGGCGCGTGCGACCTGGTGCTCTCGCCGAGCCCAGCCTCCGATGCGACGCTTCAGAGCATCGGCGTCGCCGCCAGCAAGGTCGCACGCTGGGATCGCGGCGTCGACACGCAGCGCTTCGATCCCGCGCTGCGCAGCGCCGGGCTGGCGGAGCTGGCGGCGCGAGGACAGGCCAAGCCGCCCGACGCGGTCGACGTCCTCTACGCGGGCAGGATCACTCGCGAGAAGGGAGCGGACCTGCTCGCCGACAGCTTCCTGCTCGCGCGGGCCCAGGACCCGCGCCTGCGCCTGGTGCTCGTCGGCGGCGGCCCGGAGGAGCAGCGGCTGCGCGAGCGCGTCGGCGACGGCGCGGTGTTTCGCGGCTGGCTGGAGGGCGAGTCCCTGGCCCGCGCCTACGCGGCCGCCGACGTGTTCCTGTTCGCCAGCCGCACCGACACGTTCGGCCAGGTCGTGCTCGAGGCGCAGGCGAGCGGGCTGGCGGTCGTCGCCGTGGCCGAGGGCGGCCCGCTGTCGCTGGTCGAGGATCGCGTCAGCGGCCGGCTGTGCGCAGCCGACGAGCGGGCGCTGGCCGATGCGGTGCTGGAGCTGGCGGGCTCTGCGGCTCTGCGCGGGCGGATCGCTCGCGCTGGACTGGTCGCCGTGCGCGAGCGTACGTGGGAGCGCGCGCTGCTGCGCCTCGGCGACGGCTACCGGCGAGCCCTCGCGGGCATCGAGTCTCGGGAAGTTCCCCGTGCCGCCTAGCGCTCGCGCGCCGCGCACGATCGCCGTCGCGCTGCACGACATCGAGCCGGCGACGTTCGAGCGCTGCGCGCTGATCCGCGACTGGTTGGACGACCACGGCGTGGACCGCGTCACGCTGCTGGTGATCCCGGCGCGCGACCTTCACCCGCTCGGCGAGCGCTCGCCGGGGATGACCCGCTGGCTGACCCAACGCCGCAGCGCCGGCGACTCGATCGCCCAGCACGGCTTCCAGCACGAGCGCACGCGCAGGGCGGGCTTCTCGCCGCTCGGCGCGCTTGGCGTCCCCGCCCGGCGCACGGGCGAGTTCGTAGGTCTCGGCGCCGAGGAGACTCAGCGCGCGGTCAACGCCGGCTGGCGCGTGCTCAAGCTCGCGGGCGTAGAGCCGGACGGCTTCGTCGCGCCCGCCTACGCCTACACGCCGGCGCTGCGCCGCGTGCTGCCCGGCCGCTTTCGCTGGTGGGCGGGGCTGCTCGGCGTGCACCGCCAAAGCGACGGCATGCAAGGCGAGTGCGGGCGCCTGCTGGCCCCGGCCTGGGGCATGGGCACGACCGGCCGGTTGGCGCGGACGCTCTCGCCCGCGCTGATCCGCGCCGGCGGGGTGCTGTCGGGCGAGACCCTGCGCCTGGACCTGCACCCGACCGACCTGCAGCATCCGCGGCACATGCTCGCGCTGGAGTGGGTGCTCGGGCGCGTCGGGCACCGACGCGACGCGATCACCTACGACGAGCTGCTGGCGGCGCAGAACTAGCCGGAGGGCTCGGCGGCGAACAGCGACGGTTGCAGCGAGCTCACGTGCGCGCCGGCGGCGTAGCCGAGGTGCTTGAGCGCGAACAGATCCTCGATCGTGCGCAGCAGCGAGTAGTGGTTGTACGGTTCCTGGCTGATCGCGTGGCGCTTGACGAACGGCGACAGCAGCAGCGCGCCGACCTGTCCGCCGCCTTCCGGCGGCAGGCTCGCGGCGGGTCCCGTCGGCGGCGGCATGTTGGGAAAGCGCGGCTGACCGCAGCAGGAGCTCGAGTCGGCGAGCTGGCCGGTGGACGGCGCCTCGTCGGTGGTGATCAGCAGCAGCCCCCCGTGCCTGTAGGCCGCCGACGCGAGGATCTTCGGGACGATCTGCGCGAGCAGCCCGTCGGCCGCCGGCAGACCTCCCGGACCGCCGCCCGAGCACGGTCCCGGGCTGGCGTCGTGGCAGCGGTCGGGGACTATGTAGGAGAGGTTCGGCGTGCGCGCCGCATTGGACAGGTCGCCCCTCAGCGAGCTCAGGCCGGTGTCGTCCTTGGCGCACGACGGAGATTCGACGAGCCCCTGGAAGTACACAAAGGGGTTGCGGAACGTGGCATAGGGCTGCACGGCGGGCGAAATCGAGCTCGCGTCGGCCTGCCCGAGCGGCGGATGCGCACACGCCGGCGCGGCGCTGCCGGGTTCGCCGGTCCCCTGAACGTATGCACGCCACGTCAGGCGCTTGACTTCCAGCTGCCCGGCGAGCGTCGCCGTCGTCGCCGGGTACACGCAGCCGTCACCGGAAACCTGCTGTTCGCCGCCGACCGCCGCCGGCGAGACGCTGGCGTAGAGCGGGCAGTTCGCCGCCGTCGCGGCAGTCGGACCCTGGCCGCTGAGCAGCGCGATCCCGTTGGCCAGTTGCTCGTGCGCGACGGCGTAGTAGCGAGCGAGCAGCGCTCCGCGCCTCTCCAGCGTTCGCGATAGGTACGGCGCCGTGGATTCGGGCCCGAACGTCGCCGCGTAGGGCTGATCGGAGAGCATGATCACGAACACGTGGTCGATCGCCGGGAGCTTCGGCGAGGGGACGGGCGCACCGGAGGCCGGCGTCGAGCCGCCTTCGCCGCCGCCGGCTGAATTGCCGTGAGGCTTCGCCAACGGCGCGGATCGGCCGACCGGCGGCGCGGGCGTGCTCGCTGGTTCCACGGCTTCGGGTGAAGCTTCCGGGGTCGCCTGCGTCGATGCCGGTGGTGGTTCGATCGCCGGCGCGCTTCGTTCGCCTGGCGCCGCCGTGCTGGGCGGCGCCGCCAGCAGCAACCTGACGCGCGGGCGCGCCGATGCCGCCAGCGTGTAGTCCACGCGCGAGCCCGCGACGTTGCCGAGCAGCACGCCGAACCCGGCGAACGCGAGCACCAGCCCCGCGCAGATCCGCCGCGAGGGAAGCGTCAGCTCGGACAGGGCCGCCAGCAGCGTCTGCGCACGGCCCTTCCAGCCGGCGAAGGGGCCGGCGCGGCGAACGTCGCCCGGCGCGAGCGGGGCTCGGGATGGGCGCAGGGCATCCGATTGGGCCTGCGGTGGCGAGCTCGGCGAGGGCCACGCGCGAGCCCGGCGCACGAGCTCGTCCAGCTGCGCGCCTCGCGGGCCGATCCGCTTGCCGCAGCCGAGGCAGTAGCGCTGGCGCGGGCGCAGGCCTGCGCCGCAGTCGGCGCAGGTCCCAGCTGCGTCGCCGCTGCTCAAGACAGCCCGGGCAGGCCGAGCGCCGGCATCGCCGTGCTCGGGGCGCGCTCCATCAGCGTCGCGCCGCACTGCCAGCAGAACACCGCGCCGCGGCTGTGTGGAGCACTGCAGCCCGGACAGCTGCCGGCGCTGGCGCTCTCCTCGAGCGCGAGCAGCCGCTCCACCTCGGCGAGCTCGCCGTCGCGTTCCTGCAGCACCGCGGCGCGGCGCACGAGCACGTCGAGGCGAAAGTGATCGCGAGTGGCCATCTCATAGGCGAGGCCGCCGAGATCCCAATGCAGCTCGGTGACCTGCTCGGCCAGCTCGTCGCGCCTGCGTCGCAGCTCGCTGCGCCCGTCCGGCGCCGGCAGCGACGGGCGCGGCTCGCCGAGCAGGCTCACGTGCCGACCACGTTGGGCAGGTTCTTGGACTTTTCCTCATAGCTCTTGCCTTTGCTCTTGTGCAGTTCTTCGAGCGCTTTCGAGGAGGCCGGTGGAGCCGGGCCCGTGCCGCCGCCGGCCGCGCCGCCGCCGGCGCCAGAGCCCGAGCCCGAGGGGGGGCTCGTCGCGGCCGAGCCCGAACCGGCGCCGGAGACCTTGATCACCGACGCGCCGGGGAAGCTCTTGCTCAGCCGCGTGGCGGACTTTTCGGCTTGCGCCTTCCTGCGGTACACGCCGGAATAGACGATGTAGCTTCCAGCCTTGAGGCTGCTGAAGTCATCGGACTTCAACGCTCCGACGCCTGTCGCGCCCTTTGCACTGGCCGCCGCCTTGGCGGCTTGCACCGCGCTGGGCTGGGTGCTCGACTGCGCAAGGGCCTGCAGCTGGACGGTGTAGCCGCTGGTTCCCGACGGCCAGTCGTCGGTGAACGGCGCGGCTTCGGAGGCGCCCGGTGTCGTGCCCGCGCCGGGCGTGCTGGCCACGCTGATCACCTGCGGCGCGGCGGCGGTCGGCGTGGCCCCGCCGCCGGAACGGCCGATCAGGACGCCGACGCCCATCGCCAGCAGCAGCACGCCCACGCCCGCGATCACGGTCACCGCGTTGCCACGCGGCGAGCCACCGCCCAGCATCTGGCCGTGATCGCGCGATGGCTGAGACGCGGCGGGAGTCGAGCCCGGTCCCAGCGAGGCGGGATCGGCCTGCGGCGGCGGCGTCTGCGGCGATCCGCCGAGCAGCGCGCTGGTGAGCGGCGCGCGACGCTCGCCGCACTCCAGGCAGTAGCGCTGATCGCCCGCCAGCGGCGCGCCGCAGCTGGCGCACGGCTCGGCTGAGCCCACGAGGGGCGGGGGGCTGGCGATCGATTCACTGGACACGGTGGCTGCTTGCGTTCGCTGCGCTGGGCGTGCCGCGGCGATGCCAACCGGCCGTGGCCAGGCAGCACGATCCCGCGAGCCCTGCTCCGCCGCGTATGCTCGACGCAGACGGGCGCGGCGGCGTAACGATTTGGTGAAGGCGCGGCGTCGGCACCGCGGCGCTGGCGTTAAGATCGCCCCGGCGACGGGCGAATCGATCGGGTGCCCGGCGTGTTCTCAGTGATGACCGCGGAGCGAGCAGGGACCAGCACGGCGATGCCGGCACGATTTGAGAGGGACTGCGACATGAGCAAAGCGAAAACCCTGCGGCGGCTGCTCGCGCCCGTGCTCGTGACCCTGGCCGCCGCCGCGCCGCCGGTCGCGCAGGCTGCCGTCACGAAAACGCCGAAGATCGGACCGCCGAAAGTCTCCACGGGCGGCGCGGTATCCGTCCGCGGCAGCTCGGCGACGCTCGTTGGCGTCATCGACCCCAACGGTGCGCTCACCACCTACTACTTCCAGTACGGCCCGACGACCGCGTACGGCAAGCAGACGGCCGCGGCGACGCTGCCCGCCGGCACGACGAGGGTCAAAATCGGCCAGGCGGCCACCGGCTTGCTGACCGGCTACCACTACCGCCTGGTGGCGTCCAACGAACGCGGCAACACGCCAGGCAGGGACCGGACGTTCGGAGTCAAGAAGACGGGCAAAGACGAATTCAAGCTCTCGAAGGGCGGCGCACCGACGGTGTTCGGCGGGACTTACGTGCTCAGCGGCACGCTCTTGGGCAGCGGGAACGCCAATCGGGCGATCGCGCTGCAGGCCAGCCCGTATCCCTTTCTGGAAGCGTTCACGCCGGTCGGCCTTCCAGCCCACACGGGCGCCACCGGGCAGTTCTCCTTCCGCGTGGCGAACCTGACGAGCTCGACGCAGTATCGCGTGAGCACGCTCGACCCGCGTCCGCTCTACAGCCACCTGCTGACGCAGCAGGTGGCCGCCAAGGTCACCCTGAAAGTGCGCTCCTCCGGTCACCCTGGGCTGGTGCGCCTGTACGGAACGGTCACACCGGCAAAGCCGGGCGCGCATCTCGACTTCCAGCTGTTCAAGCGCGTGCGTCCCGGCAATTCGCCCAAGGCCGAAGAAAGGACGACGAGGTTCGCGACGCAGTTCAGCACGCTGGTCAAGCGCGGCACCGCGACCGTGTCGCGCTTCAGCATCGTCGTGAAGATCCGCCGCGGCGGCAGCTACCGCGCCTACGTCGCCCTGCCGAAAAAGGGCGCGGTCGTGCCCGGCTGGAGCCGCTCGGTGCTGCTGCACGCGGCGCCTTCGGCAAGCAAGGGTCACTAGCGCCGGAGTAGCCTCGGCGTCGCGGCCGGCACGCTGCGTCGGCGAAGCTCAGCGAGCGTCCGCGACGATGCCGCGCGCGGCGAGCAGCTCCATCACGCGCTCTACGCCTCGCTCGACGGTTTCTTCGAGCGTCCCGAGGATCAGGTCGGGGTCGACCGGCGACTCATAGGGCGCCCCCACGCCGGTCAGCCCCGACAGCTCCCCCGCGCGCGCCCGCGCGTACAGGCCCTTGGGATCGCGCTTCTCGCACAGCTCCAGCGGAGCGTCGACGAACACCTCGAAGAACTCCAGCTCGTCGTCGCAGTGCAGCGTCGCGGCGAGCTCGCGGTCGGCGGCATACGGGCTGACGAGACTGACCAGCGCGACCGTGCCGGACTCCGCGAGCAGCCTGGCGACGTGCGCGGTGCGCCGCACGTTCTCGCGCCGCGCCTGTTCGTCGAAGCCGAGGTCGCCGTTGAGACCGTGGCGCAGGTTGTCGCCGTCGAGCAGGAAGGCGGACTGCCCGGCGGCGATCAGCCGCTCCTCCACCGCCGAGGCGATCGTCGACTTGCCGGCGCCGGGAAGCCCGGTGAACCACAGCGTCGCGCCGGGATGGCCGAGCGCCTGCCAGCGGCGCTCGCGCGTCATCCGCGTCCCCTGCCAGCGCACGTTCGGGCTGCGCTCGCTCTTGGCCTCCGCGTCCAGGCCCTCCACCTCGGTGTCGAGGATCACGCCGGCGGCGACGGTTTCGTTGGTCGCCTCGTCGATCACGATCAGGCTGCCGGTCGTGCGATTGCGCCGGTAGGAGTCGAACACGAGCGGTGCGCTCAGCTCCAGGCGCACGCGCCCGAGGTCGTTGAGCGCGAGCACCGTGGCGCTCTCGTCGCGATGCAGCGTCTCGACGTCCAGGCGGTAACGCACGTCCAGGCCGCCGACCATCGCCGTACGCGTGGTGTGCTTGACCTGGTAGCGCCGGCGGCGGTCCAGCGGCTCCTCGGACATCCAGCACAACAGCGCCTCGAAGTGGTTGGCCACGGTCGGCTGGTTCTGCGTGCGCACGATCGTGCTGCCGCGTCCGACGTCGATGTCGTCGCCCAGGCGCAGCGCCACCGACATCGGCGGGAAGGCCTCGGGCACGGGCCCGTCGAAGGTGTCGATCGCGGCGATCGTGCTGCGCTGGCCGCCCGGCAGCACGACGACGTCGTCGCCGGGGCGCATCACGCCGCCGGCGACCTGGCCGGCGTAGGCGCGATAGTCGGCGACGCTCGAGGACGGCGGGCGGATCACCCATTGCACGGGAAAGCGCACGTCGATCAGGTTGCGGTCGGAGGCGATGTGCACGTGCTCGAGGTGGTAGAGCAGCGGCGGCCCTTCGTACCACGGCATCGTCTTGGAGCGATCGACGACGTTGTCGCCGAGCAGCGCGGAGATCGGTATGTACGTCAGGTCTGGCATCTCCAGGCGAGCGGCGAACTGATCGAACTCCTCGACGATCGTGTCGAACACGCCCTGGTCGTAGTCGACCAGGTCCATCTTGTTGACGCACACGACCACGTGCGGGATCGCCAGCAGCGAGCTGATGAAGGCGTGGCGCTTGGACTGCGCGAGCACTCCCTTGCGCGCGTCGACCAGCACGATCGCGAGATCGGCCGTGGAGGCGCCCGTGACCATGTTGCGCGTGTACTGCTCGTGGCCGGGGGTGTCGGCGATGATGAAGCGGCGCTGCGTCGTGGCGAAGTATCGGTAGGCGACGTCGATCGTGATGCCCTGCTCGCGCTCGGCGCGCAGGCCGTCGGTCAGCAGCGACAGGTCGAGGAAGTCGTGGCCCATGCGCTCGCTCGCCTGCTCGACGTGCTCGAGCTGATCGGTCAGCACCTGCTTGGAGTCGTACAGCAGCCGCCCGATCAGCGTGCTCTTGCCGTCGTCTACCGAGCCTGCCGTTGCGAAGCGCAAGAGCTCCGCGGGCCGCTCGGTCAAGCGCCGGAACACCTCGTGCCCGTCGCCCTGCGGCACCTGCCCACCGTCGCCCTGCGGCGCCTGCCCACCGTCGGCCTGCGGCGCTTGCCCACCGTCGGCCTGCGGCGCTTGGCCGCCGTCGGCCTGCGGCGCTTGGCCGCCGTCGCCCGCCGCCGGGGCGTGCCCGTTGCCGTTGCCGTTCTCAGCCGCCACGTCCGCCGATCCGGGGAGCTTCATCAGAAGTACCCCTGCCGCTTGCGATCCTCCATCGCCGCCTCGCTCACGCGGTCGTCACCGCGGGTCTGGCCGCGCTCGGTGACCTGCGTCGCGGCGATCTCCGCGACGACCTCCTCGAGCGTCGACGCCGAGGACTCGACTGCGCCAGTGCAGCTCATGTCGCCGACGGTGCGATAGCGCACGCGAGTCGAGAACGGCCGCTCGCCGTCCATCAGCTGCATGAACGGGCTGCTGGCATAGAGCATGCCGTCGCGCTCGAACACCTCGCGGTCGTGCGCGAAGTAGATCGACGGCACCTCGAGCTGCTCCTCGGCGATGTACTGCCACACGTCGAGCTCGGTCCAGTTGGAGATCGGAAACACCCGCGCATGCTCCCCCTTGCTAATGCGCGCATTGTAGAGCGCCCACACCTCCGGTCGCTGGCGCTGGGGCTCCCACTGGCCGAACCGATCGCGAAACGACAGGATCCGCTCCTTGGCTCGAGCGCGCTCCTCGTCGCGCCGGGCGCCGCCGAAGGCCGAGTCGAAGCCGTGCTCGGCGATCGCGTCCAGCAGCGTGACCGTCTGCAGGCCGTTGCGCGACGCTCGCGGCCCGGTCTCCTCCTCGACGCGGCCCTGGCGGATCGACTCCTCCACCGAGGCGACGATCAGGCGCTCGCCGATTTCCTTCATGCGCCGGTCGCGGAACTCGATCGCCTCCGGGAAGTTGTGCCCGGTGTCGACGTGCATCACAGGGAAGGGAAATGGGGCGGGGCGAAACGCCTTCTCGGCGAGGCGCAGCAGCACGATCGAGTCCTTGCCTCCGCTGAACAGCAGCACCGGGCGCTCGAACTCGGCGGCGACCTCGCGCATCACCTGCACCGCCTCGGCCTCGAGCGTGCGCAGGTGCGACAGGTGGTAGGTGGCGGGCATCCGTGCTGGGTGGTCGGGATTGGACGGCGTCTGTGGGGTCGTGTTCGGTGTGCGGTGGCGCGTTCTTGCGCTGCTGACGATCCGATCGCGGTGCCCAACCTTAGGGCGCGCTCGCGCTATTTGCAACATTCGTCCAGTTCGCGCCGGCGGGGTGGGTCCGCCTCACACAGGCCGTCCGCCAGTCTGCGCGATGGCGCGTTCATAGCAGTCAAGCGTCGCATGGACGTGGCGCGCAATTGTGAACAGCTGCGCCGCCCGCTGGCGCCCCGCGCGCCCCATCGCCGCGCCACCGTCGGCGCTCTGCGCGACGCGAGCGATCGCGTGCGCCCACGCATCCGGCTGACGCGGCGCGACGAGATAGCCCTGGCGCCCCTCCTGCACGATCTCGCGCGGTCCGCCGACATCCGTCGCGACGACCGGCACGCCGAGCGCCATCGCCTCGATCAGCGCGCGCCCGAACGGCTCCTCCCAGGACGGCAGCAGCAGCACGTCCAGCGCGCGGACGATCTGCGCGACGTCCTCGCGCTCGCCCAGCCACGAGACGCGATCCCCCAGGCCCGCCGCAGCGACGAGCTCGTGCAGCCGCGCGACGTAGTCCTCGTTGTCAAAGCGCGTCGAGCTCGCGACGAACTTCGCCGAGCCGACGAGCAGCAGCTGCGCGTCGAGCCCCTCGCGGCAGAGCACGCTCAGCGCTTCGATCGCGGTGTCCTGGCCCTTCCACGGGCTGAGCTGGGCGACGACGCCGAGCAGCAGGCGGCGCTCGCCGGCCCGGCCGAGGCGCGTCCTCGCCTCCGCGCGATCGATCGCCTCGGGGTCAAAGCGCCGCAGGTCGACGGCGTTGTGCACGACCTCCACGCGGGCGCTCGGCGCCGCGGCCAGCACCGACGCGGCCGTGTAGGCGGAGTTGGCCACGACCGTCGTCGCCGTGGCGGCGATCAGGCGCAGCGTGGCCGTGCTCACGCGACCCCGCGGCAGGCAGTCGCGCACGTGCACAATCGTCGCCGTCGCGCGCAGGCGCGCGAAGGCGAGCACGATCCCGGCGCGGATCGAGTTGGCGTGCACGACGTCGGCGCCGTGGCGCGCGGCCGCGCGGCGCACCTGCCAGCCGGCGACGGCCATCTGCGCAAGCGCCCTCGGGGTGTGCAGCGGGTGCAGCCGCAGGCTGCCCGCCGTCCCGACGATCGCCGTCGTGGCGATGCCGCGCTCCTGCGCGAGCACCTGCAGCGGACCGGGCGGCGTCGCCAGCAGCGGCGCCACCGTGCGCGGCAGCGCGCCGAGCAGGTCCAGCAGCGAGCGCTCGGCGCCGCTGACGACGGCCGTGTGGCTGACGTAGAGGACCTTCACGAGCCGCCGCGCCCCGACTCGAGATCGCCCTCGCCGGCGCCATCGTCGGCCGCGCCGTCCAGCTGGGCGAGCAGCAGCGCTTCGACGCGCTGCACGACCTTCGGCCATGCATGAAGCTGCGCCCGAGCCTGTCCGCCGGCCCCCAGCCGTCGCGCCAGCTCGCCGTCCAGCAGCAGCCGCGCGATCGCCTCGGCCACCGCGAGCGGGTCGAGCGGGTCGACGAGCAATCCCGTCTTGCCGTCGAGGACCGCGTCGACCGCGCCGCCGACGTTGCCCGCGACAACCGGCTTGCCGTACGCGCCCGCCTCCAGATACACGATGCCAAAGCCCTCCCCCGCGAACTCGCCGGCGGGCAGGCGGCTCGGCATCGCCAGCAGATGCGCGCGTGCCAGCCATGCGTTGCGCTCGTCGTCGGAGACGGCGCCGAGGAAGCGGATCGAGCCCGCCACGCCATAGGAGCTCGCGAGCGCCTCCAGGCCGGGGCGCAGCGAGCCGTCGCCGATCACGACCCATTGCGCGTCGGGCACCTTCGCGAGCACGAGCGCCAGCGCTCGCACCATCGTGTCGTGACCCTTGTAGCGCTCCTCGATACGGGCGATCGTGAGGATCGTCGGGCGATCGACGGGCTTTGGCGCGGCGTCGCTGGGTATGTCGGTGCCGTTGGCGATCACGTGCACGCGCTGCGTCGAGGCTGCGCTCGCGGCGACGATAAGGCTCGCCGTGTAGGCGCTCACGGCGATCGACGCATCCGCGTGGCGCGCGGCGAACGCCGCAAGGCGCGGCTTGGCGCCGATCTCTTCGGCGTGGAAGTACTGCACCGTGCGCGCGCCGAGCGCGCGGTGAATCGCGGCCGCGGCGGGGCTGGCCGCGATGTGCGCGCTGAGCGTCACGTGCGGGCGAAAGCTCAGCGCATGCCTGAGCGCCGCCGCGTTGAGCAGCGCGTTGCGACCGCCGCGCAGGCGTCCACCTCCGTGCACCCGGTGCACGGGCACGCCGCTGGCGGAGTCAAAGCGAGCCGCACCCGGCGAGTCTGGGGCGATCACTCGCGCCTCCAGCCCCTCGAGCCCGGCTGCGAGGCGATGGGCGACAACCTGGATCCCGCCCGGCGCGGGCGGGAAGTCCGGCGTGAGGATGAGCAGCCGCGGCCGCTCGCCCGGCCGCGAGGCCTTACGCGCCATCGAGGCCATGGAAGCGATCGGCCCACAGCCCAAGCGACAGAAGCGGCCACAGCTGGTCGCTGTGATCGTGCGTCGACGCCGCGTGCTCGCGCACCATCCGCTCGGCGGCGCGCCGGTCGAAGTACCCCTCGCTGTAGATCGTTCCGCGCTCCAGCTGGCGGCTCATCACGGGCGCCAGCGGACCGCGCAGCCACTGCGCCGCCGGGACCCTGAAGGCGGTCTTGCGGTAGCGCCCGAAGCGGGACGCCGGGAGGATGTCGGCGGGCAGCATCGCGTGGACCAGCGCCTTGCCCGCTCCCGCGAGGTGCATCGAGGTGTCCAGCGAGCCGGCGAGCTCGGCCAGGCCGGCGTGCAGAAAGGTCGTGCGGATCTCCAGCGAGACGAGCATGCTCGCCCGGTCGGTCTTCACGAGCACGTCGTCTGGGAGGTAGTGCACCTGGTCGAGGTGCATCAGCCAGCGCGCCGCCGGCTCGCCGTCGAGCTCGCCCGCCTGGACGGCCAGGTTCGCGAGCACGCGTCCGCGATCGAGCTGCGCCAGGCGCGGGCCGTACAGACCGTCGCGGCCGTGGCGACGCTCGCTGGTCACCCAGTCGAGGTTGCGCTCGAGCACGGGCGTCGGCGCCAGCCGCGCCGACGCCCGCGCCGCCGGACGTACCCGTGCGCAGCGGCGCAACGCACCGCCGAGCGAGCGCACGGCGACGTCCGGCAGAGCCGATTGCAGGCGCCTGGCGCGTTCCAGCCAGCGATAGCGGGGATAGCCGCCGAACAGCTCGTCGGCGCCCTCGCCGCCGAGCGCCACGGTGACGCGCGGGCGCGCGAACTCCGACAGGGCGTGCAGCGGTATCGCCGCTCGGTCGCCCAGCGGCTGGTCGAGCCGCGACAGCACGTGCGGCGCGCGCTGGGCGACGTCGGCTTGCGTGAGCGTCACCTCGTGGTGGTCCGATCCCAGACGGGCGGCCACCGCGCGCGCGCGCTCGGTCTCGTTGACCGCGCCCGTGTCATAGCCGACGGTGAACGTCTTCAGGCGCTGCGAGGACGCCTCGGCCGCGGCGACGGCCACGAGCGTCGAGTCGACGCCGCCGCTGAGGAACACCCCCACCGGCACGTCGGCGACCATGCGCGTTCGCACCGACTCCTCGAACAGCGCCTTCGCCTCGGCGGCGACCGAAGCAAAGGACTCGCGCCGGCGCACGCCGCACTGCGGCGGCGCCCACCAGCCGCGCTCCCGACACGCTCCGTGCTCGCGTTCCCAGCTGAGCAGGTGACCCGGCGCCAGCTGGCGCACGCCGGGGACGATCGTGCCGGGCCCGGGGACGTACGCGAACACGAAGAACGCGTCGATCGCGTACGGGTCGAGCTCGCGCAGCTGCGGCTTGACCTCCAGCAGCGACGTGAGTTCGGAGGCGAACAGCAGCTCGCCGTCGTGCTCGTGCAGGAACAGCGGCTTCTCGCCGAAGCGGTCGCGCGCGAGCAGCAGCCGTCGCTTGCGCTGATCCCAGATCGCAAATGTGAACATGCCCTCCAGCGCGTGCACCATCGCCTCGCCGTACTCCTCGTACAGATGCACGAGCACCTCCGTGTCGGCGTTCGTGGAGAAGCTGTGTCCTCGCCGGCGCAGGTCCTCGCGGAGCTTGGCGTGGTTGTAGATCTCGCCGTTGAACGCCGCCCACACGGTTGCGTCCTCGTTGCACAGCGGCTGATGCCCGCCCGCGATGTCCATGATCGCCAGCCGGCGGGCGCCTATCGTCACGCCGCTGGCAGGATCGCTGTGCATCCCCTCGTCGTCCGGTCCACGGTGGCGCAGCGTCGCGCACATTGCCCGCACCGCGCGGCCATCCGGATCCTGCGTACTGCCTGCAATGCCGCACATTCGGGCAAACATAGATGATCGGCTCGCGCCGTCGCGGCACGCCGAGGCGCCCTCGCGGCGCCCCGCCCGGCAATGTCCACGTCGCGCGATCGACCGTCAAGGATCGCCCCGCGACAGCCGATACGCACGGCGAGAGCGTCCAAATAGACACTTCCGTCCCTCGAGCCAAAGGCACCATGCACACACTCCTCCGCCGATCCGGCCTCCCGCTCGCGCTGCTGAGCGCCGCGGCGCTGGTGCCCGCCCTGCTGGCACCGACGTCGGCATCCGCAGAAGGCGCCGGTGCCAGCGAACGCAGCGCCGAGCGCGAAAACCGTGAACTGCAACGAGTAAGCCGCGCCGAAGAACGAGCCGCTCGCACCCAGGAACGTCGTGCCACACGTGAACAGGAAAGGGCCGCTCGCCGCGCCACCCGCACGCAGGAACGGGCCGCGCGTCGCAGCGCCAGCGGTGGATCTGGCGGCGAAGCAACCGCCGCCACAGGCTGTCGAGGCACGATCGAAGCCACGGCCGCGCACATCACCGCCGGCGAAACCGTGACGCTGTTCGGAAAGCTCACGTGCCCGGCCGGCGCCAGCGTCGCCAAGCGACAGGTCACCGTCTACCAGCGCGCGCACGGCGCGGGAGCGTCCAGCTTCACGACGCTCGGCGTCGCGACGACCGAAGAAGACGGCGCCTACAAGCTCACCCCGCTGGCGTTCGACACGATCACCACCTTCCGCGTGCGCGTCGGCAACCACGGTGCGCGCACCGTGGTCAAGGTCGCCCCCGTGGTGACGCTCAGCGGGCCGAGCCCCGCCGCCAAGCTCTCGACGGCCGGCGGCGGTCGCTCGTTCGGCGGCCGGTCCGCCAGGGTCACCTTCAACGGCACCGTCAGCCCCGCCGACGATGGCGCCCGCGTGTCGCTGCAGGTCGCCTATGCCGCGACCGGCGAGCAGTGGCGCACGGTCGGCTTCGCCGACGTCGGCGCCGACGGCAGCTACACGGTGGCGCACAGCTTCAGGACCGCCGGTCAGGCGAGCGTCCGCGTGCTCGTGCACCTGCACAAACAGAGCCTCGTCGCCGCCTCAGAAGCGCTCACCTACGAAGTCGCACAGGCGCAGAACCCGAAGCTGACGATCCAGTCCTCGCCCGCTCCGATCGTCTATGGACAACCGGTGACGATCAGCGGCACGGCCGCCGAAGCTCCCGGCAAGACGGTCACGCTGCTCGCACGCACGGGCTCGGGCGCCTTCGCGCCGGCGGCCAGCGCAACGACCGATGCCAGCGGCAACTACAGCTTCACCGAGACCCCGTCGCAGAGCACGTACTACCGCGTCAGCGACGCCGACACGAGATCGACGGTGCTGTTCGTCGGCGTCAGGCGTGCGCTCGCGGCGGATCCCCTCCCGAGCACGCTGCCGGCCGGCCAGCAGGTCACATTCACCGGCAGCGTCACTCCGGCAGCCGAAGGACAGCCCGTCTATGCAGAACGCGAGAACGCGTCGGGCACCGGCTTTCACATCGTCGCCAGCGCGAGCGTCGATGGCGCTGGCACGTACTCGATCGCCCACGCCTTCACCAACGCCGGCAGCTACGTCATGCGAATCAGAGTACCCGGTGGATCCACCTACCAGGCGACGACCAGCGCGCCGTTCAACTTCGAGGTGACACCGGCGCCCGCCGCCGTTCTGACGACGGAAGCCGTCACGCCGGCGTCGCCAGCCAGTTGATCACGGTGGTGTTCTCGGTGAAGCTCGCACGGGCGATCGGACCGGCACCCGTGATCGCGAAGACCCTGTAGCCGGTTTCGCCGAACAGGTCCCACAGCGCTCCCGACTGCGACCCGTAGAGTCGTGCGGCGGCGGCGACGTGCTCGAAGATGACGACCGGCCGCACCGCCGAGAGAAGCGCACGTGCGCCTTGCAGCACCTCAAGCTCGGCGCCCTCGACGTCGATCTTTATCGCGCTCGGCGCCAGCTCGCCGATCTCAGCATCGAGCGTCGAGACCTGCACCTGGATGTACCGCGGCCGACCGCGCTCGTCGCTGATCTGCGGACTGCGCCGCAGGCCGCTCCACCCGTCGAGGGTCGTGAAATGGCAGAACTCGGCGACGTCCGGGCGAGCGCCCAGCGCCAGCTGACGGCAGTCGACGCCGGGAAAGGACCGGGCGACCTCCGCGGCGAGGGCGGGAATCGGCTCGAACGCGACGTGCCGCCCGGCCGGCGCCAGGCGCACGGCCTCGCGCAGGACCTGACCGCGGTTGGCGCCGACGTCGACGAACGTCGAGTCGCTTCGCAGGACGCCCGCGAGCACCGCGGCGATCGCGACCTCCTCGCGCAGGATCTGCGCCGCCTGCGGATAGAACGCCGCGAGCAGCTCCGGTCTTCCGGCGCGGCGCGACGCCGCGCCCAGCGCCCTCCTCGCAAGATCCGCAGGCCCCTCCATCGCGGGGCAGTGTTCCACAACGCCCTCGTTGCAGTCCTCGCTGGCCCCCGTTTGGCCGCTCGAGCGCGGCAGGGCGTTGGCTATGATTTGTGACGTATGGCCGACAGCGAACGCGGAGCCAGCCGGCGCCTCTCGAGCATCGCCTCGATTTGACCACATGTCGATAGAGCCCGGCTCGGTTCTGCTGGCAACCCCGCGATGGACGCGCGACGGAGGGGTCGCAACGCACTTGATGGCCAGCGCGACCGCGCTCGTGCAACGGGGCGTCACAGTGCACGCCGTGGCGGCGCGAATCGAGTCAGAGCCGATTCCGGGTGTGACGCTTCACCACGCGCCGGATCTCTTCAAGCAGCACGTTTCACCTGAGCTGAGACTCGGCGAGGCCGCTTCTCTCAGCCCGGCGGTGATTCACCTGCACCAGTTCGACGATCCTGAGGTTCTCACGGTCATGCAGGCGATTGCGCCGGTGGTGATCAGCGTTCACGGTTATTCTGGGTGCACGTCGGGCGTTCACTACTTCGGCCCCGGGCAGGAGTGCACGCGCGCGCACGGCCCCGGCTGCGTCCCCAACCTCGCGCTGCGCGGGTGCGCGCACACGCGCGACCCGCGCACGTTGCCGCCCGGGTACAGGCGCGCGACGCGCGCGGTGCAGGCGCTCAGACGCGCCGACCTGGCGATCTCCTACTCGAGCACGATCGACCGTCACCTGGCGACCAATGGCGTCGTGCGGCGCACCACCGTGCCCCTGTTCGCGACGATCAGCCCCGCCGCGGCCACGGGCCACGCCACACGGCGACGCGTCGTCTTCGCCGGACGGGTGGTCACCCCGAAGGGCATCGGCGTGCTGGTCCGGGCCGCGCGCCGGGTCGATGGCGAGTTCGTCGTCTGCGGCGACGGCTGGCAGCTCGACGCGATGCGCAGGCTCGCGCGGCGGCTGGGCGTGCATGAGCGGGTGCGCTTCACGGGGTGGCTCGCGGCGCAGGATCTGGCGCGCGAGCTGGCGGAGGCATCGGTCGTGGCGATGCCGTCGCTGTGGCCAGAGCCGTTCGGACTGGTCGGGATCGAGGCTCACGCCGCCGGGCGCCCGGTCGTTGCCAGCGCGACCGGCGGAGTGGCCGACTGGCTGCAGGACGGCATCAACGGCCTGTCCGTCGCGCCCGGCGACGAGCAGGCTCTGGCGGCGGCGCTGAACGAGCTGCTCGCCGACCCCGCGCGCCAGGCGGCGATGGGCGAGGCCGGGCGAAAGCTCGTCGCCGCCCGCTACACGCCGCAGCGCCACGTCGACGCGCTGATGCGGGCCTATCGAAGCGCGCGCGCGACGTGGGAGTCCAATCGCCGCCGCGAGTCCGATCGCAGCGAGGTCCCCGCCCTGGCCGGCGCGCGCCCCACGCCGCCCGAGCCGTCGCAAGTGTGAAGCCCGCGCTTCTGTGCATCTCGCAGTCGTTCGCCCCCGACACGACCCCCACCGGGATACGCGCCGGCAAGCTGCTCGGCAGGCTCAGCGTCCAGTGGGACATCACCGTCGTGACCGAGGCGAGCGGACCGCACGGTGTCGACGGCGTGCGCGTGGAGACGGTGCGCGGGCGGCGACCCACCCGGCTGTTCACGACGATCCGGCGGCTGCGCCTGGACAAGCTGATCGAGCTGGCGATCTGGCCGGATGACTCGATCTTCTGGATCGTCCCGGCGATCCTCACCGGGCGACGCCTGATCGCAGAGCGCAGGCCAAGCGCGATCGTCGTGTTCATGATGCCCTACTCCGCGGGGCTCGTGGGCATCGTGCTCAGCCGGCTCACGGGCGTCCCGCTGGTGCTCAATCTCGACGACTCGCCGACGTGCACGGACATGCACCCATACTTCCCCACGCGTCTGCACTACCGCCTGGCGAGAAAGCTCGAGGACGCCTACGCCGCGCGCGCGGACGCAGTCGTGTACGTGTCGGACACGAACCTCGACGCGGTCAGGACGCGCCAGCCCGAGGAGGTTCGCGGCAAGCTCCATCTGGTGCGCTACGGAGCCGATCGGGCAGATGCTCGCCCGCTGCCGGCGCGCGACACGCACTTCGAGATCGCCTACGTCGGAGCGATGTCCGGCTGGTGGGCGCTGATCGAGCGGGACGCGCCGCCGAGCGGGCTCAAGCGCGTGTTTCGCGCATGGACGCGGCTCGGACGCTACGAGCGCACGGTGCTCGATCAGCGCACGTCCTCCCCCGCCGTGATCGGCCGCGCGATCGTCGAGGCGATCGACGCGCACCCCGACTGGACCGGACGCGTCAGCTTGGCCGTGCACGGCAATCCCTATCCGCCGTCGGTGGTCGCACGCGCGCTCGCCGGCGCCGCCGTCGAGGACGTCGTGCACGTCCACGGCCCTGTCCCGCACGACGAGGTCGTGCAGATCATCGCCGGCGCCGACCTGCTCTTCCTCACGCTGCCGGGGAGAAGCGACGGGTCGCGCGGCGGGCGGATCTCCGCGAAGACCTACGAGTACCTGGCGACCGACCGTCCGATCCTCGCCGCCGTGCCGCGCGGCGAGAACTGGGACTACCTGCAGGGCAAGCCTGGGGTGTGGCTGGTCGCGCCGGACGATCGCCAGGGCATGAGCGAGGTCGTCGAGCAGCTGGCGGCGGCCAAGTTCGCGGGACGTGCGCTTTCGTTCGATCGCAGCGAGCTGGCCGCAGAGCTGTCATACGACACGCGGGCCGAGCAGTTCGCGGCGGTGCTCAGGGCGGGGATCGCGCGACGCGAGCACGGCGAGCGCGACACGGGAGAGCGCGCCGGCTAGGGACGCGGGCGCGGCGTGGCGAGCACGTGCACGTACCACTGCGCCTCCTGCGGCGGGACGTCCGGCGTCTCGACGGTACGCACGTCGTAGTCGTGTGACTGCAGCAGCTCGGTGACGGCGCGGTTGGTTCCGTGCAGCTCGCAGATCAGCGTCGGACGGTGCTCGCTCAGCAGCTTGCTGGCGCCGCGCAGCGCCGCCACCTCCGCGCCCTCGATGTCCATCTTCACGAGGTCCGGCGCGGGCGCCTGCGCCAGCTGGGCGTCGATCGTCGACAGCGCCACCCGCACGCGGCCGGTGACGTCCGTGCCGCGCTTGAAGCTCGTGTCGCTGCTCGTATCGAGCTTCGCCCACGTCGGCGAGGCGTGGACCTCTAGCTCAGCGGTGCCCTCGCGGTCGCTCAGCGCGACAGCGATCAGTTGCACGTTGGCGATCTCGTTGAGTGCGATGTTGCGGCGGATCGCCTGCTGGTTGGCGGGCAGCGGCTCGAACGCCACAACCCGGCCGTCGCCCACGAGCCGTGAGGCGATCAGCGTGTAGAAGCCGACGTTTGCGCCGATGTCCCAGACGACGCCGCCGGTGGGCACGTGTTCGGCGAACACGTCCTGAATCAGCGGCTCGCTCGTGCCGAGCGCGTAGCCCGCGGCGGCGCCCGAGGGATCGATGCGCATCCCCGCCGCCTGACCGTGGCCGACGACCCGTGCACGGTGCAGCAGGCGCGAGCTGGCCGCCTTGACGACGGGCCCGATCACCGGGCGAAACTGCTGGCGTCCGGCCCAGCGCAGGGCCGACGCCGGCAGACGGTCAACGAGGCCCATGGGCGGGCAAGCTATCAGCGGGGCTGTCGGCGCCCGCAGCGCTCGCCGAGCCGCCGCCGGTACGTGCGAGGCGCGACGCGCGGGGAGTGGCGGCCGGTCCCAGCCGCGCGAGCACGGGAATCCAGCACGCCTGCAGGACCGTCGTCATGCGCGACCAGCGCACGGTCGGGCGAGTCGAGCGCTTCACCGCGATCTGCTGGGACATGATCAGCGAGTTGCCCTGCAGCGGGACGCCGCCGCGCAGCGAAGTCAGGTCGGGGATCGTCACACCGGTGGCGAAGCCGTCGAGGATCTGCTGCATCACGCCCTCGGGATCGGCGAGAAAGTCCTCGTGGCGCACGAACATGCGCCGGCGTCTTGGCTGGCGCAGGAAGACGAGGATCGACAGCAGCTGGGTCAGCCAGAGATTCGCGTTCATCGTGAGGATGCGAATTCTGCGCTCGGCCACTTCGTGGCGGCTGATCTCGCGGACGTTGGACGCGACGACGTCCTGCGGGTCGCGCACGAGCAGCACGAGATAAAGCTCGATCCCGCTCGCCTTCTGCAACTCGCGCGCGCGCAGGGGAAAGTGCGACGTGTCGACCACGTGACTGGCCCGTGCAGTCTGCGCGATCGCGCCGAACAGATCCTGCGCGACCCGTCGATAGCGGCCCAGCAGGCGTCGCCGCGCCGGCCACCTGTCGACGCGCAGCAGCGCCGAGGAGCGCTCCACCAGGCGGTTGACCTCGCCTCCGTACAGCTCCTCGGCGTTCGCGCCGGCCATCGCTTCGCGCACGGCCTTCCAGAACTCGGCTCGCTGCGAACCGCCGCGGTTGGACGCCCCGCAGCTGGCAAGCCACTCGTCGACCTCGCCGGCGTAGAACGAGTCAGAGCAGTTGCCCAGGGCGACGCCGAGGATCGTGCTTCCGCTATGGCCGGCGCCCATCACGTAGATCACCTTGGGCACGTCGATCGGCGAGTCGGGCATGCGTGCGCCTAGCTTCCCGTGGCCGGGCGAAGCCTGCAGAAGACCGCCCGCCAGGGCGCTTGCAGCAGCGCCGTGAGAAGCGATCGGCTCGCTGCGGTGGCGGGTCGTGCGTTGAGCGCGACGACCTCCGAGTCGACCAGCCGGTTGCCGTGGAACGGAACGCCGGTGCGCAGGCGGCCGAGGTCGGGCACTTCAGACGCCGCGCCGGCCACGGCGAGAATCCGCGCGAGCACGGCGCGGGGATCGGCGACGAAGTCCTCGTGGCGCACGAACAGCCGCCGCTCGCGCGGATGGCGCAGGAAGACGATCAGGCAGAGGAAGTTCGTCAACCACAGGTAGGCGTTGCTCGTCGGCACGTCGAACCTGCGCTCGGCCACGTCGCGACGGCCCAGCGAGGCCACGACGCTCTGCGGATCGCGCACGAGGTACAGCAGGTGCAGATCGATCCCGTTCAGCCCCTGCAGCTCTCGCGCGCGCAGCGGGTAGTGGGAGGTGTCGACGACATGCGTCGCCTGCGAAGCGCGCGCCACGGCGAGATAGAGCTGTTGTGAGACGCTGCGGTAGCGCGCGCGCAAGCGCCGTCGTGTCCGCCACTTGCGCGGATCTAGCAGGGCCGACGAGCGCTCCAGCCAGCCGGTCCGCCCGGCGAACACGTGCTGAGTGTCGCCGACAGCCTCCAGCACCTCGCGCCAGAAGGCTCTCAGCCGTGGATCGTCGCGGCGGGGGGTTCCCTCGCGGGCAAACCACTTGTCCAGCTCGCCGGCGAAGAACACGCCCTCGCAGTTGCCCAGCGCGACGCCGAGGATCGTGCTGCCGCTGCGCCCGGCGCCCATCACGTACACGACCTTCGGCCGCTTCGGGCTTCCCGGCGTCTCGACGTCTGCGTGCGCTGTCCCCCCCATCGCGCCAGTTTCCCATAGCGCCGTCAGCTGGCCACGTCGCGCAGCAGGCCGGCGATCGTGTGCGCCGCGCGGGCCGCGCTCATGCTCTGCTCGGCGAAGGTCCGTCCGCGCGCTGCCAGCGCCTCGCGGGCTGCCCGATCGTCGAGCAGCCGCGCGAGCGCGCCGGCGAGGGCGTCCGCCTGCGGCTCGACGATCTCCGCGGCGCGCGCGTCCGCCAGCTCGCGCCAGCGACGTGGGCCGTCGACGGCGATCACCGGCCGGCCCGACGAAAGCGAGGCGGCGAGCGTCGTCTTGCGTGAGTTCGGCCCCAGGGGATCGACGAACAGCAGCGCGTCGCACGCGGCGAGCGCGTCGGACAGCTGCTGCGCCTCCAGCGTGCCGGAGAACGACGGCGCGTGTCTCAGCCCCGCATCTCGCGCGGCGCTCAGCCACAGCTGCGCCGCCGCCGACGAGCGCCCGGGCGCGCCGAGCAGCTCCACGCGCGCGTCCACTCCGCGATTGGCGAGCAGGCGCAGCGCCTCGACCACGAGCGAGACGGTAGGCGGCCCATAGGCATAGCCGAACACGCCAACCGTGGACACTGAGCCGTCGCGATCACCCTGTCGCGCGTGAGCCGGCGCGGGCAGGTTGGAGAACACGGGCGCGATCGCGCCGGGCCGGCGCGCAAGCCACGGACGCGAGCGCAACCACTCGGACTGGAAGTCGGTCGTCGTGACGAGCGCATCCGACGCGCGCATCACGTCAATCAGCAGCGCGCGCTGGCTGATCGCCCACGCGGTTCCGCGCACGCCGTCGCGCCGCCACGGGTACACGAACTCGTGCAGGATCGTGACGAGCGGCAGCTGCGCGCGGCGCACCGCGGCGAGCAGCGGATGCACGAACAGCGGCAGGCCGCGAAAGGAGTAGGAGAAGACCGAGTAGTGCAGCAGCGCGGCGTCGGCGCGCACCGCGGCGAGCTCCGCGGGCAGCCGCTGCGTCCACGCGTCGACCTGCCGCCGGGCCGCGCGCAGCGAGGCGCCCTTGCGATCGAGCCAGTGCGTCGAGCAGGGACAGCGCTCGTGCGCGAGCGCCTCGGCGAGCAGCGCGCCGTGATCGCGCACGCCGCAGATCGCCGTCGTGGAGATGCCGAGCGACGCCGTGCGCAACGAGCGCTGCGGGCGTCCGTCGCCGCCGTCGTCGGTCATCCGGGGCCGGCCGCGCGGGCAGGCGCGCGGCCGGCCGCGAAGGCCTCGCCACGATAGGCGGCCTCGATCGCCTCGCTCAACGCGTCGAGATTCCCCGTGGGGAGGATCAGCCCGGTGCGCGGAGCGTCGATCAGCTCCTTCATGCCGGTGTCCTCGCTGACGAGCACCGGCACGCCGCAGGCAAGCGCCTCGGCGGGCGCGTAGGCGAAGCCGTCCTCGTAGGCCGGGTGCACGCAGAGGCTCGCGCGGCGAAGGTGCGCCAGCGGATCGCCAGGGCTGACGACGATCCGCCGATCGGCCGCGCACGCGGCCTGCACGAATCGCCGCATGCCACGCGTCCCCCAGCCGCCGACGAGCGCCAGCCTGATGTCCGAGTGCGTCAAGCGGCGTACGGCATCGATCAGCAGCGGCACCCCCTTGTGCACGGCGAGGCTGCCGACGTAGACGATCTCGAAGCGTTCGGCGAGCTCGCGCGGCGCGTCGGCGCTGTAGCGAGGATCGGGCGTCAGCGGGAAGTCGACGAGCCGCTCGGCCGCGAAGCCTTCGGCCTGGAAGGACTCGCGCACGTAGCGCGAGGACACGTAGATGCGCTCCGCGGCGGCGTACTCGGCGAGGTTGCGCTCGAGCAGGCGCGTCGTCCACGAGCCTTCCAAGGGGTAGAGCGCGCGCGCCTGGGCGTGGCGGCGGGCGACGTGGCGCAGGTGCGAGTTGGCCGAGACGAGCCCCAGCGAGCGGTAGCCCGCGCGGCGGGCCGCCTCGAACTGCGTGAGCGCCTGCCCGTTGAACGCGAGCAGGTGCTCGGCGCCCGGCAGTCGCGCCGCGGCGAACGCGTCGAAGTCGGCCATGAAGGCGCGCGTGCGCAGCCCGGGCGAGATCGGCAGGCGGGCGCGCGCGAGCACGCCGTTCAGGCTCGGCCGCCGCCGGGGCGAGCTGGCTTCGCCGGCCGCGGCGGCCGGCTGCGCGCGAGTCGAGCCGCTGATGCACTCGCCGGGCTGCCCCTTGCGCGCCAGCGCGCCGGCGATCTCGCCGAAATGGCGGCCGAGGCCGCCGGCGCCGAGCGGCGCCGAGCACGACACGGTCACCGAGCCCTGCGGCAGCGCGGTCTGCTGCGCGCGCAAGGCCGCGTCGCGCCAGCTCGCGCTCAGCGGACTGTCGCGGTGGTTGGCCTCCACGCCCGGCTCAGTCGAGGCGGTCATAGCCCCAGAGCGCGACGAGGTCGCGATCCAGATACTCGCCGGCCGCTTGCACCTCGCCCTTGAAGCGGCGGCGCAGCTGCAGCATCAGCTGCTCGTCGGGGGGGCGCGGCGCGCCCATCACCAGGTGGCGCTGGGTGGCGTCCATCGCGCGGCTGCGCAGGCCGCCCGGCATGACCGTCTTCAGCGCGGTCTTGAGCGCCCGCGAGATCGGGCCTCGGCCGACCGAGACGACGTTGAGCAGTTCGTCCATCTGCTGGGAGCGCATGCGCACGTTCGTCGGGTTGGCGTCCGTCACCTCGACGGGAGCGTCCTCCTCGACGCCGAGGAAGCGGCGCACCCTGCGCACGGTGCCCTCGTTGTCGGCGCGGAAGTCGTCGTAGACCAGCACGAGCACCTGCTCGGGCGCGAACACGTCGTGGTAGCGGCGCAGCTGCTCGACGTAGCGCACGTGCTCGGAGTACATCAGCAGCTGCGGGCGGTGAGAGCGCCGCGGGACCCTCCTGCCCTGCCGCCGGGCGTGCTCGAGCCCGATCGCCCGTCCGAGGTCCTTCTGGCTCTCGACGTGAGTTCGCAGAAGCTGCAGGTGAAGCGAGCGCAGAAAGCTGGCCGGCTCGCGCAGGATCGCGACGATGCGCGCGTCGGGGCGCACCTCGGCGATGCGCTCGGCTGCAGTGTGCGACAGCAGGTAGGCGGAGGAGGCCTCGCCGATCCGCTGATCCGGTTGGGCGTCGGCGAACAGCGAGCGGTAGTCCTCGAGCGTGCTCAGCGGCGGCGCCGACCGCGGTGGCTGAAAGCGCGGCAGCATGTCGCTGGCGAAGTACCACGGCTCCTTCAGCTCGGGCATGTAGATCTGCGGGTGATGCCTGAGCATCTCGTACAGCGCCGTCGTGCCGCACTTCGGGTGCCCGACGATGTAGAAGTCGGGAATCCGCTGCTGCGCCACGGGCGCGGTCGCCGCCGCCTCAGCCGATGCGGTCATAGCCCCACAGCGCGATCAGGTCGCGATCGAGGTATTCGCTCAGCTCGACGACCTCCGCCTTGAAGCGCCGGCGCAGCTGCAGCGTCAACTGCTCGTCCGCCGGACGCGGCTTGGTCAACAGAACGTTGCGCCGGAACGTGTGCAGCGCATCGCGGCGCAGGCGCTTGGGCGTGAGCGCCTTGACGGCCGCCTTGAGCACGCGTGCGACGGGTCCGCGTCCAATGTACAGCGAGCGCGCGATCTCGTACATGCGCAGCGAGCGCACGCGCACCGACGGGTTGGCTTCGCTGCTCTGAATCGACGCCCGCGCATCGACGCCGAGGAACTGCAGCACTCTGCGCACGGTCGCCTCGTTGTCGTCGCGAAAGTCGTCGTAGATCAGCACGAGCACCCGCTCGGCGCCGAACGCGTCGCGGTAGCGGCGCAGCTGATCGGCGTAGTGGACATAGTCGGAGTAGACCAGGCCGGGCGCTTCGCGCCGCGCCTGCTCGCTGCTCCTGACGTCTTCCAGGGCGATCGCCTTGGCAAGATCGGGCTCGGGCTCGACGTGATCGCGCAGCAGCTCCATGTGCAGCGAGCGCAGGAAGTCGGCCGGCTCGCGCAGGATCGCGATTATGCGCGCGTCGGGCGCCAGCTCGGCGATGCGCGCCGCCGCTGTGTGCGAGCGCAGATAGGAGGGCGAGGCCTCGCCCGCGCGTTGCAGCGCGCCGGCGTCCTGAAACAGCGCCAGGTACTGCTCGATCGTCTCGGGGTGAAGGCGCGATGTGTGTGAACCGGGATGCAGCTCGGGAGCAAAGAAGCGCGTCTCCTTGGCTTCGGGCATGTAGATCTGCGGATGGCTTCGCAGCATCTGATACAGCGCTGTCGTGCCGCACTTGGGGTGTCCGACGATGAAGAAATCTGGCAGCCGCCGCCGACTCTCGCGAGGCACGGCAGGTGCCTCAGCCGAGGCTGTCATAGCCCCAGAGTCTAACGACGTCGCGGCCCAGCAAATCGCCCAGCGCGGCCACCTCCCCCTTGAAGCGACGGCGCAATTCGAGCATCACCAGCTCGTCCTCGGGCGGCGGCTCGGTGTAGATCAGGCGGTTGCGAATCGCGCCGACGGCGCCGCGACGCAGGCGCTGGGGCGCGACCTTCTTGATCGCCGACTTGACGGCGAGCGAAAGGGGACCTCGCCCGACGGACACGGCGTGCAGCAGCTCGTGCGTGCGCTGCGAGCGCGCGCGAACGGTCGGATTGGCGTGCAGCGGATCGATCGGCACGGAGTCGTCGACTCCCAGGAAGCGCAGCACCTGGCGAACCGTGGACTCGTTGTCGCGCTTGAAGTCGTCGTAGGTGAGCACCAGCAGCTGCTCGCGCGGGAACACGGCTTCATAGCGACGCAGCTGCTCGACGTAGCGCACGTGCTCGGAATACAGCAACGCCTGCGGCCAGTAGGTGTAGCGTGGCACCTCTCGCCCCGCGCGCCGCGCGGGCTCCAGCGCGAGCGCCTTGGCGAAGTCGTTCTCCGTCTCGACGTACGTCTGCACGAACTGCAGGTGAAGCGAGCGCAAGAAGCTCGCGGGCTCGCGCAGGATCGCGATTATCCGCGCGTCCGGGCGCACCGCGGCGATGCGCTCGGCCGCCGTGTGCGACCACAGGTACAGGGGCGACGCCTCGCCGACACGCTGCCCGGCGCCGGCGCCGGCGAACCACGAGACGTACTCCTGCAGCGTCTTCGGCGTGCCTTCCGGGCGCGGCGGAGTTCGCTCGTGCAGCTCGTCGGCGAAGAACCACGGCTCCTTGGCCGCGGGCATGAATATCTGCGGATGACGTCGCAGCATCGAGTACAGCGCCGTGGTGCCGCTCTTGGCGTGCCCGACGATGAAGAAATCGGGGATGGGCATGCGGCCGGGACGGCTAGGACTCGGTCGTCGCTCCGGCGGCGAGCTGCGAGGCGTGGCGGTAGTAGGTGTTCTGCGTCTGCAGCAGGGCTTTGGTGTCGAACGCGACGAGCCTGCCGTCGACGATCACCATCACGCGGTCGCAGATCTCCAGCGTCGACATGCGATGGGCGATGATGAACAGCGTCAGCTCGCTCTTCAGCGCCGTCAACGACTCGCCGATGAGCGTCTCGGAGTGCGGGTCCAGGGCGCTCGTCGGCTCGTCGAGCACGAGTACCTCCGGGCGAGCGGCGAGGGCGCGGGCGAGGCAGATGCGCTGCTGCTGGCCGCCGGAGACGGCGTCCGCGCGCGGGCCGACGACCGTGTCGTAACCGTGCGCCCACCCGATCACGTCGTCGTGGATGCGCGCCAGCGCGGCGGCGCGTTGCACCGCGTCGTCGTCGAGGTCGCGAAAGAAGCGGATGTTGTCGGCGACCGACGCGTGCAGCAGGCGCGGCTCCTGCGGCACATAGGAGACCCGCCGGTACCAGTCCTCGCGCGCGAACTCGTCGGCCGCCACGCCGTTGACCAGGTACCGCCCGGCGTCCGGCTTGCGAAGCTGCAGCAGCAACTGCACGAGCGTCGACTTTCCCGCGCCGGAAGGCCCGATGATGCCGATCACTTCGCCGCCGGCGACGTCGAAGGTGATGTCCGAGAGCACCGGACGATCGGGGTCGTAGCCGAACGTGACCTGCTCGAAGGCGACGTCGGCGACGTGCTGAAGCGGCTGCTCGCCGTAGTGCGGCGCGCTGTCGTTGTAGCGCTTGACCGCTTCCTGGGTGCGTTCGATGAACGGCAGCGACTGCGAGAGACCCTGATAGGCGCCCTGGACCAGTTGACCGGCGGTGCCCGCGCGCAAGAGGACGAGGACCACGCCGGCGAGCGACCCGGCGTGGCTGCGTCCGGCGAGCGTGAGTCCGGCGATGCCGCCGACGAGCAGCAAGTAGATCAGGCTCTGGTAGAAGTTCGACACGAACCTGGTGAGCAACTGGGTGCGAAAGTAGAAGCGTTCGGAGTTCGCCACGAGCCCGGCGATTCGCGCGCGCTGAGCGGAGACGACGCCGAAGACGTGCGTCTCTTCGGCCAGGCGGATCGACTCGGCCACCCCCCCGGCGTACTCGACCTGTGCCTTGGACAGCGCGCGCGAGTTGATGACGCCGCGCGAGCGCAGCGGTCGCAGCAGGCCGAACAGCGCGACCGACGCGCTCGCCACGATCACGGCGGCCAGCGGGTTCAGCGCGACGGCCGAGGCCAGCAGCACGAGGAAGGTGAAGCTCGACGTGATCAGGATCGTGGCCTGCATCGCGCCCACCGTCGCCGACATCACCTGGCTGGTCGTCGTCTCCTGCAGCTGGCCCTCGCGATCTTTGGACT
The DNA here is from genome assembly GCA_035995645.1 of Solirubrobacteraceae bacterium. Taxonomy (GTDB): domain Bacteria; phylum Actinomycetota; class Thermoleophilia; order Solirubrobacterales; family Solirubrobacteraceae; genus Palsa-744. Next base: position 55,182 of record DASYKG010000033.1, read on the forward strand.
GCACCGACCACGACGCGCGCGTGAATGCGTCGAACAGCGTCGTGCGCAGGTTGCCCTGGACGTTGGCGGCGATCCGCGCGGGCAGGATCGACAGCGGGAACTGCAGCAGCAGGCGAACGATCGTGAGGCCGAATGCGACGAGGATCAGCGACCCCAGCGACGCGTTGAGGTGAATGAACGCGTGGTTGAAGTGCACGACTTTCCTGCCGGTGACCAGCGTCGAGGCGATCTGCGCGATCAGCGCCAAGGTTCCCGCTTCGGTGAATCCGGAGAAGATCGAGCAGACCGCGAGCACGACGACCGATTTGCGGCGTCTGCCGAGCAGCAGGCTCACGCGATGGCGCATCGACCCTCCGCTGCGCTCGACGTCCTCGGCAGCTTTCTTGCGGCGGCGGATCATCCGGCGACCGGGACAGCCGGGTCGAGCTGACCGTAGGTGTAGCGGCGAGCGACTCTCGCGCCCAGCCACTGGCGTCCCGGCCCGACGAACCAGTACGCCGCCGCTCCGATCGCCAGCCAGAAGTACGGGCCCGACGCGGTGCTGGTGATGAACGGCCCCGAGAATCCCTCCAGCGTCAGGGCGACGAAGGGTGCGAACAGGCCCGCGAGCATGATCGCGAGCTCGCCGTCGCCGACCTCGCGCATGCCTCGGGCCACGAGCACGATCACGAAGATCGTCAGCGCGATCCACACGAGCAGGCCGGGCGCGCCGAGTTCGTCGGCCACGACGTTGTACTGCGTCTCGGCGCTGACCCCGTGGCCTTCGACCAGTTCGGTCACCTTGCCGCCGAATCCGCCGGCGGCGCCGACGGTTCCCAGCCCTACGCCCAGCGGCGCTTTGGAGAGGAAGTTGGGAATGTTCATCCAGGCCGAGGACTTGTGGCTGGGGACCGTCGAAGCCGCCTGGCCGGGCGCGATGCTTTCGTAGCGCTTGAACGTTCCGCCGCCGACCGCCGACACGAACAGCGCGCCGAGCGGAACGGCCAGGGCGACGACGACGAGCATCGCCGTGAGCGCGCGCGTGACCTTGCGCCCGGCCAGCGACGCCAGCCCGGCGAACGCCAGCACCCCGAGCAGGGCGCCGACCACCTGCAATCGCCCGAGGCCCGTCGCCACGGCGACGAGCGCGCCCAGGCACAGCACGGCGGCGACCCATCTTCGGCGCGAGCGCCAGGTCGCCAGCAGCGCCAGGCAGCAGGGCAGCGCGATCACGCCGACGCCACCGCTGAAGCCGCTGTCGGCGCCGAGGCCCAGCGGGCGCACGCGCGCCACGCCTTCGCTGCTGTAGGTGCGCGCGATCGAGCCCTTTTTGCCGACGGTGGTCGGCTGCACGAGCGCCCGGTAACCGGGCCCCCAGGCGGCCAGTTGACCCGGGCTGAGGCTCGTCTGGTAGGCGCTCACGACGCCGTTCGCCAAGGCGATGACGCCGATGATGATGAACAGCTGGCGCAGGCGCTTCTTCGAGCGCAGCAGCACATAGCCGAAGAAGAAGAAGGGAACCCACTGCAGCTGCTGCCGGAAGCCTCCGAGCACGTGGAGCAGGCCCTGCGTCTTGGGGTTGAACGCGTCGACGACGACGATCGCCACGAACGCCAGCACCCATCCCGAGAGCGGCGGCAGCCTGACGCGCTCGCGGCTTGCGAACAGGCGCATGACCGCGCCGAGGCAGACGGCGAGGATCAGCACATTGCGCACCGCGGCGGTCGCTTCGCTGCGCCCGATCCCGAGCTTGATCGGACCGTCGAGCAGGCCGAGGTAGACGGCCAGCAGTCCGACGGTCAGCTCCAGACGGCTGTTGAGGATCAGCGTGACGATCGCGAGCACCGCGACGATCGCCCCGAGGACGACCAGGAGGCTCGTGTGCGGCAGCGCGACGGTGATCCCCAGCGCGATGACCGCCGGGACCAGGCCGGCGAGTCCGACGCCGGCAAGATCACGGATGCGTCTGTCCAAGACCACCGGATGCACCGCGCCGGCTCCCCCCGACAGGCGCAGGTGAGGGGTGGTCATCGACCCATCAGCTTGCCCCTCCGGCCGCGCCCGTCGCCAGTGGCAAAGCCGTATCGCTTCATTTCCCTGTTAGGCAGGCAGTTCGCGGCCACGCCGAGCGGACGCACGTCGGACTGGCCGAGCACCTGGACGAGGCGCTGCGCCGACATTTCGCGCGTATGGCCGGCGCGCCCGACGACGACGATCGCATCGACGAGCTTGAGCAGCGGCATCACATCGCTGAATTCCAGCGGCGATGGCGCGTCGATCAGCACGTAGTCGAAGTCTTCGGAGACCTGGCGCAGCAGGTCGGCCATCGCGACGTGGCCGAGCAGCGCGGGCGGATTGGCGACCGGGCCGCCTCCGGCCAGGAGGAACAGCGAGGCCGCCTCGCGCGACTCGACGACGGTCGCGACCGGGGCGCCGACGTCGCCCGGCGTCTGCGCGAGCTCGGCTGGTGAGATCGGGTGAACGCGCTGCATCGCCTGGCCGACGGCGAGCTTTCCGGTGAGGACGTCCGCGAGGCCATGGGCGGCGTCGAGGCCGAGCAGCCGTGCCTGGGCCGGGCGTCGGAAGTTGGCCTCGACGATCGCGACGCGCTCGCCGGAGTCGCGCTGCACGAGCGCGAGATCGGCGACGAGCGTCGACTTGCCGTCGCCGGCGTCGGCGCTGACGAACAGGACGGTTCGCGAGGGGCGCGAGCGCCGTGGATCGGGGGTCACGCCGAGTTGCAGCGCGGTGTGCAATCGCCGCAGCGGCTCGACGAGGAAGCGCGACGGCGACGGCTCGCCCTCGCGTCGCACGAGCGGCCGCCTGACCTTGGGAAAGCCGGCGAGTATCGGCGACGCGAAGGCCGTCTCGATGCCGACGAGCGAGCGCAGCCGGCGGTCGAGCCGGCCGAGGGCGTACGCCGCGATTGCCGCCAGGACGAGCCCGATGACGAAGCCGAAGATCGCGTTTTTTCGCGGCTTGGGCGAGATCAGCAGCGCCGTGGTCGGCTTTGCGGGTTTGATCTGCTGGGCTCCGGCGATCCCAAGGCTCGCTTCCAGCTGGTTGATCTTGCTGTTCAACGCCGCCGCCTGCAGCACGCTGGAGGCGCTCGGCGCCCTGGTGACGACCGGAGCTTTGCTGTTGTTGGCGGTCGCTTTCGGCGCCGCTTTGGGCGCGCTCGCCGCTTCGATCCTGCGTAGCTGGCGCCGGGCGATCGCGATCGAGCGTTCGGTGGCCCGCTGGCGGCTTGCGTACTGGCGTTTGATGAACGTGCGCGCGGTGGTGTTCACGAGCAGCGCCGTGCCCCTGGCCGTCGGGCCTTCGGCGGTGATCGTTATGAACTCGCTTTTTTCAGGCGATCTCGCGCGCACGGTCGTGCCGCGTATCAGCGCCTTGTCTTTCTTGCGCAACGCCTGCCGCACCTGTTCGATGACGATCGAGTTGATGATCGCCACCTGGTTTGCGACGTTGGCCGTCTGTCCTTTTGTGCTGCCCTTTTCACCGGGCGCCTGTTCTTCGAGGCTTGCGCCGAAGTAGATCTGCGTCGTGGACTGGTAGACGCGCGTGGCGTGCTTGTAGTAGAAGTAGCTCGCGGCGCCGACGACAAGGCCAACGGCGAGGATCAACCACTTGCGCCTCCAGAGCGGGAGAAGGATGGAGGTGGCGTCGGTCGTTTCGTTCATCGACTGCGGGACCCGTCCGTGGGAAATGATCATACGGCCTTGCGTAATCGGCCACTAAAGAGTACCGGGCCTGCAGCGACGCCTGGCAAGGCCGCGTGCAACGATGTCGCCCGTGTCAAGCCCCGCGCCTCCGGGCGATCATCGCCCCCGGCAGGGCCCTGACGAAAACGTCTCAGGAGCGCTCCGGCGCAAGCTGCTGATCGTCAGCCATCCCTGCGTGATCAGTGTCAACCAGGAGGTCTATCGCGAGCTTCAGCGGCGCGGCTGGGAGACCACGATCGTGCTGCCGAGCCGCTGGCGCAGCGAGTACTCGCTGAAAGACATGCAGCCACAGGTACTCGAGGGCATGCAGCAGTCCCTGCGCCCCGTCCCGGTGGCGCTGCGCGGGCGCCCTCAGCGGCACTTCTACCTGGCCAACGCCCGCGCGATGGCCGCCGAGGCGCGCGCGGACGTGGCCTTCGTCGAGGCCGAGCCCTTCTCCGTCGCTGCGACGCAGTGGGCACATGCGCTGAACAGGCTCGGCGTCCCCTTCGGCGTGCAGTGCGCGGAGAACATCGACAGGCGCTTCCCGCTGCCGGTTCGGCTGATGCGCTCGCGCGTGCTGCGCGAGGCGGCTTTCGTCGCCGCGCGCTCGGACAGCGCCGCACGACTTGCGCGCGCTTGGGGGGCAAAGGGCGAGGTCGCCCTCGCCCCGCACGCCGTACCTCTTTGGAAGGACGTGCCCACCGCGGGAGCGCGGCCTTTCACCGTCGGATACGCCGGTCGCCTGGTCGCGAGCAAGGGACTGCACGACCTGCTGGACGCCGTGCGCACGCTGCAGGCGCCCGTGGAGCTGCTGCTGATCGGCGACGGCGAGCAGCGCCAAGAGCTCGAGGGGCAGGCGATCCCGGGATCGCGCGTGCGCATTCTCGACAGCCTCAGCCACGACGAGATGGCCAGCGGCTACGCGCAGCTCGACGTGCTCGTGCTGCCCTCGCACACGACGCCGACGTGGAAGGAGCAGTTCGGCCGCGTGATCGTGGAGGCGCTGTGGTGCGGCGTTCCGGTCGTCGGCTCGGACTCCGGTGAGATTCCCTGGCTGATCGAGCTGACGGGTGGCGGCTTGGTCTTCTCAGAGGGCGACAGCGAAGCGCTCGCGGCGCGGCTGCGCGAGCTGCGCGAAGAGCCGCTGCTGCGCGAACGCCTGGCGCAGAGCGGCCGGGCCGCCGTGGAGAGGCTGTTCTCGGTGCCCGCCGCGACGGATGCGCTGGAGCGCCTGCTGGTGAACGCTGCGGCGCCACGCGCCGGCATCGCCGCGCCGGTCGCTGCGCGCTGAGCTCACACGGCGTCTGTCGTCCACGTCACGTGCTCACGGTCGCGGTCGCGGTCTCACGCTTCCCGCTCGGCGCGGATGCGCGCGTAGAGCCGCTCATGCTTGGCGACCATCTCCTCCCAGCTGTAGGCGAGCGCGGAGCTGCGCGCGCACGCGCCGAGTCGCGCGCGCAGCTCGCCATCCTCCGCGAGCTGGTTCAGGCGCGACGCGATCGTCTGCGGCTGGCGGTCAATCAGAAAGCCGTTGCGACCATCGTCGATCAGCTCGCGCACGCCGTTCACGGGCGTGGCCAGCAGCGGCAGCCCACTCGCCGCGGCCTCGAATGTCACCAGTGAAAAGGTCTCATAGCTGGAGGGGAGCACGAATGCGTCACTGAGTGAATACACGAGCGCCACGTCGCCTGTCACACCGAGCCAGTGAACGGCGGCGCCGACGCCGAGCGAGTCGGCGAGCCGCTGGTAGCGCAGGCGGTCTCCGTCGCCGGCGACGACGACGACCCAGCCGGGCGCGGAGGTGAGCGCGCGGATCAGCGGCTCGAGGCCCTTGCGCTCCCACTCGCTTCCGACGAACGCGACGACCAGCCGATCGGGTGCGATGCCGAGCTGCGCGCGCCGCGCGTGCGCCTCCTGCTCTCGCGCGCGGGGCGCGAAGCCCTCGGTGTCGACACCGTTGTGAATGCTGAGAACCCGCTCGCGAAGCTCGGGGTAGTGCTCGCGCACCTCAGCTGCCACGCCCTCGGAGACGCCGACGAAGGCGGCTTGGCGATTGGCACGAAAGCAGATGCGCTCTGCCAGGCGCAGCATCCGTCCGACCGCCGCGGCGTGCAGGCGAAACAAGGCGCTCGAGCGACTCGGATTGGCAGGCCCGACCTGATGGCAATAGTGGACGGCGACGACATCGACACGGTTGAGCACGATCGCGCCCGTCGCCTGGACGACCCCGCGACGCCACCGCGCGGTCGTCAGCGAACCGGCGAGCATGAACCAGGGGTAAGCGATCAGGGCGGGGCGACGCGGCCCACGCACACGGTGAAAGTTCACCCCTTTGTCCGACGCCAGCGCCAACGTGCGGGCGATCACTGTGACATCGTGCCCGCGAGCGCGAAGGCCGACGATCAGCTCTGCGAGCACGCGCTCCATGCCGCCGACGGCGCCGATGTCGTGGGCGACGATCGTCACGGCGCCGGCGGCCGAGACCGGCTCACCGACCTTGCTCGCCACCCGATCGGCTTGCGCGTGCATCCCGCGGCGCAGGTTACTGCTGTCCGCGCCGGCGAAATCCGCTCCCTCGTGCGACACGCCTGGATTTGTCGTCATGTTAGGCTCTCGCCGCAGCTTGCCAGGAACTCATGAGTGACACGCGACCCCCCTCCCTGGCGCTGCGGGCCTATCGATTCGTCAACCGGCCCTACTACTGGTATCGCCCATCGCAGATCGGCGTTCGCCTGCGATCCAAGCCCTCGGCCGATGGCAGCCCGCAGCTCCTGCGCACGGCCTGGGGGTCAAAGCTCTACTGCTGGCCAGATTCGCTCGGGCTCGCGGTGGCGCGCACAGGCGTGTACGACCTTTGCGTCGCCGAGACGCTCGCCCGTCTGGCGGATCCGGGCGAGACGGCCGTCGATGCCGGCGCCAACGTCGGCTTGATGTCCAACCTCCTCGCGCACGCCGTCGGGGCGAGCGGCCGCGTCGTCTCATTCGAGCCGCACCCGCTGATCCAGCAGACGCTGGCCCGCAACGTCGCGCTGTGGGCGCAGGCCGACGCCCTGGACGTGGTCGACCTGCGTGCTGCGGCCGTCTCGTCGGCGCAGGGCACGCTGCCGCTGGGAGTCGACCCCGACACTTTCGCCCACAACAAGGGGACGGCGTCGCTGCAGGGCGCTGAGCGGTCGGACTCGACCGAGGTGCCGACGGTGCGCCTCGACGACGAGCTGCCGAACGGCGTCGACGTGCTCAAGCTCGACGTCGAGATGCACGAGCTGCAAGCGCTCCAGGGCGCTCGGTCGCTGCTTTCACAGGGGCGCATCCGCGACATCGTCTTCGAGGAGCACGAGCAGCCGCCGACGCCGGTCACAGAGTTGCTGCAGTCCCACGGCTACACGATCCTCGGCGTCCGCCAAGGGCTTGCCGGCCCGATCGCCTCACCACCCGGCGAGGCCTACGTGCGCCAGCTGTGGGACCCGCCGGCGCTGCTGGCGACGATCGATCCCGTGCGCGCCAGGGCCAGGCTGCGGCCCCGCGGATGGCGGTGTCTGGGCCGTGCCCTGCGCCATCGTGGCCCTGAGGGCCACGGCTAGGATCGGCGGGCGATGCGCGACTACACAGACCAGATCGATTCGGCCGGGGCGTCGATGCAGGAGATCGTGGACACCGCGCTGGCGGCAGCCGCCCCGCGGTCGCACCTGCGCTGGCTTGACATCGGCTGCGGTCGCGGCGACCTGCTGCGCAAGCTGCGCGACGAATGGCAACCGGCGAGCCTGAGCGGCATCGACCCGATCGACTGGCTCGATGACGATCTGCGCGCCGATGTCGACTTTCACCGGTTGGCGGCCGAGGACGCCGACGAGCTCGCACCCGCCGATCGCGTGCTGCTGATCGAGGTCATCGAGCACCTGGAGGCGCCATGGAGCGCGCTGCGCAGCGCAGCGCGACTGGTCGCCCCCGGTGGACGGCTGGTCGTGTCGACACCCAACCTCGCGACGCTGCGCACCCGCCTCGAGCTGGGACTGCGAGGCAACCTGACGAGCTTCCGGCCCGACTACGAGCCGCACATCTCGCCCGCGCTGCCGCATGTGACCAACCGGATCCTGCGCGAGGAGGGGCTTACAGTCCAGGCGCCGCGCTTCGCCGGCGCAGACGTGATCTCGCTGACCAACGGTCGCGTCTGGCCTGAGCGCATTCGCTCGCGCTGGCCCTCGCTGACGTCGGTGTCGGTCGTGATCGCCGCCAACCGTGACGGCGGCTCGGCCGCGCTCGCCTAAGCCGGCTGCAGGAGCTGCTGCAGACTCGCGAAGAAGCGCCTCTGCAGAGCCGCGTCGGTGAAGTCGCGCAGGAAGCTCTCGCGCCCAGCGGCGGCGATGCGCGCGCGCAACTCCGCGTCGCCGAGCAGCACCTGCAGCGCGTCGGCCAGCGCAGCCGGGTCGCCGGAGCGCGCGAGCACGCCCGTGCGGCCGTGGTCGATGAACTCGCCCGGGCCGCCCGAGTCGACCGCCACCACGGCCACCCCCCTGGCCATCGCCTCCAGCAGCACGATGCCGAACGGCTCGGGGTCGGAGGCGTTGACGAGGATGTCCATCTGATCGACATACGGGCCAGCATCGGGCACCTCCCCGGTCATCGTCACGACGCCCGCGAGACCGAGCTCTGCGGCCAGACGCGGCAGCGACGCCGCGTAGTCCGGCGAGAGTCCCCAAGAGTCGCCGCCGACGACGATGGCCTGCATCGCCTGGCCCCTCTCGCGCAGCAGCGCCTGCGCCTGCAGGAGCCTGTCCTGTCCCTTCCACGGCTGCAGCCTTCCCACGAGACCGACGACCGGAACATTCGGCGCGAGCTCAAGCGGCGCCGCCCGCTCGCTCGGACCCGGCACGGGCGTGCCAGGGCTGACGACGAACGTCCTGCGCGAAGGCCACAGCTCCCGCTGCGCGCGTGCCGCGGCGCTGGAATAGCAGCCGACGGCAATCGCCGGAAGCAGCGTGGCACAGCGATCGAGCCAGCCCCCACCCGACGGAATCAGCTGCTGCCACCAGACGACGCGATCGCGCATTCCTGCAAGCGCCGCCGCCGGTGAGCCGTACAGCTGAGCCTTGGCCGACCAGTTGAGGATCAGGTCCGGCCGCCGTCGCCGCAGAAGCCTCGCCAGCCGCACGACTGTCGCCAGCCAGCGATGCACCTGGCGCAGGCGTCCCGCTGGGATCACCTCGACGGCAAAGCCCGCGGCAGCCAACTCGTCCACCCACGGCCCGTGCTCGAAGAACACCAGCTCGAACTCGTGACCGGCCGCCTGCGCTCCATCGAGAATCGACTGAAGCATCGCCTCCGCGCCGCCCAGCCGCTCGCCCCAGGGAACGGTTACCAGTACGCGCATGCAAACAGTGAAACGAGTGTGAACAGAGTCAGCGCCGAGGGCCTGCGCGGGTCCTGCGCCAGCGAAGCGAACACGCGCGAAACATATCCCACGACAGCCTGCGCCGATGACGGCTCAGCCCAGGGTAGGCTGGGCCGGTGAGTCAGCCCGATGCCGAGCGCGCGCGCGACCGTGCGGGCGACCGAGACGTAACGCTCGCGCACGACTACCTGCTCGTCATGCGCGGCGCCGAGCGCACGTTTGCCGCGATGGCCGAGCTTTATTCGCATGCGCCGATCTTCACCCTGCTGTACGACGAGGCCGGTACGCACGGTCGCTTCGCGGGCCGGTCGATCACGACCTCGTTCCTGCAGCGCCTCGGCGTCGACCAGGGGAGCTTCAGACGCCTGCTGCCGCTGTACCCGCTCGCCGCCGAGCGCCTGCGCCCGCCGCCGTGTGAGGTCGTGCTGAGCAGCAGCAGCGCCTTCGCGCACGGCCTGACCGTCCCGCAGAGTGCCGTCCATGTCTGCTACTGCCATGCCCCGTTTCGCTATGCGTGGTACGAGCAGGCGCGTGCGCTCGGCGAGGTCGCCCCTGCGCTGCGCCCGCTGCTGCGCATGCAGCTGCGCCGGATGCGCAGGTGGGATCTGTCGGCAAGCCGCCGCGTCGACTCGTACGTGGCCAACTCGCGTCTGACGCAGGAGCGGATCAAGGCCTTCTACGGGCGCGAGGCGCCGATCATCCACCCACCGGTGGAGACTCACCGCTTCAGCCCCGGCGAGTCCGGCGATGCGCTGCTCGTCGTCTCCGAGCTGGTTGCGCACAAGCGCGTGCACGTGGCGCTGGCGGCCGCGCGACGGGCCGGCGTACGGATCCGCGTGGTGGGCTCCGGGCGCGAGCACACGGCTCTCAGCGAGGCCTTCCCCGAGGCCGAGTTCCTCGGCCGTGCCAGCGATGAGGAGCTGGTCGAGCTGTACGCCAGCGCGCGGGCCGTCGTCGTCCCCAGCATGGAGGAGTTCGGAATCACCGCCGTCGAGGCGCAGGCGGCAGGGCGGCCGGTCGTCGCCGCGGCCAGCGGTGGCGCGCTGGAGACGGTCGTCGAGGGGCGCACCGGCAGCTTCGCGCGACTCGATGATGTCGAGTCGTTCGCCAGCGCGATCGCGTCTCTGGATCGGCTCGATTTGAATCCCGCCGACGCCGTCGAGAACGCCGCCCGCTTCTCCGTCGCGTCGTTTCAGCGACGCCTTTCAGAGCACGTCGAGGCCGTGCTCGAACGGGGAGTTAATCGCTCCGAAAAGGGGGGTTGACTGCTAGGGTCCTCGCGTGCCCGGAGACAGACCGTTGCGGATCGCCTGGCTGGGCGGAGCGCCCCAGGAAACGGGCGGCGCGCCGGGCGTTGTCACCGAGCTGCTCGACGGCCTGTCGCGGCGAGGTCACGAAATCGACTGCTTCTTCCCAGGCGTCGGTGTGAAGGTTCCCGACCACCTCGCCGAACGCGAGAATCTCCGTTTCATATGGGGCACGAGCCAATGGCGCTGGGATCGCTGGTACAGCCGCACGAAGATCGCCTCGTTCGCCACGGGCCTGCTGTCTCGAGCCGTCGCATCGGTGCGCCTTCAGCAGGAGATCACGCGGCGGCATCGCGAGCGACCCTACGACCTGATCTACCAGAACCAGACGATCGAGTCGCTCGGCGTCCCCTCCGGCGTGGTTAAGAGCATTCCCCTCGTGATCCGCCCGGACAGTCACATGGCGGGCGAGCTGCGCTGCCTGATCGCCGAGCGCGAGCTCGCTTTTCGCTGTCAGCCGCGCCGCATCTTCTTCGTCGTCGCCGCGATCATGGCATTTCGCGCGCTGATACAGAGAGTCAGGATAAAACGCGCGAGCCTGCTGATCGCGATCAGCAGCGTATTTCGAGATCACATAGTTCACGACTACACGTTTCCGATCGAGAACACGGTCGTGGTGACAAACCCGGTGCGCCTCGATCGCTTCGCGGTCGCCGATCGCCCCCCCGGCAAGCCGCCGCTGGTCCTCGTGCCGACGCGAATCTCCGTTCGCAAGGGCCTGGAGGACGTGATCGCGGTGGCCAAGCTGCTGCACGAGCGCGGCGTCAACGCGCGCGTCCGCGTGATCGGCGGCCCGAGCACGTGGTCGGACTACACCAAGCTGCTCGACGACCTGCCCAGTGAGAACGCCGAATACGGCGGGCGCATCCCCCCCGCGCAGATGGCTGCAGAGCTGCAGGCCGCCGACCTGGTTCTGCTGGCGAGCAAGTACGACCCATGCCCGATGTCCGTGCTGGAGGCGCTCGCCGCAGGCGTTGCAGTCGTGGCGACGAACGAGGTCGGCTCGATCGAGGGCGTCGACAGATCGGTCGTCAGCGAGGTGCCCGTGGGCGACGTTCCTGAGATGGCCGGCGCGATCGAGCAGATGCTCGACAGGGTCCTGGCCGAGCCAGCGGAGATGCGCGCGATGGCGCGAGCGCAGGCCGAGCGGCGCTTCGCGCGCGACGTCGTGTGCGAGCAGATTTCCGATGCGCTCGAGCGCCTGGTCGCCGCCCGCGCCGGTGAGCCGGTCGGCTCGACCGAGCCGGCGGCGGCGCCGGCGGGCCAGCCCGATTAGGCGTCCGGCGGACATTCGTCCGTTCTGCGAGGTCACGCTCACGGTCGCAGCGATCGCCTCCGAGTGCAGGATTAAGCCGTTGCCGCGAAGAAGCAGGCACCGGGCAAAGATCCATGCTCTTCATTTTCATCGCGATAGCTTGGCTGGCGGTCCTGTCGCTGATTGCGGCGGTCTGCCGCGTCGCCGCCGAAGGCGACGCCAAGCCCGACGCGCTCGCACGCCCGCAGGCCGAGCTGATCGGCGTCAGGCTGGCTCTCTCGCGCGCCCCATCGACACCGCCCGCTCGGCCCCGGCGCTGGCGCACCGTCGGTGGCCGCGCACAGCCGCACGTGGCCGCTCGCACCCGGCGGCTCGCCGCTCGCGACCTGCGCCAGCGCTAGAGCTGCTCGCGGCCCACGCCGGCGCGCTGGAGCTTGAGCCCGCGCGGGCGGCCCGCGGCGGGCGTTTGAGCTAGAGCCCGCGCCGGCCGAGCACGTGCGGCACGGTCCGCAGGAGGATCTTCACGTCGGTCCACAGCGACCAGTTGGCCACGTAGAGGTAGTCCAGCGCGACCATCTCCTTCAGCGGCACGCGCGCCGGCCCGAGGATCTGCCACGGGCCGGTCATCCCGGGCATCAGTTCCAGGCGCCGGCGGTGCCAGCCCTCGATGCGCTCGTCCTCCTCGATCACCAGCGGGCGCGGGCCGACGAGGCTCATCTCGCCTTTGACGATGTTCAGCAGTTGGGGCAGCTCGTCGAGCGCGGTCATCCGCAGGAAGCGCCCCATGCGCGTGACGCGCGGGTCCCGGGCGATCTTGAACAGCCCGTCCTGGGCCTCGTTGCGATGGCGCAGCGACTCCTTCATCGCGTCGGCGTCGGGGACCATCGTGCGGAACTTGAGCATGTGAAAGCGTCGCCCGTGGCGCCCGACACGCAACTGGCGGAAGAAAACCGGCCCACGACTGTCCAGCTTGATCGCCAGCGCGAAGGCGATCAGCAGCGGCGAGATCGCCAGCAGGCCGAGGGAGGCGCCGAGCACGTCGAACGCCCGCTTGATCGACGAAGAGGAGCGCGTCAGGTCAAAGCGCCGGACGCCCATCAGCGTGACGCCGTGCAGCTCGTCGAACTCGACAGAGGAGCCGACCACCTCGAGCATGCGCGGCAGCACGCTGACCCGCACGCCGACGGCCTTCAGCGTGCGCACCAGGTTGAGCGTCTCGTTCGCGTCCGCCGTGGACCCCCAGCCCGGGGCGATGATCGCGCGGTGCACGTCGAGCGTCTGCGCGAGGTCGCGGATCTCCGTCAGCCGGGGAGCGGAGAACGCGTCGGTCGACCACGGCGCGACCTGGTCGAGATCGAGGTGCGCGACGATCTTCGCCTTGATCCCGCCGTGGCCCGACAGCTTGCCGCCGATCATCTCCGCCGACCGCTCGTCACCGATGAACAGGCATCGCTCCATCGGTCCAGCCCACAGGGCCATCCCGCGAGCGGCGGCGCGTGCGAGCAGCAGCGACGCGGCGAGCGCGATCCACAAGAACAGCGCCTCCCTGCGATCGAGCGTGCCGGCGACTACCAGCCGGCCCGCGAGCAGCGCGACGAGCGTGAACAGCGTCGCCAGCTGGAACAGCTTCGGCGCCTCATCGAGCGTCGTCTTGCGCAGCAGCGTCTCGTCGCGGTCGTACAGACCGAGCAGCTTGGCTCCGATCAGCAGCAGCGGCACGCCGACGAGGCTCTCCCACGTCAGATGCAGCGGCACGCGGCGCGAGGAGACGGCGACGGTCAGCACGAGCGCACCGAGGACGGCGACCACGTCGGCGCCAAGCAAGGCGCGACGAAACAGCGCGTCTCGGCGCAGGCACACGGCGGGACCGCGCACGTCGCTGAACGACCCCACCGACAGGCGCCGCCGGCTCGCGTCGCGCCGTGCCGTTCGCGCGCCGGCCAGCGGCCGGCCCCAGCGAAGGCCTGACTCCGGCCCGTTTCCCGTCCCCGTCTCAACGCTCATGAGCGCCCCTCGCCTCCTTGCCCTCCATCAACATCCCCCGCATGATGGCTCTGTCCGCTCGAACAAATGTCGAGATCCCGTAATTGCGGCTCAATACGTGCATCATGCACTTAACACGGTCATAAAGTCAAGCCCGGCTAGACAATTGCTTCCCCGGCGGTGCATGCCCGAGCGCTCGAGCCCAGAGGCCGCCGAGAAGACCCCGCCGTTGGCGGGCAACGTACCCTCTCGCCGACAGGATCCAGATGCTCGGGTCGCGCGCGTTCCGTCGATCGGAGGTCGAGGCGGGCCTCGTCTCCCGCGACCTCGCGATCCCGGCAGCTCGACCAAACCCGAGCTCTTGACGCGCAGCGCAACTCGGGAGGCGCGAGCACTTCGCTCGGCCCGGTCCGGCATGCACGCCGGGCCACCGACATGAGGTGGCCCGGCCTGGCCAGCGCGTCCTGGTCGCATGCGCTACCCGCCGAGCGAGCGGCGGGATCGGTCCCTAGAACTGGATTTCTTTGATGCCTTTTTCCGACAGTTTCTTGACGTTCGTCGGAAGCTTTTCGTAGTCGTGGTTTTTCAGGAAGAACGAGCCGGCTTCTTTGCTTGAGGTGACCGCGTACAGCAGGTAGTTCTCCACTGTCGTGGCCTCGCCCAGACTCGTTTCCAGCCCGCCGCCGTACTTGGAGTACTGACGCAGGGCCAGGTCGTAGGTCAGACCGCACAGCGGATACTTGACCTCGTTCAGGGCAGCCTGTGCTTCGTTCCACAGTTCCCGCGTGCTCGCCGGCGGGAATTCGGTTTTACCATCGGTGTACACCGTTTTCGAGCAGTTCGCGTTACCGAGTTTTTCGACGTCCTTATTCGTCGCCGGGTCGGCGTACGTGAAAGGTTCCGCGGTTTTGTTCTGCACGATGGCCCAGAATTTCGCGGTGTGCGCGCCACCCACGCCTGGCGTGAACGATTTGTTAGAGCGCGCGTCGGCGAGGTTCAGATAGCTGATGCTGCTGGGCGTTTTTTCGACTTCTTTGGCCACAGCACCGCCGCCTTCTGCCGCCGCGTGCACGACTTTGGCGGCGGTCGGCCAACGCTGGTTTTCACAGCCCTGGTCCATCTGCGCCCACGTCTTGGTTTCTTCCGGCAGCGCCGACGGGCATCCGACTGGGAAGGCTTCGGCGGTGAACGATGTTTTGTTGATCGCAGCGAGGAAAGTCTTGAAGATGTGCGAAGTTCCCGACTGGTCCTTGCGAACGACCGGGATGATCGACGATTCTTCTTCCGCTTTGCCGCCCGTGCACGTCAGTTTGTCCCCGGCAGCTTTGATTTCGCTCCATTTGGTGAGCGTGCCGCGGTAGATGCTCTCGATCGTCGTGTCGTTCAGCGCAAGACGTCCTTTGTACGCACCCACACCCGTTTCGTTTTCTGCTTTACAGCCATCCGGGAGGTGCATGACAACTGCGATCGCGACCTGCTCGACGGGGATCGTCTCGAGCGATTTCGGTTCTGCGCCGGCAGCATGCGTTTCGATTTCGGCTTTCTGCGCTGCGTCCGGTGCTTCGTCGGTCCCCACGAACGCGTTGTTTTTGTAGTCGGGCGTCGCACCTTCGGCACCGAACGCTTTCAAACCGGCGCCGCTGCCGGTGGAGTTGTATTTGACCGTTGGCGTGCCTTTGGAACCCTGCGTTCCGTTGCAGGCCGTCGCGGCCGGCGACGTGTTGAAGGTCGGGCCCCAGACGGTCTGGTGCGCAAGCTTCTGCGTCGAGGCGCCCTGGGCTTCGATGTTCGCGCCTTCACAATGCGCGCCGATCGCAGCGCTCGCGGCGCCCGGAGCCGCGAGCGCGGCCACCATCGCTGCCGATACTGCGCACGCCGATGCGATTCGGCGGCCGGAAAGAAACCTCATGATGTGGACTACCTCCTGGTTAGCAGATTCCAATGCTGAATACGTGCGAGACAGCGGAAGCCACCCGGCCCCCATCGGGTACCCTGGCGATTGTCTTCATTGACAAGGTTGCCAAGCTGTTGCATCGGCGATTTGTGCCATTTTCCAGGCGTTTAGTCCTCGCCTGGAGCGCCTGGCGCTCTCTTGTCAAGCGCGCGATGCTTGTCACTGCGCGACCGACGCGCCCGTTGGCACGCACGAACTTCCAAGGGCATCACACCGGCTGCGCAATTTCGTTCGGCGCGCAGCGCCGGCACAGGGCCCGGCCGGTCAGTGCTTGCCGGCGCCCTTTGCCATTCGGAGGGTCATTGTCACCAACGTCGTGTGGCTCGCTCCGGCTTGATCGCGCCCGGCGATCGTCGCCCGCACGCGCATCAGGCGCGATTTGGACAGCAGCGCCCGAGCCGTGGCGGAAAGATGCAGCGTCACAGCGACGACATGCCCGGCGGCCGCTGAGAAGGAGCCGCTGGCGAGGGTGAGGATCGACTTGTGCTTGTGAGCGCCTGCGCTCACCGCGGTGAGCGTGCGCAGTGTGACGGCGCCCTTGCAGCTGCTCGAGCCACTGCAATTGACTTTCAGGACGACTGCCCCGGTGCGGCTCACGCTGAGCGCTGAGCTCGCGACGCTGATCTTGTAAGAGGCCACGCCGCCGTTCCCCCCGGGAGTCGTGCTCGTAGGCGTCGTCGTGCTCGGAGTGCTCCTCGTGCTCGGGGTGCTCGTCGTGGTGGCGCCACCACCACCACCGCCGCCGCCAGAGGTTCCGACGACGAGGGTGTGGGTTGCCGGCGCGCTCGTGCCGATGCCGTTGACCACCTTGAGGGAGATCGTGTAGCTGCCCGCTGTGGCGAAGACGTGGCCCTGGGTGGGCGTGGTGGCCGTCACTTCAGGGCTTCCATCGCCGAAGCTCCAGATGTATTTGGTGATCGGCGATCCGTTTGCTTCGGAGCTGCTCGCGTTGAATTTCGCTTCTTCGCCGGCGACGGAAGACGCCGGCGGGAAGAAGCGCGCCGCGGGCAGTGAGGCGGCTATCGTGAGTTTGCGGCTCACCGTGAGCGACGGCGTCGCGAGGTCATCGGCTTCTATCGTCTCGGTGATTTCGTAACTGCCGACGGTGGGGAATTTATGGGCAATTTTCGTAGTCTGCGCTTCGCCGGAAGACGATTCTTCGGCTACTTCTTTGGTCGTGACGTTTTCAAAGCGCCATTTCACGTTGAGCGCATTGGCCTGGGCCAGTTTCGACGAAAGCACGACTTCGGCGCCGGGAGATGCCGAGGAGACTTCTTTGCCGAGCACGCTTGCCGTGGGTTCGCTGGCGCTCGCATGCGGACAACCGGAGCCGCCGGCGCCGAACTCGACCACATGCGGTTCGTTCGATTCTGAGATTTCGTCGATCGCATCGTGAGGGTCGAGCACGAACACCGCGCCGCCAGCACCAGCGGCAACCGAGCTCTTGCCGCGCAGGCCGATGCTGCACTGCCCCTGGCTCTGCCCGCCGGTCCACCCCTTCTCCGTGGCGCTCGCAACGCCACCGCTTTCGACGAAGTTGAAAGCGAGCACGCCGCGATAGAGCGACCCTTCCTGACGCACTCCGGCCGCTATGTAGATCCTTCCCTTGCCTTCGCCTTCGCCTGCGAATGACAGGCCCATGCCGTGAGGCTCCGGCGGGACCGGGAAGGTCACGAGTTCGTTGCTGAACGACTCGAACAGCTTGGGGTTGCCACTGAGGAATTTTCCGCCCGCTG
This sequence comes from Solirubrobacteraceae bacterium, assembly GCA_035995645.1. Classification (GTDB taxonomy): domain Bacteria; phylum Actinomycetota; class Thermoleophilia; order Solirubrobacterales; family Solirubrobacteraceae; genus Palsa-744. The sequence goes on from DASYKG010000033.1 coordinate 72,492, forward strand.
TCGGAACTTCCCAGATCTGCTCGGTCTCCCCCACGTACACCTTGCCGCCTTCAGAGACGATCGGCGAGGACGGTTCTTCTTCATTGGAGGGCGGACAGCTCGCGGCGGATTCGCGGCCGGTCAGGCAATTGCCGCTGTCGACGTAGCGGCCGTTCACAGGGTCGACTTCATTGGCGGCTGCCGTGCCGACGCGCTGAAGCGCCGTGTGCCACTGCTCTTCTTCTTCGTTTTCGGTGCCGAGATCGGCCTGCCCGAGAATGATCACATCGTGCGTGGTCGGATCTACGGCGATCCCGGCTGGCTGCAGTAGAGCCTGTCCGCGCGTTTCGGACTGCGCCAGCAGCGCAGCTTTGCTGACGAGCACGCCTTCGGAGCTCGCGACCGCCGCCGGGACGAGTTTTTCGCCCGAGGGAACCGTGGAGAACGCGTAGAGCGTGCCCGCTGCTTCCACTGCGGAATCGACTGGTTCTTCGCCTTTTTCTTCTTCTTTTTCGGTCGGTTCCTTGCGTTCGTAGGCCGTGAGCACATAGAGGCGTTTGAGGACCGGGTCGATCGCGATGCCCTGGATCCCCACGGTCCTCGCCGATTTCGCGAACGTGATCGAGGCCGAGGCGACGAATTGGCCTTCCAGGCCACCTTTACCGTTGCTCGCGGGCGTCATCTTCTGAATTCGGTATTCGCCAGCTTTTGGTTCGTCACCGACGTACACGCTGTTGGAGTCGCTGGGGTCCACGCCAAAAGCGTGCACTTGTTCACCGGTGCCGAGTTTGAACTGGACGTGCCCAGATCCTTCTTTGCCGAAGCGCCCGAGTTCGCCGTAGCTGTCGGCGCCGGCCGTCGCCGCGCTCACGCCGAGCACAAGAAGACATGCCACCAATGCAGATGACAGGTATCGCCGCAGGTGACGTGGGGAGATCAGGTGCGGCTGCATCGGCATTCCCGAGCATGTCGGTCGGCGCCTACCGGCATGTTGCGAACCGGTGAAACGCAGGTGAAGAACTTGTGCACTAGCGCGGACGCCGCCAGCGGGGGGAAGGGCGCGTGCGGTCATCCATCAGCAGAGCGGGAGCGACGCGCGCTCGGCGCAGACCCCGGCGCGGGCGCCTGCGAGCCGATGCGCCGGCGAACGCCGCCAGGGCCACGACGCCGAGGAGGTAAACCGGCGACGGGCCGCCGTTGGACGGTCGGTAGGCGACCGCCTGATTGCTCACGGACTCGGTGGCTTCCTCCTCCTCCTCTTCACGTTCGGCCACCTCGATCGGAGAGGTCACCGCCGACGTTCCGGTCGGTGGAGTCGGGCGCGCCGGGGTCGGCAGAGGCGGGGGCACGAAGGCGAGCAGCGGCGCGATCGGAGCCGCCAGCGGAGAGAACGCCGGCGCCGGCGCGGGAGGGTGGGCCAGAGTGGGCTGTGCGGGCGGCGGTGGCGGCGCAGGAACGGGCACTGGCGCTGGTGAGGTCGGGGCGGCTCCCGCCGGCGCCGGCGCCGGCGCGGGCGCGGGCGGCGGCACGGGCGCCTGCTGCGACTGGCTCACGGTCGCGGGTTCTTTGAGCGGTTGCGTGCCGCAGGGCCTGCGCACGCTGCCGGCCTGAACGGTCACGGGCACGGATGCCGACAGGCCGCCGGCGCTGATCGTGACGATCGTGGTCCCGGCGTTGTAGGCACAGAACAACCCCGACTGCGGATCGGCGATCGGCTTGTCGTTGGCTCCCAGCAGCACAGCGTGCGGGTCGGGCGAAGCGAGGTTCGGCTGCACGAAGTCACCGATGTCCGGACGCGACGAGCTGAACGAGTACTCGGGCAGGATCGCGCCCACGCAGCCGGCGCCGACGCAGTTGGAGGGAATCGGAATGTACGGATCGGTTTCCGAGGGCCCGTTGTTGGTTCCATGCGAGTCGCCTCCCGCCCGCGGACGACGCGCGAGGGCGCTGAACAGCGCCGCTTGGCTGCGTCGCAGCAACGTGCCGTCTTTACCTTCCATCGCAAGCTCGCCAATGCTGGGGATCAATCGCGCGCCGACGGGAAAGAGCTTGCTCACAGGGTCGCGCGCCTGCGCAGAGGCATTGACCTGGGCAAGCAGGAATCCGCTGGCCCCGTGAAATTCGCTGCTGCGCTCGTTGACCAGGTTGACGTAGCCGAGCGTTCCCGAGCCGAACGTCGGGATCGATCCCCCTCCGACTTTGAGTGGCCGGGAGACGTTTTCTTCAGGCGAGTCATAGAAATACGCCGAGGCGTGACCCTGCACGAGGATCTGCGCCGCGGCAAGCGCTTCGTCGTCGCCGCCGCGAATCTGCGCCGCGAGATCCGCTTCGCCGACCACGATTGCCGGCTCCGGGCGCTGTTCGGCCTGCGCCAGCTGACCGGCCAGCCATGCGCGCTGGGTCGGCCCGATGTCGCCGCTGTCGTCGAGCGCGATCAGCCGCACCGGCCCTGCCGTGCCCGCCGATTCGATCGCGTAATAGGCGCCTCGACACCCCGGCGCGCTCGTGCACTCTTCCGATCGGCCGGCTTCGGTCAGGCCGGAGGCTTCGGCCCCGAGACCGAACGGGCGGGGAAAGCCGGCGAACGCCTGCTTGAACATCGCCTCGGTGCCGCTGGCAAAGGGCCGCGCATCGAGCTCGTCGGAGGTCGCCACGGCGAAAGTCGGCAGCGGGCCCGACGCGAGAAGCTCCGCGTATCGCGGAAGCTCGCGAGCGAAGGGAACCGGCACCGTTTCCGGACCGATCGTCTTGCCCGTGGTCACATGGGGCCCGGTATACACGAACGCACGCACGCCGGCGATCTGACCAGCGCGCGCCAGCGCCGCGGACAGCCACACGTCGGGCCCCAGCCGCGCGTTGGCGCGGTCCGCGCAGGGTGCCAGGCACTGCGCGTCCCCGCCGATCGCGAACGTGGCGTCTTCCGGAAGGGTGGGCACGGTTGAGGCTCCGACGCCGCTAGGAGCCGCGCCATCGGCCGGATAGCGCGCGACATCGCCGGTCGAGAGCCCTTCTGTGGAGCTGGCGACGCCGCCGACGGCCCACCCCTGGCTGCCGTCCGCGCCCACCAGCACGGCGAAGACCGGATCCGGCTGGAAGACCTTGTCTTCACCGGCATAACCGCCCGGCAGCTGCTTGCCTTCGTAGTCGAGTTCGTGCTCCTCGTCGCTCCAGCCGCTCGCGGTCTGGCGCAGCACCCCGCCGCCGACCGGTCCGTACGGCGCGATCAGGTCAGGTGGGAAACCCGGCGGTGCGGGCGTCACGCTTTCCGCACCGAATCCGCCGGCCGGTCCTCCGGAGGCGATCGCCCTCAATGCGCCCGCTTCGCGAAACAGCGTCAGCGACCCCGGCTGGCTGGTCGAAGGCAGCGGCGAAGTCGTCGGCTGCCACGAGGCGCCGGGCGATTCTCGCTCATAGATGCGCGGGCCTGCGACGGATCCCGAGGCCGACACCGCGGCGCCTCCGTCGACCAGGCCCGCGACCGTGTCGGGCACGTTTTCGCCGAGCGCGGCGGCGAGCCCTTCGTCGATCCTCCAGCCAGAGCCGTCGTTGACGAGCAGGCCGCCGACGTAGTGGTTGATCTGGCGGTTGGGAAGGATCCGGTAGGCCGCGATCGCCTCCGAGCCGGCAAAGGCGATCGAGGTGAAGCTGGCGCCTGACGCCTGCTGCGGAAGGGCGTCCTGCGTCCAGCTCTTGCCGTAGCGCAGCAGGACGCCGCCCGTGCCCACGGCGTAGCCCCGAGCGGGGTTGCTCGGATCGAAGGCGATCCCGAGCAGGTTGCCGCGGAAGTTGCGCGGCGTCGCGGGGTCGGCTTCCCACAGTCCCGTCTCCCCTCGCCACAGCCACATCTGTCCGAGATCACCGACTGCGAACGCGCGCGTCGAAGTGGGCCAGGCGACCCCCCTCAGGTGGGGTGTCTGTCGACGACCGCCGGATCCGAAGAGGCTTTCCGGCAACCAGCCCTGCCCTGGGCGATAGCGTGCCACCTGGCCGCGTTCGCCGACCGCCAGCGCTTCGCTCGACAGCACGCCGACCGGCGCTCCCGGCTGCGGCGCAACGGCATCGAGGGCGTGGCGAAAGGGCACGGGCCACTGCGTCAGCCGACTCGCAGAAGGGCTCAGGGTGAGGTGAACGGGCAGGCTCGGGGCTCCCAACCAGCCCTCGCGCGAATTGGAGAAAGCCGCGCCATAGGTCCCACCCGGATCGTGCGCGGAGCCTCCGAGCGCGAGAACGCGGGTGAACGATTCGCCGTCGAGGCGCAGGCTCACCCCATCGGCAAGACCCGTGACGACGCGATCGCCGTACGGCGACGCTGGAGCTGCCCACGCGATGCTGCGCGACGGGCCGCCGGGCAGCGCTTCGGGCAACGAATGATCGCATTCGGGCGTACCGGCCGGGACGCCCGTCGGAAGCGCACACCACGCCGCCCGAACGTCACCTTTGAGCGTGTGCGATCCGCCTTCGGGCTTGAAGTACAGCGTCGTGGAGGCGCCGACGTCCGCGCGTTCGCCGTCCACCCAGACGGCTTCGTCGGACACGCTAAGCACCTGCGCCTCGAGCGTCGGCGGATCGGCGTCGCGCACCGTGAACTGCTGTCCGTCGGCTTTCAACGGGTCGGCTTCGCCCGCCCCCGCGCCGGCGCCGAACGTGACAGGCTTCCAGGTGAAGCTACCCGCTTTCGCCCCTTCGACCGGCACCCGGCGGAACAGCGCGACCGAGCCGCTGGGGTAGGCGGACGACAGCTGCGCCAGCAGCCAGGCGTTGTCTGGCGAGCTGGCTCCGATGCCGACGACGCGGAAGTGTTCTTTGCTGTTTTCCGGTATCGCGATCGGCTCGCGCGTCCAGCGGCTGCCGTCCCAGTGCAGCACGCCATCTTCGACGCTGCCGGCTTCTGTGACGGGAACGACGAGCGCGCCCGCCCGCCCCGCCGGTTCGCCCAGCGGCGCGATCAGCGGCGCACGTCTGTTGCCGAACAGTCGTTCGCCTTCTTTGAGCAGTTCTTCTTCGGCTTCGCCGACGACCGGCGGCGTTGCCTGAAAGGAGCCGCCCGGCGGGCGAACGAGCAGCACCTGGCGGGTCCCAGTTTGGCTGTGAGAATCGGGAACGGCGCCGATCAGAGCGCCGACTCCAGCGCTTGTCAGCTGTCCGGCGAGCGGGCTCGGGGCGTCAAGGCCCTGAGGCTGGTCGAGGCGGAAGCCCTGCAGCGGCCGACCGTCGACGTCGAGCAGAGATGGACCCAAGCCCCACCCTCCCGCGCTGGTGTAGCGAACGAGCTGGGTCGGGGACGATCCAAGACCTTCGCCGACTTCACCCACCCCCCAAGTCTCGCCCGCGGCCTCGTCTGGCGCGGCCCCGATCATCGTCACCTTCGGCGCCGGCACAGCCGCGTCGGTCTGCGCGGTCGGTTCCGATGCGCCCGGCCCAGCGGCGTGCGAGGCCGAGCCATTCAGCGCGAGGATCAGCGACACGCCGATGGCGATGGCGGCGATGGCGCCGAGGACGGATCGCGACCGGTGTGCAAACCGGCCCATGCGCAGCAGCCGTGCCCTCAAGGCAGGCGGTCCGGTCGGCCAATCAGGGGTGTATCCGGCAGCGACACGAAGCCCGTGCTGACGCTGCCGACCCCGGCGGAGGTGCTCGACACCGTCGGCAGCCTGGCCAGCGCGTGCGTCTGCAGGTCGAGCTTTGTCGGCCAGTGCCGACGGTCCAGGCGCAGCAGCAGCGCGCGGTTGCCGGCCGTCAGGATACGTGTGGGTGTCGCCGCTACGACCACCTTGCGAACCTTCGCCAGCAAGCGGACGCGCGCCTTGACGACCAGGTGAAAGCTGACCTGGAGTGTCGTACCATGCACGAGCTTGCTGCGCACGTGTGACAGCAGCGGCACCGCGACGCGCGATTCGATCGGCGGAAGGGATGCTTCGGCGAGTGCGGCGCCGAGCGACGGCACTTCTCCCAGCAGACCCGAATCGTCCGCAGGCGGCGCGTCGGGCGCCACTTGCGGCAGGCCTTCGTCGACCGGTCGGAAGTTGATCGGGCCGGAGAAGGCGGGGTCGGAGTCTTCGGGCAGGCTTCGTTCGCCTTCGGGCGCGAGGTGATAGAGCCACCCGCTCGTGGTGGTCATCCAGCAGTCACGTGGCGCCGGGCAGGAGAGCTTGGCCGCGGCGCCCTTCGGGCCGATGCCTTCCGCTTCTTCCGCAGCAGACGGAAAGGCCTGAACGTCTGAGATGCTGCCGTCGCCGGCGACGCGTGCGATCACGGCATGCGCAATGTGCCCCGAGCCTACGCCCGCTGCGTCGGCCTGAGACTCGACAGCGAGCCAAGCCGCCCCGCTGCCGGGCTCGGCCGCGACGGCGGTGACCGCGGCGCCCTTGATCCCTTCGGGAAACAGTTCCCCTTCTTGCGCCAGCAAGCCCGCGCCAACCGGCCGTTGCGGTCCGAGCAGCTGTGCCCAGCCTCCTTCGGGCGAGTAGCGCACGACGGTCAGCTGGCCGGGCTGAGACCCCGTGGGCGTTTCGCGAACGCTGCCCGTCGCCCCCCAGAGCTGGCCGTCGGTCGCAGAGAGGTGCAGAGAGCCGAGCGCCGTCGGAAACTCGGCGGCTTCGTACAGCGGCGCCGCTCCTTCGGCTTCGAAGTCTGCGCTTGGGCCGGGATTGATGTCGTGAAGTGGGAAGGAACGCAGCGATTCGGGATCCGGCACGAGATGCCTGTCTTCGGGAGCGATGCGCACGCTCTCGTACAGACGACCTTCGAAGTCCCGCATGTCCTGCACGGCATGTCCGGCTTCGAGATACGGCTGGGCCAGGAGAGAAGACCCGTTCCAGTGCAGGTGAAACGCCCCCACCGGCAGCGGTTCGGCGAAGGCATCGCCGGCGAACCAGCAATCCGAGGCATCGATGCAGCCGGCGGCGTGCATCGCACGGTAGGAGTCCGCTTGGAAGGCCGGGTGGGCGTAGGACGCGACGACCTGGCCGTTGGCGAAATGGCACAGGGTGTCATCCGCGAGCGGAGGGCTTTCGCCGAGCGGACCGTTTGCCTGCCCCGGACGACCGTCGGAGATCGTCCAGAATTCTCTCGATCCCGCCCACGCGATGCGCCCGTCGGTCGCGCCGCAGACGGTCGCCAGCTGATGCCAGCGCTGGCCGTTGTAAGCCCACATGCCCGCAGAGATCGTCGGAGGGTTGCCGGCCGTGATGAGCAGGCCGCGGTTTGGCCCCCAGAACTCGACGTCACCGACAGAGCCGAGGCCGATCGGCGTCGCAGAGCCCGCGATGCCGGCGGGAGGGCTCGGCGGCGAGGGCTGCTCCAGCCGCCACGCGGCGCCCCCCTCGTCGGCCAGTTCTACGGCTAGAGCCGACGACACGAACGACAACGTCAGCACGCACGCCAGCGCAGCCGAGGCGACAGTCGACCTTGCAGACGCCCTCATCGCCGTGAGGCTTTCTTGGAGCGGCGCACGACCTTCTTGGTACGCGCGAACGTCACCTGGATGACGTCGCGCAGGGTTGGGCGGTGGGAGGCCGCGAAGGAGAGGCTGAGCGTGGCCGACAATCCGCCGCGCGCGCTGGCAAGCGCGAGGTAGGACCCGGCCGGCTTCAGCGTCAACGTCACAAGCCCTTCCCCGTGGGGGTAGGCCGAGCGGGTTGCCACGGTCCTCGCGACAACGGATGCGCTTCGGCGCGAGCGCACGGAACCGCGCTGCGCGCTGTGGCGTCGTGCGTGAGTCGCGCTGCCGGGGCTGCCCGTACGCACGAGGCTCTTCGCGCGGGCGTGCAGCGCGCCGGCGCCGGGTACGCGCACGAAGAGGACGACACTTCCGTCGCGACGGGCACTGGCTGTGACATCCAAGCGCCAGGCCGGGCTCAAGCCGACACCAGCGGGAGCGGGAGATATGTACTGGGGCGTTGGATCTTCGTTGAAGACCTGGCGTTCGACGACGAACGCATCGCTGCCGTCGAACGTCGCCCCTTCGGCCTGCGGCGTGTTGCCGTCACCGTATGCCAGATTGGAGGCGGTGGAGGCGAACGCGAGCTCTTTGCCGTCCGCGGAGAAGGACGGCGACAGGGCCCCATCTCCTTCGGTGTAAGGATCGCGCCCCGCCTGCAACTGCACGTGCGGATGTTCGCTGGGCCCGCCTTCGAACCCGCGCGTCACGCGAGTGAGCGTGCTGTTGGCGAGATCGGCATCGTAAAGTTCACCCATGCCGGCCTCCGCGGCCGGCGAGGTGACGTACGCCGGGGAGCCGAGGACGAACTGCGTCCTGCGTGTCGTGAAAGCGACCTGCCTGCCATCCGGCGACAGCCCGAAGTCGAGGATCGAGGCGGCCGTCGCGACGTCCGTCTGATTGCCGCTGGCCAGCTGGGTGAGTCGCGTCAGCGCACCGTCGCGAGTGAGACCCGCGCGCATGTTCACCACGTACAGATCGCTTGGCCCGTCGAAGCCGAAGCCGAAGCCTTCTCCCGAGGACACGGGCTGCGCGCGGGCGACGAAGGCAACGGTGTATCCGTCGGCACTCAGTCGCGGAACGAAGTTGCCGTCTCCTCCACCGGCCCAGATTCCGCTGGGCAGCGAACCTTCGGGCGTGGCAAATGGACCCTGACAGGGGTCACTGGGCGAAGGGCTGTTGCCGAGCGCGGGCTCTCCGCTGGCGATGCAGGCGCTGGCCGCAGGGTCCGACCCACCCGTGACCCGCTCCGTCGGAGTTTCCGAGCCGCGCGCCACACGACGCCACAGGGGCTCGGTGTAGGAAGGGCCGCGGTGTTCTGCCGACAGCAAAGGCGCCTGCTGGCCTACATCCGCCCCCATCCACGCGACCGTCGAGCCATCGGCGCTGATCGAGGCTCCAAGCGGAGGGCCGGCTGCGAAGCGGCCGAACGCCGGAGGTTCGGCGAATGCCGGGGCCTTGCCCAGCTGGCCGGTGAAAACGGCGCCATAGAGTTCCGAGCCTTCCTGTGTCGACACCGGTTCGTCGCTGGAGCCGATGCGCGCGCTGACCAGTCGTGTTTCGCTCGTTTCGAGGTTGCGCATGACGACCTGCAGAGGTGGAGTCCGCGGTTCTCCGGGCGTCTGTGGATCGGTCAGGTCCGATGCGGCGGTGGTCACGAACACGACCTCTCGGCCGTCTGCGCTCAACGCAGATCGCCCGCTCGCAAGCGCTCCGTAATGCTGTTCTTCAAACGGCCGCCGTAGATCCCCGGGTTCGCTGGCATATCCGTAGGCGAGACCCCTCGTCGAGCCTTCGACTGTGACCGCAGAGGCAAGCGTGAAGGCGCCTTCATCGGTCTGCTGCAGGCCCAGGTCGCGCACGTAGACATCCGGACCGCGGTTTTCGTCTGCGGAGGAGAGTTTCGCCGTCGTCGTGAAGCTGACGTATTGGCCGTCGCCGCTGATCGAAGGAAGCTCAGCGTCGCCTGGCGCGACCTGCGCGATCGTTCCCGACAGCAGATCGCGGCGCCAGACGCCTGTCACGCCGCCGTAGGAGCCGTCGAAGGCGACGTAGCGGGCATTCCCTGAGATGACCGTGTCATGGGCATAGTCGACCTGACCGGTGGGGCTTTGCGACACCAGCGAGATCGGGCCGAAGACGTCGGCCTGGGCGCCCGCCGACGCGCCGAGCAGTCCCGCGGCGAGGAGAACCAGCACGACGCACGGTCTCGCGAGGGCACTCATCGCATGCTCACCAGGCGGCGAATGACGCCGCTGTTGCCCACCTTGTCGCGTACGCGGACGACGATGGTGTAGAGCCCCGCTCGAGCGTAACGATGAGCGAAGCGCACCCTGCCGGCGGCGCTGGCGCCGTCTCCGAAGCTCACGCTCGTCGCCCGCTTGTTCACGCCCGACTGTCCGTCGGCTATCCGCACTGCAACCGACGCGCCGCCTCGCATTCGCAAGACCTTGACCACCGGCGCGCTGCCATCGACGAGAAGCGACTCCGGGGGGCTGAGGATCGATTGGCCGTCGATGTCCGTCGCCAGCACCTGAAGTCGGTGGTGGCCGCTTCCCAGCCCGCGTGCATCCAGGCGCGAGGCGAAGGCGCCCGGCGGCGTTGTCTGCAAACGGCCATCCAGCACCACCCTGTACGTGAGCGGGCCGTTGGCGCTCGCGGCCTGCTGCCAAGAGACGGCGACACCGCCCGGCTTCAGCCAACCGTTGGGCGCGGTGACGACGAACTGGACCGGCGGGGCGGTGGCCTGCGCGGCGACGATCGACGCATTGCCGAGTGGCCCCTGCTGGAAGGCGATCAGGCCGTCGCCCAGGCCCGAGCGCCCGGCTGCGAGTTCGCCGATTTCGCCGCCCGCGCCTCCGCTTACGAGCGCGGTCTGCACGCCGCCGCCTGGGAAGTCCTCGCGGACCGCCACGCCGGGACGTCCCTGCGCGTCGGCGCTGGACCACGCGGAGATGCTTCCGCCCGCGGGATTCATGACGCTTGCCGTGTGAACTTCTGGCCCGGCGACGCCGGGGCCGAGCGACAAAGCGCCCGACAGGCCGCGGTCGTTTCCTTCGATCACCCGCGGGGTCCCGTTGCTGTCATACAACGTGCGCATGTCCTGCTTTTCGTCGATGTCGATGTCCGGCGGTCCGACCGACGCCGCGGCGCCTCCTGCCACGGCCGAGTCCAGCACGCTCGCGCCTGCGAACTGGGAGCCGTCGGCCGATTCGCCGTCTGGCAGCGTGTTCAGGAAGATCCGCGGCCCCGGCAGCGGCGAGCCCGCCCCTGCGACCTGTCGGTAGGCGACCTCGGCCTGGCCGAGTCGTGAGAGGCCGACGCTCGGCGCATCGGCGTCGTCGTTGATCGGAGCTCCGTTGAAGCTCGCGGCGCTGACCGGCAGCACGTAGTCGAGGCTCGCCCCGAACAGCCGCCGTGCCCAGATCCGCCCCACGCCATTGATGTCGGGCTCTTGCCAGACGACGATCCCGTTGCCCGTAGGCCCGACCGCGATCTGCGGCGCGTTGGTCGACTTCGGCGGTCGCATCGAGACGCCCGAGTCACGATTTATCGCGCCGAGCGCCGACCATGTTTCGCCGTTGAAATGAGCCACGCGAACGTCCTCCACCACATCACCGGGCCGCAGCAACGGGATGTCGGAGGTCTGGCCCTGCGCGAACGTGTGCACGACGCGATAGACGAGGTCCGCTTGTCCGGTCGAGCTCATCGCCAGGTCGGGGCTGGTGCCGGCCGCTTCGCGGATGTCGCCATCCACGATCATGGCCTTCCCGAACCCCGTGGCTCCGGGGCCGAGCGTGGCGCTCAGCAACTCGAAAACCTCTTTGCCCTGTTCGCTGGCGAAGGGAGTGGCCCAGACGACCACGAGCTCGCCCCCGGCGGCGGCTCCGATGCGCGGCCAGCTTGCGGCATACGGCTGTTCGCCGTCCACGCGGATCGGCGGTTGCCAGTGCCCTTGCAGGTAGCGCGAGACGAACACATGCGAGACCCCCGCCACACGCTTGAGGTAGACGAGGCCCCCGGTCCCATCGGCCGCCATCGTGACGCCTCCAAAGCCGACGATGCTCTCGCTGGGGCCGTCGATCGTCGTAGCCGGGAGGATCACCGCAGCCGCCCGCCCGGGGGGAGCTGAGAGTGCCAGCGCGGCGAGCGCCGGCGCCAGCAATGACGCGCGGCGCCGCGGGAGGCAGCGACGACCATGCCACCTGAGACGTTCGGTTCTCCGTCGGCGCACGCGACGCCCTCAGGAACTGGCGTTGTTGAGCGCTCCGGGCGCCTTGTTGAACGCACAGCGGAAGTTCTCCGGGCTGCCGACCGGCTCAGAGCCCGCGAAGCCTCCCTTGGTGCCGTTGCTGTAGACGGTCACATACTGCAGCGATTCTGGAAGTGGATTGGCGGGCAGAGGCGTGGGATTGGCCTGTCCCTGGCGCGGATTTCCACTCGCTCCTTCGCTGACGCCCTCAAAACCGGCGGCGGCCGAACCGGCTTCGGTGGTGATCAAAGTCGACGTCATCTCGCGTTGGTCTTTCAGGCCACGGCTGGGATCGAGCGGAACCGTGGCCGTGAGCTGAGAGTCGTGAATCGTCGACTCGAGCTTGACCCGGCTCGCCGCCCCGAGCAGCTGCGCAGCCGTTGGCAGCCAGCCGCCTTCGGCCACGCACGCTTTGCTCGCGAACACGTAATTGTTCTTGCCGGCGTCGGCGTTTGTCACCGGATAGGGCGCCGTGTCCAGGCACCAGGTGCCGAGGTCGACCGTCGCGGGCGGGCACGTGCCGACGAGCTGTTCGGCGGTCTTGCCCCCCACGCGGCTGGCGTTCTTGACCGTGGGAATCGCCGAGGCGGGAAATTTTCGGTTCTTTCCCAGCAGCAATACGCCGCCGGCGTGCGGCTGTGCGCTTATCGGGTGCCCGCCGACGGCCGTGACGACCGCGCGGCGGGCCGCGTCGGCCAAGCCGGTCGTGGAAAACACCAGGGCGATCAGCGAAATGACTATGGCGGGTGAGAACCTCCTACGCGTCCGGGACTCGCGCACTCGGTTCATGGCGCATCCTTGTCGCGAGCCGTGAAGCGCGGCGACGAGGAGCGGCGAACGCTGCGAAGCTCATCGAGCGGGGTCTCGTGCACGGTCGAAAGAACCGCGTCCAGCGCCACGCCCGACAGCGTCTCCTGCTCCAACAGCGCGGCGGCCGTCTCTTCGACCGTGCTCCAGTTGCGGTCGAGGACTGACGACGCGCGTGCCTCGGCGTCGCCGACGAAGCGCTCGATCTCGTTGTCGATCAGGTTAAGTGTCTCCGGCCCGACCGAGCCAAGGTCCTGCAGGGAGGCTCCGAGGAACACCTCTCCCCCCTTCTCGCCGATCGTCACGAGGCCGAGCGCCTCGGACATGCCGAAGGACGTGACCATGCTGCGAGCGAGCGCCGTCGCGGCGTGAAGGTCGTCGTTGCCGCTCGTCGAGAGCTGCCCGAAGGCGATTCGCTCGCCGGCAAGACCCGCGGTGATCACGATCAGCTGTCGCTGCAGGTCGTCCTTGTTCATGATCACCTGGTCTCGGTCGGTGAGCATGTGCGCGGCGGTCCCCAGCTGACGGCCGCGGGCGACGATCGACAGCTTGCGCGTCGAGGCCGTGTGCCCGAGCGCATCGGTCACCACTGCGTGCGCGGACTCGTGGATGGCGATCAGCCAGCGCTCGTCCTCGGTCAGGATGTGGCGCTTGGCGGGGCCGGCGACGACGCGATCGATCGCCTCCTCGAGCGTCGCCTGGTCGATCTGCCCGCGGCCGTCGCGCACGCTGAGCAGGGCAGCCTCGTTGATCACATTTGCAAGCTCCGCGCCGCTGAAGCCCGGCGTCTGGCGCGCGACCTCCTCCAGCGACACATCCGGCGCAAGTGGCCGCTTGCCGCCGTGCAGGCGCAGAATCTCGATCCGGCCATGGACGTCGGGGACGTCGACCACGATCTGGCGGTCGAAGCGCCCAGGGCGAAGCAACGCTGGATCGAGGATGTCAGGGCGATTGGTCGCACCCATCACGACGAGACCGCCGTCGCCGGCGAAGCCGTCCATCTCGACGAGGATCTGGTTGAGCGTCTGCTCGCGCTCGTCGTTGCCCTGCCCGATGCCGGCGCCGCGCTTGCGTCCGGCCGCATCGAGCTCGTCGATGAAGATGATTGCCGGCGCCGCCTTGCGCGCCTTGCGGAACAGATCGCGCACACGCGCCGCCCCGACGCCGACGAGCGACTCGACGAAGTCCGATCCCGACAGCGAGAAGAACGAAGCGTCGGCTTCGCCTGCGACCGCCTTGGCGAGCAGTGTCTTGCCGGTGCCGGGCGGTCCGACGAGCAGCACGCCCTTCGGCGCGGCGGCGCCCACGGCGAGGTACTTGGAAGGATCGGCGAGGTAGTCGCGGATCTCGCGCAGCTCGGCAAGGGCCTCGCCGGCGCCGGCGACGTCGGCGAAGGTGATCGTTTCCGCTTTGCCCTTGCCCTTCTTGCGACCTTTGCCTGTGAACTCCGAAAAGCCTGCGATTCCGCCCGCGGCACCCTCTCCGCCCAAGCGCATGAAGAAGGAGAAGAGGCACACGAGCAGCAGGATCGGAATCAAGAACTGCACGACGATCGTCTTCGTCGGCTTGCCCGACTGCTGGTCGATCGACACGCTCGCTCCGCCCGTTGAGAGTTCGTTGGCGAGTTGCTCGGTCTGAGCGCCGGAAGACGGATAGGCGGCCCACAGACGCTGCGGTGGACCGACGGCGACCGTCGATTCGGTGGTGCCCCCCGTCGCGCCGCCCTTCGGCTGGCTGCTGACGGAGCTGCCCTTCGTTTCGAGGACGACGCGGCTGTCGTGGTCGAGCAGCGTGGCGCTTGCGATCTGATGGTGCCTGGCGAGTTTCTGCACCTGGCTCAGCGGCACCTGCGTCCCCGAGCTCGCCGGCTTGATCTGGCCGAGGAGCGTCGCAAAGGCAACCGCGAGCCCGATCGAGGCGAGCAGCAAGAACAACGCGAGCGGGTCGCGCAGGGCGAGGCGCCGGATCGCTTGCGCGATCTCCGCGACGCGCACCAGGACCGGATTGCGCCGATGGGCGAGCCCCGAGCGCACCGATGCGGCAGCCGCCGGCGAGTAGCCGTTGGTCGAGGCGTCGGGCCCCTCGGGCGGGGAAGCGTTCAGTTCGTCTGTCATGTCGTGGCAGCGGTCAAATGGGAGAACCGATAGCCGCTTTCACGGCACGACGATCCAACCCGGCGCCAGCGTCACACGGCGCGACTGGAAATGCAATGTCGTTCACAAAAACGACACATCAGACCCCATCGGATGCATGGGGTCTTTACAAAGTGAACACATTTTCTACACATCGCAGGCTGCATCACGTGTTCACATCATGCGTTCACAAAAACGAAACACCGCTCGGTTTCGCGCTCATAGTCTTGCGCTCCGCGGAATGGTTCTCGCGTACCCGCATCGATCACACAAGCGAGTTGTTTGCGCCTCCGCCGTCGTGACAACTCCAGGCGTCTCGATGACGCTGACGAGCACCAAATCGAAAGCCCGAACCACAAAGGAGACACTCACCGTGCGCGTGCACAGAACCATAATTCTCAGCTTGATAGTCACTCTCGTTCTTGCCGTTCCCGCAACGGCGCTCGCCAAGCAGCTGATCGTCGGCGGCTCGACGTCGGTGCTGCCGCTGGCGCAGAAGCTGGCGACCGCCTACCACAAAGCCTTCCCGAAAATCCCGACGCCGAAGATCGGCGGCGGACAGTCGGACATCGGCATCAGCGGAGCCGCCAGCGGCCGTTTCGACATCGGCGATTCCTCTCGCAACCCGATCCCCGGCGTCGATCCGCACGGCCTGGTGTTCACGAAGATCGCCCAGGACGGAATCTGCGTCATCACCAGCCCGCAGAACCACCTCTCCAACATCTCCCAGCAGACCGTCACCGGCATCTTCACGGGAGCCATCCGCGATTGGAGCCAGGTCCCGGGAGCGCAGATATCAGGCCCGATCGACCTGTTCGATCGCGACGGCGCCTCCGGTACCCAGGACGCCTTCCAGCACATCTTCCTCGGTGAAACGTTGAAGGTCTCCCCCAGTGCAACCGAAGAGACCTCCAACGGACTCGAGCAGAATGCGGTGCGCAACGACCCGGGAGGCGCCGGCATCGGATTCGTCTCCTTCGCCTACACGGCCGGAGTGAACGCGGCCGGCTATCAAGGCGTGGCGTGCACGCTCGCCAACGCCAAGTCCGGACAGTACGGCGGCGTGCGCAACTTCTGGATGGTCACCAAGGGTGCACCGAAAGGCGAAGCGGCGAAGTTCATCGCCTGGGTCACCAAGGCCGGCAACAAGGCGGTCCGCGCGATCGTCAACTCCAGCTGGATCGCGATCCACTGACGCCGATGACCTGCGCGGCGTGATCGATGCAGCGCGGTAACGGTCGCAGAGAAGACCAGCGCACCGAGCGTATGCTCGGTGCGCTGGCGATCGCCGTACTCGTGCTGATCGGGGCGATGGTCGTGACCGTCTTCGTCAACGCCTGGCCGTCGTTCTCCAGCAACGGCCCCAGCTGGTTCGGTCCCGGTGGCAACGTCGACACGCAGCTGCGCGCGATGCAGGAATCGACGCCGCTGCCCGGGCACGACATCTCCTACTTTCGCGCGTGGCCGCTGATCTGGGGAACATTGCTGACGACGGCTCTCGCCGTCGTGCTGGCGCTGGTCGTCTCGATCCTCGCGGCCGTCTTTCTCACCGAGTTCGCACCGGCGCCGGTGCGCCGAACGCTCGAGCCGGTGATCCGGCTGCTCGCCGGCGTGCCGTCGGTCGTCTACGGCCTGATCGGCATCCTCGCGCTGGCGCCTTTGATCAACCACCACCTGATCAGCACGTCACGCAAGCAGTCGGTCGCCTACGTCGTGCAGCTCAACGGAGCCGACCTGACGACCGCGACGGTGATCCTCGCGGTGATGATCACGCCGATCATGGTCGCGCTGATCGCCGGCGCGCTGCAGTCGGTGCCGCTTCCATGGCGCGAAGGCTCTGTCGCACTCGGCGTCAATCGCTGGCGCACGATCGTGCGCGTGTCGCTGCGCACCGCGCGCCCGGCGATCGTCGCAGCGACCGTGCTCGCCACCGCGCGCGCTCTCGGCGAGGCGATCATGCTCTCGATGGTCTCCGGCGGACGCGGCTTCGCGGCCAACCCGCTCGACGGTCTGACGTTCCTGTTCGAGCCGGTGAGGCCGCTGGCCGCGACGATCGTGGAGCAGTCCGAGGGCCTGACGATCGCGCCGCTGGCGCACACCGTCTACGCGATGGCGGCGGTGCTGCTCGTGTCCGCCGCAGGGCTGTCATTTGCCGGATGGGCCGCCAAGCAGCCGCTCAAACGCCACGGGATCCGTGTCTGATGGAGGCCGGGGGCCTCGCTCCGTCGTCAGTGCGGCCGGTCGTCGTGCGACCTCGGCGTCAGAGCAGCGCATCGTGGCCGTTGATCGACCGCGTCGGCTACTGGCTGTGCTGGGCCACGGGTATCGCGCTCTGCCTGATCGCCCTGGCGATCGTCGTGTTCATGCTGGTCAAGGGCATCGCCTACCTGCGCCCGGCGCTGTTCGTGAAGTCCCCCGCGCCGTCGCTTCAGCAGAGCCAGTCCGGCGGCTTTCTCGATCCGATCGTCGGCACGCTGATCATCACCGCCATCGGCACGCTGATCGCGGCGCCGATGGGAGTGGCGCTGGCGGTGTGGATCTCCGAGTACGCGCGTCCGAGGCCTTTGGCGCGGATCGTCGAATCGGCGATCGACGTGATCGCCGGCGTCCCCAGCGTCGTCCTCGCGATCTTCGGGCTGCTCGTGTTCTCCGAGAGCTTCCTCGGCTTCCTCTCGCAGAACGCCGTCAACGGGTCGGTGTACGGACGCTCCTTCTTCGCCGCCGGCATCGTCATGGCGATCCTCGCGCTGCCGCTGATTGTCGGCTCCACGCGCGAGGCGCTCACGCAGGTCCCCGATCGCGTGCGCGAGGCGTCCTACGCGCTCGGCAAGTCGCGCGCCAGCACGATCCGCTGGGTCCTGCTCCCTTCGATCCGCCCGCAGATCGCAAGCGGCATCGCGCTGGGAATGGGACGGATCATCGGCGACACCGCGATCATCACGATCCTCCTCGGCGTCACCTTGACGACCCAGGGCGTGGGCGGCGTGCCGGTGCTCGGCACGCTCCGCGGAACAGGCTCGACGTTGACGAGCTACGTCTACAACAACTCCCCCGCGGGCGAGGGCAACGCGCCGCAGAAGGCATACGCGGCGGCGTTCGTCCTGCTGATGGTCGTGCTCGCCCTCAACGCACTGGTCACGCGTCTAACCGGCGGACACGATCGCGGTGGACAGCTCTCGGCGTTGCGTCGCGCGCTCACCGGCAGGAGGCGCCAGTGGAGCCGCTGATGCCACCCCCCGTGCGGCGGATCGCAGTCGACCGCGACCCGCACGTCGCACCACCCGCGCCGAGCCCCAACGGCGCCGCCGCGAGCGCTGTCGCGCCCGCGCAGGGACGCCGTCGCCTCACCCCACCGGACCCGGCGACGGTCCGCGAGCGCATGCGCATCGAGTCGGTGTGGCTCGCCTACGGCGAGAACTGGGTCGTGCGCGACGTGACGCTGCCCGTGCGCCAGGGCGAGGTGCTCGCCCTGATCGGAGCATCGGGCTCGGGTAAGACGACGCTGCTTCGCTCGCTGAACCGCCTGACCGAGATAACGGCGGGAGCGGCTCGTGCGGGGGCGATCACACTCGACGGCGAGGAGATCCACGAGCTGGAGGTCAACGACCTGCGCAGGCGCGTCTCGATGGTCTTCCAGCAGCCCAATCCGTTTCCGATGAGCATCTACGACAACGTCGCCTACGCGCTGGCCGAGCAGCGACCTGCGCGCGGGCGCCGGCGCAGGCGCACACCGCAGCTCGAGCGCGCCGCGCAAGATGCGCTGCGGCGCGCGGGGCTCTACGACGAGATCGCCACAGATCTCGATCGTTCGGCGCTGAGGCTTTCGGGCGGCCAGCAGCAGCGCCTGTGCATCGCGCGCGCCCTCGCCGCAAATCCCGAGGTGCTGCTGCTCGACGAGCCCTGCTCGGCGCTCGACCCGATCTCCACCGCGACGATCGAGGAGCTGATCGTCGCCCTTCGCGAGAGCGTCGCGATCGTGATCGTCACGCACAACCTCCAGCAGGCGTTCCGCGTCGCCGACCACGTGGCCTTCATGCACCTCGGAGAGCTGATCGAGTACGGCTCCTCAGAACAGGTCTTCGACCGCCCAGCTCAGCAGCGCACGCGCGACTACATCAGCGGCGCCTTCGGATGAGCCCGACGCAGCTCACGCCGTGAGGCGATCGCGATGGCTCGCGCTGCTCGCCGTGCTGGCGCTCACCGGCTGTCAGACGACAGCTGAAAAGAGCGCGCAGCTGCAGCGCCAGGCAAAGCGCGTGACGCTCGACCAGAAAGGCCTTTCGATCACGCGCGAAAGCGCCGAGATCAAGGTCATCGGCGCCACCGTCGTGCGCAACGCCGAACGTGCCGCGGCGATCGTGACGCTGCACAACGGCTCCGCGCATGCGCAGCACGACGTTCCGATCGCGATCGCGGTGGCAGACGCCCGCGGCCGCACGCTCTTTCAGAACAACGGCGCCGGGCTGGAACGCGCGCTCGTCTCGCTGTCGTCGATCGGACCGCACGCCACGATCACGTGGGTCAACGACCAAGTGCCCGTCAGCGGTGGCCCGGCGAGCGTCAGCGCCAGGGTCGGTGAGGCCGCAAACTTCGCCGGCCCGCTGCCGCGGCTAGCGATCGGCGCGACACGACTCAGCGAAGATCCGGCCAACGGACTGGTCGCGACGGGGAACGTCGCAAACCACTCGCAGACCCAGCAGAAAGGCATCGTGCTGTACGCCGTCGCGCGACGCGCCAACAGGATCGTCGCGGCCGGCAGGGCGATCGTCGCGGAACTCGCCGCGAACGCCTCGGCCTCCTTTGAAGTCTCCCTGGTCGGCGACGCCCGCGGCGCGCAGCTCAGCGTCGTCGGCGGCTCTGCTTGAGCGTGATGCCCTCGAGCACGTGCGCGACCGTCTCGCAGGCGTCCACCGCGGCCTCCAAGGACTCGAAGATGTCCTTCCACCGAATGACCACCATCGGATCGATTCCGCCGGCGAACAGCGAAGCGACACCGTCGCGCTGCAGGCGATCGCCCTCGTTCTCCAAGCGATGGATCTCGACGAGGTGCGGTCCGAGCTCGGTGCCGGTGCGCAGGCTGCGCAAGGCCTGCGCGATCTGCTCGCCGGCGCCGACGAGCACGTTGGCGAACTCGACCGACTGCTCCATCGGCGCCTCCACGCCGTACAGGCCGAGCTGAGCCGCCGCATGCTCGGCGTGGTCGACGATGTCGTCCAGCGCCGTCGCCAGCGCGTATCCGTCCCCCGCGGTGAATGGCGCACGCACGCGGCCGCCGGCGAGGCGGTGGATGATGTCGTGCGTGATGCGGTCGCCTTCCTGCTCGCACACCTTCAGGTCTTGAGCCAACGTTGCATGCTCGGGATAGTCGACCAGCAGGTCGCGAAGCAGCAGCCCGGAGCGCTGCACATTGCGCCCCGCCTCCTCCACGAGAGACATCAGGACCGGATCGACACCGCGGCGCAGCAAGCTCATCGGGCGAGGATATTCAGCCACGCGAGCCGACACTGCGCCTTCACGATTTTTTTACGGCGCGATTACGAGTTTGCAACGAAGTTGCGCTCACGCGCTGAGACGCTGGCAGCGTGGCGAGCATTCCCGAGAGGGCGGACACGCTGTACGCCGGCGAGCTTGAGATCAGGCTGGGCGACGGTTTGGTGCTCGCCAGCGGGCGCGCGCTGCGCCTGTCGGTGCGCGAGTTCGAGCTGCTCGTCGCGATGGCCCGCAGGACCGGGGCAATCGCGACGCGAGCGGAACTGTACGCGACCGTCTGGGGCGGGGAGCTGCGCCACGGAGACCGCTCTGTCGACGTCTACGTGAGCAAGCTGCGAGGCAAGCTCGAAGAAGCGATGCCCGACCGCCGCTTCATCCACACCCACCCCGGCTTCGGCTACCGCTTCCAGCCTCAGCCCTCGCGCGAGCAGGCCGGCGGCGTGCTCGCGCGGGCCAGCCATGCGAACGACGAGGTCGACGCGCTTTCACGAAATGTTCACACCGGGACGACCGCCGGTTAAGAGACTGCGCCAAGCAAGCCGGACCGGCGAGGACGCTGCACGGGTCCGTCGCCTGTCAATACGCAAATCCAGCCAGAGGAGATGTAGTGATCAAGAACAAGATTGGCGCGTTCGCGAGCGTCGCCCTGCTCGCCATCGGACTCGCCGCATGCGGCAGCAGCTCCAGTTCGTCAAGCAGCTCGAGCTCCGCAAGCACGACTTCCTCAAGCGGTTCGAGCGGCGGATCCGGGACGGTCTCCGGAGCCGGTTCGACGTTTGCTGCACCGGTCTACGAACAGTGGGCCTCGGCGCAATCGGGCCTCACGGTCAACTACCAGGCGGTCGGATCGGGCGCCGGAATCACCGCACTGGAGTCGAAGACCGTCGACTTCGGCGCCAGCGACCCGCCGCTGAAGCCGGCCGACGAAGAAGCGATCGCCAAGAACGGCAGTCCCGCCGTGCAGATTCCGATGTTCCTCGGCGCGATCACCGTCTCCTACAACCTGCCGGGCGTGCCGACCGGGCTGAAGATGGACGCCAAGACGATCGCCGACATCTACCTCGGCAAGGTCAAGACGTGGAATGACGCCGAGCTGAAGGCGCTGAACCCCGGGGCCTCGCTGCCGAGCACCACGATCACCGTGATCCACCGCTCGGACTCCTCGGGAACGACCTCCGGCTTCACCGGCTTCCTGGCGTCGGTCGACCCCGAATTCAAAAGCAAGGTGGGCGAAGGCAAGGACGTGCAGTGGCCGACTGGCACGGGCGCGAAGGGCAACGCCGGCGTCGCCGGCGCCGTCCAGCAGACCGCCGGCGCGATCGGTTACGTCGAGCAGGCCTACGCGCTGCAGCACAAATTCACCTACGCCGCGGTGAAGAACAAGGCGGGCAAGTTCGTCGCGCCGAGCCTCGCGTCGGCGACGGCCGCCGCGCAGGGCGTGAAGGTGCCGGCGAACCTCGGCATCAAGATCTCGAACCCGTCCGGCGTCGACGCGTACCCGATCACCTCGCAGACGTTCGTCGTGGTCAACAAGGACCTCTGCAAAGCGGGCGTGCCCGGTGGCGAAGCAGCCGCCAAAGGCGTCGTCAAGTTCGTCAAATACGGGCTGAACGAAGGCCAGTCGATCCTCTCGCAGGCCGACTACGCGGCGCTGCCGGCGTCGATTCTCGCAAAGTCCAAGGAAGCCGTTGCGGGCCTGCAGTGCAACGGCTCGACAATCGGCGGCTGAGAGATACATCCGGGCCTCGGATCGGATAGACAAGAGGCCATGGGCACGGCAGCCATGCCAAGCGGCGACCGCTCGATACTCGCGCGGTCGCCGCTTGCGCGGCTGCCCGATCGGGCGTTGAAGTACGGGCTGACCGCGCTCGCGGGGCTGATCCTCGCGTTGATCGTGTTCTTCTTCGTGCGTCTCGTCGGCGAGGCTCAGCCGGCGTTCGCGCACGACGGGGTGTTCGGCTTCGTCTTCGGCAACGACTGGAACGTCAGCGGCGAAAAATTCGGAGCGCTGCCGCTCGTCATCGGCACGCTGATCACCTCCGGTCTGGCGCTGCTGATCGGCGTCCCGGTGGCCGTCGCGGCGGCGATCTACGCCAACGAGCTCTGC
The DNA here is from genome assembly GCA_035995645.1 of Solirubrobacteraceae bacterium. Taxonomy (GTDB): domain Bacteria; phylum Actinomycetota; class Thermoleophilia; order Solirubrobacterales; family Solirubrobacteraceae; genus Palsa-744. The sequence goes on from DASYKG010000033.1 coordinate 94,697, forward strand.
CCCCTGCGACTGCGCGCGCTGCTGACCGTGCTCGTGGAGCTGCTCGCCGCCGTGCCCTCGGTGGTGTACGGGTTGTGGGGCATCTTCTTCCTCGCGCCGAAGCTGCAGCCCGCCGAGCAGTGGGTCGCCGATCGCCTGTCGTTCATCCCGTTCGTCGGCGGCGGCACGGTGACGATCCCCAACTACTTCGTCGCGGGGCTGATCCTCGCAATCATGATCCTGCCGATCGTCAGCGCGATCTCCAGGGAGGTGATGGCGACCGTTCCCGCCGATCACAAGGAAGCCGCACTCGGCCTCGGCGCGACGCGCTGGGAGATGATCCGCACGGCCGTGCTGCCCTACTGCCGCGCCGGCATCGTCGGCGGCGCGATGCTCGGGCTGGGGCGCGCGATCGGCGAGACGATCGCGGTGACGATCGTGATCGGCGACGCGCCGCAGCTCGGCCAACATCTGTTTGGCCAGGGCTACAGCCTCGCCGCGGTGATCGCCAACGAGTTCGGCGAGGCGCAGGGCCTGCACCGCTCGGCGCTGTTCGCCGCGGGGCTCGTGCTGTTCGTGCTCACGCTGCTCGTCAACGGTCTCGCACGGGTGCTCGTCAACCGCGCCGCCCATCCGACGAAGATCGCATCGGTTCCTCACGCTGCGGTGGCGGGCGGGCCGGTTCCCGGAGCGGCGGTCGGCGCGTGAGCGCGCACAACGCGGCGGGCGACCAGTTCGCGCGCTTTTCCGTCAGCCCCGCTCGGCGACGCAAGGACAAGCTCGCGCGCGCAGCGATCACCGCGGGCACGGTGATCGCGCTGATCCCGCTGGTTCTGATCCTCTACTACCTGCTGAGCAAGGGGCTGGGCTCGTGGAGCTGGAGCTTCTTCAGCACCGATCCCACCGGCAACACGTTCTTCAAGGCGTCGAGCATCGGCGGCATCAAGAGCGCGATCCTCGGCAGCATGGAGATCGTCGCGCTGGCGTCCGCGATCGCCATCCCGATCGGCGTGGGCGTCGCCGTGTGGCTCGTCGAGTACGGACGCAGCAGCTGGTTCGCCAAGCTCGTTCGCTTCTTCGTCGACGTGCTCACCGGCGTGCCGTCGATCGTCTTCGGGCTGTTCATCTACATCGTGCTGATCGTCGGCACGGGCAGCTCTTACGCCGGCTACAAGGGCTCGTTGGCGCTCGCGCTGCTGATGCTGCCGGTCGTGATCCGCTCCGCCGAGGTGATCCTGCTGCTGATCCCCACCGCCCTGCGCGAGTCGGCGCTGGCGCTCGGTGCGCCGCGCTGGAAGGTGATCCTGCGGATCGTCCTGCCGACCGCCCTGCCCGGGATGGTCACCGGAGTGCTGCTGGCGATCGCGCGCGCCGCCGGCGAGACGGCGCCGCTGCTGTTCACGGCCGCCTCCACGCGCAACACCAACTTCAACCTCGGCCAGTTCATGAACTCTCTGCCCGTGCAGATATACGACGACGTAACCTCGCCGACGACAGCCGTGGTAAACCGTGCGTGGGGCGCCGCGCTTACCCTGGTCGCCATGATCCTGCTGCTAAACCTGATCGCTCGCCTCGTCTCGCGAAGGAGCCGCCTTGCATGACATCCGACGGAATCGCCTCCCACGTCGCTGACATGGAGCCCGAGAGCCAAACCGAGAGAGAGCGTGAGCGGATCGCCCCGCAGGCCGCCACAGGCGCCAACGCTTCCGCGACGGCCGCCCCCCTGCAGGAGGCCAAGCCGGGACTGAGCGTCAAGCTCGAGCAGCTGCGCGCCTTCTACGGCGACGCCGAACAGGTCAAGGGCATCGACCTGGAGTTTCGCGCGAACGAGGTCACCGCGATCATCGGTCCGTCGGGCTGTGGCAAGTCGACGATGGTGCGCTGCATCAACCGCATGCACGAGGAGATCCCCGGCGCGCACGCCGAGGGGCGCGTACTGCTTGACGAGGCCGACATCTACGACCCCGCGGTGGACGTCGTCGCGGTGCGCCGTGCGATCGGCATGGTCTTTCAGAAGCCCAACCCGTTCCCGACGATGTCGGTGTTCGACAACGTGGCCGCCGGACTGCGCCTCGGCTCCGGCGGGCGCGGCAGTTCGGGCAAGGCCGACCTGCACGCCAAGGTCGAGGCCGCACTGCGAGCGGCCGGACTTTGGGAGGAGGTCTCCGACCGGCTCTCCGAGCCCGGCGCCGGCCTCTCCGGCGGCCAGCAGCAGCGGCTGTGCATCGCGCGGTCGCTCGCCGTGGAGCCGGAGGTGATCCTGATGGACGAGCCGTGCTCGGCGCTCGACCCGATCGCGACGCTGAAGATCGAGGAGCTGATCGAGGATCTGAAGAGGCGCTTTACGATCGTGATCGTCACGCACAACATGCAGCAGGCCGCGCGTGTGGCCGACCGCACGGCCTTCATGCTCAGCGGGGAACTCATCGAGGTCGGCCCGACGCAGGAGATCTTCACCAAACCCAACGACTCGCGAACAGAAGAATATGTCACCGGCAAGTTCGGCTAGCGGCGACGACGATCGCCGCGCCGCGGCTGCCGAGTCGGCCGGGGCGACAGCCGCCAGCAGCACCGCGGCGGGCGAGGGCGCCGCGAGCGGCCCGCCGCAGGGACGGGCGCACTTTCAACAGCAGCTGCAGTCGCTGGAAGCCAACGCCCTCGGCGGGCTGGACCTGATCCTCGAGCAGCTCGACCGCGTGCTGGAGGCGCTGCGCCACCAGGACGTCGAGCTGGCACAGATGGTGATCGCCGACGACGACCGCGTCGACGGGCGCTATCTGGAGGTCCATCAGGGGATCCTCTCGCTGCTGGCACTTCAGGCCCCGGTCGCCGGCGATCTGCGGCTGGTCGCCGCGCTGCTGCACCTGATCAAGCACATCGAGCGCATGGGCGATCAGTGCGTGAACATCGCCAAGATGATCCCGCTGTCGGGCTATGAGCCCCCCGTGCGCCCCGAGATGCTCGACGCACTCGCGAAGATGGGCGCCTATGCGCGCTCGGAGGTCGCCCAGTCCAAGGCGGCGTTCGCCGGTCGCGACGTCGAGCTGGCCGAGGATCTCGTGCGCCAGGATCGCGAGATCAACCGTCTCAACCGCGAGATCTTCCGCACGGCGATCGAGATCGGCGACGACGTCGACACGCGCGAGTGGGCGATGCACATGACCCTCGTCGCACGCGCCCTCGAGCGGATCGGCGACAACGCCGTGGACATCGGCGAGCAGGTGGCGTTCGTCGTGACCGGGCTGTTTCGCGAGTTCTCGGACTCCTCGCACCCCGTCGGCCTGCCGCCCGACGCCGCGCCGGACGGCTCGCCCGAAGCGCCCTAGCGGAACGTCTGCGGGCCGTGCGGACCGACCGCAGGTACCGCCTCGCTGCCGAGCCGCGCCTGACGGCGAGCCGGCCCCCGCCGCGCGGGGACCTGCGCAACTACGCGCTCGTGACCGGCGCCTACTGGACCGACACGCTCGTGGACGGCGCGACGCGCACGCTCGTCCTCTTCTACTTCGACCGCCTCGGCTATACGCCGTTGCAGGTCGCCTCCCTGTTCGTCCTCTACGAGGTGGCCGGCGTGATCACGAACCTCGTGGGCGGCTTTCTCGCTGCTCGCTGGGGGCTGAAGGTCACGCTGTTCATGGGGCTCGCGGTGCAGATCGTGGCGCTTGCGATGCTCGGCTTCGCGCCGGCATCGCTGCTCGTCGTTCCCTATGTGATGGCCTCGCAAGCCCTGTCGGGCGTCGCCAAGGACCTGACGAAGATGAGCTCCAAGAGCGCGGTTAGGCTCGTCGTGCCCGAGGGCAGCCGGTCCTCGCTGTATCGCTGGGTGGCGATCCTGACGGGCTCCAAGAACGCGCTGAAGGGGATCGGCTTCTTCCTCGGCGCGCTGCTGCTGACGCTAACCGGCTTTCAGACCGCGCTGCTGATGCTCGCCGGGCTGACGCTGCTCGCGCTCGTGCTGACCTCCAGGCTGATGCACGGCCAGCTGGGCAGGCCCGACAGGGCCGCCAGGTTCAGGCAGATGTTCTCCAACAAGCGCGCCGTCAACGTGCTCGCCGCCGCGCGGATCTTCCTGTTCGCCGCCCGCGACGTGTGGTTCGTCGTCGGCCTCCCGTTCTTTCTCTACTCGGTGCTCGGCTGGTCGTTCTGGCAGGCCGGGACGCTGCTGGCGGCATGGGTGATCGGCTACGGCGCCGTGCAGGCCGCCGCGCCGCGACTCGTGCGTCGTCGCGCCGACGGCCTCGGGGGCGTGCCCGACGGGCGCACCGCGCTGTGGCTGGCGCTTGCGCTTGCGCTCTGCCCGGCCGGGCTCGCAATCGCCCTGGAAGCGCAAATCGACGGGACCCTGGCGATCGTCGTCGGGCTGGTCCCCTTCGGCGTCGTATTCGCACTGAACTCGGCCGTGCACTCCTACCTGATCCTCGCCTACTCCGACAAGGACAAGGTCGCGATGAACGTCGGCTTCTACTACATGGCAAATGCCGGGGGGCGGCTCGCCGGAACGGTCATGTCGGGGCTGATGTACGAATGGCACGGGCTGACGGCCTGCCTGTGGGCGTCGACGGGCTTCGTGCTGGCCGCCGGCGCGCTTTCGCTGCTGCTGCCCGGCGAAGCCGGCAGGCGAGCAGCCCCAGCGCAATTCTCCCGGCCGGTGTGAGCGCCGCGGGGCGATCGGTGCGTGCGCGAGCGCCGCAAACAGCGCCTTGCCTGTGAAGATCGTGTGATGATTTGCAAACAGCCGTGTCGCGGTCCTCGCGCTCCCCTAGACTGCGCGGCAATGACGGAGAGCATCACCGCCTCGGACGTGGCGGCGCCGTCGGGCCCGGGGAGCGCTTCCTCAGCGTTGCGTATCGCCGTGCTGGACCGCGACAGCGGCTTCATCCAGGTTCTCTCAAAGCGCCTCGATCGGCTCGGGTGGGAGCACCGCGTGCTCGCCAGCCCGGTCCCCGCCGACACCGTCGTGTCGATGCGCCTGAGCGCCCTGGTCGTCGACCTCGCCGTGCTCGGCCCGCAGGCATGGGAGTGGCTGGAGCGCCTGTGCGGGGCGTTGCCCGAACTCGGCATCGTCGTCTGCACGGGACCTTCCACCGTCGCCCAGCGTGTGCGTGGGCTGCGACTGGGCGCCGACGACTGGATCACCAAGCCCTGCCACCCCGAGGAGGTCATCGCGCGGGTGCAGAGCGTCGCGCGTCGTCGGCGTCGTCCGAGCGGCCGCACCGAGTCCAAGCCGCTGATGGCAGGCGAGGTGGAGATCCTCTCCGATCGCTTCCAGGCGTTCGTCGGCGAGTCGAGCCTCGACCTGACGCGCCGAGAGTTCGAGCTGATCGAGCTGCTCGCCGCCGCCGAGGGCCGCGTGCTCGAGCGCGAGGAGATCTACTCGCGCCTGTGGGGCTACACGATGGTTCGCGGCGACCGCTCGGTCGACGTCTTCGTGCGAAAGCTGCGCCAGAAGCTGGAGAAGGCCTCACCGCGCTGGCGCTACATACACACGCACTTCGGCATCGGCTATCGCTTCGCAGCGGAATCGCTGGACGTCGACTCGCCCGACGTCGACGTTCCGGCCTCAGTCCCCGTCGCTTGGGACACCGGCGATCAGGGCGAGCTCGCGCGGGCGCGTGAGGACCGCGAGCTCACCTCCGACGCCCTCTAGTCGCACGACCGCCAAGCCGCCCTTCTTCAGGTCGATACGCCCCCCGGTGAGGTCCGCGACCGTGCGCGACAGGTCGGGCTCGTGACCGACGATCAGCAGGCGCCCGTCGGCGCCGATCGCCGACAGCGCTTCCAGCGCCCGGCGCCCGTCAAAGCCCGAAGCAAGGGGCTCATAGGAGCGCAGCAGCTCGCGCTGACTCGACTGCCACGCCTGCGCGGCCAGCTCGGCGGTCTGGCGGGCGCGCGCCTTGGGACTGAACAGCACGGCGTCGAAGGTGACTTCCAGACGCGACAGCGCGGCGCCGGCCGCACGTGCCTGCTCCTCGCCGCGCGGCGTCAGACGCCGTTCGGCGTCCGAGCGCGTTCCGTGCGGCTCGGCCTCGGCATGACGTAGAACCCAGAGCTGACGAGCCATTGCCCGCCGCCCACCCTACAGCGTCGCCTTCAGCCAGTCGTGACCAACGCGTTGCCGCGCGATCGCACGAGGCGCTCGCCAAGCGCGTGGGCCGATCCTCCTGCCCACCGGCAAATCAGGGGCGAGGGTGTAGCTTGAGGACATGACCGACGGCCACGAGCAGAACTCCGACGAGCGATCGACGAGCGTCGCAGCCGGCGAGCTCGACCTGCACGATCCCGCGCTGTACCTCAACCGCGAGCTCTCGTGGCTCGACTTCAACGACCGCGTGCTGCAGCTCGCCGAGGAGCAGCGCCTGGCGCTGCTGGAGCGCGTGAAGTTCTGCGCGATCTACACGACCAACCTCGACGAGTTCTACATGGTGCGCGTGGCCGGCCTGCGCGACCAGATCGACGCCGGCGTGGAAAACCCGGGGCAGGACGGACGCACGCCGTCACAGACGATCGCGCTGATCCGCGAGCGCGTGCTGAGCCTTGGCAGGCGGCTGACCGACTGCTTCGAAGGCGAGCTGCGCCCGGCGCTCGCCGACCACGACATCCAGCTCGTCGGCGTGCGCGAGCTCGACGACGAGCGCCGCGCAGAGCTCGCGGCGCTGTTTCAGAAGAAGATCTTCCCCGCGCTGACGCCGCTCGCCGTGGCACCCGGGCGGCCCTTCCCGTACATCTCGAACCTCTCCCTCAGCCTCGCCGTGCTCGTGCGCGACCCGGCCACCGACCAGACGGTGTTCGCGCGCGTGAAGGTGCCGACGGAGATCCTGCCGCGCTTCGTGGCGCTGCAGCAGCCCGAGGCCGGCCAGGTGCTGCTCGTTCCGCTGGAGGACGTGATCGCGCATCACCTCGACGCCCTCTTCCCGGGAATGGAGATCGCCGACTACAACGTCTTTCGCGTGACCCGCGACGCCGACCTGGAGGTCTCCGACGACGCCGCCGACCTCTTGCAGGCCGTCGAGGACGAGCTGCGCCGGCGGCGCTTCGGGGAGATCGTACGCGTGGAGGTCGGCGCCGACTGTTCGCCGCGGCTGCTGTCAGAGCTGTCGGGGCTGCTCGGCGTGCAGGACGAGGAGGTCTATCCGGTCGACGGCCTGCTCGACATGGGCGCGCTGTGGCAGCTCGTGCGGCTGCCCGGCCACGCCGAGCTGCGCGAGGAGCCGCTGGTCGGGATCACCCACCCGCGCCTGCTGCGCCACGAGGACGAGCGGCCCGACGTGCTCGGGGCGATGCGCGAAGGGGACCTGCTCGTGCACCACCCCTACATCTCATTCGCCACGTCTGTCGAGCGCTTCGTCGAGCAGGCCGTCGCGGACCCGAACGTGCTCGCGATCAAGCAGACGGTCTACCGCACGAGCGACGACTCGCCGCTGGTCCCCGCGCTGATCGACGCCACCGAGCGCGGCAAGCAGGCGGTCGCGCTGGTCGAGCTGAAGGCGCGCTTTGACGAGGGCATGAACATCCACTGGGCAAAGGCGATGGAGGAGGCGGGCGTGCATGTCGTCTACGGCCAGCCGTCGCTGAAGACGCACGCCAAGTGCGTGCTCGTCGTGCGCCGCGAGGGCGACGGCGTGCGCAACTACGTGCACATCGGCACCGGCAACTACCACTCGGCGACCGCGCGGCTGTACACCGACTTCGGGCTGTTCACGACCGACGAGCAGATCGGCGCGGACGTCGCCGACATGTTCAACTACCTCACCGGCTACGGGCGTCCGCTGCACTACCGCCGCGTGCTGATGGCGCCCGACCAGCTGCGCGACGGCCTCATCGAGCAGATCGAGCGCACGATCGAGGCGCACAGCGAGGGCTCGCACGCACGCATCACGATGAAGATGAACTCGCTTGTCGACGGGCGCTGCATCCGCGCCCTGTACCGGGCGTCGCAGGCCGGCGTGCAGGTGGACCTGAACGTGCGCGGCATCTGCTGCCTGCGCCCGGGCGTGCTGGGAATCTCGGAGAACATCCGCGTCGTCTCGATCGTCGGGCGCCTGCTCGAGCACTCGCGCGTCTACGCCTTCCGGCGCAACGGCGAGGACACGATCTACATCTCCTCGGCGGACCTCATGCCGCGCAACCTCGACCACCGCGTCGAGCTGGCCGTGCCGATCCAGGCGCCGGAACTGCGCGCCGAGCTGCTCGACACGCTCCAACGAGCATTCGCCGACAACCAGAATGCCTGGGAGCTCGACGAGGAAGGCGCTTGGGACAGGCGCAGGCCGGCTCCCGGCGAGGCTCCTCGCAGCCTGCAGCACGAGCTCGCCGAGCTGTATGCCGGCCACGCCGTCGAGCATCGGGCCGCGCGCGAGCTCGAGCCGGCGGCGCAGCGACTGCGTCGCTGAGCGGCGTGGTTCAGCCGGCGGCCGGCGCCGGCAACGCGTCCAGCGCCGCTTTGAGGTCGTCGACCGACTGATAGTCCAGTCCCAGCAGGTGGTCGTGCCGGTGGCGCACGACGCCCTGCTCGTCGATCACGATCACCGCCCGCTTGGTGCCCAGGCGCGGCGAGAAGGCGCTGTAGGCTTTCGCCACATCGCGGTCGACGTCCGAAAGCAGGGGGACGTTCAGCCCGTGCTTGGCGACGAACTGCTCGTGCGAGGCGAGGTCCTGCGAGGAGATTCCGAGCACCGTCGCGTTCAGCGACGCGAAGTCGCCGCCGCGGTCGCGATAGGAGCAGAACTGTTTGGTGCAAACCATCGTGTTGTCGCCCGGGTAGAACAGCAGCACGACACGCTCGCCTCTGTGCTCTGAAAGCTTGAAACGGCCATCCGTGCCGTCTAGCTCGAAATCGGGAGCCGGTTCGCCTACGGCGGGTTTCTTGGCCATGTCCGGGAGAGTCTAGCGCTAGCCGGGCAGGTCGGACTCAGAGGATACCCTCCGTGTCCGGCGCTGCCGGGCCCGGCGGGAAGAACATCGGCGCGCCTAAATGCGGCTGGACGGCGAGCGCTCGCCCGCGCGCTCGTGGCGTCCACGCCGGCCGCGTTCGTACCGCCGATCTTCAGCCTCGCCAACACCGCCGTCAACGCCGCCAACGGCGCCTGGGGCATGGCCGGCTACTGCATCGGCCCCAGCGCCACCCAGAGCAACCCGCTTCGGCAACTGGGTGAGGGCCGAGGGCCGGGGCGAGCCGCACTTCGCAGCCCGCCCCAACCGCTCTGGTGTCGTCGGGCCTTCACGGCCCGCTCCGACCTATTTGGTGATGCTGTATTTCTTGCCTTTGGATTCGCCGGTGAGTTCGACGTTGCCGGTCAGCGCGAGCCTCACCGCGCCGCCCTGGCCGTGGCGCAGTTCCAGTTTGGAGCCGCTCGTTTCACATGCCAGTTCTTTGGTGACGGCTTCAACTTCGGCCTGCTTGAAGGCGCATTCCTGGGTGCCATAGACCCAGTAGATACCAGACAGCACGCAACCGTTGATTTCGAATTCTAGGAATTCTTGGTTGGAGCGGCCGGAGCCGAGTAGGAATGCCCCCGTGGGCACCAGGCTCCCGGCCAGCTGGTAGGTGCTAAACGGTAGGGGCACTTTGCATTTAAACGAGCTCGGCGCAACTGCGCATTCGCTGAATTTCAGCTGGAGCCCCGTGAGCCTGACGGCCCATTCGCCGCCCGATTCGATTTCGGGTTCCTGGGCTGCTTTGACGCTCGTGCACGTGACCGACCATTCGGGCACGCTTATCACTGCGGACGTGCCGGGCTTCAGCGCCCATTTCGCGAAGGTGTGCGCCGCTTTGGTCGGCGAGCCGACTTGTTTGCCTTCCACGCAGAGCGTTTTGTGTTCGGCTTCTCTTCCTTCTTTTTGGCATGTCGCGGCCGACGCGGAGACCGTCGTCGCGAGCGCGCTGAGCGCGAGCAGGGCGAGCAGCGCGCCGAGCGCAGCCTTGATCGTGTGTCTCATTTTCTTGTTGCCTTTCTGCTGTTGTCTCATTCGGCGCCGCACCTGGCTGGGTGCGGCGCTGGTCTTTGCTGCCGGCGCCCCGGGGCGGGCGGCGCGATCGCCGATCGGTACCCGGTGCGCACGCTTGTGCCGGCTACCCGGAACGTCCCCGGGCCAGTCGGCGAGCCTGCGCCTACTTCGCGAACCTGACCGTCAGCGTCCTGGTCTGCCGCTTGGCGGGCGCGCGGGCTTTGGGGGCGGCGGGCTGAAAGCTCAGCCTCAGGCGGGTGGCGAAGCGGCCGGATCTGGTTGCGTGTAGCGTCAATTTGAGCGTTTCGCTGCCGCCGGCCCTCTTCGCGACTGCGCTGAGGCCGTCCCCCGCCGCGTTGAGCCGGCCCGCTGTGGGCGCGTACACCGCGAGCCGCAGCGTGCGCCCGGCGACGCGGTGGGAGATGACCCTGAAGCCGCCGGGGCAGCCTTCGACCTGGATGCGGGTGTTCTGGTGGATTTCGAGGCCGTTCTGGGCTTTGAACAGCGTCGGCATCACGAGTTTCTGGCCGCAGAGGCTTTGGTGCGCACTGGGGGGGAGGTTGGCGGCGAACTCCGAGAATCGCCCGGAGGGGATTGAGACTTCGATGTCTTCAAAGGGCACGTCGGGTGTGTTGCGGAACGTCGCGCTCGTGACGCCGGCTTTGCTGATGAACGTTTCGCCGTGCAGGTCGACGGTCACGCCGTCGCCCTGGAGGACCATCACGGCTTCGGGGAATTTCGCGCCGCCGTAGGAGACGAAGTAGACGGGCCCCGCGAGCGGCACGGGCAGCACCTGGGTGTGCACAACGGCGTGCCCGATCAAAGACGCCGGCGGGCAGGCCGCGGGGTTCGCTTCGAACACGCTCGCCAAACACGCCTTTTGCAGCGTCGTCAGCCGTGCCGGCAGCTGCTTGGGGAAATCGAACTTCGCCTCCTGGAACCACGACTGGGTGCCGAGCGCGCCTTTCGGGTAGCTGATCTTGAAGCTCAAGCTCGCGCCGTTCGCTTTGCTCGTCTGCCCCGCCGTCGTGACCGCGACCTTCGGCGTGAACGCGAGTTCACGGCAGGAGGCGACACCGAAGTGACTCGACAAGGCGGCCGTCTGGGTCGGTTCGCTGGCGCCGGGTGGCGCGGTGCCCCACGCGGTGCCCGTGATCGTCTGCGGGTCGCAGTTGGTCGGGTTGAAGATGAAGTTCGGCCGGTCGATCATGGCGGAGATCGAGCGCAGGTCGGTGGGAACCCCCTTGATGATCGGGGGCAACGGATCGGTCGTGATCATGACCTGGGCGGTCCTCGGGTCAACCTCAATCTTCGCTCTCGTCACGATCGTCCCGAGGTCGAACGGTCCGGCCAGCGCCCTCGTGACGATCGACAGCCCGAACGGTGCGCCGGCGTAGGGTCCCGTGAGATAGATCGCGGGGACCGGCTCCCCGGGCTGGGGGATCACCAGCGGACTCGAGCCCGGCCCGGCAGTGACCGTTGCATGCCCGATCTGTGACGATTCTGGGCACGTGCCGAGCTGTGCCAGCGGTTCTGGGCACAGCGGCACGCTCGAGATCAATCCGGCGAGGCCCCGTGGCGTCTTGATTTGGAAGCGTTCGACGCGCTGCTGGCCATCGCCACGCGCGAGCTGCGTCGTGAAGGGCGTAAACGCTCCGGCTTGAGCGCTCGTCGAGCCTGCCGTGAGGGCCGGTGCGAACGGCAACTGAAGCCCCGGACATGCTGCGCCACCCGGCCCCGTCGAAAGGCCGATCAGGGGATTAACGGTGAGGTCGCCGCCCGCCGGCGCGGTCCACGGCGTGAACATCGCGACGGATTCGAACGTCCCGCAGTGGGTGGGCGTGTCGACGCTGGCCCGTTCACCTCCGCTGAAGGTTAGGGAGAAGTCGCTGACCGGCAGCTGTGGCGCATTTTCGACAGTAGTGACGATTCGACCTGTGCTCGTATCCAGGCTCGCGTTCAGCACGATCTTGACGTTCACGCCGTCGCCTGACAGCGCCGCGAGCAACTTGAGATGGGGGGGGTTAGACGTCAGCAGATATACGTCGCCAGCCAGTTGCTTTTCGCTTGCAGCTTCAAGCAGCGGCGATTTAGCAGTGGCAATACCTACTTTTGATGCTGCGGGACATGCAGGTGGCCCGGCGTTTTCTGCTCCTGCTGCGGCTTCTGCCGCCGTGGTGAGGGCTGCGGCCGATTCAGAGCACTCTCTTAGGTTCGCGGCCTGACTGGGATTTGCGACGAACCCCACAGGCAGAGAGACGGTCGCGTTGCGGATCGCGGACGCGCTGCGCCCACGAGCTTCTTGCAGTCCCGCCAGCGACGGCGTAACGTCGACGCTTAGCCCCGTAGGACTATCGGCAGCCGCGAGTTCCGGCTGTATTGTCACGGTGGGGCTGAAGGCGAGGCTTTCACATCCGGCGATCGTGATCGGATGGCCATTTTGGTCTTGCATGTAAAACGTTCGTTTAGAGGTTGCGCCGTTGTAACCGGTGGTACGCAAAACAAACGGTAGTTGATTACCGCAACTTGTTGGCAGTGTGAGAAACGGGCGAGGTGACGAGAATCTGCCGATACTGCATCGGCCTTCTGCTTCTTCGAGCTCTTCGAGGGGGCACCCACCCGCGGCGCCACTACGCCACCGGTTGTGGGTGCTGTCTCCGGGCTGGCCCCAGAGTGTCGTTATCGCCTGGGCAATTTCCTTGTGAGCGATACTGCTGACGTGAACGTTTATTCCGTAGTCGCTGCCAGTTCTAACGCTGGCATCGAGAAACGTGTTCAGTCCTTGGAGGCTAAAACCAAACTCGGCGGGAACACCAGGAGGCGGGACCAGATTGAAAACCGGGAATCCAATCGGTCGGAAGTTCGTGAAGTATGCAGTAGTCGTACCAATTACCGTCGTGGATGGACACTGTTCGGCAACGAAGCGTTCCCGCGCGCACTGCGGCACGGCGGTTGGATCGCCGATCACACCGGGGGGCACCTCCACTTCCGCGGTGCGGATTTCCCCGCCCGCTACTTCCGCGCTGTCGCCGGTCGTGAGCGCGGTCGCGAGCGCGAAGTTGAAATAGGCCGCATACGGGTGGGATCCGGCTTCCTGATCGATTGTGCCATCGGCATTTGAGAACCACCCGTTCCAGGTTGTTAGTTCATACGGCGGCTTGGACGCACTGACGACTACCGTGTCGTTTGCTTCGGCGCTGGCAGGCGCTCCACCTCCCGCTACGCCCACTGAATTGGTCTCGCTTGCTTCAGCGCCCGGTTGCACGTCGACCGCGATAGCGATCTCCGGCGTCGGAAACGCGACTTCTCCGAACGTCCCCCGGGTAGGCCTGTCTCCCCCTCCTGGAAATGCGTCGAGACCGGCTTCTCCTTCGGACTGTTTTACTTTGTTGGTACAGGTCACCTCGGTGGCTCCCTGCACTTTAGGCGCCGGGCCTGCTCCGTTGCCCCTACAGTCCCACAATGCGTGGCCGATACCTGGTTCGGTACCAGCGCCCACAAAACCGACTCCTCGCAACTCGCCGGCGTCAACCGCTCTCAATCCGGGCGGAAGGTGGTCGGTGACCGTCACTGGATTCGGAGTCGGGTAGTTTTCCGACACCAAACACATCGGCTGCTTGAGGCGCGCTTCCTGTTCTCTCGCGCTTACAGCGGTAGTACAGCCAGCTGCGCTATCCCCGATGTTGATCACTTGAATTCCGATCGTGCCGCTGACTCGCGGTGCCACCGGTTCCGCCGGAGAGAGCCGTGTGGGATAAGAGTTTGTGGTGATCGCCCAGCCGGGGGAGGCCTGCGCAACGGACGCGAACCCAACCGGCACCATCACAAAGCCGAGGGCCGAAATAGCCAGACCAAGCCAAGAGCGATGCATCGACCGAGACGACGCCAGCCTATCCAACACATTAGCTTTGGCTCCCATTACTTTCGCCTCCCCTCGCGGTTGGCCGTCTTTGGCTTGGCTTTCTTCTTCGCCCTGGCCCTAGCGCACTTCCCGCGCTTCTTCGTGAACCCCTTTTTACATTTTTTGGCACCGACGGCCCGTTTAGTGACAGACGGTAGCGAATTACCGTTACCCGACACCAGGCTGCTCGCCGGCGGGCTGAACGCCGCCGCCGGACCAGGGGCCGCAGGGCACGTAGCTGGGCCCGTGCATCCTTCGCCAATTCGTGGACTCCCTCCCCCTCCAGCATGGAGGTCATAGAGCCGGTTTTTGCTGCCGCTACCGCCGACGCCGTACAAGGCACCGCGATGGCTGACAAAGACGTTGTCGCCAGATTCACTTACATCAACCAAGAACGAGTATGCTTCCGATTCGCCTGCGGTCAACAGGGAGACACAGCCACCGAATTGGCTCGTTGCCACCGGACACCCAGGTGACCCCTGCGCCTCCCACTCATACACGTCTTGACTGCGGTTACCATCATTTGCCGCCAACGACTGACTGGTGTTGAAGAAGACCTCTGTGCCGTTCGAGTTCACCCATCGGTGCATGTAAGTGTCGCTAGAGCTGACGGGCACGTACGTGTAGAATCCGACATGTTCCCCGCCGCCGGTCTGGATCGCGGGGTCTGGCGGCACGTTGCGAGGGTTGCACGAGGCACATTCGACTGTGTCAGGCCCAGCCCTATACACAAAGATCTCATTCCCGCCTTCGCCGAAGTCGAGACGTCCCACTGAAGCAGTGTTGTAGCCGGTCAGGTCATGGATCGAGCTGAACACGAGCGTACGTCCGTCCGGAGTGACCTCAGCCGTCCGCGAGCCCAAGCGAGGGTTCCAATCCCCGGTGATTTCCCCGCCACCACTGAGCGGCGCGTTGAGACTTTCAGCGTTCGCCGTGTTATCGCTCGCGACCAACTTCGCGATGAACCTCGGCTGTTCCCACGCGGTGCCGTTGAAATGGAGAAGGAAGATGTTGCAACCCATACCAGGGGGCACTTTCCCGGAGCGTTCTTCCTTTTCGCCGTTGCTGCCCTGGCTCGCCTGTTCGCATCTTTCCGCAGCGGGCGCTTCGCCACGCGCGTTCGTCCCGGTGCTCAACGCCCCCCCGGCAACAATATACACGTAGCTACCGTCTTCGCTTGTTCCGAGTACCCCTTGCACGTTGGCGCCTAGCGGATCGCTTGCATTGTGATCTTTTGTGAGGTCTACGACTTCCTTTTTCGCGAAGTTGTACTCGTAAAGGTCTGAGCCGGTTTTGACGAGATCGTAATGGGGGCTGGGCCCGGCCACGTGAAAGCAGTTACCTTCCGTTACCGCCGTCGAATCGGATGTCAACCGCTGACAGTCGGTGAAAAACACCTTGTCGCCGTTGGCTGAAGCCGCCCAGAACTGCCCTCCCCCGCTCGCGCCCGCCGCACCTTCTTGGGCTGCGTCGAGCTGTACCGTGCGCGCAGATGACGAAAACGGATCTTCCCTCGCATAGAGCGCAGTCGGGAACGCTGAGTTCTCACTACCAACAGTTTCTTCCTGAGAGACAGAGCTCCAAATCACCCGTTTCCCGTCCGGAGTAACGATATTGGCGAGATCCGGACCATTCAGCGGCTGCTCGGAGGGTGCTCCAGCGACCGCCCGTGATTCCGTTTCGCCGTTCGGGAGCACGTTGATGACAGCCAACGCTCCCGTCGGAGCCTGCGACTCATAGACGTTGCTTCCGAAGCCAAACGATTCGCTGGCGGGCGCCTGGAGTTCCGCGCTGGTGTCGAACACCGCCCAAGTATGATCCGGCGTTTCTCCCGCGAACTGCAGGCGCAGGTCGCGTCCCGGCCGGATTTTCTTTTCACCGCAAAATCGCGGTGTCAACGTCGTCGTAAACAGAGCCTCGTACCGCGGCGGTTTTGAGCCCTCGTCTACTCGGTACAAGACGTTGCAGCCTTCCGGTCCTTGAGGAGAAGGCACCGCCGCGAGAAGCGGTGTTTCCGAGACAAGCTCACCTGTGCTCAGATCCGGCGAGAAGCTGGTGTATTCGCGCTCCGCTGATGCGCTTTCACCAGCAGCCACTGGCGGCGTAATGTTGACGCTTGTCCATCCAGCGGCACCTCTTGATGCCAGGTACTCGTTCCCATGTCCTTTCGCGGTGCTCCCATCGCCGCCAGTCGTACCAGGGTCGCCGATATAGGCGACCTTCGCACCAT
Organism: Solirubrobacteraceae bacterium; assembly: GCA_035995645.1. Lineage (GTDB taxonomy): Bacteria > Actinomycetota > Thermoleophilia > Solirubrobacterales > Solirubrobacteraceae > Palsa-744. The sequence goes on from DASYKG010000033.1 coordinate 110,749, forward strand.
CAGCCGATGCGCGGAATGGACGCGGCGTAGTGATGTCTTCTTCGTGCCCATCGCTGCCGCCCGGGTCATACACTTCGCCCACTTCGGTCGCGGATGACACGAGTTCGACTGCTCTGCAGTCCGGCAGCGTCGCCACGAAGCCGGCTGCGCCCTTGTTCGCGCAGCTCGCGCCGGCTTCACCGGTTTTACCCGAGCTTGTAGGCGTATCGAAGCTCACTTCGCTTTCGGCGTGACCGGCTACGTTCGAAGCACTGATGCGCACTACATAGTGGGTAGCCGGGGTTAGGCTTTCAACCACCTTGCGAATGCCGACAGCGACCTTAGACGCGGGCAATTGTTCGACGGCGACAGCGGCGCCATTGAGATCGACTTCTACCGTCGTAGGCGCTCCTCCGGTGAACAGTGTGCCCGAAACAGTCGCACCGGTGCTGTGCAGCCCGCCGACGACCAAGGCCCCCACCGTCGGCGCTCCGAGCGGCGTTTCGAACGTGATCGGCTGCCCGATCGCCTTTTCCCCGTCTTCACTTTCCACCATCACACAATACGCGTAACTGGTCCTCGGAAGTAGTTCCGTCGCGCTAGCAAATACTTTTTCACCCTGTGCTCCCGCCGCGAACGGCGCGGTTACCGGAACTTGGTGCTGATTGGGGCCTTGACACTGTTCAGCTTCCTCGTTGATGAAGAAGTTGTACCTCTCACCAGGTTCGGCGGCCGCTCCAGGATTGAGAACAGCGTTGAGCTGGGCTGACGTGGCGGTCAGATTTGTCGCTGCCTCGGTTTCGGGTGTTTCCGGTGGCACGCGCGTCTTGAACGTTGCGGGCGCGCTCACGGCGGGTTCGCTCTTGCCTGCTTCGGTCGCGACCAGGCACACCGCATATTTCGTGCCGGCCGAGAGCCCACCGATCGCTTCGGGGAAGAGTTCTTCGTGTTCGATTCCGCCAGAGAAGCCCGGAGTGATCGGCGCCACGGCTTCTTCAGAGCCTTTGCATTCGCCAGTGCTCGTCGGCCTATACACAAATTGGTAGGTACCGCTTTCCCTGTGTTCGACTGCTCCCGGATTGAGCGTGCCAAGAAGTGTCGCTCCGCTGGAGGTTACTCCAGCAACCGCGAGGCTCGGCACTTCCGGCTGGCTCGCCTCAGCAGCCGTGCCGAGGAGCGAGGATGCGACGAGCGCAACAGCGAGTGCTCCCGCGATCCTGAGCTGTACGCGTCTGTAGACGCCGCCGGAGGCTTCACGTCCGCCTGTCGGTACGTAGTGCTCCATGGGGCTCACCTGGACTCCTTGGTTGAGGTGGGGACGGAGGCCGAGAAGTCAGAATGAAACACACTCTTAGCAAGACGGCTATGCGGGTGGGATCCTGCCCGGCAGATGGCAATGACAGAAGACATCGCCACGTTTGGACGGCTTGCGCGACCGGGTGAAGAAGGCATCAGTTAGTTCACCCTCCGAGTATCGTCGCGAATCGCCGTCGCGAGCTCGATGCCCGAGGGTGTGAGCCGCCAGGCATTCGCTTCGAACGGAAGCGGCTCGATCACGAGGTTCTCGATCAGGCCGAAGCGAGCCAGACGCGCGAGAAGGATGGACGCGTGGCCCTTAGCTTCGATGCCGACGCGCTGGGCGATCTCGTTGTTGCTGAGCTCCGGCTCCGCGCCGATGACTCGCAATACCGAGACGACGCGATGGTTCATACGACCGCCGCGATCACGGAGGAGATGGAGAGCGTGCTGACGCTGGAGCGCCGGCGGTGTCTCTTCCCAGATGGCTCGCTCAATCTTCTCCCCCGCCGGAGTGAGGTGCCAGACGTTGAACTTGCCGCGTCTGCGAAGGTTCTCTACCAGGTCACGCTTGGCTAGCCGGGAGAGCAGTTGTGACATGGAGTTTTCGTCGGTTACACCGACGCGGCCGGCGATGTCGTTGTTGCTGAGGGCGGGCTCTGCGCCGATCACTCTCAATACTGATCCGGCGGTATCGCTCAGGCGCCCGCCGGAGTCGTGCATCAGATCCAGGGCGAGGCTGCGGGCGGGTGGCGGAGTCTCGGGGACGATGGCGCGGTCGAGTTGCTCGCCCGCGGGGGTGAGCCGCCAAACGTTCGGGGTGCCGCGCCTGCGGGCCTCGCGCTCGCTAGCCGCGAGGCCGAGGTCCACGAGACTCTCGAGCAGCGTCTTGGCATGGGTGTCGTCCTGCACGCCCGCGCGCTCAGCCACCTCCGTGCTTCTGAGCCACGGCTGGTCGGCAATCGCCCGCAGCATCAGGATTGCGCGATCGTCGACGCGGCCCACGTACTGCTTCGGCAGATCGAAGGCGGAGGCCGGGAGCGGGGCGTTCGCCTCGCGCCGGAGCGCGTCGTGGACGTTCAGGCCCGCGGCCGTGAGGCTCCAGGCCTTGCGGTTCGCGCGACCGTGGTGCTCGCGCGCGTTCGCGATCAGCCCGAGGCGCTCCAGACGCGCCAAGAGCCTCGAGGACTGAGCGTCGTCGCGCACGCCTGTACGCAAAGACACCTCCTTGCTGTTGAGCCCATCCTCGGCAGCGATCACGTTCAGCGCCGAGAGGGCGCGGGAGCTAAGGCGGCCCCCGGGAGCCTTGAGGATCTCCAGGTCGGCGGTGCCGTCCGGGCTGTCAGCGGCGGCGCTCGCGGCCGCGAGCTCTCTGCGCGCGGCGCTGACGCCGAGGAAAGGCAGGACTGTGAAGCTCATCAGCTGCCCGGCGAGCTCGACAACTGGCGTGCTGTCCGCCCGCGAAAGCCGATCGCTCAGTACGCCAAGCAGACCGCTCGCCACGGCATGTGCCGTCAGCGGCGGCGGATAGGACCGCGCCGGCGCGCGGTCGTCGTCGAGTAGCTGCGCGACTCTCTCGATGACCTCGCGGCGGCGCTCGAGCACCGGGCCTGACGCCTGGGCCGAGTGAACGACGAGGAACTTCGCCAACTCGGGCTCCTCGGCGAAGAACTCGAGCAGCGCCACCAGACCAGCGCGGAGGGCGTCGAGCCAGCCCTCCTGCGCGTAGAACGCGAGGCTCGCTCGCTCGGTCGCTAGCGCCAGCGCCTGCTCGAAGGCTTCCAGCTGGCAGGCGTCGCTTCCTTGCTGGTGGTCTTCGATCGCCTCGCGCGCTATCGCCACGCGACCGGTGGACTGATTGGGTCCCCATCCATCCCGGCCCAGGCCGTCGAAGGGAAACCTGCGGACTGCTTCGGCTGCGGCCACCAGCCTGCGTGCGCGCCGTCGGTCGAGGCTGGTTGCCGCGGCCCCGGCGGGCGCGAGGGCGAGAGCTGGAGCCGTGCGGCGCGGTTTTACTAACCGGCACGGGGTCCGGCCGCGCGAAAGCTTGTATATCGTGACTTATCAGGGCGCTCCTCGAGCGCAACGATCACTTCTATGCCGACCGTGGCCTGTTCCTCGTGCCGTCTTGTGCGTGGCCACCGTGCCCCGGCTCGCTCATCCTCGCGGCTCGCCGCCGGGCGCCGCCCGAGCGCCGCGGGAACCTCGCCCGCGACTCGCTCGCTGGCTCTTTACCGAAACGACCTAGATCCGTTTATTTTCGGCGCCCGTCTCACTTGGGTGTCGCCGGCCCGGCCTGCGAGAACACGCGCGCAATCACAATCCGGACGCCCTGAGTTTCCTTTCAGGCAGGGCTCATTTCGCGCGCTGCGGCGCAGCTTTTACGGTGCGCGCGACGATTGGTCGTTGCAAAGGTTGCCGGGATGCAATAGCGTGGGCGTCGCCGTTTATATAAGGCTGCACGGGAGTGCGGCGGAAGTGATGGAGGAGTGGGGTCAGTAGATGAAGGCAGCCAGACAGAGTGCTGACGTGCGCGGGGAGGAGACGCCTCTCGAGCGCGCGCCGAGCAACGGGAAGGCCGGCGCGCAAGCGCTGGGCGACCCGTCGCGGTTAGTAAAACCGCGACGGCCGGGTGTTGGCCTCGTTTAGCCCGCCATCCCTCCTGCGACCCTAGGCTGCGCTTGGGACGGGAAAATGGCGCGAGCTTGAGACAGATCGGCAGGGCGCAGTCAACCGGGGGCGACGTCAGCCTGTTTCGGGAGGATGGAAGCGTGCTGAGGTAGTCCTCGCAAGGTCTCGCACGTTCCTTCCCGGCACGGCCGCCCGGCGCGGCCGGCGAACCGGTCGTGCACGGCGCTCTTCCCCGCTCAGCTCCCGCGCCGGGCCGCGGCGCGCCCCGCGCGCAGGGCGGTGACCCACCAGGGCAGGGCCGGCCTGGGCTCCGCGGGCAAGTCGCTCAACGAAGCGTCTTTCGAGCAGATGAACGCCAGCCGCCGCTGGCGGCGATAGTCGCTCATCCCCGTGTAGTCGGTCATGTTCTGCGCCAGCGCCATCGTGTCGAAGCCGAACTGCGCTGCCAGCTCAGTCACGGCATCGCGCGAGGGAATCAGCACGAGGCGGTGGTCGACGACCTTCTGCGGGTCATACAGGGTGTCGACCTCGAACACGCTCGTGCGCGAACGTGAGACTTCCGTGTCGATGACGATCACCTCGGCGCCCGTCGCAGCCATCAGCTCGAACAGCTCGACCGGCTTTGCCACGTGGTCGAGCAGCCCCAGGCAGAGCACCACGTCGAAGCGCTCGCCGAGCGCATGCTCGAAGACGTTGCCCGTCTGGAAGCGATAGCGAGCGGGGTCGATTCCCTTGGCCTCGAACACCAGGTTGGCCTGATCGACGTGCATCTGCATGGCGTCCACGCCAAGCACATGCTCCGCGCCCGCGTCCAGCGCCTGCAGCGACCAGAAGCCCGCGTTGCAGCCGAGGTCGAGCACGCGACGGCCGCTCAGCGAACCACCGGTGAGCTCGAGCAGCGGCTGGAAGAAGTAAGCGCGCCGCTGGCGATGGCGATTGACGGTGCCCGGATCGGGCACCGGCGTGGTCACGCCGTTGTCGAACTCGAACCTGTAGTACCAGCCCGGAAACGCCGCGATGCGGCTCTCGAGCTCATCCGCTTGCACTGGGTCCTCTCTCGCTGTCGTGCGACGGCAGCGGCAAAACCTAGCCGATGGCGCCTTCGATCAGCCTCAGCCACACCTCGCTGCGCGTCGGAAAGCAGGGGACGGCATGTGCCAGCCGCTGCAGCGGCACCTCGCCGATCACGGCGATCGTGGCGGCGTGAAGCCACTCGGCGACCTCCGCCCCCGCGAACGTCGCGCCGACGAGCACCCCGCGATTCTCGTCGACGACGATGCGCGCCATCCCCGGTGCGCCGCGGCCGACGAAGCTGGCGCCGGCGACCGCGTCGATCGACTGGTCGACCGCGCGCACGCTCATGCCCGCCGATCGTGCGCTGGCGAGCGTGTGCCCGACGGCGGCGACTTGCGGCTCGGTGAAGATCACGCGCGGCGACAGCGGGCCGTCCGAGCGCAGCGACACGGATCTCCCGAGGATGTGATCGGCCGCCAATCGCGCCTGGTACTTGCCCATGTGCGTGAGCAGCACCCTGCCGTTGGCATCCCCGATCACGTACAGCCACTCGTGCCCTGGCGCGCGCAGGGTGTCGTCGACCTCGACGAAGCCTCCGTCGGGCATGCCGAGAGAGTCCAGCCCGAGCGAGCCCGTCCGTGGCTCGCGCCCGACCGCCACGAGCAGTTGCTCGGCGCTCAGCGAGCGTCCGTCCGCCAGCACGAGCGTCACCGGACCGCGCCCCGACGAGCCGCCATCGCGCTGCGCCGCGGTGGCCTTCACGCCGAGCACGACCTCGACGCCGCAGTCCTGCAGCGATTCGCGCACGAGCTCGGAAGCTGGCTCCTCCTCGCGTGAGATCAGCCGGTCCAGCGCCTCGACGATCGTCACACGCGCGCCGAGTGATGCATAGGCCTGCGCCAGCTCGACCGCCACGACCCCGCCGCCAAGCACGAGCAGCGAGTCGGGGACCGCCTTGGCCGTCGTCGCCTCGCGGTTGGTCCATGGCCGCGCCTCGCGCAGGCCGGGAATCGGCGGCATCGCCGCGGCGCTGCCGGGGGCGAGCACGACCGCCCGGCGCGCGGACAGCAGCTGGTCTGCGACGCGCACGCGCCGCTCCCCCTCCAGCGACCCGTGGCCACGAAACAGCGCGATCCCGCGATCTCGCAGCCACGGCAGCTGCGCGCCGTCGTCGAGGTCGTGGACGATCTCGTCGCGCCGCGCCAGCACCGCCTGCACGTCGAGCGTTCCCGTGGTTGCCTCGGCGGCGCCGGGCACGCGACGCGCCTCCGCAAGCGCTTGGGCCGGGCGCAGCAGCGCCTTGGAAGGCATGCACGCGTAGTAGGAGCATTCGCCGCCGATCAGCTCACGCTCGACCAGCGCGACCGACAGGTCCGCTTGGGCGAGCCGACCGGCGCACACCTCGCCGGCGGGTCCGGCGCCGACCACGATCGCGTCGAACTCACGCTGTTCGCTCATCTGCTGCACGCTAGCCTCAATCGACGATGGACGAATCGCTGGCCGGTCAGCTGCTGCTCGCGTCGCCGTCGTTGCGCGACCCGAACTTCGAGCGCACCGTCGTGCTGATCGGCGTGCACAGCTCAGACGGCGCGATGGGCGTCGTGCTCAACCGCCCCGCCGAGGTGACCGTCGGCGAGGCCGCCCCGCAGCTGGAGCAGGCGATCGACGACAGCGAGCCGGTGTACGTCGGCGGACCGGTGCAACCCAGCTCGATCGTGTTCCTGGCGGAGTTCCTCGACCCCACGCTCGCCGGGCTGTTGGTGCTCGGGCGAATCGGCTTTCCCACGCCCGAGGCCGAGATCGACGAGCTGTCGCGCGCCACCGAGCGCTCGCGCGTGTTCGCCGGCTTCGCCGGCTGGGGCGAGGGCCAGCTGGAGGAGGAGATCGCCGAGGGCGATTGGATCGCCCAGCCGGCCCTGCCCGACGACGTCTTCACCGAGGCTCCAGAGCGGCTGTGGAGCCAAGTGCTGACACGCAAGGGCGGAAGCTACGCGCTCGTGGCGCGCATGCCACTGGACCCGAGCGTCAACTGACCTCACCGGCCTCGCTCGATCGGCCGGCGACGCCTTAGGGGGCATCCCCCATTGCCCGCGGCGGCTCTCGCGCTAGAGTCGATCGGGATCCTCGTCGTCCCCTCGACGGCTACCCTTGCCCCAGTCCCTCGGCCCTCCCCAGGCCAAGCGTTCCCGGAGGACTCCGTCATGCTCAAGCTCGCTCGCTGGTCGACAACTCATCGCAAGTACGTCCTGCTCGGCTGGGTCGTCCTGCTCGTGGCCGTGAACGCCCTCGCGCAGTCCGCCGGCACCTCCTACTCCAACAACTTCACGCTGCCCAACTCCGACGCGCAGCGCGCGTCGGACCTGCTGCAGCGCAGCTTCCCGGCACAAGCCGGCGACCGCGACACGATCGTCTACAAGGTGACGTCCGGCTCGGTGCTCGACGCGGCGGTCAAGTCGCGCATGAGCGCGATGTTCGCCCGCGTCGCCAAGCTCCCGCACGTCGCGAGCGTGGTGAGCCCCTACGGCGGCGCAGCTTCGGGCAAGTCGATCTCCGCCAACGGCCGCATCGCGTTCGCCACCGTCGTGTTCGACGAAAAAGCCAACAACCTGCCCAAAGAAGCCGCCAAACGCGTGGTCGACGTCGCCCGCGCCGCCGGCCAACCGGGACTGCAGGTCGAGCTCGGCGGCCAGGCGATCGAGGCCACCCAACAGGCCGGCTTTGGCGTCTCCACAGCCGTCGGCCTGCTCGCGGCGATCATCGTGCTGCTGCTGACGTTCGGCTCGCTGATCGCGATGGGCCTGCCGATCGTCACCGCGCTGTTCGGGCTCGGCACCGGCCTCGGTGCGATCGCGCTGTTCACGCACGTGGTCAACACGCCGAACTTCTCCTCCGAGCTCGCCGCGATGATCGGGCTCGGCGTCGGCATCGACTACGCCCTGTTCATCCTCACGCGCTTTCGCGAGGCCTATGCGACGCCGGGACCGACGTTCGGCGACGCGCGCGAGTCGGTGATCCAGTCGATGGACACCGCCGGTCGCGCCGTGCTGTTCGCCGGCTGCACAGTCGTCATCGCGCTGCTCGGCATGATGCTGCTCGGCGTCGACTTCCTCTACGGCGTCGCGATCTCGGCGTCGATCGGCGTGCTGCTGGTGATGCTCGCCTCGCTCACGCTGCTGCCCGCGCTGCTCACGCTGACCGGTGCGCGCCTGGCACGACCGGGTCGACGCGCCCGCCGCCGGGCGGCTCGCGCCGCGAACGCAGCGCATGCTGCGGACGGCACGAGCCCGAGCGCCACAATCGGGACGCAGCCCGCAGCGGCTGGCGCAACTGGCAGCCCGGCCCCCTCCGGCGGCAGCACGTGGCTGCGCTGGAGCATGTTCGTCGAGCGCCGCCCGCGCACGATCGCCGCAATCTCCGCGCTGGTCATGCTGCTCATCGCAGCACCCGCCACGGCGCTGCGCCTCGGCTCCAGCGACGCCTCCAACGACCCCTCCAACCAGACCACCCACCGCGCCTACACGCTGCTCGCGCAGGGCTTCGGCGAAGGCTTCAACGGTCCCCTGCTGATCGCCGTGAAGACGCCCACGGCACACCAGACGGCCGGCGTGACGCGGCTGCGCTCGGCGGTCGCGGCCACGCCCGGCGTCGCGTCGGTGGCTCCCGCCAGGATCAACCCGGCCGGCGACGTCGCCACGATCACCGTCTACCCGCGCTCCTCCCCCCAGGCCTACGCCACGACGCAGCTCGTCGAACGCCTGCGCGGCAAGGTCGTGCCGCCGGTCGCCGCGCAGACCGGCCTGAAGGTCTACGTCGGCGGCGTGACGGCCGGCTCGGTCGACTTCGCAAAGACGCTCGGTCAGAAGCTGCCGCTGTTCATCGGCGTCGTCGTGCTGCTCTCGGCGCTGCTGCTGATGATCGTCTTCCGTTCGCTCGTCATCCCGCTTCAGGCCGCCGTGATGAACCTGCTGAGCATCGGCGCGTCGCTCGGCGTGATCGTCGCGATCTTCCAGTGGGGCTGGCTGGGAAGTCTGATCGGGGTGCAGAAAGGCCCGATCGAGTCGTTCATCCCGGTGATGCTGTTCGCGATCGTCTTCGGGCTGTCTATGGACTACGAGGTGTTCCTCGTCTCGCGCATCCACGAGCGCTGGGCGCACACGCGTGAGAACTCGCGCGCGGTCGCCGAAGGGCTCGCGCTGACCGGTCGCGTCGTCACGGCCGCCGCGGCGATCATGGTCTGCGTGTTCCTCTCGTTCATGCTCGGCGAAGACCGCGTGATCAAGGAGTTCGGCCTGAGCCTCGCAAGCGCCGTGTTCCTCGACGCGCTCGTCGTGCGCTGCCTGCTCCTGCCCGCCGTCCTGCACCTGATCGGTCCGCGCACGTGGGCGCTTCCGGGGTGGCTTGACCGCGTGCTGCCACGGCTGAACATCGAGGGGACCGTGCTGCCCGCCCAGCCCGGCGACTCGACGCCCAGCTCGCCCGGCGGCGCGCGGCGGGGCGCGAGGCCCGAGGTGGCGACAGAGGGGGCCGAGGGCTGAGCCCACTCGGCCGGGGCGGGCTCGTCTGCCTCCCCCTCCTCTGCCTTGCCGCGCAGCTGCTCGCGCTGCCCGGCAACGCGGCGGCGATCGGTGCAGCGAAGCCGCCGCGCGCGGCGATCGACAACCCGAGCGTGCCGCGCCTGCAGCCGCCGCCCTCCGGTGGCTCGGTCGTGCTGGCGTTCGTGGCCGCCGATGAGCGTCAGCTGAGCGCCATCGACGGGCTCTCGGTCGGGCTGATGTCGGCCACGCAGGGCTCCTACACGCGCGCACAGCTGCTGCTGGACATTGGCCAGGGGACGCGCATCTCCTCCTCGGCCTACAGCCCGACCGGCCCGCCGCCGCTGTCGCTGCAGCCGCGCGGATCGGGTGCCGCGATCGCCGGCTGGCCGGCTGCGCTCAGACGCGCCAAAGACGCACCGCAGCTGCTGCGTCCCGGGCTGCTCGGCGCGCAGGTTCCCGGGGGCGCTGCCTACGCCGCGGTCGCCACGGAGGGGCACCTCGACGCGATCGCCGCAGCCGATCCTCGGGGACATGTGGCGGCGGTGTCGCTCGGCAGTCCGCCGACGCTGCTGGCGCGCATCGCCGCACTGCAGAGCAGCCGGCGCCTGGTCGTCTGCGACCTGCCCGCCGGCGCCGCCGGGCTCGCCGACGCGCACGCGCTGAGCGCTGAGCGCCGGCCCGGCGACCTGCTGATCGTCGTCCAGCGCAAGGACGGGCGTTCGGGGCACGAACTGCTGTGGGCGGCGGCGGGCGGCCTGTCGGGAGGCGGCGGGCGCGAGCTGACATCGCAGACGACCAATCAGCGCGGGTTGCTCGCGGCGGTCGACATCGCGCCGACGATCCTCCGGCGCCTGGGCGTGCGGCCGGTGCCCGCGGACATGCGCGGCAAGCCGCTGGAAACCGACGGAAGACTGGAATCCTCCGCGCTGCGCTCGCTGAACGCACGCCTGCGCGTCGTCGGCGGCCGGCGCCTGACCGCGCTCGGCTGCCTGCTGGGTGCGTGGGCGCTGTTGCTGCTCGGCTCGACGCTGCTGCCGCGTGCGCGCGCCCAGAGCGCCCGCAGCTGGGCGCTGCGCGTCGGCGCGCTGGCCGTGCTGTGGACGCCGGTCGGCGTGCTGATCGGCGCCGCGTTGCAGCCCAGCGCGGCGGCCGAGTACGCGACGCTCGCTCTCGCCTGCCTGCTGCTCGCTGCGCTGACCGACGCGCTCGTGAGCTGGCCGCGCGCGCCGCTGGCGCCGGCGATCGTCGGCGTCGTCGCGCTCGTGGCCGACGCGCTCGCCGGCACGCAGCTGCTCGTGCGCTCGCTGCTCGGCCCCAACCCGATTCTCGGCGCGCGCTTCTACGGCTTTGGCAACGAGCTGAAGTCAGGCTTGGCGGTGCTCGTGCTCGCGGCCGTCGCCGCCGCGCTGTTCCCCGCCGTGCGCTCGCGGCGCTCCGCGCTGACGGTCGCGCTTGCCGGCATCGTGCTCGCCGCGCTCGAGGGAGCCGCGAGGATCGGCGCGGGCGTTGGCGGCGTGATCCTCGTCAGCGCCGGCTTCGCCGTCGCGGCGGTGATGCTGCTGCCCGGCAGGATCTCACGCCGGCGCGCACTGCTCGCGCTCGCCAGCCCGCTCGTCGGGCTCGTGGCGCTCGCCGCGCTTGACCTCGTGACCGCGCACGGGTCCGGCCACTACACCGGCAGCATCCTGCACGCGCGATCGGCCGGCGATCTGCGCGACGTGATCGTGCGCCGCTACGGCGCCGCGTGGAACGAGCTGAAGAATCACGCAATGCCCGCGGCCACGGCGCTCGCCCTGCTCTACGCGGCCGTGGGCGTGCGCCTGCGCGGGCGACTGCTCACTCCAGTCGGCGACGACCCCGCGTGGCTGGCCGCGCTCGCCGGCGGGCTGGCCGCGGGCGTCGTCGGCGCGCTCAGCGAGGACTCCGGCCCAGTCCTGCTGGTCGTCGCCGTCTTCGCCCTTGGCTGCGTCAGCGCCTACCTGTGGGGCCGCCCAGCGCCCGTCGCCGAACGCGCCTCGCGTCCGGCCAGCGTGCCCGGACGCGCTCAGGCGAGCGCCGTCGAGGCGTAGTACATGCCGACGGCGATCGTCACGACCGCCGTCGACGGCGGCAGCGAGGGAATCGCGTAGGCCAGCGCCAGCCCGCCCCACATCGCCGCCACCGCCAGCCCGCCGGCAAGTGCGATCGCCAAAAACGGCGAGCGGGCGAGCCGGTGCGCCGCCGCCGCCGGCGCGGCGAGCAGGCCGAGCAGCAGCAGCGCCCCCACGACCTGCGTGGCCTCCGCGGCGACGACGCCCAGCAGCGCGACGAAGCCGATCCCCAACAGCCGCGTGGGCACGCCACGCGCGGCGGCCACCTCGGGGGCGACCGACGCGAACAGCAGCGGGCGCCCGATCGCGACCGTCAGCGCCGTGGCGCCGAGCGCGATCGCCGCCGCCTGGCGCGCTTCGCCGCCGGTCAACCCGAAGATCGAGCCGAACAGCGTGTGCGCGCCGACGATGCCAGAGCTTCCCGCCGAGCTCGTGCTCACGCGCGCGAGGAAGAACACGCCGAGGCCGAGGACGAACGTGAAGACGATGCCGATCGCCGTGTCGTCAGCCGCCGACGGGCCGGTCGGCGCCGCCCGGTCGCGCGCGAGCACGCCGCGCCCGAGCGCCCCGATTCCTGCTCCGACGGCGACCGTCGCGACGAACAGCCCGATTCGCTGGTCGATTCCCGCGGCCGCCGCCGCGAGGGCGCCCGGGAAGGCGACGTGGCTGAGCGCATCGCCGGCGAACACCTGCCCGCGCAGCACGACGAACCACCCGCTCACCCCGCACGCCAGCGCGACGAACGTCCCGGCGAGCAGAGCGTTGCGCATGAATTCCTGCGAGAGCATCAGGCGATCACCCCGGCCGGCTGCGCCGGCGCCTGCGCCGGCGTGCGTTCAGCGCGGATGCGTCGCGCGGCGAACGAGAGCAATCGCGCGAGCACGTAGATCGCAAACGCCACCGTCGCGAGGAAGAAGCCTGCGGGGTAGATCGAGAAGTACGCGAGCCCCAGGCCGAGCCACACGACGAGCAGCCCGAGCGCGACGGTCAGCACGAGGCTCGCCAGCGGGCGCGTCGTCAGCGCCTGAGCGCTCGCCGCCGGCGCCACGAGCAGCGCGAACACGAGCAGCACGCCCGTGATCTGGCTCGTCGCCGCGACCGCCAGGCCGAGCAGCAGCAGAAAGGCCAGCGAGAGCGCGCGAACGGGCACGCCGCGCGCCGCGGCGACGTCTGCGTCGACGGATGCGAACAGCAGCGGGCGTCCGAGCACGCCAAGCGCGACGAGCGTCCCGGCGGCAACCGCGACGAGCAGCAGCACCTCGCCGTCGCTGACGCCGAGCAGATCGCCGAACAGCAGGCTCTCCAGATCGCCGAGCACGCCGCCGTACAGGCTCACGAACAAAAAGCCCAGCGCGAGCGCGAGCGCCTGCACGCTGCCGATGCTCGCCGACTGCTCACCCCAGGCGCCCGCGCGCCCGCGACCCGAGCGCCAGCCGATCGCCGCGGCACCGGCGGCGCAGAAGAGGAAGTAGCCCCACGCCGCCGGCACGCCCGCGAGCGCCGCCGCCGACGCGCCGGGAAAGGCCATCATCGAGAGCGTGTGACCGGCGAACGCCTCGCGGCGCAGCACCATCAGCCAACCGACCAGCCCGGCCATCACCGCGGCGACGCTGCCCGCGATCAGCGCGTTGAGCATGAAGTGGTATTCCAGAACCTGCGAGACGTCGTGCGCGACGTTCCAGCTCAGCGTCGGATGGGCGGCGTCAGCCGGCATGCGCGCGGTGCGGGCCGCCGTCGTGCAGATGGCCGTGCTCGTGACGATCGTGGTGATGGGCCGGCGGCTCAGGCTGGCCGACGACCACCAGACGGCCGTCGGAGGCGCGCAGCACCTCCACCGGCGCTCCGTAAAGGCGCGTCAGCGTGGCGGTCGTCACGACCTCGTGCACCGGCCCCTCCACGGCATGGCCAGCGGCGAGATAGACGACCTTGTCCAGGTAGGCGAGCAGCGGGTTGACGTCGTGAGCCACGAGCAGCGCTGCCACGCCCTCGCTGCGACAGATCTTGCCGACCAGCGCCGCGACCGAGCCCTGGTTGGCCAGGTCGAGGCTGTCCAGCGGCTCGTCCAGCAGCAGCAGCTCCGGGCGGCGCACGAGCGCCTGGGCGATCAGCAGGCGCTGCTGCTCACCGCCAGACAGCTCGCCGATCGGCCGATCGGCATAGGCCGTCGCGCCGGCCAGCTCGACGACCTCCGCCACGCGCCGGTGCGCCTCGCGTGCGCGGGTCGCCGCCCGCCCCCAGGAGAACGGCAGCGGCAGGCCCCAGCGCTCGCCGTCGAAGCCCAGTCGCACGATGTCGCTGCCGCGCAGGCGCGTCTCCTGCGCGAACGAGCGCCGCTGGGGCAGGTAGCCGATCGCCGTGCTGCTGGCCCCCGGTGGGCGCCCGAGCACGCTGACGCGGCCGGCCGCCGGCGCCAGCGCGCCGAGCAGCACCTTCAACAGCGTCGACTTGCCTGAGCCGTTGGCTCCGAGCAGCGCGACGAACTCGCCCCTCTCGACGCGCATCGACACCCCGCTCCAGATCGTCCGCCGGCCGATGCGCACGGCGGCGTCGTCCAACGCAATCGCCGGCTCGCCCATCGCGCGACCATAGCAAGACTGAGTCTTGTTCTTGTCTTTGCGCGGATAGCGATGGTAGCTACACGGCGTGCACACTGTTGTTAGGACTTACGCGCAGCGATAGCCATAGTATTAACTTTTATATATACGATTGCTATCGCAGTTCTCGAAACCGAACACGCATCACGCCGCGCACCGGTCCGCTGGCATGTCGCATCCCGCGATACTGCGAAGTCGTCGCCGAGCGCGCCGCCCGCGAACGGCCCATCCACCCGCAGGAGGCATCGAATGCCCAAGCTCGACCTCGACTCCAACGACCTCGTCTCCCCCACCTACGCAGCCCGCTGGTTCTCGCACGACATCCCAAAGTACCGCTTGCCCGCCGAGGGCATGAGCGCCGAGGCCGCCTACCAGCTCGTGCACGACGAGCTCAACCTCGACGGCAACCCCACGCTGAACCTCGCCTCCTTCGTCACCAGTTGGATGGAGCCGCAGGCTGACCGGCTTGCCGTCGAGACGCTCCCCAAGAACATGATCGATCAGGACGAGTACCCCCAGACCGAGGTGATCCACCGGCGCGTCGTGTCGATGATCGGCCGGCTGTTTCACGCACCCGCCGGGGCGCAGCCGACGGGCACCGCGACGATCGGCTCCTCCGAGGCGATCATGCTGGCGATGCTCGCGCACAAGCGCTCCTGGCAGCGCCGGCGCGAGGCCGAAGGCAAGCCCACGGACAGCCCGAACATGGTGGTGGGCGCCGACGTGCACACCTGCTGGGAGAAGTTCGCCCGCTACTTCGAGGTGCAGCCGCGAGTGGTGGCGATGCAGGAGGACCGCTACACGATCGCCGGCGTCGACGTGGAGCCGCTGCTCGACGAGCGCACGATCGGCGTCGCCGGCGTGCTCGGTACGACCTTCACCGGGCAGATGGACGACCTGGCCTCGATCGACGCGCTGCTGGAGCGCGTGGAGTCAGAGAAGGGCTGGCGGATCCCGCTGCACGTCGACGCCGCCACCGGCGGCTTTCTGACCGCCTTCTGCGAACCGGAGCTGGAGTGGGATTTTCGCCTGGAGCGCGTGCGCTCGATCAACGTGTCCAACCACAAGTTCGGTCTGGTCTACCCCGGCATGGGAACGGTCGTCTTTCGCGAAGAGCAGGACCTTCCCGAGGAGCTCGTGTTCCACATCAACTACCTCGGCGGCGACATGCCCAACTACTCGCTGAACTTCTCGCGGCCGTCGAACTCGGTGATCCTGCAGTACTTCAACTTCCTGCGCCTCGGACGCGAGGGCTACCGGGCGATCGTCTCCAGCGTGCTCGCCAACGCGCGGGCGCTGGCCGGCAAACTCGGCGACATCGACGGATTGACGCTGCTCAACGACGCCTCGCAGTTCCCGATCGTCGTCGCGCGCGCCGAGGACGCCGAGAAGCTCGACCTGACGCTGCTCTCGCGCCGACTGCGAGAGCGCGGCTGGATCGTCCCCGCCTACACGCTGCCGGCCAACGCCGAGCACATCACCGTGCTGCGGCTCGTCGTCAAGGAGAACTTCTCACGCGACATGGCCGACATCCTCGCGCACGACGTGCGCGCCGCCATCCACACGCTCGAGCACGACCCTTCGACGCGAGCAAAGCGCGAGCGGCGCCGGCCGATCTGCTGAGGCTCAGTCGCGCTGGCGGCGGCGATTGACCAGCAGCACGGCGCCGACGATCACGATCACGGCGATCACCACTGCGCCGACGATGTAGCGAAGTTTGTGGTGCGTCGGTTTTTTCGCTTTCGCTTCTTTTTCGGCGCCCGCTTTGCCGAGCACGCTGACCGTCGCGCCATGCGCTTTGAGCGCCGCGACCGTCTGTGGCTCCTGGTGCTTTGGGTATTTCGCGAGCACGTGCGTGCCGTCCTTCAGCGTCAGGCGCAACGTGCGCAGGCGCTTGTTGACGATTGCGCTGCGGATCTGCTTGGCGGCGAGCTGCTTGGCGAATTCGCCTTCGCTCTCGTGTTTGTAGGTGATCGGAGCTTCGGCGGCGATCGCGGCGGGTGCGAGCAGCGAAAACGCCACGCAAACGGCCAGCAACATGCTCGTGAGGGCTCTCGTCGGTGAATTCATCGGCCGTACCCTAATGCCTACACCCGTCCCGTGTCGCGGCGGTAGGCACGCACTGCCAGGGCGCTGAGGATGGCCGTCCACGCGGCGATCACCAGCCATGCCCTGCCGGTCCACGGATGCCCACCGAGCGCCACGTGCCCGGCCTGCACGAGCCAGTAGGAGGGCAGGTACTGCGCGACGTCGTGCAGGAAGCCATGCGAGCCGAGCGGGAACCAGGTGCCGCCGAGCAGCGCCAGCAGCGACACGCCGCCGCCCATCGCCGGGCCGATCGAATCCGGCGTCAAGAGGTGCCCGAGCGTGATGCCCAGCGCGACGAACGGGATCAGCCCAACGAGGATCAGGCCGGTCATCGCCAGCCAGTCGCGCGCGGGCATGCTGACGCCGAGCGAGGCTCCTGCGATGTACAGCGCGAGGATGCTCACGAGCGCCATCGCGTAGGCCGTGATCACCTTCGCGCGAAAGTACGCGCGCGGCGACAGCGGGCTGATGCGCAACTGACGGTTCCAGCCGACCGACCGCTCGGTGGCGATGCGCGCGCCGCACGAGAGCATCGCGCTCATCGTCCCGAACGAAGCCAGTCCGGCCATGAAGTACAGCGGCGCGCTCACGCCGCTGCCGGCGAAGTCGTGCACGTTGCGGTTGGGTCCGGCGATCACGAAGTACAGGACCAGCGGAAAGCCCAGCGAGAGCAGGAAGAAGCGGCGGTTGCGGAAGCTGCGCAGCAGCTCGTAGCGGATGTACGTCAGCGGAAACCGCGCCGCGCCGGTCATGCCGTCCTCCCCGCCGCGGTGGCTGCGGCCGAAGTCGCCTCGGCATCGTCGCCGGTGAGTGCGAGGAAGGCCTCCTCAAGGCCGGCCGCCGCGATCTCGATGTCGCGCGCCTCGGCGTGCTTCACCAGCAGCGCGCGGACCGCCACGTCGGAGTCCGCGCACGTCAGCGCGACCGCCTCGCCGCGGTGCTCGGCGCTCGTCACGCCGGGCAGAAGCGCGAGCGCGTCGATGTCGGCGCCAGGCAGCGTCGCGCGGATCGTGCGCGAGCCGACCCTGGCCTTGATCTCGTTCGTGGGACCGTCGGCCACCAGGCGACCGTGGGCCATCAGCACTGCGCAATCGGCGTACATGTCGGCCTCCTCCAAATAGTGCGTGGCGAACAGGATCGTCTTGCCGCGCGCCGCGAATGCGCGCATCGTGCGCCAGAAGGAGTGGCGCCCCTCGACGTCCATCGCCGCCGTCGGCTCGTCGAGCACGAGCAGCTGCGGGTCGCTCACCAGCGCGACCGCCGAGCGCACCCGCTGGGTCTGACCGTCCGACAGCTTCTGCGTGCGTTGGCTGGCAAACGCCCCTGCGCCAGTCAGCTCGAGCACCTCGTCGACCCCCAGCGGCGCCGGGTACAGCGAGGCCATCATCGCCACGAGCTCGCGCACCGACAGGTCGCGGATCAGCGAGCCCGTCTGCAGCATGCCTCCCACGGCGCCCGCGGCGACGGCCTCCGACGGAGAGCGCCCGAACACCGAAACCGATCCCGCGTCCGGCGCCAGCAGGCCCAGCAGCATGTCGATCGTCGTCGACTTGCCCGCGCCGTTGGGGCCCAGCAACGCGACCGTTTCGCCGGCGGAGATGTCGAAGTCCACTCCGCGCACAGCCTCGATCGGGCCCTGCGGCCCGCGAAAGGTCTTGACCAGACCACGCAGGCGGATCTCACTCACTTGCGCAGCTGCCTGGCCGCCTTGACCCGCTGGACGCGCGACAGCTCGACCTTGCGCATGCGCACCGAGACGGGCGTCGCCTCGACGGCCTCGTCCTCGCGCACGAACTCCAGCGCCTCGTCGAGCGTCAGCTTGCGATGGGCATCCAGCCGCACGAGCACATCGGACGTCGACGAGCGCATGTTCGTCAGGTGCTTCTCCTTGACCGGATTGACGTCGAGATCCTCCGCACGCGAGTTCTCGCCGATGATCATGCCTTCGTACACCTCCTCGCCCGGCCCGACGAAC